>NZ_VSTH01000045.1 GCF_008123965.1 Bradyrhizobium hipponense | reverse complement strand
CTTTGCCTCGGATTCCGCATCCAGCGACAGCGGCTTCGCCGCTGCGCGGGGATGACGGGACTGATATTTCTTGCTGTGGTCGCAATGATGATGTGGAGAGAGCGCGCCTCACTCCTCCCCGGACGCAGGTGCAGCGCTCCTTCAGCGGTGCGCTGCAGAGCCGGGCCCATCTCGGCGGTGCATATAGTGTTGCCCATCTGGGTCCCGCTGCAACGCTGAAGAGCGTTGCGGCGGGTCTAGGATACGAGAGCAGGCGGCGGGGCGCGGATGCCGGGAAAGCCCACTACAACCGAAGTCAACGGCGACGACTCAGTTCCGGTGCACTCCGCCCTCGAAACAAAAGACGGCGCGCTGAGGCTGCCTCGAAATCTGAAGTTGTGGATGGCCCCCCACAGAGGGTATCATGGTAAGGCCAACCGTGTCCTTCGAGCCACGATTGTGCCGTCAATGCAACAGTCAGTCGGGATTTAACCCTCATTGCAGGCTGTTCGCCTCGGCGCCGCTATTTAGCCACACCCGAACATGAATAAAATCATTCGAATGCTTTATCGGCAGCGGCGCTCCTTGAAAGGCGACGAGAAATCCCAAGGTCGATTCAAATCTTGGGTTTGATTTCTCGGGTCTGAAAGGGTTGGCTGGGGAAACTGGTTTGCGATGGACGCGAAGAGCAACATCAAGCAGAGGCTGCCGAGCCGTCACGTGACGGAAGGCCCTGCGCGCGCGCCCCATCGCTCCTACCTCTACGCCATGGGTCTGACAAGCGAGCAGATCCACCAGCCCTTCGTCGGCGTAGCCTCCTGCTGGAACGAGGCCGCCCCCTGCAACATCGCTTTGATGCGCCAGGCGCAGGCGGTGAAGAAGGGCGTCGCGTCGGCCGGCGGCACCCCGCGTGAATTCTGCACCATCACCGTCACTGACGGCATCGCCATGGGCCATGACGGCATGCGCTCCTCGCTGCCGTCACGCGAATGTATCGCCGACTCCGTCGAGTTGACCATCCGCGGCCACGCCTATGATGCGCTGGTGGGTCTTGCCGGCTGCGACAAGTCGCTGCCGGGCATGATGATGGCGATGGTCCGCCTCAACGTGCCCTCGATCTTCATCTATGGCGGCTCGATCCTGCCCGGCAATTTCCGCGGGCAGCAGGTCACCGTGCAGGACATGTTCGAGGCCGTCGGCAAGCATTCGGTCGGCGCCATGTCGGACGAGGATCTCGACGAGATCGAGCGGGTGGCGTGCCCATCGGCCGGTGCCTGCGGCGCGCAGTTTACTGCCAACACTATGGCGACCGTGTCCGAGGCGATCGGGCTCGCACTGCCGTACTCGGCCGGCGCGCCCGCACCTTACGAAATCCGCGATGCGTTCTGCATGACCGCGGGCGAGAAGGTGATGGACCTGATCGCCGCCAATATCCGGCCGCGCGACATCGTCACCCGCAAGGCATTGGAGAACGCGGCCGCCGTGGTTGCGGCCTCCGGTGGCTCGACCAATGCTGCGCTGCACCTACCGGCGATCGCGCATGAGGCCGGAATAAAATTCGACTTATTTGACGTCGCCGAAATCTTCAAAAAGACACCGTATGTCGCCGATTTGAAGCCAGGTGGTCGTTATGTCGCCAAAGACATGTTTGAAGTTGGCGGCATACCGCTTCTGATGAAGACGCTGCTCGACAACGGATTTCTCCACGGTGACTGCCTCACCGTCACCGGTCGAACGATCGCCGAAAACCTCAAGAGCGTGAAATGGAATCCGCACCAGGACGTGGTGCACCCGGCAGACAAGCCCATCACCGTCACTGGCGGTGTGGTCGGTCTGAAGGGCAATTTGGCGCCAGAAGGTGCGATCGTGAAAGTCGCGGGAATGTCCAACCTGAGGTTCACCGGTCCAGCGCGTTGCTTCGACCGGGAGGAGGATGCCTTCGAGGCCGTCCAGAACCGCACTTACCGCGAAGGCGAAGTCATCGTGATCCGCTACGAGGGGCCCAAGGGCGGCCCCGGCATGCGGGAAATGCTCCAGACCACCGCGGCGCTGACCGGCCAGGGCATGGGAGGCAAGATCGCGCTTATCACTGACGGGCGCTTCTCCGGCGCCACCCGCGGCTTCTGCATCGGTCATGTCGGGCCCGAGGCCGCTGTCGGGGGGCCGATCGGACTGTTGCAGGATGGCGACATCATCGAGATCGACGCGGTCGCCGGCACCCTTGACGTAAAATTGAGCGACGACGAGCTCGCCCAGCGCAAGACCAAATGGCGCGCTCGCGCGACTAACCATACGTCGGGCGCGCTGTGGAAATATGCTCAGCAGGTTGGGCCGGCGATCGATGGGGCGGTAACCCATCCCGGCGGCGCGTACGAGAAACAGTGTTATGCGGACATCTAGGCGTACCATCGTTGCGTTTGTGTTGGGGGCTGCTGCGCTGGCCGCGCCCGCGTTCGCCTTCGACGGTGCGCCCGTCAACCAGAAGGATGCGGCCATCCCGGTGGTCACCACCTTGCCCGGCGTCGCAGGCAAGGTGCGCAATGTGCCGCCGGCCGTGGCCGGCCAGGAAATCTCGCTCAGCGCCCTGCAATATGCCGCCGAGGGCGGTCATCCGATCGCGCAGTGGAAGCTCGGCCGCATGTATGCCAATGGCGACGGTGTCGCCCAGGACGATGTGCGCGCATTCGAATATTTCAGCCGCATCGCGAACGCGCATGCCGAGGACAGCCCGTCGGCGCCGCAGGCGCAGATCGTGGCCAACGCCTTCGTCGCGCTCGGCCGCTACTATCTCAGCGGAATCCCGAATTCGAAGGTCAAGTCGGATCCGGACCGGGCGCGGGAGATGTTCTCCTACGCGGCGTCCTATTTCGGCAATGCGGATGCTCAGTACGATCTCGCCCGGCTCTACCTGAAGACGCCGGACGCCTCGCGCGAGGACTTCCGCTACGGCGCGCGCTGGCTCGGCCTGGCCGCGCAGAAGGGCCAGCACGAGGCCCAGGCGCTGCTTGGCCAAATGCTGTTCAACGGCGACCGCCTGCCGCGGCAGGCCGCGCGCGGCCTGATGTGGCTGACCCTGGCGCGTGACAGCGCCGGCGCCGAGGAAGTCTGGATCAAGGAAAGCTACAACCGCGCTTTCGCCAAGGCCTCCGACGACGACCGCGCCATGTGCCTGCAAATGCTGGAACAGTGGGTGCAAGGCCGCCACGAGTGAGCCTGTAGAGGCGGCGCTACGCCGCCTCCAAATCCAGATCCGCCCATACCGGCACGTGGTCCGACGGCTTCTCCCAGCCGCGCACATAGCTGTCGATGCCGACATTGGCGAGCCGGTCGCTGGCCTGCGGCGACATCAGCAGATGATCGATCCGCAGGCCCTGGTTCTTCTGCCAAGCGCCGGCCTGATAGTCCCAGAAGGTGTAGAGTCCGGGCTCGTCGGTGACCGTCCGCAGCGCGTCGGTCAGGCCGAGGCCGAGCAGGGACTGAAAGCTCTCCCGCGTCTCGGCCTTGAACAGGGCGTCCCCGGTCCAGGCCGCAGGATTGTGCACGTCGCGAGCGGCGGGGATGACGTTGAAGTCGCCAGCGAGGATCAGCGGGTCCTCGGCCTTAAGCCGCTCCTTCGAATACTCAAGAAGCCTCGACATCCATTTGAGTTTGTAGGGATATTTCTCGGTCCCGACCGGATTGCCGTTGGGCAGGTAGAGGCAGGCGATGCGCAGCACGCCGCGCTTGAGCGTCACCACGCCCTCGAGGAAGCGGGCATGCGCATCCTCGTCATCGCCGGCAAGCCCCGACTTGGTCTCGTCGAATGGCAGTTTCGACAGCAAGGCGACGCCATTGAAGGTCTTCTGGCCGTGGGTGACGACGTTGTAGCCCATGGCCTCGATCTCCAGCCGTGGGAAGGCCTCATCGACGCATTTGATCTCCTGGAGGCAGACGATGTCCGGCTGGCACTCCCGGAGCCAAGTGAGGAGATGCTCGATCCGCTGCCGGACCGAGTTCACGTTCCAGGTGGCTACTCTGATTGGCATTGCGGGAAGCTCCAGGCGGGGCCCCGTTAGAACAAACTGCAAACGCGCCCGTCAAGGACGGCGCAAAATCTCCCACAAAATTAACCCGGCCTAAGCAGGCCGCGGGCCATTAATGCCGAAAAGGTTCCTCGGATGGGATGGCCGGACAAATCCATAAAGCGAAATGAACCGCGTGACGGCCTGATCGGCGCGTTCCTGTATTGGCTCGGCGGCTTCGAGATCGAGGACGGCCTGACCGCCGATCTCAGTGAGCGCGAGGTGCGCCGGATCCGCGCCAAGCAGATCGACGCTGTGACGCGGCTGATCCCGGTGACGATGGCCGTCACCATGCTCAATGTCGCCATCGTGCTGATCCTGTTCTGGGGCAGGGGCTGGAACGACTTCCTCGCGATCTGGGGCCTGACGCTCGCCACCACGGCTTCGCTCGCCGTTCGCGCCTGGCGACGTTCCCACCAAAATCCGCCCCAGGAAGCAACAGTGCGCGCCGCGCGGCAGATGATGCGGCAGGCATTTTTCCTCGCGGCGATCTGGGGCACCCTGCCGCTGGCACTGTTCAGCCGCATCGAGCCGACCAGCCAGCTCATTCTGGCCTGCCTGATGGTCGGCATGATGTCCGGCGGCGCCTTCACGCTGTCGACCTTCCCGCGCGCCGGTCTCGTCTATCTCGCCACCATGACGGTTGCCTGCGCCGGCGCGCTGCTGCTGTGCGGCGCCGGGCCGTACCTGATGACCTCGGTGTTCCTGCTGCTGTTCGCGTTCTTCATGGCGGGCAACATCGTCTCCCAAGGCAATCTGTTCGTCGGCAATCTCAAGGCCCAGCTCGAGCTCGAACGGCAGACCGAGATCATCTCGCTGTTGCTGAAGGATTTCCAGGAGAATGCCAGCGACTGGCTATGGCAGACCGACGCCGAGGGGCATCTGGTCGACGTGCCCGAGCGCTTCGCCGCGGTCGCGCAGCTGCCGCTTCCGCTCCTGAAGGGATCTCATTTCGCCGACGTGCTCGACATGCTCTGCCCCGAGGACAAGACGGCGGCCTACAACATCGTCGGCCTGATGGAGCATGCCGAACCGCTGCACGAGATGAGTATCAAGGTCGTCGCCGGCGGCGAGGCGCGGCTGTGGTCGCTGACGGGCAAGCCGGCCCACGACCGCGACGGCCAATTCCTCGGCTATCGCGGCTTCGGGCGCGACGTGACCGAGCGCTGGCGCGCAGAAAAGGCTGAGGCCGAGAGCCGGGCCAAGTCCGACTTCCTGGCTGTGATGAGCCACGAGATCCGCACCCCCATGAACGGCGTGCTCGGGCTTGCCAGCATGCTGCTTGAGACCAAGCTCGATCCGGAGCAGCACGAGGCCGTCACCACGATCCGCGAATCCGGCGACAATCTTCAGCGCATCCTCAACGACATTCTCGATCTCTCCAAGCTCGAAGCCGGACGTTTCCAGTTCGAGGTGATCGACTTCGCGCCGCACGCGCTGGTCGAGACGGTCGCGGCCGTGGTGCGCGCAGGCGCCAGGAGCAAGGGGCTCGAGGTTAAGATCGAACTCGACCCGAACCTGCCGCCGACGCTGCGCGGCGACGTTGCGCGTATCCGCCAGGTGCTGCTCAACCTCGCGTCCAATGCGGTGAAATTTACCGATGCCGGCGAGGTGACGATCTCGGCGACCTGCCAGGCGCGCCGCGATCTGCTTGCGACCGTTGAATGGAGCGTGAGCGACAGCGGTATCGGCATCGCACCCGAGAAGGTCGGGCAGCTCTTCTCTGACTTCGCCCAGGCCGATGCCTCGATCAGCCGCCGTTTCGGCGGTACCGGGCTTGGCCTCGCGATCTCGCGGCGCATCATCGAGCAGATGGGCGGCACCATCGGCGTCACCTCGACGCCGGGCGAGGGCTCGACCTTCCGCTTCACGCTGGTGCTGCCCTGGAGCCAGGCGCAGGCATCCGACCAGACTACAGACCGCGACGAAGCCGACGATCTCAAGGCCCGCATCGCCGCGCTTGACCGGCCGCTGAAGGTGCTGGTCGCGGAGGACGATGCCGTCAACCGCATGGTCGTGAGCAAGATGTTAGGGGCCTTCGAGGTCGAGCTGCGCGTCGTGAGCGACGGCGTCGAGGCGGTCGAGGCGGCCTCCGAGGGCGACTACGACGTCGTGCTGATGGACGTGCGCATGCCCGACATGGATGGCCTTGCCGCGACCCGGGCAATCCGCGCGAAAGGCACGCGCTTCGCGGAGTTACCGATCGTCGCACTGACCGCCAATGCCTTCCCGGAAGACGTCAGGATCTGCCGCGAGGCCGGCATGTCGGACTTCCTGGCAAAGCCGCTACGCAAGCCCGCGCTGGTGACGGCATTGCTGCGCGCACTGAACCGTGACGCGTGGGACGACGCGCCCCTTCAGCCGGACATGATACCGGCCGAGGTAGAATGGACGGACGAGGAAAGGCAGATGACCGGCGCGTAGGCGGTGCAGGTCAGATCGAGAAGCTGGTCCCGCAGCCGCAGGACGCCGTCGCGTTCGGATTGTTGACGCGGAACGACGCCCCGATCAGATCGTCGACGAAATCGACCTGCGATCCTGCCAGGAAAGGCTGCGAGGCGGAATCAACCAGCACCACCGCATTGTTCTGCTCGATCACAAGGTCGTCGTCGGTGCGGGCGCGGTCGATATCGAACTTGTACTGAAACCCCGAGCAGCCGCCGCCTTCGACCGAGATCCGCAGCATCGCGCCAGAACCTTCGCCCTTGAGAATCTCCCCAATCCGGCGTGCGGCCCGGTCACTGATGGTCACGGCAGTCGTCATCGTTCGTCTCCGATAGTCCCGCGGTCACACCCAGATCACTTACCCAGCTCACTTGCCAATTTATTTGGTGTCCCGCGCCCGACATAGTTAAGTGCCACCATACGCAGAATCAAATGGATAGGGACTAAATTCGCCGTGTCGGTCGGAATGGCTGCCCCCCGTGCGCCCTATGCCTGCGACCCCGACCGCAGCCGTGGCCGGCTGGTCGCGGAGCCGCCGAGCCAGACCCGCAGCCCGTTCCGACGGGATTGCGACCGGGTGATCCATTCCACTGCGTTCCGCCGCCTCAAATACAAGACCCAGGTGTTTGTGTTCCACGAGGGCGACCACTACCGCACCCGGCTGACCCATTCACTGGAGGTGGCGCAGATCGCCCGGGCGCTGGCCCGGCAGCTCGGGCTCGACGAAGACCTCACGGAAACGCTGGCGCTCGTCCACGATCTCGGCCATCCGCCCTTCGGCCACGCCGGCGAGCGGGCGCTGGACGCCTGTCTGGCGGATTTCGGCGGCTTCGACCATAACGCCCAGACCCTGCGCGTCGTCGCCGCGCTGGAACACCGCTACCCCGAGTTCGACGGATTGAACTTGACCTGGGAGTCGCTGGAGGGCATCGTCAAGCATAACGGACCGCTGACCGACCGCAGCGGCGCGCCGGTCGGGCGCTATCGCGAGCACGGCATTCCCGTCGGCATCGCCGACTTCATCAGGACTTACGATCTTGAGCTCTGGAGCTTCGCATCGCTCGAAGCGCAGGTCGCGGCGATCGCCGACGATATCGCCTATGATGCCCACGACATCGACGACGGCCTGCGCGCTGGCCTGTTCCACCTCGAAGATCTCAAGGTGATGCCGCTGACCGCGGAAATCATTGCGGAGACATCAGCGCATTATCCCGATCTCGAAGACGTCAGGCGTGGCGCCGAGCTGGTGCGCGAGCTGATCTCGCACCTGATCGGCGCGGTGTTTGCGGAGGCGCAGAACAACCTCGCCGCCGCGAAACCGCAATCGGCCCAGGATGTGCGGCAGCAGAGCCGGCCGCTGGTCTCGTTCCCCGCTGCCGTTGCCGAGGAGGAGGCCGCCATCAAGGCCTTTCTCTACCAGCACATGTACCGCCACGAGCGAGTGATGCGGGTAATGGGGGAGGCGGAGCAGATCCTGTTCGATCTGTTCGCCAAATACCTGAAATCGCGGGACGAGCTGCCGCCGGAATGGCTGGTAGGAGCGGACAGCGACAACGAGGGCGACCGGGCCCGCCGGATCGGCAATTTCATTGCCGGAATGACCGACCGTTTCGCCCTGACCGAGCACCAGCGGCTCTTTGACTCGACCCCGGATTTGCGTTAGGCGGCGGCCATGCCCGACACATCCTCATCGCTGCATCTGTTCGCCGACGTGCTCGCGCGCGTGCACGCCGTCTGCCGCGTACTCGCGGCGGAGGCCGGCTGGCCCGAGGGCATCGATTTGTCGCGCGTGGTGGTCGAGCCGCCGCGTGATCCCTCCCATGGCGACATGGCAACCAACGCCGCCATGGTGCTTGCGAAAGAGGCAAAGGCCAAACCGCGCGACCTCGCCGAGCAGATTGCCGAACGCCTGCGCGCCGACACGCTGATCGCAAAGGTCGACATCGCCGGTCCCGGCTTCATCAACCTGACGCTGAAGCCCGCCGCCTGGGCGGAGGCACTGCGGACGGTGCTGCGCGAAGGGGCCGATTACGGCCGCGTCCGCGGCGGCTCCAAGGTCAATGTCGAATTCGTCTCGGCCAATCCGACCGGGCCGATGCATGTCGGCCACTGCCGTGGCGCGGTGTTCGGCGACGCGCTGGCGAGCCTGCTCCAGTTCGCCGGCCATGACGTGGCGCGCGAATATTACATCAACGATGCCGGTGCGCAGGTCGACGTGCTCGCACGCTCCGCCTTCCTGAGGTACCGCGAGGCGCTCGGCGAGAATATCGGCGCCATTCCGGACGGGCTCTATCCCGGCGACTATCTGAAGCCGGTCGGCGCGGCGCTGGCGAAGGAGCACGGCGACAAGCTCGTCGCGATGAGCGAAGCCGAGTGGCTGCCGACCGTGCGCGCCAAGGCAATTGCCATGATGATGGACGAGATCAAGGACGACCTCGCGGCTCTCAACATCCGCCACGACGTGTTCTTCTCGGAGCGCTCGCTGATCGAGAGCGGTAACAACAAGGTCGCCGAGACCATCGATTTCCTCCGCGCCAAGGGCGACATTTACGAGGGCCGCCTGCCGCCGCCGAAGGGCGCGCCCATCGAGGATTGGGAGGACCGCGAGCAGCTCCTGTTCAAGGCGACCGCCTACGGCGACGATGTCGATCGTCCACTGATCAAGTCGGATGGTTCCTACACTTACTTCGCCTCCGACATCGCCTACCACAAGAACAAGTTCGACCGCGGCTTCGCCGAGATGATCGACGTCTGGGGCGCCGACCATGGTGGCTACATCAAGCGCATGCAGGCGGCGGTGAAGGCGACGACCTCCGGCAAGGGCGCGCTCGACGTCAAGATTGTCCAGCTCGTGAAGCTGCTGCGCAACGGCGAGCCGGTGAAAATGTCCAAGCGGAGCGGGGACTTCGTCACCTTGCGTGAGGTCGTGGATGAGGTCGGCCAGGACGCCGTCCGTTTCATGATGCTCTATCGCAAGAACGACGCGGTGCTGGATTTCGACCTCGCCAAGGTCATGGAGCAGTCGCGCGACAATCCGGTCTTCTACGTGCAGTACGGCCATGCCCGCGGCCACTCGATCTTCCGCAACGCCCGCGCCGAGGTGTTCCCGGAACTCCCCGGGGATACCGGCCAGCGCATCGCTTGGCTCAGTGAGTCGGCGGTGGAACGGCTGTCCGACCCGGTCGAGCTAGATCTTCTTAAGCGGCTCGCAATTTATCCGCGGACGCTGGAAGCCGCCGCCGCGGCCCACGAGCCGCACCGAATTGCCTTCTATCTCTATGAGTTAGCCAGCGAATTTCATGCGCTTTGGACGAAGGGGCGCGATTTGCCCTATTTACGCTTCATTATCAATAATGATGCAGATCTAACGAAGGCGCGGCTGGCCATGGTCCAGGGCGTCGTCTCGGTCCTGGCATCGGGCCTCGCCATCCTCGGCGTCCATGCCCCGGACGAGATGCGGTAGTTTGGGGCGAACTACTTAAGGGGAATGTTGGGGATACCGGCAGAAGCCGGATCGCTTGGATTTGGTTGAAAGCCTTGTGGGTCGAAGGCCGCGCCTTGGTCGAGGGGCGCGCGGCTTTCCCGAAGGGACGCATCATCACGATGGCCGATCGATATCAGGACAGACCGTTTCCCTCCGACGACTATGGTCGCGGTGGCGGCCAGCATGGGAGGACAGAGAGCGATCCCTTGGCTGAGCTCGCTCGTCTGATCGGGCAGACCGATCCATTCGCGGCGCAGGGGCGCCCCAGCGCGAAGCCGCCCGCCGCGCCTGCACCCGCACAGAGCTATCAGGACGATGAAGATCCGCAGAACGGCTATCAGCAGGACTATGCCGAGCCGGGCGCGCCTCCGCCAGGGCCGCCATCATGGATGCGCCGCGCCAACGTGCAGCCGGCACCGGCACCCGAGCCCGACTATCCCGTCTCCGTGAACCCGGTTCATCCGTTGCATCGCTATTCAGCCCAGCCCGCCGCAGCCGAGCCTGATTTTCATCAGCCGCAGGCGTATCGGGATCACGCTTATCAGGATCAGGCCGATCAAAATCAGCCCTATCAAGATCAGGCGCATCACGCTCAAGCCTACCAGGAGCCGGCCTATCAGGAGCCGCACCAGCAGCCCGATCCGTCGCGCTACGACGATGCGCTCTACGGCCGGCTCGAGGCGGGCGAGCAGGAGTATCAACGCGATCCGGCCTATCCGGATGATCCCTACGCATTCCAGAGCGACTATCCCGAAGCCGATCTCGACGAGCCCAGGAAGTCGCGCGGCGGCATGATGACCGTCGCGGCCATCCTGGCGCTTGCCGTGGTCGGGACCGGCGCTGCCTTCGCCTACAAGACCTACATGGGCTCACCCCGCAGCGGCGAGCCGCCGATCATCAAGGCCGACAACACCCCGACCAAGGTCGTGCCGGCGCCGTCGGACTCCTCAGCGAAGGTGCCCGACCGCATGGTCAGCGGCGATGGCTCCGAGAAGATCGTGCCGCGCGAGGAGGCGCCTGTCGACGTCAACGCCAAGGCGGGCGGTCCGCGCGTCGTATTTCCGCCGCTGAATCAGAATGCGAACCCCCCGCCGGTCGCGAGTGTTTCGCCCTCCACGATCCTGCCGAGCGCGGGGCCGACCGCGAGCAACGGCACGCTGCCGAACAATGCACCGCGATCGATCAGGACGGTCGCAGTGAAGGGCGATCAAACCGACAGCACGGCGTCGCAAGCCGCGGCAGCTGCCAAGCCGGCAGCTGCGCCGAAACCTATTGCTGCACCGGCCGCGCCGCGCAGCCCGCCGACCTCGGCCAATGCCAGCGCCAATCAGCCGCTCTCGCTCGCGCCGCAATCGGCCCCGGCATCAGAGCCGCCGCAGCGAATGGCTGCGACCAATCCGACGCAGATCGCGCCCGCGAGCAGTGGCGGTGGCGGCGGCTACGTCGTGCAGGTCTCGTCGCAGCAGAGCGAGGACAGCGCGGCCGCATCTTACCGCGTGCTCCAGAGCAAGTACGGCAGCGTGCTGGGATCCCGCGCGCCGGTGATCAAGCGGGTCGATCTCACCGACAAGGGCAAGGGAATCGTCTACCGGGCCTTCGCTGGGCCTTACGGTTCGGCCGAAGAGGCGACGCAGGCCTGCAACAATTTGAAATCCGCAGGCTTGTCTGCCTGCTTCATCCAGAGGAATTAACGGCGGTTTCCTTGACCCCTCCACGGGGCAGGGTTAATCGGCCCTTATGACCACGCGGGCTTTCATTACCGGCGTATCCGGAACGGAACTGACCGCCGCCGAGCGGGAGTTTATCCGTGACGAGCGCCCGTGGGGCTTCATCCTCTTCAAGCGCAACATCGAGACTCCGGCTCAAGTTACGGCGTTGGTTGCGGAAATGCGGGACGCTAGAGGCGTTGCCGACGCCCCGGTCCTGATCGATCAGGAAGGTGGACGGGTGCAGCGTCTGGGGCCGCCGCACTGGCCGGTGTATCCGCCGGGCGCCGTTTTCGCGAAATTATACAACACTGATTCGGCTCTCGGGCTGACTGCAGCGCGCCTCAGTGCCCGGCTGATCGCGGCTGATCTTGCCGATCTCGGCATTACCGTGGACTGCCTGCCGCTGGCGGACGTGCCGGTTCCGGGGGCCGATGCCGTGATAGGCAATCGCGCCTATGGCACCGAGCCGGGCAAGGTCGCGGCGATCGCTCGCGCGGTCACAGACGGCTTGGAGCAGGGCGGCGTGCTGCCGGTTCTCAAACACATTCCCGGCCACGGACGAGCGACTGCCGACACCCATTTCAAGCTGCCGAGCGTTGATACGCCGATGGACGAGCTGGAACGGACCGACTTCGCTGCATTCAAGCCACTCGCGGACCTTCCGATGGCCATGACTGCACATGTTGTGTTTAGCGCCGTCGACCCCGCCCATCCGGCGACGACTTCTGCGACAATGATCGCTCAGGTGATTCGCGGCGTAATCGGGTTCCAGGGTTTGTTAATGAGTGATGACGTGTCGATGAATGCGTTGGCGGGAAGCCTTGCCGAACGCACCCACGCGATCTTCGTGGCCGGCTGCGACATGGCTCTGCACTGCAACGGCAACATCGAGGAAATGCGCGACGTCGCCGCCCAGACGCCGGAATTGTCGGGCAGAGCGCTGGAGCGGGCGAAAGCCGCGCTCGCGGCACGCAAGGCGCCGCAACCGTTCGATCGCGCGGCCGCACGCGCCGAATTGGACGCATTGATCGCACGGGCAAACACGGCATCCGCATGAGCGCAGAAATTCTTTCATTCGAAACCGGGCGGCCCGCAGAGCTCGCCGAGGGTGAGCCGGCGTTGGTTGTCGACGTCGAGGGCTATGAAGGCCCGCTCGATCTGCTGCTCGCGCTGGCGCGGCAGCAGAAGGTCGACCTGTCCAAGATCTCGATTCTGGCGCTGGCCGACCAGTACCTTCACTTCATCGAAGCCGCGCGAAAGATCCGGCTGGAGCTTGCCGCCGACTATCTCGTGATGGCGGCCTGGCTCGCCTTCCTGAAATCGCGCCTGCTGCTGCCGGAGCCGCCCTCGGCGGAGGGGCCGAGCGCGGAAGAAATGGCGACCGCGCTCGCCAATCGGCTGCGCCGGCTCGAAGCCATTCGCGAAGCCGCCAATCGGCTGATGAACAGGCAGCAATTGCTGCGCGACATCTTTCCGCGCGGCGAGCCGGAGCAGATCGCCGAGATCAGGCATCCGAAGTACACGGCGACGCTGTACGACCTGCTCACTGCCTATGCTTCGCAGCGCCAGTCGCGCGTGCTGGCAAGCGTGCATCTGGCCAAGCGCACGGTGTGGTCGCTCGCCGAGGCGCGCGCCACGCTGGAGCGGCTGGTTGGCAGCATCACCGAACAGGATGACTGGGGCGTTCTCGACGACTTTCTGCTCCGGCACGTCGCCGATCCGACGCAGCGCGCGACGGTGCTCGCCTCGAGCTTCGCCGCCGCGCTCGAGCTGGTGCGGGAAGGGGCGTTGGAGCTGAACCAGAAAGAGGCGTTTGCGCCGATCTATTTCCGAAAAGGGCGCCATCAACCGGTCCCAGAAGCAACTCCTGCGCCTGATGCGCCGGTCGGTTAAGTGCAAGAAGGAGAAGCTGCCATGGCAAGCCTGGCTGAAGTGCGGGTAGACGAGGCCGAGCCGGTGGAGAACGAATCCCAGGCACGTCCCGAGGAGTTGCGGCTGCTGGAAGCGCTGCTGTTTGCTTCGAGTGAACCGCTGGATACCGCGACGCTGGCCAAGCGCATGCCGGAGGGCGTCGACGTCAAGGCCGCGCTCGCGCAATTGCAGGCCGAATATGCCTCGCGCGGGGTGAACCTCGTGCGCGTCGCCAACAAATGGACGTTCCGCACCGCCGGCGATCTCGCCTGGCTGATGACGCGCGAGAGCACCGAGACCCGCCGCCTGTCCCGCGCGGCGATCGAGGTGCTGGCCATCATCGCCTATCACCAGCCGGTGACACGTGCCGAGATTGAGGAAATCCGCGGCGTCGTCACCTCCAAAGGCACGCTCGACGTGCTGCTGGAGACCGGCTGGATCAAGCCGCGCGGCCGTCGCAAAACGCCGGGCCGTCCGCTGACGTTCGGAACCACCGAGGACTTCCTGTCGCAGTTCACCCTGGAACAGCTTGGCGATCTGCCGGGCCTCGAGGAGCTGAAGGGCACAGGCCTTCTGGACTCGCGTCTGCCGACCGGATTCAGCGTGCCGACGCCGTCCGATGACCCGGCGCTGCGCGAGGACGAAGATCCGCTGGAACCGGGCGACGACCTCGATCTTGCGCTGGCCCCCGCGGTCGAGCCGGAGACGCCGGAAGGCGGCGACGAGGGTGGCAGCGAAGGCTGACTTTCCGTCCTTCTACGAGCCCTGCGACCAGTTAACACTAGCAAGATTACGTAGCGCCAACAGCGAATTGGCGCTGCCTTGGTCCTTGTTTTTGACACCTGCGAAGCCTAGGTTTCGGTGAAGATCGGCCGGGGTCCCGGCCATGCGCGTTTGGAGGGTTGCAGGATGGGTTCGCTTAGCATTTGGCACTGGATCTTGGTGATCGCGGTGGTCCTGCTGCTGTTCGGCCGCGGCAAGATTTCGGATCTGATGGGCGACGTTGCGCAGGGCATCAAGGCCTTCAAGAAAGGCATGCAGGACGACGACAAGGTCGCCGACAAGCCCGAGCCGTCCAAGTCCATCGAGCACACTGCCGCGCCGACCGCGGCACGATCCGACGTCGGCAGCAAGGCCGTCTGAGCCAAAGAGCAGGTGGACGCGGGCGGTCCCGATCCCGTGTGGAGAGGATTGGGCCGGTCGCGGCTGGCCTGAACGGAAGACCTCATGTTCGACATCGGGTGGAGTGAACTGGTTCTCATCGGGGTCGTTGCCCTGATCGCCATCGGCCCGAAAGAGCTGCCGGGCGTGCTGCGCATGGTCGGACAATGGATGGGCAAGGCCCGCAAGATGGCCGCCGAATTCCAGGGCCAGTTCCAGGAAGCGATGCGCGAGGCCGAGATGGCCGACCTCAAGAAGAGCTTTGACGAGGTCAAGGAAGCAGCCACCGGCTTTGCGGGCAACAATTTGATGACCTCGCTCCAGAAGGACGTCAGCGACGCCTTGCGCGTCGATGCGCTCGACAAGCCCGCAGAGACTTCCGCGACCGCCGCTGTCGAAGCACAGGCGACTTCAAGCGAAGCGCCGGCGACTTCGAGTGAAACGGCGGCGACTTCAACGGAAGCGCCTATCATTCCGACGACTCCGGAAGCCCCGACGCCCGCGACGTTTGTCGAGGCGGAGACACATGCGGCGGCGAGCGAACCGCTCGCCATCACCCGCGAGGTCGAGCAGGCGCAGGTCACACAAACCTCGGTTACCCAGGACACCGCGCCAGCCGAGGCGATCAAGGACGCCAAAGCGTCATGAGCGACGCCGATATCGAGGCCAGCAAAGCCCCGCTGATGGACCATTTGATCGAGCTGCGCTCGCGGCTGATCAAGGCGCTGCTCGGCTTCGGCGTGGCCTTCATCTTCTGCTTCTTCTTCGCCAAGCAGATCTACAACGTGCTGGTCTGGCCGTTCGTCTGGGTCGCGGGGCCGGAGAATTCGAAGTTCATCTACACGGCGCTGCTGGAGTATTTCATCACCCAGCTCAAGCTCGCGCTGTTCGGCGCCGGATTCATTTCGTTCCCAATCATTGCGACGCAGATCTACAAGTTCGTGGCGCCGGGGCTCTACAAGCACGAGAAGCAGGCCTTCCTGCCTTATCTGGTGGCGACCCCATTCTTCTTCGTGCTGGGCGCGGCACTGGTCTATTTCGTCGTGCTGCCGATGCTGGTCCGCTTCTCGCTCGGCATGCAGCAGGCCGGCAGCGACGAGACCGCGCAGATCCAGCTGCTGCCCAAGGTCGGCGAGTATCTCTCGCTGATGATGTCCCTGATCTTCGCTTTCGGCATCGCCTTCCAGCTTCCGGTGATCCTGACGCTGCTGGGGCGCATCGGCATCATCACCGCGAAGATGCTGCGTGAGAAGCGCCGCTACTTCATCGTCATCGCCTTCGTCATCGCGGCCGTGCTGACGCCGCCGGACGTGCTGAGCCAGTGCTCGCTCGCGATCCCCTTGCTCGCGCTCTACGAGGGCTCGATCATCGCGGTTGGGATGGTGGAGAAGAAGGCGGCGGCTTCGCAGGCGGCCTCCAGCACCGGCGCATCGTCGAGCACCAATCCGGCGGAGTAGGGCGCTTTTCGCTCTATCATATCCATGCTCAGCCCATGATTCGTCATGCCCGGGCTTGACCCGGGCATCCACGACTTGATCTAAGGCGGCAGACACGTGGATGGCCGGGATAAACCCGGCCATGACGGGACATCAGCCATGCACGACATCAAATCGATCCGCGACAATCCGCAAGCTTTCGACGCCGGGCTTGTTCGGCGCGGCCTGAAGCCGTTGTCGGCCTTCCTGCTCGCGATCGACGAGAAGCGGCGCGCGGCGATCCTGGCCTCCGAGCAGGCGCAGGCGCGGCGTAATGCCGCCTCGAAGGAGATCGGCGACGCCAAGAAGGCAAAGGATGAGGCCCGCGCGGCCAAGCTGATGGCCGAGGTGGCGGAGCTGAAGACCACGATGCCGCAGCTCGAGGCCGCCGCCAAGGCAGCCGACGAAGAGCTGACGAAAGAGCTCTCGGCGATCCCGAACCTGCCCTTCGACGAAGTGCCCGATGGCGTCGATGAGCACGGCAACGTGCAGCATCACGTGTTCGGCAACAAGCGCAATTACAGTTTCGCGCCGAAGCTGCACGACGATCTCGGCACGGCCCTCGGCTACATGGATTTCGAGGCGGCGGCAAAGCTCTCCGGGGCGCGCTTCGTCGTGCTGAAGAAGGGGCTCGCACGGCTCGAGCGCGCGATCGGCCAGTTCATGCTCGACCTTCACACCACCGAGCATGGCTACGCCGAGATTAATCCGCCGCTGCTGGTGCGCAACGAGGTGATGTTCGGCACCGGGCAGTTGCCGAAATTCGAGGACGATCAGTTCTGGGCGATCAGGGGCGAACTGCTGGAGGCGCCCGACCACATGCGGTTGCGCACCGAGCGCCTTGGCCTCATCCCGACTGCCGAAGTGTCGCTCACCAACCTCGCGCGCGAGTCCATTCTCGACGAGAAGCAATTGCCGATGCGACTGACCGCATTGACGCCGTGCTTCCGCGCCGAGGCCGGCGCTGCCGGGCGCGACACCCGCGGCATGATCCGCCAGCACCAGTTCACCAAGGTGGAGCTGGTCTCGATCACGACGCCCGAGGCCAGCATGGACGAGCTGGAGCGGATGCTGGCTTGTGCCGAGGAGGTGCTGCGTCGGCTCGACCTGCACTACCGTGTGATGACGCTGTGCGCAGGAGATATGGGCTTTTCGGCGCAAAAAACCTACGACATCGAGGTCTGGATGCCCGGGCAGGGCGACGGCGGCGCGTTCCGTGAGATCTCGAGCTGCTCGGTCTGCGGCGACTTCCAGGCGCGGCGCATGGATGCGCGCTCGCGCGGACCGGACGGCAAGCCGCGCTTCGTGCATACGCTGAACGGCTCCGGCACCGCTGTCGGCCGCGCGCTGATCGCGGTGATGGAGACGTATCAGCAGGAGGACGGCTCGATCGCCGTGCCGGACGTGCTCCAGCCCTATATGGGCGGGCTGAAGGTGGTCGCGCGCGAATAGGGCGCGATTGCCCGGCCATAACGCAGAACGGTTGGTTGCGAAGATCGGTCGGCCGGTTATCTTGTCGGCCGTCCGGCAACTCGAAACCACTATTCATGGCCTTGCACCACGACATCTTCTGGGTCGGCAGACAATGGGCGGTGACAGGTGCCGGCATCCAGGCCGTCGACCAGCGCCTGCGCGGCGTGCTGGATATCGAGATCGCGCGGCTCTGGGATGACGGCCTGGTGCAGAGCCGGCGGGCCAAGCCCGGGGTCAACACCGAGGATTTTGACAGGGCATTGACAACGGCGCGCACGCGCTTTCCGCGTGAGCCGGCTCCCGTGGCGGCCGAACCGCTGCCGGCGTCGCCCGCTGCGATGGAGCCGCTCCCGGCCCCGCCGCCGGTTCCATCGGCCTTCGTGTTGCGTGCAGAGGGCAGGCTTGCACGATTTTTGCCGCAGTGGCGGGTTCGCCGCTGAGAGCCCGATTGACCAATGCGGCGCCAGTTTGCCTGATCGGTCATAGCCGGATAAGACCAGCTTGAAGACGACCCACGGAATCGAGCTGGGACATGCGTATTCTCTGCACCAATGACGACGGCATCCACGCCCCCGGCCTCAAGGTCGTCGAGGAGATCGCACGGGCGCTGTCAGACGACGTCTGGGTGGTCGCGCCGGAGCTCGACCAGTCCGGTGTGTCGCATTCGCTGTCGCTGAACGATCCCTTGCGCCTGCGCGAAGTCGGCCCGCGGCACTTCGCCGTGCGCGGCACGCCGACCGACTGCGTGATTATGGGGGCCCGTCATATCCTCGGCGCCAAGCTGCCCGATGTCGTGCTCTCCGGCGTCAACAAGGGCCGCAACGTCGCCGAGGACGTCGTCTATTCCGGCACGATCGCCGGCGCGCTGGAGGGCACCATCCTGGGTCTGCCCTCGTTCGCGCTGTCGCAGGAGTTCAGCGTCGAGACGCGCGAGCGGCCGCAGTGGGATACCGCGCGCAAGTTTGGGCCTGACATCTTGCGCAAGGTGATCGCGGCAGGCATCCCGAAGGATACCGTCATCAACGTCAACTTCCCGTCCTGCGCGCCGGAGGATGTCTTGGGCATCCGCGTCACGCGCCAGGGCAAGCGCAATCTCGGCTTCCTCAGGATCGACGAGCGCAGGGACGGCCGCGGCAATCCCTATTTCTGGATCGGCTTCGAGCGCGCGGCGATGATGGACACGCCCGCCGACGGCACCGATCTCGCCGCGCTCCGCGACCGCTACGTCTCGGTCACGCCGCTCAGGCTCGATCGCACCGACGTTGCGTTTTCCGAAGCGCTGGGCGAGACGTTGAAATAGGGACTGCTTGGAAGTAGGGACGGTTTGGAAGTAGCGGCTAGTCGCCGCGAAGCGCGGCTTCAATGGTCCTGCCGAGCGCGTCGAGCTGGAACGGCTTCTGGATCGCCGGACGGTCGCGATATTGCTCGGGCAGGCCCGAGGAGCCGTAACCGGTCGCGAAGATGAAGGGGCAGCCCTTGGCCTTGATCAGGTCGGCAACGGGGGAGATGACCTTGCCGTTGACGTTGACGTCGAGGATGGCGATGTCGAATTCGGTCGCCTGGGCAAGCCGCATCGCTTCGGTGATATCGCCGGCTTCAGCTGCGACCTTGTAGCCGAGCTCTTCGAGCATGTCCGCGACCATCATCCTGATCATGACCTCGTCCTCGACGAGGAATACAGAACGGCCCGAAAGCCCTGTCGCAGTCATAATTGAGTCCTTGCCCGTGCCGTTAAACGTTCGCAGATAACGCCAGTGGACGCAATGTGCGTTTCGGCAAACGGAAACTGCGAATGATGATCGCGGCTGCTCCGTGTGGTCAAATGCTGCGCCGAAAGGCTATCATGGGTTCCTGAGCCGGAACAATATTCCGGCGCAGATATTTGCGCCGTAGAACTTCGATCCGGATCTCTGACCAGACGAATACCGACAGCTATGACCTCCGATCAGCACTCGCAGGAAAAGATGATGTTTCAGCTCACGCTGAGGCGTCGAGGCATTAGCGATCAAGCGGTGCTGCGCGCCATGGAGGCGGTGCCACGCGAGCTGTTCGTCGACGAGGCCGATCGCGACGGCGCCTACCGCGACAGCGCGCTGCCGATCGCCTGCGGGCAGACCATCAGCCAGCCCTTCGTCGTCGCCTACATGACCGAGCAGCTTCAGCTCCAGAAACGGCATCGCGTGCTCGAGATCGGTGCCGGCTCCGGCTATCAGGCTGCCGTGCTGTCACGGCTCGCAGGCCAGGTGTTGACGGTCGAGCGCTACCGCAAGCTCGCGGACGCCGCACGCGCCAGGCTCGAGAAGCTCGACTGTCACAATGTCGAGGTGATGCTCGGCGACGGGCTCAACCTGCCCGCCAATATCGGGCCGTTCGACCGTATCATCGTCACGGCCGCGGTGGAGCAGATTCCGGACAACCTGGTCGAGCGGCTCGAGGTCGGCGGCATCCTGATCGCACCGGTCGGCCCCCATCAGGGCGTGCAGACGCTGGTCCGCCTCAGCCGCAGCGAAGCCGGGATCAAGCGCAAGGAACTCGTCGACGTTCGCTTCGTGCCAGCGCTGCCCGGCGTGGCGCGGGAGCTGTAGAATTCCGGATCGGCTGTGCTGCCAACATCTTATTGGGAGGGTTAAGCCGTTATTTACTCGGCGCGTGTTTACTTAAAACACCAGTTCTGTTGCGTACGAGTGAGTAACCATGTCCGCTGTCGTCGAGTTGCTTTACTCGCGCCGCGTACCGCAGGTCGCGGTGCTGGCGCTGATCTCCTTCAGCTTCGCAGGGTGCAGCGCCGACATGTCGTCGCGGCTGTCCCAGTCGAATTTCTCCAATCCCTTCGCGTCGGAATCGACCGGTTCGGTGCAGCCGGCGCCGCCGCAGCAGCGTGAGCTGCCGCAATATTCGCGGCCGCAGACGCAGCCTGGCTACTATCAGTCTCAGCCGCTTCCGCCGGCAGTTTCCGCGCCGCAATCCTATCCCGTTGCGGCGGGTGGTGGAGTGTCTGGAGGCGGTCGTGGCATGGGGTCCTATGCGCCCCCGGCGCAGCCGCATATCGAGACCACGGCCACCGTGCCGCCGCGGTCGGTCGCAGCCACCCAGCCCGCTGGCGGGACCAAGATCATCGTCGGCACCAGCGACACGCTCGACGTGCTCGCCAAGCGCTATCGTGTCACGCCGCAGGCGATCATGGCCGCTAACGGTTACAAGGGGCCACGCACGCTCTCGCCCGGCCAGCAACTGATCATCCCGCATTCCGGCGCGACCGCCGCTGCACCCGCGCCAGCGATGGCTCCGGTTGCCGCTGCTCCGGCGACGGCGCCCGCCGCCAAGCCGCTTGCGGCCGTCGCCGCGCCGTCGAGCATGCACTTCGTCAATCGCGGCGACACGCTCGCCAGCATCGCGCGCAAGAACCATATCTCGCCGGCCGAGCTCGCCCGCGCCAATGGCCTCGATCCGTCGGCAAAACTCAAGCTCGGCACCAGGCTGACCGTGCCCGGCGCAAAGACCGCAGCGCTCGCGGCGCCGGTTGCTCCGGTCACGGCCGCTCCTGTTGCGGGCACGCTGCAACCCGTTGCGGTCGCTCCCGCGCCCGCAACCAAGATGGCCGCCGTTGCCGCGCCGGTGCAGAGCGCCCGTCTGGCCCAGGCCACCGCCAATGTCGAAGAGAAGGCGGCCGAGACGCCGACGAAAGCTGCGGAAGTCACAAGCGCGCTGCCGACCTTCCGCTGGCCGGTGCGCGGCAAGGTGATCACGAGCTACGGCGCCAAGACCAACGGCAAGTCCAATGACGGCATCAATCTTGCGGTGCCCGAGGGTACGCCGGTCAAGGCGGCTGAAGATGGCGTTGTTGCCTATTCCGGCAACGAGCTGAAGGGTTACGGCAATCTGGTCCTGGTTCGGCACTCCAATGGCTACGTCACCGCATATGCCCATGCGAGTGAGCTGATGGTGAAGCGCGGCGATACCATCAAGCGCGGTCAGGTCATTGCCAAGTCGGGTCAATCCGGGGAGGTGGCGTCGCCGCAGCTCCATTTCGAGATCCGTAAGGGGTCCAGTCCGGTTGATCCGCTTCAATTCCTGAACGGGGCGTGAGGCGCTCAACGCGCTGTCATCGCCCGGCTCGGCCGGGCGATCCAGTACGCCGCGGCCTCTCGATGGATCACAATCGTCTCTGGAGTACTGGATCGCCCGCTCCAGTGCGCAATTGCGCACAAGGCGGGCGATGACGCTTGAGAACGTGGCGACGTGCGACGCCTCACATCGCCGTCAACTTGACGCCAAGCCGTCCTGCAAGCTCCTGCACGAATTGCCAGGCGACGCGGCCCGAACGCGAGCCTCGCGTCGTCGACCATTCCAGCGCCTCGCGTTCCAGCGTGGCGTCGTCGAGCTTGACACCGAAATGGCTGCAATAGCCGCGCACCATGGCGAGATATTCGTCCTGGCTGCAACGATGGAAGCCGAGCCAGAGGCCGAAGCGGTCCGACAGCGAGACTTTCTCCTCGACCGCTTCGCCGGGATTGATCGCGGTCGAGCGCTCGTTCTCAATCATCTCGCGTGCGAGCAGATGGCGGCGGTTGGAGGTGGCATAGAGGATGACGTTCTCGGGCCGGCCTTCGATGCCGCCTTCGAGCACCGCCTTGAGCGATTTGTACGAGGCGTCATTGCCGTCGAAGGAGAGGTCGTCGCAGAACACGATGAAGCGGAAGGAGGACGCCCGCAACTGCTCCATCAGCGCCGGCAGACTCTCGATGTCCTCGCGGTGGATCTCGATCAGCTTGAGTTTGTCCGCAGGCTTGCGCTCCACATTGATGCTGGCATGGGCTGCCTTCACCAGCGACGACTTGCCCATGCCGCGCGCGCCCCAGAGCAGTGCGTTGTTGGCGGGCAGGCCGCCCGCGAAGCGCTCGGTGTTCTCGATCAGGATGTCGCGCACCCGGTCGACGCCCTTCAACAGGAACAGCTCGACGCGGCTGACCCGCGGCACCGCCGACAGCCGGCCGTCCGGGTGCCAGACAAAGGCATCCGCGCGCTCGAACGATTCGGACGCTGCGGCCGGCTTTCCCCGGGCGGACAGGTGCGCCGCAATGGTCTCCAGCGCGCGCACGATGCGCTCCTGGGAGAGGTCGACGGGCGCTCCTGTGGGGCGTTTTGCCGCGACGCGGGCGGGCTCTCTGGCAGGTGTACGGGGGCCTTTGCCGGCCTGGCTTTTGCTTGGTTTTCTGGGCATGTCCGAAGTTCCTGAGAATGCAGCCTTATCGGGCCGGAAGGCGCGCCGCAAGGTGGCCAAAAGGGCGGTCTGGCAGCGTTGCAATTGGGGCGGTGGCCGCTATAGTCCGCGCGAATTTGACCGAACCGGTCGCCCTGAGGGCCTGACCGGCTTTCCCCCGTTCTCACGAGGATCGTCCGAATGCTGATTACCCCTGCGTATGCCCAGGCTGCGGGCGCCGGCGACACCAACAGCATGTTGATGTCGCTGCTGCCGTTCGCCCTGATCTTCGTGATCATGTACTTCCTGATTCTGCGCCCGCAGCAGAAGAAGGTGAAGGATCACGCCGAACTCGTGAAGAACATCCGCCGCGGCGACACCGTGGTGACCTCGGGCGGCCTCGTCGGCAAGGTCACCAAAGTCGTAGACGACGACCAGATCGAGTTCGAGATTTCCGACGGTGTCCGCGTGCGGCAGATGCGCCAGATGATCTCCGGCGTCCGCGCCAAAGGCGAGCCGGCCAAAGAAAAAGAAAGCTCCAAGGAGAGCGCCAAGGACGACACCTCGGCGAGCTGATCGCTCGCGCGAGGATATCAAGTCTCCTGATCTGACAGGTCCAGTCGATGTTGTATTTCACGCGGTGGAGGGCGCTCGGGATTGTCCTGACGGCGCTGATCGTGTGCCTCTGCGCGGTCCCGAACTTCTTTCCCGAGGCTCAGGTGAAGACCTGGCCCGCCTGGACGCAGCGCCGTCTCGTGCTCGGCCTCGACCTTCAGGGCGGCTCCTATCTGCTGCTCGAGGTCGACGGCAATTACGTGAAGAAGGAGAGGCTCGACCAGATCCGCGACGAGGGTCGTCGGGTGCTGCGCGATAACAAGATCGGCTTTACCGGTGGCCTCACTGTGCGCAATGACGCGGTCGAGGTTCGCATTTCCAAGGAATCCGACGTGCCGACCGCGCTGTCCAAGCTGCGGGAGATGGCGCAGCCGCTCGGCGGCCTCATAGGGTCCAGTGGCCAGCGCGACCTCGACGTAACCGATGCCGGCGGCGGCCTGATCCGTCTGACCCCACCGCAGGCCGCGATGATCGAGCGCATGCGCAAGACCATCGAGCAGTCGATCCAGATCGTCGAACGCCGCGTCAACGAGCTCGGCACCGTCGAGCCCGTGATCCAGCGCCAGGGCAACGACCGCATCCTGGTGCAGGTCCCCGGGCTTCAGGATCCGACCCGCCTGAAGGAATTGCTGGGCAAGACGGCGAAGATGGAATTCCGGATGGTCGACACGTCCGTGCCGCCCGATCAGGCGCAGCAGGGCAGGCTGCCGCCGGAATCCGAACTGCTGATGAGCGCGTCGCCGCCGCCGACACCCTACGTGGTCAAGAAGCAGGTGCTGGTCGCGGGCGGCGATCTGACCGACGCCCAGGCCAGCTTCGACCAGCGCACGAACGAGCCGGTCGTCAGCTTCAAGTTCAATACGTCGGGTGCGCGCAAGTTCTCGCAGGCCACGCAGGAAAACGTCGGGCTGCCCTTTGCGATCGTCCTCGACAACAAGGTAATCTCGGCGCCCGTCATTCGCGAGCCGATCACGGGCGGTCAGGGCCAGATCTCCGGCAGTTTCACCGTGCAATCGGCCAACGATCTCGCGATCCTGCTGCGTGCCGGCGCGTTGCCGGCACCGCTCACTGTGGTCGAAGAGCGCACGGTCGGTCCGGGCCTCGGCCAGGACTCGATCGAGAAGGGCGAGCTTGCCGCCTATGTCGGCTCGATCCTGGTCATCATCTTCATGCTGCTGACCTATCGGCTGTTCGGCGTGTTCGCCAACATCGCGGTGGCGATCAACGTGGCCATGATCTTCGGCCTGTTGTCGCTCCTTAATGCCACGCTGACGCTGCCCGGCATCGCTGGCATCGTGCTGACCGTCGGCATCGCCGTCGATTCCAACGTGCTGATCTACGAGCGCATCCGCGAGGAGCTGCGCGGCGGCCGCAACGCGATCTCGGCAATCGATGCCGGCTTCAAGCGGGCGCTGGCGACCATCCTTGATTCCAACATCACGACCTTCATTGCCGCCGCGGTGCTGTTCTACATCGGCACCGGCCCGGTGCGCGGCTTCGCCGTGACGCTCGGCATCGGTATCATCACCACGGTGTTCACCGCCTTCACGCTGACCCGGCTGATCGTGGCTGGGTGGGTGCGGTGGAAGCGGCCGCAGAGCGTACCGATCTAGGAGCTAAGACCGTGACGCACTATGTTCTCATCGGGCTTGGCATTCTCATTGCCGTCCTCACCGTGGTGGCCGCGCTCGGCCTGCTGCCGTCGCTGCGCATCGTCCCGGACAATACGCATTTCGACTTCACGCGCTTCCGCCGCGTCAGCTTCCCGGTCTCGGCGGCGCTGTCGATCGTCGCGATCACGCTGTTCTTCACCCATGGCCTGAATTTCGGCATCGACTTCCGCGGCGGCACGCTGCTCGAGGTACAGGCCAAATCCGGCTCAGCCGATATTGCGGCAATGCGCAGCGCGCTCGATACGCTGCGTCTCGGCGAGGTCCAACTGCAGCAGTTCGGCGGACCGGCCGATGTCCTGATCCGGGTGGCGGAGCAGCCCGGCGGCGACGCCGCCCAGCAGGAGGCGGTGCAGAAGGTCCGCGGCGCGCTCGGCGATTCGGTCGAGTATCGGCGCGTCGAGGTGGTGGGCCCCCGCGTCTCCGGCGAGCTGCTGGCCTACGGCATGCTCGGCCTGATGCTGGCGATCGTCTCGATCCTGATCTATCTTTGGTTCCGCTTCGAGTGGCAGTTCGCGCTCGGCGCCATGATCGCCAACGTGCACGACATCGTGCTGACGATCGGCTTCATGTCGATCAGCCAAGTTGATTTCGACCTGACCAGCATCGCCGCACTTCTGACCATCCTCGGCTATTCGCTCAACGACACCGTCGTCATCTACGACCGCATCCGTGAAATGCTGCGGCGCTACAAGAAGATGCCGATGCCGCAGCTCCTCAACGAGTCCATCAACTCGACGCTGTCACGCTCGATCATCACCCACTTCACGGTGACGCTGGCGCTGCTGGCTCTGCTGCTGTTCGGCGGTCATGCCATCCATAGCTTCACCGCGGTGATGATGTTCGGCGTGGTGCTGGTCGGCACCTATACCTCGATCTTCATCGCGGCGCCGGTCCTGATCTATCTCGGCGTCGGCGAGCATCGCGAGGATGCGGCGGAAGCCGCTACGCCGGCGAAGAAAAGCAAGGCATGATCCGAACCGCGTGCCCTCGCAGGCGTTTGCGAGGGCAAGAAGCCCATTCGGATGAAGCTCATGGCCGGCGATCCCAACGCACCGCATTTCCCACGCTCGGCGCCGATTGAAGCCTACGGCAAGGGCGGCTTTGCCTTTGCCGGCATGTCGCACCGGGGCTCGCTGCTCTGCCTGCCGGACGCGATCTGGGCCTGGGACGTGACGGATCCCACCAAGATCGACCGCTATTCGCTGGAGCGGGTCTTCACTTCTGCCAATAGCATCGACACGCTCCTGATCGGCACCGGAACCGGGGTCTGGCTGCCGCCGCTGGAGCTGCGCCAGGCGCTGAAGGCAGTCAGAGTGGTGCTGGACACGATGCAGACCGGCCCCGCCGTGCGCACCTACAACATCATGATCGGCGAACGGCGTCGCGTCGCGGCCGCGCTGATCGCCGTGCCATGAGTGACGCGGCACCCCCATCCGATGCCGTCGCCTTCTGCGCTGATCTCGTGCGCAGCCATGATTTTCCGCGCTATGCCGCGACGCTGTTCGCGCCCGCCACCGAGCGCCGCGCGCTGCTGGCGCTCTATGCCTTCAATGTCGAGATCGTCCGCGTCCGCGATCAGGTGAGCCAGCCCTTGCCCGGCGAAATCCGCCTGCAATGGTGGACCGACATGCTCTCGGGCCATGTCCATGGCAGCGCCGAGGGCAATCCGGTCGCGGCCGAGCTGCTGCGCGCGATCCGCGATTTCGACCTGCCGGTCGAGCCATTGTCGCTGCTCGCCGACGAGCACCAGTTCGATCTCTACAATGATCCGATGCCGACTATGGCGGCATTGGAAGGCTATCTCGATGCGACCTGTTCGGCGTTGTTTGTGCTTGCGGCCCGGATCATGGCGCCGCCTTCGCCTGCAATCGAGCATCTGGCAAGGCATGCCGGGCTGGCTCAAGGGATCGTGCAGATCATCGCGAATCTGCCGCGCGATGCCGCCCATCGGCAATTGTTCCTGCCGCAGCAGCTTCTGACCAGCCATGGCTGCGGCATGGAGGATGTCTTCGCCGGCAAGGAGACGCCGAGCCTGCGTGCCGTGCTGGATCAGCTCGCGGGCGAAGCCCGGCAACATCTGGCCACCGCCACATCGTTGCTCGCGGAGGTGCCGGCACCGGCGCGATCCGCGTTTCTGCCGATGGGCCAGACGCGGGCCGACCTCAAGCGGTTGTCGCGGCCGGGGCGCAATCCCTTCGCGCCGCAGCCGGCGTCGCGCTTACGCACTCTGTGGACGCTGTGGCGGGCCTCGCGGTCGCGGGTATTTACCAAATAGCGGCTGGCTTATCGCCTGTGCCGGCCAAATGCTCTATGTTGTCCTATGGCTGACTTGTCCCAAACCGCGTCCACCGATCTGGCCGGCTTTCCGGTCGTGCCGGCCGATATTCACGCAGCCGCCGATACGATCCGGGGCGCGGTTGTCGAGACCCCCTGTGGCTACAGTCGCACGCTGAGCAGTATCTGTGGCTGCGACATCTGGCTCAAATTCGAGAACCTCCAGTTCACGTCCTCGTTCAAGGAGCGGGGCGCGCTAAACCGGCTTACCGCGCTGTCGGCCGAGGAGCGTGCGCGCGGCGTGATCGCCATGTCGGCGGGAAACCACGCGCAGGGCGTCGCCTATCACGCCAAGCGGCTTGGCATTCCCGCCACAATCGTCATGCCGGTCGGCACGCCGATGGTGAAGGTCGAAAACACCAGGCACCACGGCGCCGAGGTGGTTGTCACAGGCGCGACTCTGGAAGAGGCGGCCGCGTTCGCGCGAAGCCACGGCGAAGACCGCGGCATGATCTTCGTCCATCCCTATGACGATCCGCTCGTCATCGCCGGGCAGGGCACGGTTGGGCTGGAGATGCTGAAGGCGGTGCCGGAGCTGGATACGTTGGTCGTTCCGATCGGCGGCGGCGGCCTGATCAGCGGCATCGCCATTGCGGCGAAATCGCGGAAGCCGTCGTTGCGGATAGTGGGTGTCGAAGCCTGGCTCTATCCTTCGATGTACAATGCCATCCATGGCAGCAATCTGCCGGCGCGCGGCGATACGCTGGCCGAAGGCATCGCGGTCAAATCTCCAGGCAAGATTACGACTGAGATCGTCCGCCGCCTCGTCGACGACATTGCGCTCGTCAACGAAGCCGAGCTCGAGCGTGCGGTTGCGACCCTGATCTCGATCGAGAAGACTGTCGTCGAGGGCGCCGGCGCCGCCGGCCTCGCCGCGCTGATGTCCGATCCCACCCGCTTTGCCGGCGAGAAGGTTGGCCTGATCTTGAGCGGCGGCAACATCGACACCAGGCTGATCGCGTCCGTCCTCACGCGAGAGCTCGCGCGCGAGGGGCGATTGACGCAATTGTCGCTCGACATCCCCGACCGGCCAGGCCAGTTGGCTGCGGTTGCGGCGCTGCTGGCCGAGGCCGGCGCCAACATCATCGAGGTCTCGCATCAGCGGACGTTCTCGGACCTGCCGGCCAAGGCGACGCTGCTGCAACTGGTCATCGAGACCCGCGATAGCGCGCATCTCGACGAGGTCATGGCCAGGCTCAGCGCATCCGGGTTGAGCGCGCGCTGCACATGACGCTTGCGCGCTGGTCGTTATCGCGGGGCCAAACCCGCGAGATGGCCGATCAGCCGATCGATCTCGGCTTCCGTATTGTAGTAATGCGGGGAGGCACGCACCACCGGCGGCAATGAGCGAATCTCGGCATCGATGCGGGTGCTCGATGGATCTGAGGCGCCGATCGTGATGCCGGCCGCGGTTGCGCTGCCGACAATGGCTTCCGCCTCGTACCTCTCGATCGTGAAGCTGACGATGGCGCCCGGCGCGCGTCCAAGGTCGCGAATTCTGATACCCCGAATGGACGTGAGGCCGCCCCGGAGGCGGTCCGCCAGCATGCGGCAGCGCTGTTCGATGGGGCCTATTCCGATATCGAGGGCATAATCGACAGCCACACCCAGCCCAAGCCGGGCTGCGTAATTGTTCTCCCAGGTCTCGAAACGGCGCGCATCGTCGCGAAGCCGATATTCGTCTCGCGAGACCCAGGGCGCTGCGAAGTGGTCGATCATCGGCGGTTCGAGCAGTTGCAGCATCGCTCGTCGCACGTAGAGAAATCCGGTGCCGCGCGGGCCGCGGAGGAATTTGCGGCCTGTAGCTGACAGCATATCACAGCCGATGGCTTCGACGTCGACCGCCATCTGGCCGACCGCCTGGCAGGCGTCGAGCAGATAGGGAATACCTCGCGCTCGCGCGATCTTGCCGACGGCCGCTGCAGGATTGACCAGCCCGCCATTGGTCGGAACCCAGGTGATCGCGATGAGCTTCACGCGCTCATCGATCATGCGTTCGAGCGCCTCAACATCGAGCTCGCCGCTGGCATCACTTGGCACGACATCGATGATCGCGCCTGTTCTCTTGGCGACCTGGAGAAATGCGACATAGTTCGCGGCATATTCCGCCTCGGCGGTCAGGATGCGGTCACCCTCGCAAAACCGGAGCGCGTAAAACGCCATCTGCCAGGCAACCGTCGCGTTCTCCGTGAGGGCTATTTCATCGGGTGCGGCATTCAGCAATCGGGCCACCGAGCCATAGACCGCCTCCAGGCGATCGGATTCCCGATCGGCCGCGGCATACCCTCCGATCTCACTCTCCAGGTCGATATGCCGCTTCATGGTCTCCGCAACCGGTGTCGGCATGAGCCCTGCTCCCGCATTGTGGAGATAAGCAAGCCGGGAGGCGGCCGGCGTATCGGCACGTATTCGGTCGATGTCCATCAACTGCACCTTCGTCCTCGCGATCTCCGGCATGAGTTAGACGCCTCCGGGGATGCGAGCAAGACGGCCGGTAGCAATGCCTGTCTTCGCCTCAGATGCAGAGGCCGAGCAGCTTGATGTGGCAGTTGCTGGATTTGGGCTTGCTTGCAGGAGCGGCCTCGCGTTTCACGGCCACCAGCGGCTCCTTGCCCTTCTTGCCCTTGCCCGGCTTGGGCTCGTAGCCGCCTGCGATCACCATCGCCCAATAGGTACGCTTGCCGCTGGCATTTTTGGCGTTCGCGATGCCGACGCGAGAGGCGTTGTGCAGCAGCAGGTTCTTGCGGTGACCGGAGGAGTCGATCCACTGGCCGAGGGTCTTCTCGAAATTGTCGTAGCCATAGGCGATGTTCTCGGCGGCGCGGCCCGCGCCAGCCGGTGCGACGCGGCGGTTGAACGGGCCGAGGGCGTCGTGACTGAGATCATCCTTGGCCGCCATCGCGCGCGCCTGGTCCATGGCGATGCGGTCGAGAGTGGCATCGCGCACGACGCGGACCTCACCGTGCTTGAGACGGAAGCTGGAGATCAGCTCGGCCGGGGATTCGGCTAGCGCCGGCGTGGCGGCTAGCAGCAGGCTGACCATCAGTCCGCCGACCACACGATTTGTCATCGTCCCCCAGCTATTCATCGCCACGACGCCATCGCACATCGGGCCGCTTCTCCACCGGCAATGTGGATGCTTCAAGGCGCGGGTCCATGGTTAGCTCGCCGGCAGGTCCGCCTCGAAATTGAAGCGGTCGCGCAGGTTCTTGCGTTGCTCCAGGATGTCCTTGAGGAAGGCGCGGTCCTGGTCGTTCTTCATCATCGGCTCGATCAGGTCGAGCTGGTTCATGGCGACCAGTTGCAGGATCTCGGTGCGGGGCTTGCCGCTGGGATCGCGCGGCAGCGCATGCACGACCTGGATGTGCTCCGGTGGCTTTGGTCCCTTGGCTGCGGTCAGTTCGTTGCGGAGCTGGCCTTCGAGCGCGGCCTGATCGCCTTCCACGAACGCATAGAGCCCGACGCCCGAACGACGGTCGGCAAACGCGACGATGGCGGTGTCGCGCACCGCCGGGTTCTTGCGGATCAGATCGGCGAGCATCGGCGCGTCGTTGACGAGCCTGCGGCCGCCGCCTTCGCGGTCGGTGAAATTGAACAGGCCGCGGGTGATCGCGCGATAAACCTTCTTGCCGGTGGCGAGCCACAGGCTTGCGGCGAAGGATTTTTTGGCGAGGATTTTTCGTTCCCGCGGCGTCAACGCCTCCGGCGCATAGGAACGCTTGTGCTTGAGCAGATGCCGGAGGTCTTCGTAGGCCAGGATGCGATAGAGCCGGCCGCGGCTCTCAAAGCAGGCGGCGAGTTGGAAGTCGGTCACATAGGCGCAGCCATCGCGGCCGACCAGCCAGTTCTGCTCCTTGGCGAGATCGTTGTGGCAGATGCCGGCGCGGCGCAGCCGGCGCAGCGCGGCCTTGGCCGAGCGGAAATAGGCGAGGTCGCCATGCGGCTTCGCCAGATGCAGCGTGACGCCGTCGACGAAGCCGCGGACCAACGCCCGGCGACCGGACCAGAGCAGTTCGGGACCAACATCGAGGCCTTTGGTCCAGGCCAGCGCACGCTTTTCGCGCGCGAACAGGTGGCTTGCCAGCAGGAACGACCACCACGGCACCTCGTCGAGCCGGCGCAGCACCGCATCGACCTCGCCGTTGTCACCACGAAAGCGGCCGCGCTCGACGGTCGAAAACACGTCGCGCTTGAGCAGCACGCCCTCGATCCAGCGCGCCGAGAGCAGCGCGGCGTCGTTTTTGGGAAGACTCATCGAAAACTCACGCCGCGGCGGCAATGTTCAGGTGATCGGCGATCCAGCGATCGAGATCGGCGAGCGCCCGTGCACTCATCGCCTGCTTCTTGGCCACCGTCTTCCCGTTCCCGCGCAGCCGGCTGCCGTCGGGCTTTTTGGTCGGCGCGCTGGCGAGCGGCGGGAACAGGCCGAAATTGATGTTCATCGGCTGGAACGACCGCGTGCCTGGCTCGATGGTCTCGATATGGCCACCAGTGATGTGGCCAAGCAGCGATCCCAGGGCCGTCGTGCCGGGCGGGCTTGCGAGCTGCTCGCCGCGCACGTCAGCTGCCGCATAAAGGCCGGCAATCAGGCCAACGCTAGCGGATTCCACATAGCCTTCGCAGCCCGTCATCTGGCCGGCAAAGCGCAACCGAGGCTGCGCACGCAGGCGCAACTGGGTGTCAAGCAGTTTTGGCGAGTTGAGAAAGGTGTTGCGGTGCAGGCCGCCGAGCCGGGCGAATTCGGCTTTCTCCAGACCCGGAATGGTGCGGAAGATGCGCTGCTGCTCGCCGTATTTCAGTTTCGTCTGGAAGCCGACGATGTTGTAGAGCGTGCCGAGCTTGTTGTCCTGGCGCAGCTGCACGATTGCATAGGCTTTCGTCGTCGGATCGTGCGGGTTGGTGAGACCGACCGGCTTCATCGGGCCGTGGCGCAGCGTCTCGGGCCCGCGCTCCGCCATCACTTCGATCGGAAGGCAGCCGTCGAAATAGGGCGTGTTGGTCTCCCACTCCTTGAATTCGGTCTTCTCGCCGGCGATCAGCGCAGCGACGAAGCCGTCGTACTGCTCCTTGGTCATCGGGCAGTTGATGTAATCGGCGCCGTTGCCGCCGGGACCGACCTTGTCGTAGCGCGACTGGAACCAGGCCACCGACATGTCGATGGACTCGCGGTGTACGATCGGTGCAATCGCGTCGAAGAAGGCGAGCGCGCCCTCATCGGTCAGTTCGCGGATGGCCTCGGCGAGAGGCGCGGAGGTGAGGGGGCCGGTCGCAACGATGACGTTGCTCCAGTCGGCCGGTGGCAGGCCTGCGACTTCGCCGCGGGCGATCTCGATCAGCGGGTGCTCGTTGAGTGCCTTGGTCACGGCAGCGGAAAAGCCGTCGCGATCGACCGCCAGCGCGCCGCCAGCGGGCACCTGGTTGGCGTCGGCCGCGTGGATGATCAGCGAGCCGAGTCGGCGCATCTCCGCATGCAACAGGCCTACGGCATTGTTGGCGGCATCATCCGAGCGGAATGAATTGGAGCAGACCAGCTCGGCGAGCCCGTCGGTGCGGTGCGCCTCCGTCATGCGCGTCGGCCGCATCTCGTGCAGCACCACACGAACGCCTGATCTGGCCACCTGCCAGGCGGCTTCGGAGCCGGCAAGGCCTGCGCCGATTACGTGCACAATGTTGGATTGGGGTCCTGTCATGGGGGACAGGTAGCGCTTTTCGGCGGTCAGTGGAATCGCCGAAATTGAATTTTCTGCCTTCAGATACGACAGCGCCCGCACGAGGCGGGCGTTATCGTATCGTCCGGTGAGGGCTGAACGAAGTCAGCCCTGATATTCACCGGCGGCAACGCGCGGGATGTCCGAGCGATCGAGGCCGATATCGGCCAATTCGCGATCGCTGAGCTGGGACAGCTCGGCAACATTGCGCTGATAGTCCCGGAAAGCCTGGATCATGCGGATGAGCGAGAGCAGCATTGGTAGTCTCCTGTAGTTCGATTCAGCCCTTGCCCGGGCCTCATCGTTGAACTGAATATAGATGGGTGTGGTGCAGTGCGGAAGTTCCGATGTTGCGATGCAGCTAAGCTGAGAGCGCATGGCACAGGTAACGGACGATTAACCTGGCGGCAGACCCGCTCAATAGCTGGGCGAAAGCAGCCGCTATTGCTTATAAATACCCGGAAAATCACGGTTTTATTACCGTGAGCGCGGTTCCGCTTGTGGCCGAAATAGGTTGTGTTGCTGCCAACGGCAAGAAGACTCGGCAGCGTCTATGCCCAAGTCCCGCATGCGTGATTCGCATGTGTCGGAAAAGCGTAGATATGAATTGAAATTCATATCAGGCTGAAGGGCGCGCGTATCAGGCGCGCGTGTCCTGACTACGTAGATGTAATGAATATCGGCGCCCCTAAGGGGCGCGCGCGAGCTGGGTGGCGAAATAGGCGACCGTCTTGGAATAGACCTCGCTCTTGTTCCACTGCTGGAGCACCGCGAAGTTCGGGCTGCCTGGCTGCCAATCCTTGCCCCGCTGCCAGCCATAGCCGGCGAGATAGTTGGCGGTGGACGCGAGGACGTCCGGCGCGTTGTGCAGGAGATCGCGCTTGCCATTGCCATCGAAGTCGACGGCGTATTTCATCCAGGACGACGGCATGAACTGGGTCTGACCGAGCTCGCCGGCCCAGGCGCCGCGCATGTCGCCGGGTGCAAGATCGCCGCGCTGGACGATGCGTAAGGCATCCATCAGTTCGGCGCGAAACTGCTCGGCACGCCGGCAGTCATAGGCCAGCGTCGCAAGCGAGCGGATGGTTGCGAACTTGCCGGTGTTGACGCCGAAATCGGTTTCGAGACCCCAGATCGCGACCAGAACCTCCCCCTGCACGCCGTAAGTTTGCTCGATGCGCGACAGCACTGAGCCATACTGCTTCATCATGTTGGAGCCGCGCTGCATGCGCGGCGGCACCATGCGGCCGGAAAATTCCTCAAAGGTCTGGTTGAAGACCTTTTGCGAGCGGTCGCGATTGAGCACAGCCTGATCCAGCGTTACGCCGGCAAGCCCCGATGCAATGGCTTGCTGCGAGATGCCCTTGGCTGCAGCTTCGGTTTTGAAGTCCGCAAGCCAGGCGTCGAAATTGCTCGAACCGCAGGCGACGGCGGCGAGCGCGGGCTCGGCGGACATGATTGACACGGAGAGGGCGAAAGCTGCGAGGGCGAGACGAGAAATCGTCGGGGTCATTCGACTAAATTGATTCCATGAATTGGGCTGACCGGCGGCGGCAATCTCGATTTAAACCGCGGCCAAAGCAAGGCGTTTGATGCGCTCGATCCTGCCCGGACCCGGGCAGGATCGGATGTCACGCTATCGTCAGACGTCCGTCCGATTCCGCCAGGGGAAGAGGTTGGCGGGGAAGTCTGCCGCCGGCTTGCGCGGACGATGCGGCGGAGGCGGCACTGGCTGCGCGCCGGCATCGGCGACGATCACCTTGCGATAGAGATGCCAGGTGGCGTGGCCGAGCAGGGGGATGACGATCGCGAGGCCGAGGAAGGCCGGAATCGTGCCGAGCGCCAGCAGCACCGCGACAATCAGGCCCCAGGCTGCCATCGGCACAGGATTCCTGGCAACGACGCGGAGCGAGGTGACCATCGCGTCGAACGCACCGGCGTGCCGGTCGAGCATCAGGGGAAACGACACGGCGCTGAGACACAGCGCGGCGAGCGCGAACAGGAAGCCTGCGCCGCAGCCGACCACGATCAGCCACCAGCCCTGTGGCGTCGTCAGCACGCGGGTCAGAAAATCCGAGATGCCGGTCGCACCCTCATAGCCGAAGGCTGCGACATAGATCGCCTGCGCCGTAGCGACCCAGGTCACGAACAACGCGAGCAGCAGCGTGCCGAGGCCGAGCATGGCGCCGAAGGAGGGCGAACGCAGCACTTCCATGGCGTCCCAGGCGCTGGCCTCTTCATGGCGTTCGCGCCGGCTGGAGAGTTCATAGAGGCCGAGTGCGGCGAACGGGCCGATCAGAGCGAAGCCCGCAGCGAGCGGAAACAACAGCGGCAGCACTGAATAGCCCATCACCGCGCGGGCGAGCACGAGGCCCAGTACCGGATAGATCACGCAGAGGATGATGGCATGGCTCGGCACCGCCTTGAAATCTTCCCAGCCGCGGCGGAGCGCGTCGTGCAGGTCGGACAGATGGATGGTCCGGATGGTTGGTCCGGCCGCATCTGACTGGGCCATCGTGGGTACATTGCCGTGGTAAAGAGTGGCCATGGTCGCTTGCTCCCTTGGCAGCCGAATCCGGCGCCGGCAAACGGCGCAAGCGGCCGCTTTTCTTGGATGATCGCGATCCCGACCAGACGCGAATTCCGGATGGCATCGCGAGCTGAACAGGAATCGTACTCCCAATTCTCCGTCCTGTCCCTCACGCCTGGGTGAGATTCGATGTCGCGGTGCAACCTCGATGATGTCATTCGGCCGTCATTTCGCCGCAGATAAGCTGATGCTGCTTGCCGGTTCGCAGAACTCTGCGGGCGCAACGCAGAAACTTCGTCTATAAGTGCCACTCAAGGTCCTTCCAACGCATCCTTTTCGGGGAGCAGATATGAGCATTTTCGGTAAAATCATGGGCGCGATCTTCGGCAGCCATCCGGCTTCCGCCGCGCCCGCCGGTGGCGCAGCTTCGGGCAGCGCGCCTGCAGGGGCCGCTCCCGGCAGTTCGGCGCCGGCAGGGGCGCCGATGGCAACCGTCGACGTCGCGGCGATCGTCGACGCGGCCGTCGCTGCGCACAAGGGCGAGAAGCTGGAATGGCGCACCTCGATCGTCGACCTCATGAAGGCGCTCGACATCGATTCCAGCCTTGCAGCGCGCAAGGACCTCGCCAAGGAGCTCGGCTACAGCGGCGACACCAACGATTCGGCGAGCATGAATGTCTGGCTGCACAAGCAGGTGATGTCCAAGCTCGCCGCCAATGGTGGCAAGCTGCCGCCTGAGATCAAGCACTGACCGATCGCCGGGTCGCTGCGAGGGCCCGCGATTTCGCGGGCCCTCTTTCAGGCAACCAGATCCGCGTCCTCCGGATGCTTGTCGAGATAGTCCACGACGAAGCCGCAGCCGGCGATTAGTTTCCTGCCGTCGCGGCGGATCAATTCAAGTGCGCCCTTGACCAGCTCCGAGGCGATTCCGCGGCCGCGCAGCGCACGCGGCGTCTCGGTGTGGGTGATGATCACAGCGGAGGGCGTCAGCCGGTAATTGGCGAAGGCGATCTCGCTGCCGATGTAGAGCTCGAAGCGGCTCCTGTCCTTGTTGTCGCGCACCGATGCCGCCATGCCAAATCCCTCCGAGTTGTCGTCCGTCGCCTGATCTAGGCGCCTGCCCCTGATCTTGCCAAGATGCGACCAAAAGAAGTCGGCCGCAGGGGAGACATCTGCAAAATGCGTGTCCTACTCAGCCTCATGGCGTTGCTCGCCGCGCCGCTCTCGACGGCGCCGATTCCGGCTGCTGCCCCGCTTCATTGGCAAATAACATTGGTGGTCTTGCAATCGCGCGCCGGTTCCCTACGTCTTGTTTCAGGACATACGCCCGAATGCGGCCGGCATGGTCGCCAGACGTTCGGAGTGTCGTGATCGCCAGCCGCAGACGTATGCCTCTTTGGTAGGAGGGTACGATGTCGGACTTTGGTTTCTTGAATACTCATCGAACATGGGAAGACTGGTGCGGGATGCTGCTCGGTGCGCTGATTGCTGCATCGCCGTGGTTTCCCATCCAGGATCAGTCGGGGATCGTCGGACGCGAGATCATGGTCCTGAACGCGGTCGCGATCGGCCTCGTCATATTTGGGCTCAGCCAGCTCGAATATGTCGCCTTGCAGCGATGGCAGGAGGTGGCGACAATCGTGATTGGGCTGTGGCTCATGGTCTCGCCCTACGTGCTCGGCTATTCCGGTGAAGGTTTTCTCCGAGTCTACCATACAAGTCTGGGAGCGGTGGCGGTGGTCCTCGGCGTCCTCCAACTGTGGCAGGACTGGGATCTGAGTGACCAGGATATGCTGAAGCACGGGCAATAGGCCGCAGATGTCGGCAGGCCCGCTGCAAGATCGGCGGGCCTGCTCTCGCTCATTTTTTTACTAGATCCTGATAGTCCGGGTGCTTCTCGATCCACGCTTTCACGAATGGGCATTGCGGGATCAGTTTCAATCCGGCCGCGCGGACCTGGTCGAGTGCGCCTTGCACCAGCTTTGAGCCGACGCCCTTGCCGCCAAGTTCTTTCGGCACGTCCGTATGCTCGAATGTGATGACGCTGCCGTCGAGCTTGTAATGTTCGGTCGCGAGATGACCTTCCACTTCCAGCTCGAAACGGTGTTGGGCCCTGTTGTCGATGACGTCGCTCATGGTGTCTCCGGTCGGCTCTTGCGCGAGTCCGCCAGCATCTTGCGGATCGTCCAGGCTTCGCCATCCGACGAGCCCGTGATATCGTCGATCTTCCAGCTGCCAGCTTGGCGCACGAAATCATAACGCACGACCTGGTCGGCGGGTTTGCGGTCAATGCGGTGGCCGGCGATGGTCGCCTTGTCGGCCTCGGTTTTCTCGGCGTCGACCTTGACCGATTTCACGTCCGGTTCCTGCGACTTGGTGACGGGATCGAAATCGACCGACCCGACGTCGCCCTTGGGCGTGTATCTCTGTAGACCGGTATGCGGAGCGGTTCGGTTCAATCGGTCGCTTTGGCGAGCCGTGAATCCTCCGGCTGTTGCTGCGGGCGAATGCAGCCCTGGCAGATGACCAGCGAGCGGTTGACCCTGGCGTCCTGCTCGGCCTCGATGCCGTCCTGCGCCTGCCACCACTCCTTCGAATTGGGCTGGAGTCTCGCTTGCGACCTGTTGCGCTCGGATCGGGCCGCGGTCCGTCTCGGTTCGGAGCCACCACCCGGATGGTTGGGATCCTCGCCGGCGCCATCCCAGGCGTAGCGTGCCGGCGTGAAGGCTGCATCCGGGGCCAAATGGGCGTGCGGTCCCATGGCACAACCGGCAAGCGCCAGCGACAACAGGAGGAGGGCGGGCGCTTTGACCATGATGCGGCACTCCGTACGCGAGAACTGCCCGAGGTTGCGCCGATCATGTTTAAAATTTTCTGAACGATTGCCGCTCTGCCGACGACCGAGGCGAATGCGTCACGTAACTCTCCTGCTCACACTGCACGCAATCCTGCGCGGCGGGCGGCCTTGCGGGGGCACGGGCGATGGCGATAAATGGGCTGCAAGGAGTGGGCGGCTTGCGTGCCGTCCGCCGTCGAAGAGGAAGCCCCATGCAGCCCCTGCGCATGTCTCGCCGCGTCATGAATCTTGCTTACATGCTGACCCAGAACGCGCGGCGGCATGGATCGCGCCTAGGCTTCGTCTGGGGTGACAAGTCCTGGAGCTGGAGCGAGATCGATACGCAGGTCTCGGCGCTGGCTGCCGCGCTCGCCGTGCGTGGCATCAAGAAAGGAGATCGCATCCTCGTTCATTCCAAGAACGGCGACGAGATGTTCTTTTCGATGTTTGCCGCGTTCAGGCTCGGCGCGATCTGGGTTCCCACCAATTTCCGCCTGATGCCCGACGAGGTCACCTATCTCGCGCAGGCCTCCGGGGCGAAGACGTTTTTGTGCCACGCCGATTTTCCCGAGCACGCTGCGGCCGTCAGCGGCGGCGCGCTGGAGTTCACCTGGAGCATCGACGGCAAGGCGTCGTTCGGCGAGACGTCGGTTGCGGACGCCATCGCGTCGCAGGCGGGCGCGGTGATCGAGAATGTCGCGGTCGAGCACGACGATCCCTGCTGGTTCTTCTTCACCTCCGGCACCACGGGTCGCTCCAAGGCCGCGGTGCTGACCCACGGCCAGATGGGTTTTGTGATCACCAATCATCTCGCCGATCTCACGCCCGGCACAACGGAAGCCGATGCATCGCTGGTGGTGGCGCCGCTCTCGCATGGCGCCGGCGTGCACCAGCTGATGCAGACCGCGCGCGGCGCGCGCACGGTGCTGTTGCCGACCGAGAAGTTCGACATCAACGAGGCGTTCCGCCTGATCGAGGCGCATCGCGTCAGCAATCTCTTCGTGGTGCCGACCATCCTGAAGATGATGGTCGAGCATCCCGCGGTCGACAAATACGATCATTCCTCGCTGCGCCAGGTGATCTATGCCGGCGCACCGATGTATCGCGAGGACCAGAAGACCGCGCTGAAGAAGCTCGGCAAGGTCATCGTGCAGTATTTCGGCCTTGGCGAGGTCACCGGCAACATCACCGTGCTGCCGGCGGCGCTGCACGATGCCGAGGACGGTCCGCATGTGAAGCTCGGCACCTGCGGCTTCGAGCGCACCGGCATGCAGGTCTCGATCCAGGACGACGAGGGCCGTGAGCTGGGCGCCAACCAGAGCGGCGAGATCTGCGTGATCGGCCCCGCAGTGTTCGCCGGCTATTACAACAACCCCGAGGCCAACGCGAAGGCGTTCCGCAACGGCTGGTTCCGCACCGGCGATCTCGGTCACATGGACGAGGAGGGGTTCGTCTATATCACCGGCCGTGCCTCCGACATGTACATCTCGGGCGGCTCCAACATCTACCCGCGCGAGATCGAGGAGAAGATCCTGACCCATCCGTGCGTCGGAGAGGTTGCCGTGCTCGGCGTGCCCGATCCGACCTGGGGCGAGGTCGGCGTCGCCGTCTGCGTTGCGCGCGAAGGCGAGAAGCCCGTGAGCGAAGCGGAGATGGCGGCGTTCCTTTCGTCGAAGGTGCCGCGCTACAAGATGCCAAAGCGGTTCTTTTTCTGGGAGGCGCTGCCGAAGTCCGGATATGGCAAAATCCCAAAACGCATGGTGCGCGACGAGCTCGAGGCACGCGGGCTGCTCGATCTCGACAAGACGAAAGCGGGCTGAGCGGTCGTCATGCGCAGCATCAAGCAGCCGGGCACGCCGATTCCCGAGCGCATCCAATGGGTGGAGGCGAGGGGACGTTCCTTCTCGTTCACGCTTCAAGCAGGTTTGCCGCTGCTGGAGGCTGCGCGCCGCGGCTTCGCGGTAGAGGGATTTGCCGGCGGCGTGCTGAACTTTGGCAGCGGCGCGCTCGGGCCGTTCGCCTATGTGATGCCGGCGTTGTCCAAGACCGGCGAGAATGCCGCGTTCTACAGCGACACGTTTCGGCCCGCGGGCGTGACGCGCACGAAGCTCGGCAGCATGACGCTCGGCACACGAGACGGCGCGCCGTTCTTTCATTGCCACGGGCTCTGGACCGAGGCCGATGGCAAGGCGAGCGGCGGCCATATGCTGCCGGACGAGACCATCGTCGCCGAGCCGTTCGCGGTGGAGGCCTTCGGGATTGATGGAGCGACGTTCACGGCCGAACTCGACCCCGAGACCAACTTCAAGCTGTTCGGGCCGGTCGTTTCGGCCAAAAGCGGCGCCCGCACCACGAGCCGCGCCTTTGCGCTGCGGCTTCGCCCGAACCAGGATTTTGCCGGCTGCCTTGAAGAATTTTGCCGCGAGCACGGCATCGCTCGTGCAAAGCTCCACGGCGGCGTCGGTTCGACCATCGGGGCCCGCTTCACGCATGGCGGCGTCACCGAGCCGTTCGCCACCGAGCTCGCCGTCACGGCCGGCACGATCGCGCCTGGAGGCTCCGGCAGACTGGAAGCCGCGCTCGACGTCGCGTTGGTCGACTATACCGGCGGCCTCGCCGAGGGCCGCCTGATCCGCGGCGACAATCCGGTGCTGATGACCATGGAGCTGGTCCTGGAAGCGGTGGAGTAGGCCACTACCGGGACTTGCCGTCACTCGCAAATACCACTTTGCTGCGATCATTGTTCCTGTTACGTTCTTAAGTCGGATTTGGCGAGGACGGAAGAGGGGACGGAAATGGGCAGGAAACGACGTCGTCAAACCACCTTGCCTGCGCCGTATCTCCGGCGCGTCTGGCTCGATCGTTCGCAGGTTGAGGATTGGGAGGCCTATCCGTTCTGCCTTCCCGTGTTCGGGGACGAGTTTGACCTGAGCTTCGATACCGCCGTGACGATCATCGTCGGCGAGAACGGGACCGGGAAATCGACCATCCTCGAGGGAATCGCGGGGATGGCCGGATTTGCCAGCACCGGCGGCCGCAAGGGCTTTCAGGAGATCGATGGCGGCGGCATGGAAGTCACCGGCGTAGAGCTGTCTGCCGCCTTGAAGGCTGCCTGGGTGCCGAAGGTGACCGACGGCTGGTTTTTCCGGGCGGAGACATTCTTTTCTGTCGCGAGCTACCTGGATCGCTCGGCCGGGAGTGCTGCGCAACTCATGGAAGGCGTGTTTGGCGCGAGCGTTCAGGAGGCGCCGGACTATCTCTCCTTTTCCCATGGCGAGGGCTTTCTGGTTTTCTTCGAGGAACGCTGCCAAAAGCAGGGCATCTACATCTTCGACGAGCCAGAATCAGCGCTGTCGCCGGCGCGGCAGATGGACTTCCTCAAGCTCCTGCATCGGATGGATCGCTCCGACAATTGCCAGGTCATCATGGCGACCCATGCGCCTTTGCTGATGGCCTATCCCAATGCGCAGCTGCTTCGGCTCGGGAAATACGGCCTGGAGCCGACAACGGTGGAGCAAACCGATCATTACCGGGTGATGCGCGAGTTTTGCGCCGATCCGCGTGGGTTCGTGCAGGCGACGCTGAACGAATGATGCCCTGTCGATTGCAGTCCACCGGTATCCGTAGTATGTTCTTGCCATGATCAGATCTTGGCGGAATGCGGCGAGCCGCAAGGTCTGGGAAGGCGAGCGTCCGAACCAGTTTCGCGGGCTCGATTTCGAGGCGGCGGCTGATTTGTTGCTCGCGTTGAACGTCGCAAAATCGCTTGGCGATCTGAGCCCATTGAAGAGCATCGGGCTGCACAAGCTGAAGGGCGATCGCAAAGGACAATGGGCGATGACGGTCAACGAGCGCTGGTGCTTCGAGTTCAGCAAAGGCGACGCCCTTCACGTTGAAATCGTCGACTATCATAAGGGTTGAAATGTATGGCTCCTCTTGTACATCCCGGACGATTGCTCAAGCGCGAAATGTCAGCACGCGGGCTCAGCGCCAACAGGCTTTCTCTCGACATCGGCGTTCCCTCGGGTCGGGTCACCGATATCTTGAACGGGCGTCGTGGCATCTCGGCTGATACAGCGGTGCGTCTCGGTCGCTACTTCGGCAACAGTCCTCAATTCTGGTTGGACTTGCAGGGGCAGTACGATATCGGCGTCGTCGAGCGCGAGAAGGGTGTGGAAATCGCTCGACGGGTGAGGCCGGCGGACGCAGTCTGACGGAGTGTTGGTCAACGGTTGCATCGGATCACCTGCGGACGACTTCGGACACACCTTCACCTCCTCGCAGCACATCGTGCCCGAGTTTTGCGGTGGTGATCGCCCTCGACGATGCCGAGGGCGCAGCGGAGGCCGGTTGCCGGCTGGCACCCGCGGTCCGCTGCGCGCAATATGCGCTTGATGTGATGCACAGCGGGATACAGGTGAAGCCCAACATCCGGCCTTCTCTGCGAGTGGCTTTACGGCTTATGTCGTGCTCTCCCCGGGGAGCAATGCACGCTTTCTATACAGTAATCAGAAATACGGATAAGGAGAAATATCTCTGCTTGCAGTCGTAGACCTTCCCAAGGGTATTTTGCCCGCCGAGCCACGCAACACGTTGTAGCCTGCGCGAACGCTCCGCCGCAGCGGCGCCACGAACAGGTCTCCCCCCGGCCCCAAAATGCGCTACGATCATCGGAGCGCGCTTCGAAGTCGCGCACGATCAACGAGACGCATGAGGAAACGAGATGAGGGTGACGATTGGACGGCGCACGGCCGTGGCTGCGGCGCTGGCGGCGGTGGGAGCGGCGGCATTGACTGCGGCTTTTACACCGGCCTGGGCCCATGGGCCGACCCGGCAGAAGGTGCGGGAATCCATCGAGATCAACGCGGCCCCGGCCAAGGTGTGGGCCGCGATCGGCAACTTCCAGGACATGAGCTGGCTGCCGCCCGTCACCAAGACCGAGGGCGAGAAGGGCAATGAGATCGGCGCGACGCGCCGTCTGACGCTGACCGGCGGCGCCACCGTCGACGAGGAGCTCTACAAGTTCGACGCCACGGCGATGACCTATTCCTACCGCATCACCACCGTCGATGTGAAGGTGCTGCCGGTGACCAACTATTCCTCGACGCTGACGGTGGTGCCGAGCGCCGACGGCAAGGGCTCGACGCTGGAATGGGCCGGCGCGTTCTACCGCGGCTTTCCCAACAACGATCCGCCGCCGGAGCTGAGCGACGAAGCCGCGGTGAAGGCGGTCAAGGGGCTTTATCAGGCCGGGCTCGAGTCGCTGAAGAAGAAGATCGAAAGCGGAAGCTGATCGTGCGCGCCCTGGTCCTGGCAGCACTCGCCGCCAGCATCGCGCATGCGTCCGCTGAAGAGGCCTTCGTCACCAACCAGCTCAGCGACGACCTGATGGTGGTGGACCTCGCCACCGCACGTGCGGTGGCGACCATTCCGATCGGCGGCAAGCCGGCCGGCGTGGCCGTCAGCGCCGATGGGCGCTTTGCCTATGTGACGAGCCCGGATGCCAAGGCCGTGACGGTGGTGGACGCAGCTACGCGGCAGGTCGCCGGCAGGATCGAGGTCGGCGGTGGGCCGCTCGGCATTGCCGTCGCGCCTGATGGCAAGACGGTCTACGTCGCCGACTGGTACGCCGCCGCGGTGCGCGTGATCGATGTGGCGACGCGCAGCGTCACGGCCAGCATCGCGGTAGGCGCCTCGCCATCGGGGCTCGCGGTGACGCCGGACGGCCGCTGGCTGCTGTCGGCGGACCGCGACGACGACAGTCTCTCAGTCGTCGATACCGCGACGCGCGAGCGCAAGGCGAGCATCAAGGTCGGCACGCGTCCTTTCGGCGTTACCATCGATGTCGAGGGCAAGCGCGCCTACACCGCCAATGTCGGCTCGAACGACGTCTCGGTGATCGACATCGCCGGGGGAGGCGAGATCGCCCGCGTGCCGGTCGGGATGCGGCCCTATGCGGTGGCGCTGGCGCAAGGTCGCGGCTTCGTCACCGACCAATACGGCGGCACCGTCAGCGTGTTCGATCTGGCGACACTGAAGCCGGTGAAGCGCATCACGGTCGGCGACTATCCAGAAGGCATCGCCGCCACCGTGGACGGCAAGCGCATCATCGTCGCCAACTGGGAGAGCAACACGCTTCATATCATCGATGCGGCCGAGCTGAAGGTCGTCGGCGAGGTCAAGACCGGCGACGGCCCGCGGGCGTTCGGGGCGTTTCTCAGGCGGACGGAGTAAGGAGGTCGCGGTTGCGTAGGGTGGGTTAGCCGGGCTAAACGCGCGTTGCTTCAACGATTCGAGGCGGAAGGCGTAACCCACCACGCCATACGCCGCAGCGGATCGAGGGGACGCAAGTGGTGGGTTACGCTTCGCTAGCCCTACGATTTCGGCGCAACGCGTCCGCAATCTCATCCATCCGCTCAAACATGTGGTCCGGCCCGCGCGCCCGCAGTGCCGCCGGCGCCGCATAGCCCCAGCACACCGCAGCGCAGGCAATCCCGACGGCCCGCGCCGCCTCGATGTCGCGGACCTCGTCGCCGATCGAGATCACGTAGGCAGGATCGACGCCGGCACGCCGGATGACGCGGCGGAATTTCGCGGCCTTGCCGAACAGCGAGGCGGCGCAATCGAAATGCGCGAACAGAGCTGCGGCCTCGCCGAGCTTCTCGCGCGCATTGGCCTCGCTGTCCGACGTCACCAGCGCGAGCTGCACGCCGTTCGCGGCCAGCGTTTTCAACATCGTCTCGACGCCTGCGAACAGCGAAATCTCCGCGGCAGCTTCCGCCTTCAGCCGCCGCGCATGTCGCGCGATCGCCGGCAACTTCCACAGCGGCACCTTGAGCCGGCTGAGGATCTCGCGCGTCGAGGCATGCCGCAGCCCCTCGACATCCTCATCGGCGATGCGGCGAAAGCCGAAGCGATCGGCGACATCATTGATGGTGCGCAGGAACCATGGAAAGCTGTCGGCCAGCGTACCGTCGAGATCGAAGATGGCAAGGGAGTAGGGCATGACGGAGGAAGTGCCGGGCGGACCGTTGATTGTGCTCGCTCGCGGCGCGCTGACAGATGCCATCGAAGATGCTATATTGACGTTCATAGAGGTGACAGATGTCGGAGCTACTGGCAAGGATTACGGTCGACCCGCAGCGTATGCATGGACGCCCGTGTATTCGCGATCTACGGATCACGGTTGCTGACGTTCTGGGACTTCTGTCTGTCGGACAGTCGCGCGAGAGCGTTCTCGAGGATTATCCGTATCTGGAAGACGCGGATATTGACGCTGTGCTTGCCTATGCCGCCGGTCAAGTTGATCACCCGATCATAGCGGCTAAATAGCTTACTTTATCTGATCGATGCTCAGCTTCCACCCGTGCTCGCGGAAGCTATGCGTCGAGCCGGATTCGATTCGGTTCATGTCGCCGAGTTCGGGATGGCGACCGCCACTGACGGAGCGATTTGGAATGAAGTCGTTTTTCGCTCAGCCGTTCTCGTGACCAAGACCGCGATTTCTCTCTTCTTCGCGCCGCAAATAGGCAGGGCCAATCGTGCTGTGGATCCGCGTCGGCAACATCGACAATCGCGCGCTGGTCCGTCAATTTCTGGGCGCCATGCCGCAAATTGTCGAAGCCGTTGCGCGAGGCGAGACCGTCATCGAACTCGCCGGCAACTAGGAGCACTCACCGCAGCTTGCGCACGTGAACATTGATGTCGAGATCGACATTACTGACGCAGGTTTGGGTGGTGCGGTGCGAGCCGCCCTCGTGCCAGGGCCCGATTCGTACGCGGGCCTGGCTCACGCTCGCTAGGCTCAAGCACCGCCACTGCGGTAACCGGCCGCTGCTCTCGCCGCCAAATTGCCAAGCCAGCACGGCTTCCTCGCCGCGCTTGTTGGTGCCAATGATATGCGGGCACAGTTCGCGGTAGCGGCCCTCATAAACGCAGGTTACCTGCTGCTCAGACAGGATAGCGTCGCGAAAGAGCGTATAGCTTCTGCTGGGCATTGCTGGCACTCATTGACGGCATGATCTCCCGAGACACAGGTCGAGGCAGCGAGATCTATTCCGCCGCCTCGCTCGCAGCTCGCCTCCGCTTCGGCTTCCGCGCCTTCGCCAGCACCGGCGCCAAGAACTTTCCGGTATAGCTCCGCGGCGCCTTGGCAATATCCTCGGGCGGGCCCCAGGCGACGATCTCGCCGCCGCCGTCGCCGCCTTCGGGGCCGAGGTCGATGACCCAGTCGGCGGTCTTGATGACTTCAAGATTGTGCTCGATGACGACGACCGTGTTGCCCTGCGCGACCAGCTCGTGCAGCACTTCCAGCAGCTTCTTGACGTCGTGAAAGTGCAGGCCGGTGGTCGGCTCGTCCAGGATGTAGAGCGTGCGGCCGGTGGCGCGCTTTGACAGCTCCTTGGCCAGCTTGACGCGCTGGGCTTCGCCGCCGGAGAGCGTGGTGGCCTGCTGTCCCACATGGATGTAGTCGAGCCCGACGCGGTGCAACGTCTGAAACGTCTCGCGCACGCGCGGCACCGCCTTGAAGAACTCGGCGGCTTCCTCGACGGTCATGTCGAGCACGTCGGCGATGCTCTTGCCCTTGAACAGGACCTCCAGCGTCTCGCGGTTGTAGCGCTTGCCCTTGCAGACGTCGCAGGTGACGTAGACGTCGGGCAAAAAGTGCATCTCGATCTTGATGACGCCGTCGCCCTGGCAGGCCTCGCAGCGGCCGCCCTTGACGTTGAACGAGAAACGGCCGGGCTCGTAGCCGCGCGCCTTGGATTCGGGCAGGCCGGCGAACCACTCGCGGATCGGCGTGAAGGCGCCGGTGTAGGTCGCGGGGTTGGAGCGCGGGGTGCGGCCGATCGGCGACTGGTCGATGTCGATGATCTTGTCGATGTGCTCGAGGCCCTCGATGCGGTCGTGTGGGGCTGCGCCTTCGCTGGCGTTGTTCAGCTTGCGGGCGATGGCGCGGTAGAGCGTGTCGATCAAGAGCGTCGACTTGCCGCCGCCGGAAACGCCGGTAACGCAGGTGAACAGGCCGAGCGGAATCTCAGCGGTGACGTTCTTGAGGTTATTGCCGCGCGCGTTCACCACCTTGATGGTGCGGCGATGGTTCGGCGGGCGCCGCTCCGGCACCTCGACCTCGAGCTCGCCGGTGAGATATTTGCCCGTGAGTGACTTTGAGTTGCGCATGATCTCGGCGGGCGTGCCCTCGGCGATGATGTTGCCGCCATGCATGCCGGCGCCGGGACCGATGTCCAGGACATGGTCGGCGAGCAGGATCGCATCTTCGTCATGCTCGACGACGATCACGGTGTTGCCGAGATCGCGCAGACGCTTGAGCGTGTCGAGCAGGCGCGCGTTGTCGCGCTGGTGCAGGCCGATCGACGGCTCGTCCAGCACATAGAGCACGCCAGTCAGCCCCGAGCCGATCTGGGAGGCGAGGCGGATGCGCTGGCTCTCGCCGCCGGACAGCGTGCCGGACGAGCGGGACAGGGTGAGATAGTTGAGGCCGACGTCGAGCAGGAAGGTCAGGCGCTCGCGGATCTCCTTGAGGATGCGGCCGGCGATCTCGTTCTGCTGGGTGTTCAGCGCCTCCGGCACGGTCTCGAACCAGGCGCCGGCGCCCTTGACCGACAGCTCCGAGATGTCGCCGATATGCTTGCCGCCGATCTTGACGCAGAGCGCCTCCGGCTTCAGCCGAAAGCCCTTGCAGGCCTCGCAGGGCACGTCGTGGAAATACTTCGCCAGCTCCTCGCGCGCCCATTCGCTCTCGGTCTCGCGATAGCGGCGGTTGATGTTGGTGATGACGCCCTCGAACGGCTTCTTGGTGTCATAGGAACGCACCCCATCCTCGTAGGAGAACTTGATCTCGTCCTCGCCGGAGCCGTAGAGGATCGCGTCTTTAGTCTTCTTCGCAAGATCCTTCCACTTGGTGTCGAGCGTGAACTTGTAGTGCTTGCCGAGCGCGGTCAGCGTCTGCACGTAATAGGGCGATGACGATTTGGCCCAGGGCGCGATCGCGCCCTTGCGCAACGTCACGTCCTTGTCGGGAATGACGAGATCCTCGTCGACATGCTGCTCGACGCCGAGCCCACCGCAGGCGGGGCAGGCGCCGTAGGGGTTGTTGAAGGAAAACAGTCGGGGCTCGATCTCGGGAATGGTGAAGCCGGAAACCGGGCAGGCGAACTTTTCCGAGAACAGCATGCGTTCGGGACCGCTCTTGTCGTGGATCTTTGCGGTCTTCTTTTTCTCTTCCGCCGGCGCCGCTGCCGCCGGCGCGTCGGCGAACTCGACGACCGCGAGGCCCTCGGCGAGCTTCAGCGCGGTCTCAAAGCTTTCGGCGAGGCGCTGGCCGATGTCGGGCCGCACCACGATGCGGTCGACGACGACGTCGATGTCATGCGGGAATTTCTTGTCGAGCGTCGGCGCCTCGGCGAGCTCGTAGAAGGTGCCGTCGATCTTGACGCGCTGAAACCCCTTCTTGAGCCATTCGGCGATCTCCTTCCGGTACTCGCCCTTGCGGCCGCGCACGACCGGGGCGAGCAGATAGAGGCGGGTGCCCTCGGGCAGCGCCAGCACGCGGTCGACCATCTGCGACACGGTCTGGCTCTCGATCGGCAGGCCGGTGGCAGGCGAGTAGGGCACTCCGACGCGCGCCCAGAGCAGGCGCATGTAGTCGTAGATCTCGGTCACGGTGCCGACCGTGGAGCGCGGGTTCTTCGAGGTCGTCTTCTGCTCGATCGAGATCGCCGGCGACAGGCCGTCGATCTGGTCGACGTCCGGCTTCTGCATCATCTCCAGGAACTGGCGGGCGTAGGCCGAAAGCGATTCGACGTAGCGGCGCTGGCCCTCGGCATAGATGGTGTCGAAGGCGAGCGAGGATTTGCCGGAGCCGGAGAGGCCGGTGAACACCACGAGCTTGTCGCGGGGAATCTCGACGTCGACATTCTTGAGGTTGTGCTCGCGCGCGCCACGGATCGTAATTGCGCGCAGGCTTGAGCCCGCGTTCTGCTGTTGGCGCTTCGCCTTGATCACTTCATCCATCCTGGTGGTCCTCAAGGAATCCCAAAGACGCGCGATCGCGCCAACGCTGTAGGCGCGCTTCGCCCGGAACCGGGTACGGCGCCGATGGGTATGTCAGCGAACGTAGGAAGAACGGAGATGGATTTCCAGTGCGAGTTGCGAATCGTCAACGGATTGTTGGCGCGCTGGCGGCATCTGGCAGCAGCGGCGTCCGGAACCGCGCGATGGCGCGCCGCTGCGAGTCTCGCAAAAACAGAAAGGCCGGCGCAAGGCCGGCCTTTCGTAACGCAATGGCGTCGGTAGCGAAGATCAGTACTTCGCGACGACCGGGCCCCCAAAGTGATAGTTCAGGCCGACCTGCACGGTGTGGAAGTTGAGCGTGCCGGTGGGCAGGGCGCCCGAGAAGTAGGTCTCGCCGCCGAGGCTGCGATAGAGGTACTCGCCCTTGACCGACCACTGCGGAGCGAAGAACGCTTCGACGCCCGCGCCGACGGTCCAGCCGGAGTGCCACTTGCTGTCCGAGGCGGTGACGCCGAGCGCAGAGAGAGTGATCTTGTTGTCGATCCAGGCGTAACCGCCGGTGCCGTAGAACAGGACCTGATTGACGGCGTAGCCGATGCGGCCGCGCACGGTGCCCATGGCATCGGTCTTCGAGCTCGCCGTGGCGGTGACAACGCCGAAGCCGGGGACAACGGTCGCACCGGTCGCCGAAGCGCTGACGTCAGCCCAGGCGCCATCAGCCTCGACACCGAACACGACGTTGCCGGTCTGCCAGTTGTAGCCGGCAGTGCCGCCGACGAAGCCGCCCTTCATCTTCGGGTCGCCCGAGCCGTTCTCCCAAGCGCCGCCGCCGACGATACCGATGTAGAAGCCGGTCCAGTTGTAGACCGAGGCCACAGCCACCGGAGCCTTGGTGTAGGGGCGAGCCGCGAGATCGGCGGCCGAAGCCGGAGCGGCGAGTGCGAACAAACAGGCCGAAGCCAACAAAACCTTTTCCATTTTCAACTTAATCCCAGTCCCAGTTTCTGTTGTTGCCTTCCGCGAGCGGAAAGACATCGGACGCTGTGGTCCAACTGATGTCGTGCATACATCATTGAAGCCGCAAGTTGTGTACCCGAAAAGCCACAGTATGCTGAAAGGTGGTGCTGGCTGCCCTATTCGCGCCGCCTGTGCAGCAAAAAGGCCGGCGCGAGGCCGGCCTTTTGATCGTGAGCAGTATAGGAGGGATCTCAGTACTTCGCGATCACCGGACCGCCCCAGCGATAGTTGACGCGGATGAGGCCCATGTCGACGTCCTGACGGATGCGCTCGGTCTGAACGAACGCACCGCCAAACGTGAAGTCGACGTTACGATTGCCGAGGAAAATGTGATCGTACTCGAAGCCTACAGACCAGTTCGGAGCGAAGCCGAACTCGAGGCCCGCACCGACGGTGCCGCCCCAGCGGGTTTCGCGAGTCGAGCCGAACACCGTACCGGCACCTACGAACCCTGGTGCGACGAGAAGGTCATATTTGTCGTTAACCACCGCAGCGCCGCCCTTCACGTAGAGCAACACATTGTTCCAGGCATAGCCAACCTGGCCGGTTATCAGGCCGAAAGCATCGATTCGCGTACGATCCTGCTGAACCGCTAGAGTCGGGCTGATGTTGTCTCCGCGGAAGTCCGCCCAGTTGCCTTGGCCTTCGACACCGAACACCCAATTCGCGGACTGCCAGCGGTACCCGATCTGGCCACCCACTGTGCCGCCGGTCGCGTCATGGCAGCCATCGGTCACGAGAACGCCGGTTACCGGAGTCACGAAGTCCCAGCAGTTGCGGCTCGAGCCGCCACCGCCGTTAATGCCGATGTAGAAGCCGCTCCAGTCATAGATGGTGGCGACCATCGGCGCCGGAGCCTTGGTGTAGGGACGCGCGGCGAGATCCGCCGCGCTTGCGGGAGCCGACAGCCCCAACGCCACCGCACCGATTGCACCAAGTAAAATCTTGTTCATTGCAAGTCTCCCCATTGTCGTCCGCTTCTCGAGACCCTCGAAGCGGCGGATCAGGCGCAACGCCCATGAATTAACTGCGAGGCAAGGCTAGCCCAATCGAGTGGCAGAGTCCGTTTCCGAAATGCAACAGTCGCGAGCATTCGAGACACCTCTAACACGATGAATGTTAAGTTGTTTTTACTCGTTTGCGGGAACCCAAATAAGTTCCATCCGGCGCCGCGAATTTTTCGGTCACGGAGCAAGCCCTGGTGTCCTGGATTCGTGCATCAGCCTCCGAAGAACAAATCTGGAACAGAATTCAGATCCGTGCTATATGTGGGGATAACCTGAGGGGATACGGGCTGATCGGCCCCTGCGAAGCGTATAGGGTCCCCGACAGGGTGGCGGCGGAGCGCGGGCGCGCGGCCCGGCCTTTTGAATTCAGTGGCATTCGGAGTGGAGAGCGGCGATGGCGGGAAGCGTCAACAAGGTCATTCTGGTCGGTAACCTCGGCAAGGATCCGGAGATCCGGCGCACTCAGGACGGGCGGCCGATTGCGAATTTGAGCGTTGCGACCTCGGAGACCTGGCGCGACAAGGCGACCGGCGAGCGCAAGGAAAAGACTGAGTGGCACCGTGTCGTGATCTTCAATGAAGGTCTGTGCAAGGTTGCCGAACAGTACCTGAAGAAGGGCGCCAAGATTTACGTCGAGGGCGCGCTTCAGACCCGCAAATGGACCGACCAGAGCGGTGTGGAGAAGTACTCGACCGAGGTGGTGCTTCAGGGCTTCAACTCGACCCTCACGATGCTCGACGGTCGCAGCGGTGGCGGAGGCGGCAGCTTTGGCGATGAGCCGGGCGGCGATTTCGGCTCCTCTGGTCCCGTCAGCAGCGCGCCGCGCCGCCCGGTGGCCGCCGCTGGAGGTGGCCGCAACAGCGACATGGACGACGATATCCCGTTCTGAGGCGCAGCATTCCTCCTCCGGCTGCCGCGCGCAGAACGACAGGAGTTCGCACCAATTCGCGGGTGAGGGTGTGGTTCTCGGGCTAGCCTCATCCCTTGCCTCAGTTTGACGCTGGACGAGGCTTGCGCCCACGGCCTGAGGCCGCTGGGCCACAGCGCCATTCGCCACAGCCCCATCCGCGGCGCGAGCGCGACCATTACCGGATCACGATCTTGCTCGCGTTTTGGTAGTGGCGGGTCTGTCCGCGCCGGGGCCACGGCGCATCATGCACGGCGTGATTTTCAGGGTCTGCCGGGCGGCTCCGGACAATCCGTTCCAGCCCGCTGAACGCCGTGGCGGGGAGCGCGTAAGTCTCTGGAAAAACAGTCGGAAAAAGCGCTTCCCTGAACTTCGCAAGGGTGGTTATGAGGGCTTCGATGCGCTATATGATTCCCAGATAAATACTCACCGGATTCCCCTTTGGCTGACGACGACAAGAAGCCCGGCGACCAGCCGGCGCAACCCTCGGACATTCGCCCCGTCTCCATCTTCGAGGAGATGAAAAAGTCCTACCTCGATTACGCCATGAGCGTGATCGTGGCGCGTGCGCTGCCCGATGCCCGCGACGGACTGAAGCCGGTGCACCGCCGCATCCTGTACTCGATGCACGAGCAGGGGCACACGCCGGATAAGAAGTACGTCAAGTCCGCCCGCGTGGTCGGCGACGTCATCGGTAAGTATCACCCGCACGGCGACCAGTCGATCTACGACGCGATGGTCCGCATGGCGCAGGACTTCTCGATGCGCGTGCCGCTGATCGACGGCCAGGGCAATTTCGGCTCGGTCGATGGCGATCCGCCTGCCGCGTATCGTTACACCGAAGCGCGTCTCACCCGGTCTGCGCTGGCTCTGCTGGCAGATATCGACAAGGACACCGTCGATTTCCAGCCGAACTACGATAACAACGAGACCGAGCCGTCGGTTCTTCCGGCCAAGTTCCCGAACCTTCTGGTCAACGGCGCGGGCGGCATCGCAGTCGGAATGGCCACGAACATTCCGCCGCACAATCTCGGCGAGGTCATCGATGCCTGCGTGGCGCTGATCGACAATCCCGCGCTCACCATTGACGAGCTGATCAACATCGTTCCCGGACCGGATTTTCCAACTGGCGGCGTCATTCTCGGACGCGCCGGCATCCGCGCCGGTTATCACCTCGGCCGCGGCTCGGTGATGATGCGCGGCAAGGTCACGATCGATACCATTCGCAAGGAGCGTGAGGCGCTCATCGTCACCGAAATTCCGTATCAGGTGAACAAGGCGACGATGGTCGAGCGCATCGCCGAGCTGGTCAAGGAGAAGAAGATCGAGGGCATCGCCGATCTGCGCGATGAATCCGACCGCGACGGCTTCCGCGTCGTCATCGAGCTGAAACGCGACGCTGTGCCCGACGTGGTGCTGAACCAGCTCTACAGATTCACGCCGCTGCAAACGAGCTTCGGCGTCAATATGGTTGCGCTCGACAGCGGTCGGCCGCGGATCATGAATCTGAAAGACCTGCTCGCCATCTTCGTTGACTTCCGTGAGCGGGTCGTCACGCGGCGGACCAAGTTCCTACTGGGCAAGGCGCGCGACCGCGCGCATATCCTGGTCGGCCTGGCGATAGCTGTCGCCAATATCGACGAAATGATTCGCGTCATCCGCACCTCACCGGACCCGACCACAGCACGCGACACCCTGATGTCGCGCGACTGGCCGGCCCGGGACGTCGAGGACATGCTGACCCTGATCGATGACCCGCGCCACCGCATCAGCGAGGACGGCACGATCCGGCTGTCGATGGAGCAGGCCAGGGCTATTCTCGATCTGCGCCTGCAGCGCCTCACAGCACTCGGCCGCGACGAGATCCGCGAAGAGCTCGACACGCTCGCCGGCGAAATTGCCGATTATCTCGACATCCTGCGCTCACGCGCTCGCGTGCTTGATATCGTCAAGACCGAGCTTGCCGAGGTGAAGGCCGAGTTCGCGACCCCGCGCCGGACCGTGATCATCGAGCAGGAGGGCGAGGTCGAGGACGAGGACCTGATCCAGCGCGAGGACATGGTGGTCACCGTGTCGCACGCCGGCTATGTCAAGCGCGTGCCGCTTTCGGCCTATCGGGCGCAGCGCCGCGGCGGCAAGGGCCGCGCCGGCATGCAGACCCGCGACGAGGATTTTGTCAGCCGGCTGTTCGTGGCCTCCACGCATACGCCGGTGCTGTTCTTCTCCTCGCGCGGGCAGGTCTACAAGGAGAAGGTCTGGCGTCTGCCGATGGCCGCGCCGAACGCACGCGGCAAGGCGCTGATCAACATCCTGCCGCTGGAGCAGGGCGAGCGCATCACCACCATCATGCCGCTGCCGGAGGATGAATCGACCTGGGGCAACCTCGACGTGATGTTCGCGACCACCGGCGGCAATGTCCGCCGCAACAAGCTGTCCGACTTCGTCGACGTCCGCCGCTCCGGCATCATCGCCATGAAGCTCGACGACAATGAAGCGATCGTCGACGTGCAGATCTGCACCGAGCACGACGACGTGCTGCTCACCGGCGCCGGCGGCCAGTGCATCCGCTTCCCCGTCACCGACGTGCGCGTGTTCACCGGGCGCACCTCGATGGGCGTGCGCGGCATCGCGCTGGCTGAGGGCGACAAGGTGATTTCGCTGGCGATTTTGCGCCATGTCGAGACCACTTCGGACGAACGCTCGGCCTACCTGAAGATGCGCCGCGCCGTGGCCGGCGAAGCGGCGGCGGAGGAGACAGCAGTGGATGTCGAGGCCGAGGAGACCTCGGGCAGCTTCCAGCTCGCGCAGGAACGCTATATCGAGATGTCGGCGCAGGAGCAGGTCGTGTTGACCGTCTCCGTCAACGGCTTCGGCAAGCGGACCTCGTCCTACGAGTACCGAACCACGGGCCGCGGCGGCAAAGGCATCGTCGCCATGAACGTCAACAACCGCAACGGCAACCTCGTAGCCTCGTTCCCGGTCGAGGACGCCGACCAGATCATGCTGGTCACCGACAAGGGCCAGCTGATCCGCTGCCCGGTCGAAGGTATCCGTATCGCCGGCCGCTCGACGCAAGGCGTGATCGTGTTCAACACCGCCGAGGACGAGCACGTCGTCTCGGTCGAACACATTACGGAAGAGGCGGAGAGCGGGAACGGGGAGAATGGGAACGGCAGCGGGGCCTAGGTAGGCCGGGAAGTCAGCAAAATTGGATCGCAAGGCAGGTTGGAGATGAATTTTCCGATCTGCGCGATGGCTGCATGGGCTTCCGGTAGCACCGGGACGAAGAGCTGGAAAACGTGCGGCATGCGCGGCCAGACCTCCAGCCGGCTCCGCGGATTACTCTCTTTCAGCTTGTCGGCCATGCGGACCGCGTCATCCCGCAGGATCTCGTCGCTTCCGACATGGATCAGCACCGGCGGAAGTCCGGACGCCTCGCCATAGAGCGGCGATGCATGGGGGCTATACGGGTCGGCGCCTGCCAGATAACAGCGCACGAATTCCGGAATATCGTGCACGTTCAACATCGGATCTGACGCGGCATTCTCTGTCAACGAGGGCGCGGTGAGCGCCAGATCGGTCCAGGGCGACATGGCAACCGCGGCGGCAGGAAGCAGCTTGCGTTCGTCACGCAGCCTCATGAGAAGGCACAGGGCCAATCCTCCACCGGCCGAATCACCCATCACGAACAGTTGGCTTGGATCGCCCGCCTCGCTGGCGAGCCAGAGAAAACCCGCCACGGCATCGTCCAGTGCGGCCGGAAATGGATGTTCGGGGGCGAGGCGATATTCGAGCGCCCAGACCGTCGACCTGGTCACATCGGCAATGCGCCAGGTGAAATGCCGGTAGTAGATCGGCGCGCCCGAAATATAGGCGCCGCCGTGAAGATATAGCACGTTGCGCCCGGGCCGCGATGTCGGGGTCGCGATCCGGTGTAGTCTGAGGTGACTGGCCTGCACGACGCTTGTTCTGGTGCTGCGTGGTGGACGAGGCACCCATCGCTCCATGCGATGCATGTTTGCCCGCCACGTCCCGACATCGAATGGCTGACCGTGCCGTTTCAGGAACATGCGGATGCCGAGGCGCAACATTTCGGCGCGCAGGCTCATGATGCGTCCTCTTGCTTCATTTCGCTGGGGCCTTACGGCCTGAATGCGGCGGCCTTTGGCAAATGCAGCCGCTCGGGTCCGCCGGATCCGGTGTCGACCAGCAGGCCGTCCTCGATCTCGACGATGCGATCCGCAAAAGGAATGACCCGGGGATCATGGGTCACGACGAGCACGGCGCGCTCGCGCTGATGTGCTGCATCGGCGAGAATTCGCATGATGCTTCGCCCGTTGTTGCCGTCGAGCGCGGCGGTTGGCTCGTCGGCGAGAATGACGGAGGGATTGGCGACAAAAGCTCGCGCGATCGCGACCCTCTGCTGCTCACCGCCGCTGAGCTCGCCCGGCAAGGTATCGGCCTTTTGCGCCAGACCAACTAGGTTCAGCGCTTCCCGCGCCCGTTTGCCGGCTTTGCGCCCACGCTCGTGACGGATGTCGAGGGCGAGTTGCACGTTCTGCGCAGCAGTGAGCGTCGGAAACAGATGATAGGACTGGAACACAAAGCCGATATGGTCGCGCCTGATTCTGGCCAGTCCCTCCTTGTCGACCCCGGACGTAGGCATGCCACACACAGTGAGCGTACCCGAACTTGGTGCCAGCATGCATCCGAGAACGAGCAGCAGCGTCGTCTTGCCGCTGCCTGACGGCCCCATCAGCAGCGTGAACTCGCCGCGCCGCAGCGTCAGGTCGATACCGCGCAGCGCCTTCACCTCGCCAGCGCCCTGCCCAAGCGTTTTCTTGATCCCGGTAGCCTCAATGATGATTTCGCTCATCGCATGAATACCGTTGCTGGATCGATCCGCACCACACGCACGATTGCGCCGATCGCCGATGCCACGCACATCACGACCGTCAGCACGAACAGAGCTGCAATCAGCCACGGCGTGATGACGATCGGCAACGCGCTCTTGGCAGTCATCTCCACAACGACAGTGCCAATCGCAGTCGCAATGACGAAGCCGATGATCGCGTTGAGGAGCGCCTGATAGATGATGACCCTGTAGATATATCCATTCGACGAACCCATTGCCCGCAGGGTGGCGAATTCGCTGAGGTGATCCTTGGTGCTCGAATAGAGGGTTTGCGCGACGATGACGGTGCCGACGATCACTCCGAGCAATGCGCCGGCAAACAGTGCAGCGCCGGCGCCCGTCCCGAACAGCCAGAACGAGCGGCTACGGCTGCGGAATTCATCTGTGGTAAGCACCTCATGCTCACCAACCAGAGCTCGGACGGCCTTAAGGACTGTGTCGCGATCGGCGTCGGGCTTGAGGCGAACCAGGAGATCGCTGGCGCGATCGGGAAAGGTTCCGGTGTAGGTGCGAGCGTATTTCAGGTCCACGAAGACGTAGGGTGTCGTGGTGAAGGAGCGGATGCCGTCGGTTAAGGCCACGACCTTGACGTGGCGGCCGCGGATCTCGGCCGTTGATCCGATTTTTGAGACGCCGAGGCGATCGTAGTAGGAGCGGTCGACGATCACGGCTCCATTTTGCGAAAGCGCGCGGACGTCGCCCTCGACCACGTTCCACGGCCTCAGGCTTCCGTCACGCAAATCGGCGCCGACAACGAAGACGGGTGTCGTCTCGCCGCTCTCGAGGCGCCAGTCCGAGAAGCCGATGACCAGCGGGACCACGGAGGCGACGCCATCGACGGACGTGACCTTATCGCGCAGCTTCGCATCCAGCAGCGAGGGATCCTCAAAGCATTTCGCTCCCTTCGGCAACACCCAGAGATCGGCTGACGCATGGTCGATCATCGTCGTCACCATGCGACCGAAGCCCAGGAACAGGCCCATCTGGATCATCACCAGGACGACCGAAAACACGATTCCGATGAGCGTCGCGACAAAACGCAGGCGATCGTGGAAGAGATTGCGGGACGCGAGCGTCGGGACCAGTGACATGGGCGTTTCCGTCATCGAGGTTGATCTGAGATAGCGCCCTTGTCCGAAAATCGTGGATGCCGGTGGACCAGCAGTCTCGCGCTCACGGTCAGGTATCCGCTCGCGGCCCAGCTTAGAACCAGCGCCACGATGAGGACGAATGTGGCTTTGGCGACGGCATTCAGGCTCGTGCCGAGCAGTGCATATTGCAGCCACAGCACCAACGGATAATGCGTGAGGTAGATGCCGTAGGCATTGGTCGAAAGGCTGTCGGCGAGCGCCGAACGGCGACGCAACAATGCCAACGAACTCGCCACGAAAGCGATAACGCCTGTTGCGCATGCAAAGGGAAAGGCGAAGGCCGCGGCGAGACGATATGCCGGGGGGCTTGCATTCCAGTCCGGCATCGTCAGCGAGGTCAGCCCGCCCCATACTGCAAAGCAGGCGAATGCTGCTGCAACCCAGGCTGGCCAGCGGCGCGCGAGGGGGCCGTCGGTGCGGAAGATACTGCGATTACAGCCGTAGCCGCCGATGGCGAGTCCCGCGGAGAAATAGAGGAGATAGTGGAGCGGGCGGCTTAGCTGGAAAGACAATGGGCCGAAAAAGGTCCATTCCCACGGCGTAAAGATCATCGCCAGCGGGACATAGGCCAGTGCCGAGAGACTGGTCAGACCTGCGAAGAAGAGCAGCGGACGATCGCCGCACTTGGCGATGATTAGGCTCGCGGCCCGTGGCCACGATGGCACGATCTCATGCAGTGCAGCAGCCAGTCCGCTGAGCAGCAGAAGCTGCCACAAGAACCATTGCGGGCCCGAGGGCCACATCGGTAAAGCGCGCCAGTGCTGCCAAAACGCCGCAGGCGATGGGTCGGTCGCGGTCGTTAGATACGACGCGTAGTACGCTACCGGACTGAGAAGGGCGACCGCGAGAACGAAGGGCAATCCGATTCGCCACCAGCGCTCCGCGAGATAGGCGGCGCCACCCTTGCGGATCAGGCCATGCGGGGTGAACAGGCCCGCCAAAAGGAACATCAGGGACATTAAGCTGACGTCTTGCCATGCGCAGAACAGGTCCAGCCCGAACCAGCGTTCGCGATCGACGATCGGAAACGCGATCCATCGATAGGGCGGCGCGTCGAAGGCGAACGGATGCGGCGGCTGAGAGGCGAGGTAGGGAAGAGCCGAATGGAAGGCGACCACGATCAGGATGACGAGAGCGCGCAAGTTGCTGAATGTGACGTTGGCGCCAGAGTTCATGGTGGAGCACCAGCCCAGGATCCTGATCTCGCCGGCACCAACCGAAAGGCGATCCACCTGGTTCCAATTCGCCAACGAGCAATTTCAACAGCGATCCCGCAGCGGACGCTGTTTTGCTGAAGCCAACGCCTCCAGCGCTCGGCGCGCCGGCGCGCTCGTGGGCTCGGGTCTTCTCGCAACCTGTGTCGGCGTCGCGTCGCTGCGCGCAGTCGCTACACGGTGCGAGCAACGCGTCGGCTAAATCTCCAGCTCCGTACCGAACTCCACCACCTGCCTGGTCGGCACGCCGAAGAACGCAGCCGAGCGTTCGGCGTTGCGCTGGAGGAAGGCGAACAGGGTTTCGCGCCAAACCCACATGCCCGGGACATCTTCGCGCGGGATGATGGTCTCGCGGCCGACGTAATAGGTGATGTCGGAGAGGTCGATGCCGGGCAGCTTGCCCTGCCGGCAGGTGAGCGTCAGCCCCTCATAGATGGTCGGGTTCTGCATGAAGCCGTAATGCAGGATGACGCGGGTGATGCCGGGGATGATCTCGATCACCTCGGCGCGTTCCTCGTCGGCAATGTGCGGCAATTCCTCAATCAGGACGGTGACGAGGACGACACGCTCGTGCAGAACGTGGTTGTGCTTGACGAATTGCGTCAGCGCCAGCGGCACACCTTTCGGTGCCGAGGCGAGGAACACGGCGGTGCCGGGAAGGCGGGCGCTACACTTGTTGACCGCGGTCTCGATCAAATCCTCCTCGGGCTGGCGCAGCTTCGCGCGCGCCGCCTCGACCAGCTTCACGCCGGCGCGCCAGGTCAGCATCAGGAATGCGACGAGGCCGGCGAGCAGCAGCGGGAACCAGCCGCCCTCGAACAGCTTGATCGAATTGGCCGAGAAGAAGATCACGTCGATCACGAAGAAGAAGCCGTTCACGGCAACCACGAGCCACGGCGAATAGCCCCACTGGATCGCGACCAGGGCGGCCAGCAGCGTGGTGATCGCCATCAACAGCGACACCGCGATGCCGTAGGCGCCAGCCAGCGCATCGGAGGTGCCGAAGCTCAGGACCGCGCCGAGTGTTGCGGCCGCGAGCAGCCAGTTTACCAGCGGCACGTAGATCTGGCCGATCGCGTCGCTGGTGGTGTGGCGGATCTGCATGCGGGGCAGGAAGCCGAGTTGAATCGACTGCTGCGTCAGCGAGAACACGCCCGAGATGATCGCCTGCGAGGCGATCACGGTCGCCACCGTGGAGAAGGCGACCAGCGGATAGTGCAGGGCATCGGGGCAGAGCTGGAAGAACGGATTCTCGATCATCGTGGGATCGGTGATCAGGAGCGCAGCCTGGCCGAAATAGTTCAGCACCAGCGCAGGCAGGCAGACCGTGAACCAGGCGAGCCGGATCGGAAAGCGGCCGAAATGCCCCATGTCGGCATACATGGCCTCGCCGCCGGTCACCGCCAGGAAGGCGGCGCCCAGGATCGCGAAGGAGACGTGGAAATCCTGGTGAATCAGGAAGTCGAACGCATAGAGCGGGCTGAGCGCGACCAGCACTGCCGGCGCCTTGACGATGCCGTGGATGCCCAGCGCGGCGAGCACGATGAACCAGGCCATCATCACCGGCCCGAAGATGCGGCCAATAAAGCCCGCGCCTTGCTTCTGCATCATGAACAGGCCGACCAGGATGGCAATGGTCACGGGCACCACCGCCGGCGCGAGCGAGGGCGCATCCACCTTGAGGCCTTCGATGGCGCTCAGCACAGAGATTGCCGGGGTGATCGCGCCGTCGCCATAGAGCAGGGCGGCGCCGACGAGGCCGACCACCAACAGGTGGGCGCGCCACGTGCCTGATTGGGCGTGGCGGGCGTGCAGCAGCGCCAGCAGCGCGACGATGCCGCCTTCGCCGCGATTGTCCGCGCGCAGGATCAAGAGCGCATATTTCAGCGAGATGATCAGCAGCAGCGCCCAGAGGATGAGCGAGGCAACCCCCAAGACAGCTTCGGGAGCGAGGGTGGCGCCATGGGCGGCCGCCTTGGCGGCTTCCTTTAGGGCGTAGAGGGGGCTGGTGCCGATATCGCCGTAGACCACCCCGAGGGCGCCCATGGTCATGGCAAGCGGCAGCGGATCAGGATGATGGCCGGAAGCGACAGCGGGTGTACTGGACAAAAGCGACCCCTCAATGGGTTCGCGCCCAACGGGCCATTCCGCCGGGCGCGAGCATCAGCCAGTCTGCGACGAGACGTCGCAAATATCCATGGGGTTCATACTGGGATGAGATGACGCGGAGCTGACAGACCCGACTACGGAGTGCGGTCGGCGCTCACGAGGCGAGCCTCGCGGACATTGGTCTTGGTGCCGGCGCGGCGCAGGCAGGAGGCTTCAAAGTTCGGCCAGGCCTGCTGCGAGCAGTCCTTGCCGATGGTGCGGATGTCGAGGCGGTCGCTCTTGGCGAGGGCCTGCGGCACGCTGGCTTCGACGGTCGGAGCAAAGCCGGGCAGAAGAGTGAGGGCAGCGGCAACACATGCGGAGAGTGCGATCGCTGAAAGAGCCTTGATCATTGACGGTCCCCTGTGATGTGGCCGCTACGCCCAGTGTGCGGCCTGTCATTTGTTGGCCGGATTAGTAACCATGGCCAGTTTCCGGACGTCTTCGCGGGCGCGTGAAATGGTTTCGTTCGCGTTTCCTTTGTTTCGTCGCCGCTCCCAGGACGAAACAAACCGGGGGATTCCGACATGGTTTTGCGGAAAACGGGCAGAAACCTGCCCGGCTTGCCGGGCCGGGCCGGGCGCGGTAGGAGAAAGCCATGCCGCGCATCGCCTTCTATCCGGGTTCCTTCGACCCCATCACCAACGGCCATCTGGACGTGGTCCGGCATGCCGTTCCCCTCTGCGACAGGCTGGTGGTCGCGATCGGGGTCCATCCCGGCAAGGAGCCGCTGTTCTCGACCGAGGAGCGCCTGCAGATGCTCCACGACATCTGCGGGCCGCTGGCGGCCGCGGCCGGCTGTGCTCTCGAGGCCACCACCTTTGACGACCTTTCCGTGACCGCCGCGCGCAAGCATGGCGCGACCATCATGATTCGCGGTTTGCGCGACGGCACCGATCTCGACTACGAGATGCAGCTCGCCGGCATGAACGAGGCCATGGCGCCGGAGGTGCACACGGTCTTCCTGCCGGCGTCCCCCATGGTCCGCCCGATCACCGCCACACTGGTGCGCCAGATCGCAGCCATGGGCGGCGATGTTTCGACATTCGTGCCGCCGCTCGTCGCAAGCCTGCTCAAGGCCAAATTCGCTGGGTAACGGCGCTTCTTCATCTCACCTGATCCGGAGTTTTCATGATCCGTCGTCTCGCAATCCTTGCCACGATGTTTGCCGCGCTCCTCGGCGCGGTCCCGGCCGGCGCACAGACCCTGCCGGCGGGTCTCGACAAGGCCAACGCCATCGTCATCGACACCACCAAGGGGCGCATCGTCATCAAGCTGCGGACCGATCTTGCGCCCCAACACGCCGAGCGTATCAAGCAGCTCGCGCGCGAGGGTTATTACAACAACGTGCCGTTTCACCGCGTGATGGACGGCTTCATGGCGCAGACCGGCGACGGCCAGAACTTCAACGGCACCGGCGGCTCGAAATATCCGAACCTGAAGCAGGAATTCTCCAAGGTGCATTTCGCACGCGGCATCGTCGGCATGGCCCGGCGCGGCGACAGCGTCGATACCGCCAACTCGCAGTTCTTCATCATGTTCGCCGACGGCGGCAGCCTCGACAATCAATACACCGTGGTCGGCGAAGTCGTGCAGGGCATGGACGTCGTCGACAAGCTGAAGAAGGCTCCTCCCGGTTCGAGCGGCGGCACAGTCACCGATCCCGACAAGATGGTGAAAGTGCAGGTCGCTTCCGACATTAAATAGGAGAGGCGATGGCGCGTTGCGGCGACAAGCTGCTGGTAGCTGCCGCGGCGCTTCTGCTCGGCACCTTCGGTGCGGCCGCCGAGGACGCGCGGATCAATACCATCCAGGAGATATTCCAGCATCTGCGCACCTGCTGGAAGCCGCCCCCGGTGGCCAAGGCTCGCCCCATCGACATCACCGTCGTCGTGAGCTTCAACCGGGACGGAAACATTCTGGGCCATCCGAGGATTAGTTATGAATCCGCTGAGGCCTCCGACGATGACCGGCTGCAATACCGGATCGCGGTGATGGAGGCATTGCAACGCTGCACGCCGATGCCATTTACCGATGCGATGGCCGGCGCCGCTGCGGGGCGTCCATTCGCGATCCAGTTTCGCAACCGGAAGAGTTCACCCCCAACCCAAGAGAGACGAATATGAGCGCCACCGAAAACACCCTGATCCTCGAAACCACGCAGGGCCCCGTCACTATCGAGATGCGGCCCGACCTCGCTCCCGGCCACGTTGCTCGCATCAAGGAGCTCGTGCGCGAAGGCTTCTACGACGGCATCGTGTTCCACCGTGTCATCGACGGCTTCATGGCGCAGACCGGCTGCCCGCACGGCACCGGCACCGGCGGCTCGGGTAAGAAGCTGAAGGCTGAGTTCAACAAGGAACCGCATGTGCGCGGCGTTACCTCGATGGCTCGTGCGGCTAGCCCCGACTCCGCCGACAGCCAGTTCTTCATCGTTTTCGACGACGCCCGCTTCCTCGACAACCAGTACACGGTGTGGGGCAAGGTCACCGAGGGCATGGAGAACGTCGACAAGATCAAGCGCGGCGAGCCGGTGCAGAACCCCGACAAGATCGTCAAGGCGCGGATGGCGGCGGACGCGGCGTAGGCGCTCGACCCTCATCCTGAGGAGTGCGGAACGTGCGTCTCGAAGGATGAAGGCCCCCGCTGCTGCAGTTCGGCCTTCATGGTTCGAGACGGCGCTACCCGCCTCCTCACCATGAGGGGCGGGCTGCGTTGCGCCAGGCACCAATCATGCGCACCGACCTCTTCGACTTCGATTTGCCTGCTGAGCGCATCGCCTTGCGCCCAGCGCATCCGCGCGACTCCGCGAAGATGCTGGTCGTGGAGAACGGCGCGCTGCGCGATCAGGCCATCTCGGACCTGCCGCGATGGCTGAAGCCGGGCGACCAGCTCGTCGTCAACGACACCAAGGTGATCGCGGCGCAGCTGAGGGGCCGCCGCATCGGCCGCGAGACCGAGCCGAAGATCGAGGCCACGCTGATCAAGCGCCTCGACGGTTCGCGCTGGCAGGCGCTGGTGAAGCCCGCCAAGAAACTAGTTGCCGGCGACCGCGTCCGTTTCGGCAATGAAGGCAAGGTCTGCCTGCTCGGCCATCTCGACGCCGAGGTCGAGGCCAAGGGCGCCGAAGGCGAGGTGACGCTGTCGTTCTCGTTCCACGGCCCGGCGCTCGACCAGGCAATTGCGGATGTCGGCAGCCCGCCGCTGCCGCCCTACATCGCCTCCAAGCGCACGCCGGACGATCAGGACCTCGCCGATTACCAGACGATGTTCGCGGCGCATGAAGGTGCCGTCGCCGCGCCGACTGCGGGCCTGCATTTCACGCCTGCGTTGGAGCAGTCGCTGCGCGACCGCGGCGTCGGCATCAACCGCGTCACGCTGCATGTCGGGGCAGGGACGTTCCTGCCCGTGAAGGTGGACGACACCGAAGGCCACAAGATGCACGCCGAGTGGGGGACGATCTCGGCGGAGACGGCGGAGAGGCTCAACACCGCGCGGAAGAACGGCGGCCGCATCGTCGCTGTCGGCACCACGTCGCTGCGGGTCTTGGAAAGCGCCGCCGCCGAGGACGGCACCATCCAGCCCTTCGCGGCCGAGACCTCGATCTTCATCACGCCGGGCTATCGCTTTCGCGCGGTCGATATCCTGCTGACCAATTTCCACCTGCCGAAGTCGACACTGTTCATGCTGGTGTCGGCGTTCTCCGGCCTCGCGACGATGAAGCAGGCCTATGCGCACGCGATCGCGAATGGCTACCGGTTCTATTCGTATGGCGATGCGTGCTTGCTATTTCGGGCGGAGCAGTAGGGTGGGCAAAGGCGCGTCGCGCCGTGCCCACCATCAAGTTCATGGAAAGTGAAGGTGGGCACGCTTCGCTTTGCCCACCCTACGATACCCGCTACGCCATGACCCGCTGCGGCAGCAGTTCGGCGATCTGCACCGCGTTCAGCGCTGCGCCCTTGAGCAGCTGATCCGCCGACACGAACATCGAGATCGAATGCCCCGAGGGATCGCTGAGGTCCTTGCGGATGCGGCCAACCAGGACGTCGTCCTGACCCGAGGCATCGATCGGCATCGGGAAGTAGTTCTTGGCGCGGTCGTCGACGATCTTCACGCCGGGTGCCTGCGCCATGATGGCGCGGACCTGGTCCTCGGTGATCGGCTTTTCGCATTCGAAGGTGATGGCCTCGCAATGGGCACGCAGCACCGGCACGCGGACGCAGGTGACACCGATGGCGATAGTCTCGTCCTCGAAGATCTTGCGGGTCTCGTTGATGACCTTGGTCTCCTCATCATTATAGCCGGTCTCGGGATCGATCGCGGTGTTGTGGTTGAAGAGGTTGAAGGCATAGGGGTGCGGCATCACCTTGGGCGTATAGACCTGCCCGTTGAGATTGGCGCGGGTGGACTCGACAAGCTCATCCATTGCCGCGGCGCCGGCGCCGCTGGCGGCTTGGTAGGTCGAGATGATCACGCGCTTGATGCGGTTGTTCTGGTGGATCGGCCAGAGCGGCACCAGCGCGGTGATCGCCGCGCAGTTCGGGTTGGCGATGATGCCCTTGTGGTCACGGATGCGCTTCGCGTTGATCTCAGGGATCACCAGCGGCACGTTCGGATCCATGCGGAAGGCGGAGGAGTTGTCGACCACGACGGCGCCTGCCTTGACCGCGATTGGCGCGTACTGCTTCGAAATGCCGCCACCGGCGGAGAACAGCGCGATGTCGACGCCCTCGAAGGCGCGCTCGGTCAGCTCCTCGATGACGACGTTCTGGCCGCGGAACGATACCGTCTTGCCGGCCGACCGCGCGCTTGCCAGTGCCTTGAGCTTACTGATGCGAAAGCCGCGCTTGTCCATGGTGGCGATGAATTCGGCGCCCACCGCACCGGTGACGCCGACAATCGCGACGACGGGATCGTTACTCACATTCTCCTCCATTCAAGTTGAGCATGATCTTGTCGGAAAACCGGATTCCACTTTTCCGGATCATGCTGTGAGCTGAAGACAACAAAAAAGCCCCGGACCATCGTGGGCGGGGCTTCGGTAGAGCTGATGCGTTTTAGTCGACGACTACGCGCGCACGCCTCCCCGGGCCCCGAAGGCCGTGGTGGTTTTGGTCGTGCGTTTGGTGGTCGCGAACATGGCGGCGACTTATGCGGGAGAGTTTTGCGCCCGTCAATGGCTTTTCGGCGCGATTGTGGCCGAGGGCGGGACCTCGACGCTATCTTGCCCGGGCGCCCGGAGGCTCGAGGATGACCTCCTTGAGGTCGTCGCCGCTGATGACGACGATCGCGAAATTCAGCCGTCCCCGTTCGCGCACCAGACCGCCGCTGATGGCCCTGCCGGATGCCGCTTGCTCGGCGACGCGTACCGCATCCGCGAGGCGGTGCCTGATGGCACCGAGCGCTGCGAGATTGCTGCGATCGTCCAGGTCGAGCTCGGTCAGGGGAAGGGCGGCTTCCCCGCCAACGAGCTCGCCGGTCGAGGCATTGATGGTATGGCGCCAGATGCGATCATTGTGCAGGGTCTTGACCCTGTAGACCGGCACACCCGCGCCGCCATCGAAACTCACATCCGCAGTGGTGGCGCCGGCGTGCCGCGCTTCGGCAATGGCCATGGCCTGGCGGAGCGAGATCGACGAGCTGCGGAAGCGTTCGATCTCGCGGCTCACGGTCTGGCGGTCGGCCTCGGCATCACCATCTATCTGGCTGTTGAGAGTGGTAGGCGTGCCGTCGGCCGTGCCGATCGCGCGCGCCGGAGCTGCGATCAGCAGCCCCGACAGGGCGATCGCGAGCAACTTCCAGGAGCGTAATCGTGCCGCCTTCATGCTCGATATATCTGGCATGTTCAAAACCTTTGGCCGGCCGATGGCCGGACGATCGCAAAGAAAGTCGCGGCCGACCATGGGCAGTGGCCGGCCGCGGATCGTCGCAACGGGCTGCACCCGTCGCGGCGACCTAAGTCTGAAAGGCGGTCCGCACCGCTTTTGGGGCTGGTGAAAAAGGGCCCGGGCTCGCTTATAACAAAACCATACCGTATCGTTTTATTTTGGTCAACGGCGCAACCGTGAGCCCCGTGGGATAGATCGCAAGCTCACGGAATTGTCAGCGGGTGGGGCGGCGCCGCCGCGCAGCTTTGGCGGCATCCTGGACGCGGTCCGCAGGCCCGAGCGCACCGGCCAGGAACAGCCTGATTGCCGCGCGCATCCGCTTTTCGGCGGATTTGATTTCCGTCGGCATTCCAAACGTCGCCATGCGGTGAGTGTGGCCGACGACGACGTCGAGAAACACTTCGGCCGCAATGGTGGTGTCCTCGACGTCGAGGGCGCCTTGCGCCACCAAATGATCGAAGAAGCGCGCGGTCGTGGCGACAGCCTTGAGCCAACCTTCTTCCTTGCCGAGCTTGGCGATGTCGGGAAAATTGATGGCCTGTGACGTCATCATGCGGCTGAAGGCCATGGCGTCGGGTCCGCAAGTAAAGGTCAGCATCTCCCGCCCGATCTCCACCAGGCGCTGTTCGGCCGAGACACTGGACGAACTGCCGAGCTGCATCTCGGCGGCTGCGGACAGCGGCGCAAGCCAACGCTCGATCTCGCGCCTGAATACGGCGGCAAACAATCCGCGCTTGTCGCCGTAACGGGCATAGACTGTGGGCTTGCTGACCCGGGCCGCTTCAGCGACCGCATCGAGTGAGGTCGCGTCAAAACCGCGATCCAGGAACAGGCGGGTGGCGACCTCGATCAGCCGCTGATCACGCTCGATCGCGGCGCTTTTCGTCGGCCGGCCGCCGCGAGATTTCGGCACTTCGCGCCGCGGCGCTGCTGGCCTTGTCCTGGTCGCGGTCAATCCCATGCCCGATGATTCCTGCGCGTTCCTGACAATCGTCATTGCTCTATAACGCGCGGCAGCCGGGGCGTCATGGCGAATCTGGCCGAATTGGCCATATCCTCAACGGTCTCGGTACGGCGTCGTTCCCAGGCGCGGTCTCACGGGAGTGTCGAAGTCCAGGCCTGGCCGGCTGCGGCTTTCTCGTAGCCGTACTGATACAGCGCCCGCATATAGCCGGTATCGAACCCTTCCGAGGCCGGTGCCGGATAGTCGCGCGCGATGTAGGAGAGGTGGAAGCCCAGCTGGTTGCGCTTGGCGAAATCGTAGGTCGAGAAGATGATGGAGCGCGTCTGCGACTGCGTGATCGAGGACAGGCTGCGCGAAGCGACGTCGATCGTGCCGTTTGCGACGAGCTCGAAGTTGCGCTCGATCTTCTTGTTGACCAGGATGTAGATGTCCATCTTCGCGTTGCCGGGCAGGCGCCCCTGGAATAGCAGGGCCTCCGGCAGTGTCAGCACCGGGGCCGTCACGCCGCCGTCGACGTGCATCTCTTGAAACCTGTGTCCCTGGCCTTCAGCCTCGATCAGGATCGGCGGAAACACCAGCGGAATGCTGGCGGAGGCCGCCATCACGTCGCGAAACAGCTTGAGCGCTTCGGGCGTGCCGACCGCGGCGATCTTGCCCATGTCCCAGATGGCGGTGCGCTGGGTGTCGAGATCGGTGGTGACCACCAGCAGCCTCCGGCCCTTGCCATATTCGCGCGCGACCTGCGCCAGGATCTCCGGCCCGACATAGCGCGCCACCAGCTCGCGCAGCCGCGTATTGCCGAACAGGCCGGATCCGAACAGCACCCGCATGATGCTCGGGTCGTTCAGCAGGCTCTCCGCGATGCCGCTGGTGTAGACGTCCTTCAGCGTGTCGTCGTATTGCGGCCCGAGAAACGCAAAGGGCGCGATCAGGCCGCCGGTGCTCACCCCCGAGACGACCGAGAAGGTCGGGCGGGTGCCAGCTGCTGTCCAGCCGTTCAGCACACCGACGCCATAGGCGCCATCGGCCCCGCCGCCGGAGAGCGCCAGATAGCTCCTCGTCGCCGGGAAGTTGAACTTCGTGATGGGCTCGTCGGTGTAGCGCCTCAAACCGTCGATATCGAGCACGCGTGAACTGCTGGCATCGGCCGTGGTGTAGGGCGTCCGCGGCAGCGTCGTGCAGGCGCCCAGCGCTAGGCTGTACGCGAGCACGGCGGACCCGAGCAGGCGAAGGCCGGTCCTCCTCATCCGGGCGGGGGAGAGGATCGTTTCAGTCTGGGCACAAGAGGAAGGCATCCGCGGTCAATCACCGTCTACGCTACGCCGCCGGGCGTTTCCGCCAAGCGCTGGCATTCCCACCTTGGCCCCCGCTGATAGAACTATACCGTATCGTTTTGTTTAACAAGCGGTCATGTGCGGGCGCTCGCACGGTTCAATTGTGTCCGGCCTCGGGCGGGCAGGACTGCCGCGGCTGAGAATTGGGCGGTTGATTGGCCTCTCCCGACACGCAATAAGCACCGCCATGAGTCTTCCCACTGACAGTCGTCCCAATCATTTTGAACTGCTCGCCACCGATGGCGCCGCGCGCGCAGGGCGCCTGACGACGCCGCAGGGCGTGGTGCGGACGCCCGCCTTCATGCCGGTCGGCACCGCCGGTGCGATGAAGGGCATGCACTGGCGCGAGGTGCGTGAGGCCGGCGCGGACATCGTGCTCGGCAACACCTATCATTTGATGCTGCGTCCGGGGGCCGAGCGGATCGCGGCGCTCGGCGGCTTGCAGAGGTTCACCGGCTGGAACGGGCCGATGCTCACGGATTCCGGCGGCTTCCAGGTGATGTCGCTGTCGGACCTGCGCAAGGTCAGCGAGCATGCCGTGACCTTCCGCTCGCATATCGACGGCGCCAAGGTCGAGCTGTCGCCGGAGCGCTCGATCGAGGTGCAGCGTTTCCTTGGCTCCGACATCGCCATGCAGATGGACGAATGCGTGCGGCTGCCGGCCGAGCGCGACGACATTGAGCGCGCGATGCGGCTGTCGCTGCGCTGGGCCGAGCGAAGCAAGCGCGCGTTCGAGAGCGCGCCCGCGGGCTACATGCTATTCGGCATCGTGCAGGGCGGCGACGTGCCGCAGCTTCGTCATGCCAGCGCCCAAGGCCTCGTCGAGATCGGCTTCCACGGCTATGCCATCGGCGGCCTTGCCGTCGGCGAGCCGCAAGCCGTGATGCTGGCGATGATCGACGAGACCGCGCCGGCGCTGCCGTCCGACCGACCCCGTTACCTCATGGGCGTCGGCACCCCCGACGACATCCTCGAGGCGGTGAAGCGCGGCATCGACATGTTCGATTGCGTGATGCCGACGCGCAATGGCCGGCATGGCGTTGCCTTCACCCGGTTCGGCCAGGTCAATTTGCGCAATGCGCGGCATGCCGACGATCCGCGTCCCCTCGACGACGAGAGCGCATGGCCCTCGACGCGTAACTGCGCGCGCGCGTACCTGCACCATCTGGTCAAGGCCGGCGAAACGCTGGGCGCGATGCTGCTGTCCGAGATCAATATCGCTTACTACCAGTTCCTGATGCAGGGCATCAGGGACGCGATCGCACACGGAAAGTTCGAGGAGTTCTATCAGCGCACGCGCGAAGACTGGGCGAGCGGCGACATCGCCCCGCGCTAGACATGATCCGGAAAGGTGTGGAGCGGTTTTTCCCCGCGACAAACGTGGAACGCGTTTGCGCGGAGATCTTGCTCAAACCGCAAAGATCAGTTGCAGAGGAATCGCTGCTTGACGGCGTGTTTGGTCACAAAGCCGTAGCCGCAGGTGTCGCACGTCCAGAGATAGCTGATCACGTGGTCGGAAACATACGCAGAGGCTTCGGCTGCGACCATGGAGTCGGCGCAGACGGGACAGGTCGGCAACTCGCTGCAACGCGGATCGCGGCTCGGTGCGATGGTCGACAACACTTCAGCGACAGCTGACATCGTGGTGACCTCTCTGCTTTAAGACGTAAGTCTAACATAAGCAGAATCAGTTGACGAGGTCGCAACACAAATGCGTCGATTTCTGATAATTACAGCTCACGCGATTTTGCGATGCAGCGTATTTAACATGTGCCGCATTGCTTGCGTGTCGTGACAGGCTGTCTGCAACTGCATAAAGCTGCGATCAGCGCGCCGATTGTTGCCACAGGGAGTTCATCATGGACGCATCGTCCAACGCGGGTGCAGCGCACCAACCCGGCCGCGGCCGGATTTATGATTCGATCGTCGAGGCTTTTGGCGACACGCCGATCGTACACTTGCGCCGGCTGCCGGGCATGCACGGCGTGAACGCGACAATTTTGGCAAAACTTGAATATTTCAATCCGGCTGCAAGCGTGAAGGATCGCATCGGCGCAGCCATGATCATCGCCATGGAGAAGGCGGGGATTATCAACCCGGATACCGTGCTGATCGAGCCGACCTCCGGCAATACAGGCATCGCGCTGGCCTTCGTGGCTGCCTCACGCGGCTATCGGCTCAAGCTGGTGATGCCGGAATCCATGTCGATCGAGCGGCGCAAGATGCTGGCGTTTCTCGGCGCCGAACTGGTGCTGACGCCGGCAGCGCAGGGCATGAATGGCGCAATCGCCGCGGCCGAGGAGCTCTTGAAGACGACGCCGAATTCGGTAATGCCACAACAGTTCAAGAACCTCGCCAATCCCGAGGTGCATCGCCGCACCACCGCCGAGGAGATCTGGAACGACACCGGCGGCAACATCGATTTCTTCGTCGCCGGCGTCGGGACCGGCGGCACAATCACCGGCGTCGGCCAGGTACTCAAGCCGCGCAAGGCCTCGTTGCGGGTGGTGGCAGTCGAGCCGGAGGAAAGCCCCGTGCTCTCGGGTGGGCAGCACACCCCGCACAAGATCCAGGGCATCGGCGCCGGCTTCGTGCCCGACATTCTCGACCGCTCCGTGATCGACGAGATCGTCAAGATCAACTCGACGACGGCGATCGAATTCTCGCGGTCGCTGGCGTGCCACGAGGGCATTCCGGGCGGCATCTCCACGGGCGCCGCGATCGCTGCGGCCCTCCAGATCGGCAAACGGCCGGAAGCTGAGGGAAAAACCATCCTGGCTATAGTGCCGTCCTTCTCCGAGCGTTATCTTTCGACCGCTCTCTTTGAAGGAATCTAGCACATGGCGGATCAACCGAGGCGGCCGCGGACATTGGGCGACGCGCGCTCCGAAGCCGAAGCAGCGTTCAAGAAGGTGACGGCCAAGGTCGCCGAGGCGCCAGTGAAGAAGACTGTCGTACCCGGCATCAAGGAGCAGGTCAGCTTGCGGATCGACCAGGACGTGCTGGAGCATTTCCAGGCGGGCGGGCCCGGCTGGCAGGATCGCATCAACGACGCGCTGCGCAAGGCGGCGGGGAAGTAGGCGCCTCCGGCACATACGGTCCTCATCCCGGAGAGACCGCGGAGCGGTCGTCTCGAAAGATGGCCGCGGGAGGAATAGGGGCCGTCATGGTTCGAGACGGCGCTGGCGCGCCTCCTCACCATGAGGGGAAGACGAAATAGAGAGGAAGACGAAAAAGCCCGGCTTTGAGCCGGGCTTTGGTTTTTGGATCGGGCTCCGCGGTTTACCGGCGGAACATGCCGCCCATCATGCCGCCAACGACGCCACCGACGAAGGCCGCACCGGCGGCATCGCCGCCACCGTTGCTGCGGGGAGCAGGAGCCGGCGCGCTGCCGGCTGCGGGGGCACTGCTGGCACGCCGGGCCGCCTTCTGGCTGTTTTCGCTCGCGGTCGGCGGGCCGGCCACGATCTCCGCGAGCAGGGCCTTGTGTTGGAGCTTGTTGAGGTACCCTGACGATGGATAACCGCGTGCCGCCTGCCAGCGCTTGAGCACCGAGCGCGTCTCATCGCTGAAGACACCGGTCAGCTTGGTGTCGAAGCCGAGCCCGGTGAGACGGCGCTGCACATCGCGACGCTGGTTCTTGTCCAGCCCCATCTGGTCTTCGGTGAGCTGGCTGGCCTCGTCGGTAAAGGTCGCGGGATCGATGCCTGCATTGAGCGCCCGGGTCGTGGTCGACGGGCCGCTCTTGATCGCCGCGAGCCGTGCCAGCGCCAGCGCCTTGAACTGACCGTTCGGATAGGCCGAGAGATAGGCGTTGAGCTCTTCAGGCTTGTTGGACTCCTTCACCGAGCGCCAGTACTCGAGCTCGACACCGTCCGAGCTGCCGCCGGTGGCAGCCGCCGGCACGCTTCCAGCCGCGGTCGGCGAAGCGTTGGCCACCTGCGTGGTGGGCGCCTGGTTGAGGTAGACCGCGCCGATCAGGTTGGTGTGACCCCAGGGAAGCTGGCCCTTGTGGGTCTCCTCGTTGACCTGGGCACGCACCTGGGTCATCGCCTGCTGGATCTCGACGCCGGGCTTGGTGATGTTGTCGATCAGCGCACGGGTGAACGGGCTGTTGTTGCCTTCCTGGCCGTCGAGCGCGGTCTGTCCCGGGCCGGTGGCGAACGCGATCAGGGTGCCTTCGCCGGACTTCATCTCAGCGAGGCCGCTCTGCACGTTGACGCTGCGGGTTGCGGAGTTCGACTTAATCTTCGCCGCAAACGGATTGTCGCGGCAGGCGTCGAGGAAGACGAGCTTGACCTTGGCGTCGCCCATGGTTTGATCGAGGGTCAGGTCGATGTTGATGGCGGCGCCGAGCTTGACGTCCATCTCCGATTTGATGTCGGCGTCGACCGGCAGCAGATAGTTGGAGCCGCCGACGGCAATGCCGTGACCGGCATAGTAGAACACGGCGACATCGGAGCCCTGCGCCTTGCGGCCGAAATCAAGCAGCTTCTCCGTCATCTGGTCGCGCGACAAGTTCGAACCTTCAATCACCTCGAAGCCGACATTTCGTAGCGTAGCCGCCATCGCCTTGGCGTCGATCGGCGGGTTCGGCAATTGTGCGACGTTCTTGTAGGCGCCATTGCCGACCACGAAAGCGACGCGGCGATCAGCCTTCGCGGCGCTGACCGACAGCGCCATGCACATCAGCGAGGCGAGAAGGGTGAGAGTGCGCATCTGAAATCCCCATCAGAATCGAATTGCAGGCAGCAACAAATTGGCAGCGAACTTACACAAATTGCCCGGCTTCGCGCCAGCAAAACGACCAGTCGCCCAACTCACTGCGTTGCGGCCGAATGTGCACGATGGAATGCCCCTCCAACGTGATCCAAATCACTTTCGACCACCCTATTTTGTTTTGTCTTTGTTTTGTCGCGCGAGGCGACACGTGGTTCACGGCGCGGGGGCAGGAACCGGTGCGCCGGGCTTCAGATTCAATAGATTTCCGAACAGGATCAATGCCGCGCCGAGCACGGTCCAGGCGTCCAGCCGCTCCGAATAGAGCAGCCAGCCGGCGGTCGCGGTCAGGGGAACCCGCAGGAAGTCCATGGGAACGACAATGGTCGCGTCCGCATAGCGCATCGCGCTGGCGAGACAGTAATGCGAAAACGTGCCGCAGACGGCGATCACGCCGACCCATGCCCAGACATAGGCCGACGGCCAGCTCCAGACGAACAGCGTCGGAACGAAGCCCGCGACCGATTGCACCACCAGCATCCAGAACAGGATCGAGAGCGCGCTTTCGGTTCGGGTCAGCGACTTGACCAGTGCCATCGATACGCCAAAACCCATGGCGGCGCCGAGTGCGATGACTTGGCCCGGATTGATCTCGCCGGTGGCGGGCCGGACGATGACGATCACGCCGATGAGGCCGAGCACGATGGCGGCGATCTTCCACGGCGTCATGCGCTCGGACAGGAAGCTTGCCGCGAGCAGCGCCGTCCAGATCGGCATGGTGAATTCGATCGCCACCACCTGACCGATCGGGATCAGCGTCAGCGCGACGAACCAGCCGAGCTGAGCGACATAGTGCACCAGATTGCGCCCGATGTGCTGCAGCAGGCGCGATGTCCCGAGCACCTTGAAGCCGCCGGCGCGGTAGATGATCGGCGAGAGCAGAACGAAGCCGACCAGCGACCTCACTTCCATGATTTGAAAAACGTTCAGCTCGCGCGTAGTTTCGCGCCCGGCAACCGCCATGACCAGCATCAGCGACAGCCATCCGGCCATCCACAGTGCAGCCATCGTTTTGGACGGTATCGTGCTCATCGGGATGAAATGTGGGAAGCGAGAATCCTGAAGGGAGGCCGGTATCGGCGACATCGCCGCCGTTTGCAACGGCCAAATCTGCCGGTGCAGCGATGCACGGCGGCGTGCTAAGGCTTCGACGAACAACGAGAAAAAAGGGAGGACTTCATGCGCATCCTGCAGCCGGCCGAATGGTCGAAACCGCGCGGCTTTTCCCATGGCGTGGTGGTGGAGGGGCCGGGCCGATGGGTGGTGCTGGCCGGACAGACCGGCAGCGACGAGACCGGAAGTTACGCGCCTGATATGGCCGCGCAGGTCGCAACCGCGCTGAATCGGATCATCAAGCTGCTGGCAGAGGCGAGCGCCGGCCCCGAACATATCGTCCGCCTGACCTGGTACCTGACCAGCCGCAGCGAATATGAGACCGCAGGCGCCGGCATCGGCGCAGCCTGGAAGGAAACGCTCGCGCGCAATTTCCCGCCTTCGACGCTGCTCTTTGTCGGCGGGCTGGTGGACGAGCGGGCCAAGGTCGAGATCGAGGTGACGGCGTTCGTTCCGAGCGCATAAAAAAATCGATCCGGCGAAGTCGCCGGATCGATTATCGTATTACCGTACTGGCCTATTTCGACAGCGCGATGTTGGCGCCGCGGAACTGGCTGTCGGCGCGCATCGTGACGGTCTGCTTGTTGCCGCTCGTCTTCAGCGCGAGGTTGGCGTTGAAGCCCGCGGCGGAGACGACCACTTCGAAATTTCCACCGCCGCCGCGGCCCAGAAGCGAGCCGCTGATATTGCGGCTGGCTTCGCTCCAGCTCCCGCTAATGGCGCTGCCTTCCGAGCGGACGCTGGCCGCGAGATTGAACTTGTAGGCGTCGCTGGCGCAGGTCAGCGACATCTCCATGGTCGGCCCGATCGGCGCATATTTGGCCCGGCAGCGGATGCGCTCGGTGGAGCCGTCGTCCAGGATGACGGTGCCGCCACCGCTCCAGGTTCCTGCCATCGGCGCGAAGGGGCCGGACTGAGCGCTGGCTTTGGTGTTCGCGAACGCTGCCGCAAACAAAACGGCGGTTGCCGTCAGCAGCCGCCGGTTTAGAACGCTGGTCCCGAATTGCTTATTGGCGCGATGCTTCCCACCGCCCGCTGCACGGTATGCCTGCAGATGCTCCATTCCACTTTCCCGATCCGGCGTTGCCGCTGAGTTGACCGTTGGCATATGCACCATTGATCGAAACTTTCACAAGACCCTCCCGGCCGATGGTGCCGGAAACGTTAGCGCCGGGCGCGGTGATTTTGCCGTCGGCAACGGTCAACATCGAGCTTGCAGTGGGTTCGCAGGAGCCGCTCTTGGTGACGATGGTGACCTGCCAGTTGCCGTCATAGGGGGTCTGGGAGAAGGCAGGAGCGGCGAGGGTGCCGGCGAAAACTGTGGCGGCACAGAACGCCGCAATGCGATCAAAACGCATAAATTCCGTCCTTGAATATGTCTGAGATGATGCCACTTATTCGGGCGAAATGTGACGGAAATTTGTTGCATTGCCAAATTGAAAATTGTTCCTGTGGAAACAATGGTTTATTTGCGTTTCCGGTTCCGATTTTCGAAGCGAAATCAACGCGACTTCACGTTAAGGGTAAATGTCAGGACAGGCGCCGAGGTTGCGAACTGCTCGTCCTGGGGCTTGGCCGGAAGCGCCTTGTGAACCTTGGCGTAGTCGATGACGTCGCCGAGCAATTTGAGCCCGAGCGGCGCGAGTGCGCGCTCCCACAACTCTCGTGCCGTCTCGCCGTTCTTGACGAAGCACCAGTCCTGAGCGGCGATGGCGCCGGCGTCCATGCGGTCGGCGAGATGATAGATCGTGCCACCGGCGATCGGATCACCCTCCTTGATGGTCCATTCGACCGCAGCCTTGCCGCGGTGGCGCGGCAGCAGCGAGGGGTGATAGCCGATCCCGCCGAACTTCGCTGCGGCGAGTGCGTCCTTGCCGATCCGCGCGTGGCTGTGCGCCGTGATAATCAGGTCGGTATCGGGCGCGATCTCGGAGGCGACGACCAGCTTCGGATCGGCCTGCACCACCACCTCGATGCCGGCGGCCCTGGCTGTCGCGGCGAGGCGATCCTCGGCATCGGCGACCACGATCTGCACGATTGATACGCTATGCTCCCGGAGCATGTTCAGGGTGGTGACGCCGAAATGGCGGGAGCCGACAAGTGTAATGCGCATGGGTGTCCGATCCGTTTCGCAGCTGCGTCATTCCCGATAACACGTCCGGACGTCCTGTCACCATCCGCGCGGCATTTGCGCCGGTTATCAACAATGCGCTGAGCGCCGCGCATCACGAAATCACCTGGCGGTAACACGTTCTCAACCCGTCTGGCGTATCGACGAATCCGTCGCGGATTTGTATTGCGTACCGCGACACCGAAATGTCCCGCCGGCGCGGCTGCGCCGACCGGGCATTTCTGCCGGGACCGATTTCATGCCGAGCGCGATTGAGCAGATCGTCGACACCTATGTGCGACTGAAGAACCGGCGTGGCCTCGACGAGCTGATGATGCACAGGCAGCGGCTGGCGGTCGATCTGAAGAGCGGGTCCGGATTCGATTTCAGTCTGCCGATCGGCAAGATCGATGAGGAGATCGCGATCATCGAAGCCGGCCTCAGCCGGCTCAAGGCGGATTCCGCCGATCTCGGCGCGACACGACCCGTCTGAAGCAATCAGTCGCGCCGGCCGCCGTCGATCACCGTGAACAGCGGCCGCGCCGGGGTCGGCTCGACCAGAAGCTCGTCCACCAGTGCGGTGGCTGCATCGACATATTTGCGCGTCGGCTTGTCCAGCGGACGCCTGGCCTCGTCGTCGAGGGCGATTTTTGCCGCCTCGACCAGCTTGCGCATCCGCGCCGCATGGTCGTCGCCTGCGGTCAGCGTTGCGCGCGCCAGCGAGCGCAGCACGAACAGCTCGCCCTCGAGGCGGAGCAGACGGTCGTTGAGCCTGGTGAGGACGGCGTTGAGATCGGCCATGGCGGGTGTTCGGGGCGGAGGATCCATCTGATCTAGCGGCGATCGGTGAACGGAGTCCCAACGCGATTGGCGCAATTGGCCCGATTCTCCTGTCCACCTCGCGCGTGTTGCACGCGCGCGGTTCGCTCCAGACGCCGGGTTGCTTCGCTGCGCTCGCAACGACGGAGTATGTTTGCGCGATGAATGACCGTGTCGGCGCTCGCCTACCAGCCCACGCCAGCCCAGCGCCTTCCGAACACCGGCGGCTTGCTCTTCACCGCTTGCCAGCCGAAGAAATGATGCTTGCCGGACCAGCTGTGTACTACGCCGCTGCAGACGCTGCATTTGAAGCTGCCGGCGTGCGGCTCGGTGTGCTCCTCCCGGGTCGCGCTGTAGCTCATGCTGCAGCCGGGGCAGGTGAATTCTTCGATTGTCCAGATGGTGTTGGCCATTGCACCGAAAGTGTTTTTGTGACGTGGAGGTCAAGCGTAGATGCGAGCCTTTGCAGCGGCGTAAACCGGTCGGCCGAAATCCGGTTAATGGCCGTTAGGCAAACCCGGTCGGCTACGGCCTCCATCTTTCGGGGCGCAATGAGCGCCGGCCGGCCCAAATCGCGCCGCCGGTGAGCGTGAACGATCACGTTCAGGGCGGTGTTCACGCCCGCCGGGCCACCTGGTCGCCTTGACGCCGGATGCATTGCTGGCAATAACGCAGGAACCGCGCAAGCGCCGGACGTCGCATCGATGTCGCAAGGAAAGCCGTGCCCGTGAAAAGTCTCCGTCAGCTCCTGACCGGAGAGGACATCATCCAGCTCGTGATCCGGCTTGGCCTTCTGGCACTGCTGATCATCTGGACGTTCCTGATCATCCGTCCGTTCGTGCCGATCCTGGCCTGGAGCTGTGTGCTCGCGGTCGCCTTCTATCCGGCCTTCAACTGGCTCGCCAAATTGCTCGGCGGCCGGCCCAAGACCGCGGCGGCGATCCTCACCCTGCTCACGCTCGGTATCGTCCTCGGACCGGCGACCTGGCTTGGCATCAGCGCAGTGGACGGCGCGCGGGAGCTGGCGCACCAACTCGGCACCGGCGACCTCGCGCTCCAATCGGCGCCGGAGCAAATCAAGTCGTGGCCGGTGATCGGCCCGACGCTGTTCGAGCTCTGGGATCAGGCCTACAACAACATCCGCGCGGTGCTGCGCGAGGTCGCGCCCTATCTCCAGCCGCTGGCGGGACCGCTGTTGTCGCTCGCCGGCGACGCCAGCCTGGGAACGCTGCAGTTTCTGGTCTCGGTGTTCGTCGCCGGCTTCCTGTTTCCGCACGGGCCGCGGCTGGTCGCGGCAGGGCGCGGCTTCCTGTTTCGCATCGTCCCCGAGCAGAGCGAGCATTTTCTGAGTCTTGCGGGCGCCACCATCCGCGCGGTAGCGCAAGGGGTGATCGGCGTCGCCATCGTGCAGGCGCTGCTCGCCGGCTTCGGCTTCAAGCTCGCGGCTGTACCGAGCGCCGGGCTTCTCGCCTTCATCGTCCTGCTACTCTCGATCGTGCAGATCGGCGCCTTCCTCGTGCTGCTGCCTGTGATCATCTGGATCTGGACCGCCAAGGACGTCACCACGGCGCTGCTGCTCACGGTGTTTCTCGTCCTTGTCGGCTTCATCGACACCATGTTGAAGCCGCTGGTCATGGGGCGCGGCCTGACCACGCCGACGATCGTGATCTTCGTCGGCGTGATCGGCGGCACGCTGGCCCACGGCATTGTCGGCCTGTTTATCGGACCGATCATCCTATCGGTGGCGTGGGAAATGGCGGCGGCGTGGATCAGGACGGAGGACCGCTCCGAGGCGGGGGCGCGCGAAGGCTGACCTCGCGCCTGGCAAGTGATCCGCCCGCCATAGGCCCAGGCTGTGATCAAAGCGCCGCCGAACTTGTCTATTGAAGTAGACAAGTTACCATTGGGCACGATTCTATTTTTCGATTACGGCAGCAATGGCGAAATCTTCCAAGCTGGTTGCCGCCAAGCGCGGCAAGGTGTTGTTGGTCAGACGCCGATCGGACGGCCTGTGGATGTTCCCGGGCGGCCGCAGGCACGCGCGCGAGTCCGAAAAGGACTGCCTGCGGCGCGAGATCAGGGAGGAGCTGCCCAAGCTGAAGCTCGGCAGGATCAGCCTCTGGAAGGAAGTGACGGCCAGGAACAAGCGCTCCGGCCGCAAGATGAGTGACGCGATCTTCATTGCCAAGGGCGCCAAGGGCAGGCTCGCCATCGGCGACAAGAAGGAGATCGACCGCGCCGCCTGGCACAAGCCCCGCGGTATCCGCCTGACCCCGACCTCGCGTTACATCCGCGATCGGCTGTTTCCGAGGAAGCAGCGGCGGCAGAGATGAGCTACTCCCCATCCTCCGTCCCGTGCGTCCGCCCGGCATATGATCGCGAAAAGCTAGCGCCCGGTTGCGCTGCGGATGCCCTGGCTCCTTCAGTCTCGCGCTGCCCCTTGCGGGCCTTGCGCGCGCGCCTCATCGCGAGCTTGACCTGAGGATTCGGCGAATCCTCAGCGAAGAACAAGACAACCTCGCAACTCGGACATTGCCGCGAATAGCCGTCCTGCAACCGCCCCGCACGATCGCGAAACACGGTTTTGCAGCGCGTGCACTGAATTTGGACAAAGCTCACGTGCGAACAACAATGACTATTCGAAATGCATCGTTACGTGACGCCAAATGTCTGAACAAAGCTTGAATGCCGGCATGAGATGAACGGCAGGTCTCGCGCATCCGATGCAACGGACGCGAGCATGCGGGCGGCGCTAGCGGAATCCGCGGCCGCGTCATCTCCGCAAGAGGCGGGTGCGGCGTCCGCTAAAGCTGCCCGCTCGACCGCTACTGCTTGGCGGCCAGTGCCTCCAGGCAATGGTTGAGATAGAGGGTGCGATCTCTCGGCAGCACCTTTTCCAGATCCGCCTTCGTGGCGCATTCGCGCTGCCGTATCTGCTCGGCACGGCGTTTTTCCGCGGCCTCGCGATATTCGGGAGCGACCTTGTTGGGGTCGACGAGGGCCTGGGATCGTGCGGGGTCGGCAGCAAAGAGTGCAACGGCTGCGATGATAATGATTGATTTCAAATGAGCCTCCGTAAAAGGGCTCATCCTAGCGCCCGGTTTCGGAAGGCTCAAACGCTAAGTGAGGGCGAACGACCGCGCACCTCTGTCCGGGCCGTATCGCCGAAGACCGGTCGGCGGCGTTGGTTTCGCCTAGATGAGTTTGGCGACGTCGATGCGCCGGGTGAAGTCCGTCACTTCGAGGCTTGGTCGATCTTGTGACCCAGATGCCCGGTATCGTGATCGCGACGCAGCTGGCTCAGCGACGTCTCGTTCAACTGAAGCAGGACCTCACCGAGTGTTGTCGTATCCGGATACCCGGCGGCAAAACCCTTTCCGTAGATCTTGCGCAACGTACCGACCATCGTGTTGCCGTGCTTCTTGCTAATCCCGCCATCCTTGTCCCGATGGCGGCCATCCGTTTCCTTCATGTGTCTCTCCCTGTAGGACGTCTGCGCGCCTGGAGAGACCGTGCTCCCAAATGAGTTGATAGGCAACTGCATGGCGCGCGGGCGTTGACGCTGGTTCGTGCCAGCGCAACAGCGTTGCCGTCGCGTGTCCATCTTGTGGAAAAATTCGGCGAAATCGTGTGAACCAGTTCACAGTCGATCTCCGAGGCCACTGCTATGAAGCCATCATTGCTTTACCGATTGATATTTTGAAAACGCCCCCAGCGCTCCCTACCAGGCGCTGGGGTTTTCATTTGGATCACCGCATCGGCAGGGTTCGCCAAGCGCGATCTGATGGGCGGTGGCTTCTGAAGAGCGAAGGCGGGGCGGCTACGCGACCTGCTCCTCAAACGAGGAGTATACTCGGCCGGTTGGATCAACGATCTGAACGTCCCAGCACTCGTCCTCGACAAGCTCTCTGGCCTTCTTGAGGGCGGCCGCGAGTGACAGCCGCTTGAGGCTGACGACGCCTGCCGTGTCGAAACCGCTGATTTCAAACATGCCGCTCCCTCCTGTTTTGCTGAATCCTATACCTTTTGGGGGAGTTGTCTGCGGCTTTGTCGTGCTTCGAAGCAGGCTGCCCCATGACCAATTCCATCGCATAGACCCCGTAATCGTCCGGGGTGGCTGGAGATGCCGGGCGGCCAAGCCGCTAACGTGGAATTAAGCTGAAATGCCGACAATTTTGGGCAGTTGTAGGTGGGTGCTGCGTAGAGGAGTCGTCGCGAGGACGTTCCGGCGTCGGCTTCCTTTTGCCCGCTCATTTGAGTCAATGCACATGACCACGACATCGGAAGCGCAAGGCCTCGTCGAACAATTCGACCCCGTAGCACTGGCACTCGCCGCCGCAGCACCCGAACCTGCAGCGCAGGAAGCTCCAGTACCGCTCAAGCGGCCCAGCCGGAAATCGGTCCTGGCGCTGTCGGTATGTGCCCTGGCCATCAATGGCTCGGCGGCCATCTACACATTGCCGTCTGATTTTCCGTCTCCGAATTTCAGCAGCTTGGTTGAACTGCTTCCGCGCCGGGAGGCGTCCGCGCCAAAACCAAAACCGGATCCGGTTGTCGCTGCCTTGAAGGATATTCAGTCGGCCCAGCAGCAGCACACGGCGTCGCTGCAGGAGAACAACCACGCATTGCAGCACAATGCTGCTCTGCTGCAGCAAGATTCAATCGTACTTCTTTTTCTGCGGCAGAGCATCACGGACGAACGGGTCGATGTGAGGAAGATATCTTCGCAGCTTTCCACGCTCATTGCGAAGGTCGACACGCTGCAAGGTGCGATGATGTCGGACGTCACGTCCTCCATCCGGAGAGCGCATGCTCGCTACGGACTGTCCGCAGCCATGCGCAAACGGATGGCTCGGCAGTCGAAATCTGTAGGGCCTGTTTCGGTTGGAGGAGCTCCCCTGAGCATGCCGGCTGCGACGTTGGTTCCGGAAAGCTGAGGAACCGTCAAACCAATCGCTTGGGACTTGGGCGCTAGTTCCAAGGGCTCAGGCTGCGCGATTTGGTGCACTGGCACCATAATTCTTGCCGTAATTCTTGCGCTTCACACCCTCCGCAACCGCCCGCTCGACCTCGGCGGCGAGCACGCTCAGGTGATCCGCCAGCTTGGTGGATAGTTCGAGCTTTCCACCGAGCGAAAGGTACAGCCAATGTCGAAAACCGAACAGACGAAATTGCCGAGTTTTCCTAGCCTCGCGGGTGGTCCAAACGGCGGCGAACTATATTGATGGAGGGGCGTTTAATGAATGATCGTGCGCGACTGGATGATCGTCATTTCGCTCTGCGCCAACACCTTGAGGCACTCGCTTCTCAAGTTTCCGAACTTGAGATCCTTCGAGGCCAAGTAGCTGAGGCCGAGCGCAGAATCTTCGGTGTGGCACGCGAAACTAGGAAGGCGGTTTATGAGGAGTCCAGTTGGCCCGGCCAGCACGCGATAATCTGAATCGGCGACGAAATCGGGCCTTTGAAGACTTAGCTGCTACCGCCCCAACCCCGGGGGCTGGATTTTGGACAACCGTGATTACCGACAGCAATTTGAGAACATGTCCGTCGATGAGCTGTGGGCGTTGTTCACGGACGTCGATCAGATTCTGGCCGCGAGGATCATTGCTAAAAAGGAAGAATTAGATAGGCGCCTCGATCGGCTCCGCCGAACAGACGCACGAGGTTCACCGGAGATCAGCGAACGTTCATCAATGCCGGCTCGCCATCGCCCCTGAGAATTGCGCCGCGTTTGCCACAAGTCCGGCAGACGATCGCGAGCAGGCCGACAGCAACTGCCAGCAGAGCGAACCTGATGATGCCCAGCATCAGTCCGATTGCGAGAGCGTTCAATGTCTCGCTCCCGAGTGCACCGGGTGCACGCAGGATTTTTGGGAGAGGGGGCCAACCTTGATGCGTAAGTCTTTGATTTTGCTTGGTGAGCGCGCTGGGGCTCGAACCCAGGACCCCGTGATTAAAAGTCACGTGCTCTACCGGCTGAGCTACGCGCTCCCATGGCCGCTGGATGGCTTTGAAGAGATCGCCATCGTCTTCGGTCATCTGGAGAAGCATGTCTTGCCGCTACGTTTTGATCGCGTCGCGGGGAATGCCGGTGAGGCTGTTTTCCCGATCATGCTTTCGGCCCGCGCTGTGTAGGGGGATGGGGCGCGGAGGTCAATAGCGGGGGTGCTTGCCGAAACTCGCGGCAGAAGCGGGGATTTGTCCGCCGTTTCCGTGACTTACCACGGGAATTTCAACCGGTTGGCGGGGCGTCATGCACGCCGAACATCGAGGCGCCTTGCGGGCGCGGGGCTTCGACCCGCGCCGTAGCCGGGGCGCGATCAGTTCGTCTCCCGCCGCACCTCGTTCGGCACCGGCTGCGGCGTGCCGGCGGGGGTCGGCAGTGCGACCGGGCGCAGGCCGATCAGCTCGGCGCTGCGGATCGCGCTATCACGCCAGAACTGGAACGAGTTGATGCGGCTGAGCTCGAGGATCGCGATTGCGACCGCGGCCAGGAACGGCAGGCTCTGCAGCACCAGCACGCCGGCGAAGATGTAGATCTCGGTGATCTGCCGGTAGCTGTTGGAGGCGATCAGGACGCCGGCGCCGATCAGCAGCAGGGCGCCGATCACGGCCTCCCAGAACGCCTGGAACTCGATCGACATCCGCGACAGGCCGCCCTTGGAGGTGCGCGCGAACGCAATGTGCTCGGTAATCAGACCCTGCGCCACCGCGCGCGACACCGTCCACTGCACGCTCATCGCCGCGATCATGGCGCCCAGCATCTGGCCGGGTCTGATCGCGACGCGTGCGCGGTACATCGACAGGAAGTGCGCGAGCGAGACGATGAACGCGCCGATGATCGGCAGCGTCAAAATCTTGTCGGGGATGGCGATGTCGGCAAAGGCGACGATCGGCACCCAGACGAGGTTGAGCAGCGCGACCACCACGCCGAGGCTTTCGGCGCCAAGCCAGTTCAGCCAGCCCAAACCGTACTCGCGCTTCTGGTCCGGCGTCAGCCGGCTGCGGCCGGGCAGGAAGTGGCGCCAGTGCTTTTTTACGATCTGCAGGCCGCCATAGGCCCAGCGGTGACGCTGCTTCTTGAAGGCCTCGTAGGTGTCGGGGAGCAGGCCCTGGCCATAGCGGTGGTTGGTGTAATGGGTGGTCCAGCCGAGTTCCTGGATGGCAAGCCCGAGATCGCTGTCCTCGCAGATCGTGTCGCTCGACCAGCCGCCGGCCATGTCCATCGCAGCGCGGCGGATCAGGCACATCGTGCCGTGCACGATGATGGCATTGGTCTCGTTGCGCTGGACCATGCCGATGTCGAAGAACCCGGCATATTCGCCGTTCATGATGTAGTGCATGATCGACAGGTCGCCGTCGCGATGCTCCTGCGGCGCCTGCACCAGGCCGACGCTTGCGTCGGCGAAGGCCGGCACGAGGTCCTTTAGCCAGTCGGGATCGACGACATAATCGGCATCGAGAATGCCGATGATCTCGGCATCCGCTGCAGTGCGGTCCATGGCAATGCGCAAGGCGCCGGCCTTGAAGCCCTGCACTTTCTCGGCGTTGATGAACTTGAAGCGTTCACCGAGCGCGCGGCAATGATCCTGGATCGGCTGCCAAAAGGCGGGGTCGGGCGTGTTGTTGATGATGACGACGCATTCGTAGTTCGGATAGTTCAGCCGCGACAGCGCATCGAGCGTCTGCTTGAGCATGTCGACCGGCTCGAAATACGCCGGGATGTGGATCGAGACCTTCGGGCAGTAATTCTCCGGCACGTCGGCGATCGGCTTGCTCTTGGTCAAAAGCCGCTGCGGCGACCGGCCGAGCGCCACGGCTGCGATCTCGTCGATCCGCGCCATCGCAATCAGGACGAGCGGAACAAGTAGGATCATGCCGAGTGTCAGTGCGAAGGCCGAGCCGAAAATGAAATAGTGCCCGTTCCAGAACGCGAAAACGGTCGCGGCCCAGGCGCCAACACCGTTGGCGGTCGCCGACAGCAGGAAGGCCTGCCGCGCGGTCGGCTTTTCCAGCCGCAGGATCGGCAGCGATAACAGCACGCCGACCAGCAGCGCGATGCCCATCAGCTTCCAATAGTCGGGATTCTCCACCGGACCGGTCCAGGCGAATTTCGGCTCGCGGCTGGCGTTGAGGATGCCCCAATACGGACCGACGCCGCCTTCAAAGTACTTCCAGGGCTGATCGATCGCCTCGACGATGTTGTATTCCATGCCGATGGCTTCGGCGCGGCTGACGAAGTTGCGCAGCGTCAGCGCCTGCTGGAATGGACCGGGATCGGCGTTGCGCAAGTTGTAGCCCGCGCTCGGCCAGCCGAATTCGGCGATCACGATGCGCTTGCCGGGGAACAAATTGCGCAAGAGGCTATAGCGGTCGACGGCCTGGTCGACCGCCTGGTCCGAGCGGAAGTTTTCCCAATAGGGCAGCACGTGGGCGGCGATGAAATCGACGTTGGATGCGAGGTCCGGATTGTCGCGCCAGATGTTCCAGATCTCGCCGGTGGTGACGGGCACGCGGACCGCGCTCTTCACCCTCTTGATCATCTCGATCAGGTCTTCGACCTTCTGCTCGCCGCGGTAAATCACTTCGTTGCCGACGACGACGCCGTTCACATTGCTGTTCTTGCGGGCGAGCTCAATGGCGGCCTTGATCTCGCGCTCGTTGCGGTCCTTGTCCTTGCCGATCCAGCCGCCGACCGTGACCTTGAGCCCGAACTCGGCTGCGATCGGCGGCACCAACTCGTTGCCTTCCGTCGCGGAGTAAGAGCGGATGGCGCGCGTGAGGGTCGAGAGCTTTTTCAGATCGGCACGAATCTTGTCGGGGTCGACGTTGTTGTCGGCAACATGTCCCGGTTCGAACGGCGTATAAGACAGGCTGGGCACCAGGCCCCTGAAGTCCGGCGCAGGCTCCCTGTCGCGCAAGACTCCCCAGATGCCGGCGTGGAGCGCGGACACAAGCAACAGAACGGCGGCGACAAAGCGCATCGCGGCTAAACCAAAAGGGGCTGAGGTGGCAGGGAAGCGGATCCGACCCCGAGATCCGACCGTGTCCGCGGCAAAGGGAGCATACCTCTGCCGCGCGGTTTCACAACTGGCATGCCCTCATGACGTTATAAGGGCATGGCCGTTTCGGAAGCACGCGGCAGTGCCAACCCGAGCTATCGCCGATCGTTCCTGAACGAAGGCTGAAGCGGTCGCGGCTATTTCGATGGCGCCGGTGACGGGCTTGCCGCAGGCGAGGGGCTGGCGGCGGGCTGCGGCGGCTGCGAATTGGCGGCGGTCGGCGCCGCCGGCTGCGAGGCCGTGGCCGCCGCTTGTTGCGGCTGGGAGGCCGGGTTGATCCAGCAAGCGTGCACACGGCTGTCCAGGGTCTCGGCTATCTTGGGGTCGATCTGGCCGCCAAAGCGGGTCAGGCAGCGGAAGGCGGCCTGGATGTGGCCGCCGGGGCAGCCGAAGCGGTCATAGAGGTCGAGATGGCGGAACGCGGTATCGAGGTCGTCCCGCCACATCAGCCGCACCACGCGACGGCCGAGCCAGACGCATTCAGGATTGCCGGCGGGACCATTGACGACCTGGGCTGCCTCCGCGAACTCGTCGGTGCGGCGCTGGTTCTGGGCGGCATCCTTGGCGGCATCTGCGGGCTGGGCGGCGGCCTTGCCCTGGTCGGGCGCGGGCGTGCCGCTCTGGGCGAAGGCGCCACTAAGGCCAACCAACAGGACAAGGGTGGAGACGGCCAAGGTGGCGGCGGACCGCCGCAGGACCGCATTTCGTAACTCGAACACCCGTTGCCGCATGAATTCCCCAATATATCCGCTGACCGTCCGCGTCAGGACCTCGCGGACGCGCAGGTGATGGCGTCCAAATGGGTCTCCAATGCGGCGGAAAAGTCCCGCAAAATCTGATGACCTGTATTTCGAATTTTGTCCAGCAAAGTCACGATCCTAGGCCCCCGGTCCAACGGCCGCAGCCAAATTCCTCGGGGAGGGGAACGGGGTCGATCCCGATGGCCACCCCTTGGCAGATGGCGCGCAAGCAGGTAATCGACGGACCCTTCGCGGAGGATGGAACCGATTTCTCTTCGTACGCCACTGGCGCTGCTGCTCGTTTCCCTTGGTGCGATTGCTGCCGTGTGGTGGTGGTTGGCCACGCCGATCACGCTCGCGCGCGCGCCGATCGATCCGGCCGACAAGGTCCAATGCGTCTCCTACGCGCCGTTCCGGGGCGAACAGTCGCCGCTGAACGCATGGACCCATATCGAGGCCGATCAGATCGAGCAGGACCTGCGCCAGCTCAAGGAGATCACCGACTGCGTCCGCACCTATTCGATGGAGAACGGGCTCGACCAGGTGCCGGCGATCGCAGCCCGGATCGGCGGGCTGAAAGTGCTCCAGGGCATCTGGCTCAGCAGCAACCGCACCAAGAATTTTGAGCAGGTCGCGCTCGCGATCCGCCTCACCAAGGATTTTCCCGGAATCATCACCAGCCTCATCGTCGGCAATGAGGTGCTGCTCCGCGGGGAGATGACGACCGGCGACCTCGTGTCCATCATCCGCTTGGTGAAGGCGCAGGTCAGCGTGCCCGTCACCTATGCCGACGTCTGGGAGTACTGGAACCGGAATCGCGAGGTCTACGACGCCGTCGATTTCGTCACGATCCACATCCTGCCCTATTGGGAAGACGTGCCGGTGCGCGCGAAATTCGCCGCAGCTCATGTCGAACAGATCCGCGAGCGGATGGCGGTGGCGTTCCCCGGCAAGGAAATCCTCATTGGGGAGACCGGCTGGCCGAGCGAGGGGCGCATGCGCGACGGCGCGCTGCCGTCGCGCACCAACCAGGCGCGGGTGGTCTCGGAAATCCTCAGCCTCGCCAAAGCGCAGAAGTTTCGCGTCAATCTGATCGAGTCGTACGACCAGCCGTGGAAGCGCAAGCTGGAAGGCACCGTGGGCGGCTATTGGGGCCTGTACGATTCGGTGCGCCGGAATCTCAAATATCCACCGGGTCAGCCAATCAGCAATTTCCCGTACTGGAAATGGTACATGGGCGCCGGCATGGGCTTGTGCGTACTGGTGTTTGCGGTCGCCCTCATCACGCTGCGCCGGCGGCCCTGGACGCCGCGCTTCTCGGCATGGCTGGGTGTCGGCATCTCAGCGACGTCAGCGGGCATCCTGCTCGGGGTCGGCGCCGACAAGATGTACTATGAAAGCTACGGCATAGGCGGCTGGCTGCACTGGGGCGCGCTGCTGCTGGCCGGCATCCTGTCGCCGATCTTCTGCGCGCAGGCGCTCGTCATCGGAAGAAGCCTGCCGACCTTCCTCGATCTGCTTGGCCCGAGCGAGGGGCGGAAATGGTCGAAGCTCACGGCCGTGCTCGGCCTGATCCTGGCGGTGACCGCGGTGATCGCGGCGGAGACCGCAGTCGGCTTCGTGTTCGACCCGCGCTACCACGACTTCCCCTACGCCTCGCTGACGATGGCGGTGGTGCCGTTCGCGATCCTGATGCTGAACCGGCCGCAGATCGGCCAGCGTCCGATCGCGGAGGCGGTGTTCGCAGGCGTGCTGACGCTGGCGGCGGCCTATGTGCTCGTCAACGAAGGCCGCGAGAACTGGCAGTCGCTGTGGACCTGCGCGATCTGTCTGTTGTTCGCGCTCACGCTGTGGCGGGCGCGGGCCGAGCAAATCCAAGGATAAGCAGGCCGATCGCGAGCCCCGACAGCACGACATTGTAGAGCACGATGCCGAGGCCGGCGGCGATGATGCCGACGGTCAGGAGCACGATCGAAGGCCGCATCAAGTTCAGCGTCGCCACCACCAGTGCGACAATGCCGAACACCGAGTTCTTGAACAGCACCGTCGAGACCGAACGGGCCTTGCAGAGCATGGTCTGCAGGCCGGCATCGCAGGCGAGCGTGACTTGCGAGTTTTCGATTCCGAGATAGCGCAGATAGAGCGCATAGCCGACGGCCGCGAAGCCGACGACGATCAGGAACTGCACCTGGTAGGGCGAGAGGCGAAAGGGCTTTTTTGTCATGGCGGCAATATGGTCGGGATGGGGGG
>NZ_VSTH01000044.1 GCF_008123965.1 Bradyrhizobium hipponense | reverse complement strand
GGTTGGGGTGGGGGTGTCTCGGCGTCGGGATTGGGAAGGATATCCCGCCGTGGCGAGAGCCCTCACCCGCCGCGCTCTGCGAGCGCGTCGGCCTCTCCCGCAAGCGGGAGAGGCGGAGCAGCCCGCGGACAATCCTCGTGAAATCCATATGCGATAGCCCTGCCGCAAGCGGGGAGAGGGAGAAGAATCTAAAACATCCCGCTCGCCGCGAGCGCCTTGCAGACGTGCTGCATCTCGGCCTCGTCGGCGACCATGTCGAGCATGATCGTGCTCAAGCCCTTCGCCGCGAAATCCTTCAGCCTCGCGCCGATCTCGGCGTAGCTGCCGACGAGGTAGGGGCAGTCCGCCTGGAAGGTCAGGAACGGCAAGAGCCAGTAGCCGTTGTCCTGAAGCTCGCCGCCCTCACCGTCATAGAGATGCCGCTTCCAAACGGAGTCGGTGTTCTCCATCGTGAGCGCCAGCAGCTCGCGATCGTCACGATTGTCGCGGAAGCGGCTCTTCGCCGCCTGCCGTGCAGCGTCGCGGCTCTCGCGGGCAAAGATGCCGAAATTCATTCCGGGCGCATTGAGGCCGCGATCGAGATCGGGCGGCAGCATCTGCATCTTGATGCAGCCGGTTTCCTCCGCCACGCGCTGCGCCGGCTCCGACTGGCCCGCGATCAGGAATTCCGGCATCAGCTCGGCCGGCAGGCGCGGCCGCAGCTGCAGGCTGCTTGCGCGATAGAACCGGCCCTCGAAATCGAGCGGCCGCGGGCTCGACAGCAGCTGACGCACAAGCGCGACGAATTCGCCGAGCCGGACGTAGCGGTCGGCATGCGACTGGTCGTCGCCCAGTCCCTGCAAGTCGCTGACCGCGGTCCCCGTGATCATGTTGAGATAGATCTTGCGGCCGTAGAGCTGCGCGAAAGACGAGACGAACTTCGCCGTCGTGAACGGATGCATGTAGACGGGGTTGACGGCGATCAGCGGCGAGCTCTGCGTCGTCCCTGCCATGATGTGCTGTGCCATCGCCCAGGGCTCGACGAACACGTCGTTGCCTTCGAACAGCAGGATGCCTTCAAAACCGTTGCGGTCGGCAAATTGCGCGACCCGCATCAATTCGCCGACGTATTTTTTGGGGTCGCGGTTGCGCGAAATCGCGGGAAAGACGCGAAGCCGCGAGGGCATCATTCAGCCGCTTGCTGGAGAGGCCAGGCATGACGGCTGATGGGAAGGCCGCCGGCCGCACGCGAGCCGTCTGCGATCGCGAGGCGATGCGAGGGCGACGGCGAGCATAACTGGAAGCGCCAGCCCCGGGGATCGTCAGCGATATCGGGTTTGAAGCTGATCCCGATCGCCTCCTGCGATACCTGCATCGCGAACGCGTCGAGTGGAAGGTTGAGCCCAAAGCCCCGGGCCTTCAAATAGGCCTCCTTGAGCGTCCAGTAGTCGAAGAATCGCTCGATCGCGGCCGGCTCCGGCAGTCCGCGCAGCGTTTCGATCTCCTCCGGCGCAAAGAACCGAAGCGCGGTGGACAGCGGGGCCACCCGCCGCGACACGGTTTCGACGTCGACGCCGACCGCCTCGTGCCTGGATACGACGCAGGCGACGCAGCCGTCGGCGTGGGTCAGGCTGAAATGCAGTGCGGTCGAGGTCGCAGGCGCTGCGACAAAGGGCCGCCCGTAGCGGCCGGTGGCGAACGACCAGTCGGCGGGTGCGATGTCCGGCGCAGCCTGCGAGAGCGCGAGGCGCAGCAAGGCGTGTGCGAAGATATATTGCCGCCGATGCCGCTCGAACATGAAAAGTTCGGCCCGCACCCGTTCCTCGATCGAGAGCAAGCGCCGGCACGCATCGACCACGCCGGGCGTGTCGATGCTCTCGATCAGCCCGACAAACAGTTCAATCCCGTCGTCTGCCATCAATAAGGCCCATGACGTCAGGCAGAGGCCCACCCCCCGGCTCTGACGAAAGAAATCAACTGAGCAAGAATCAACTGCGCGGACCAATTCTAGCGGTCCACCCGAGGCAGATTCGTGTCAATTGCTGGACGGTTTACGGACGCAAGCTTGTGCGAGCTCCCCAGCTCGACAGGCGCACGGCCGTTCTCCGAAGATTCGTGCGGCGTCCCGGCCGACTAGTCTTACTTTTTCTTCTTGGCCTTCTTCTTCCCGCCGAGCATGGCCATGCTGGCATCGACGTCCTTCAGCGCAGACTGAAGCTTCTTCTTCTCGGCGGCGAGCAGCTTCTGCAGGGCCTTGCGGTCCTTGTCGCTCAACGAGGTGCCCTTGGTAAATTTGATGAAACCCATAACAAACTCCCCCGGTTGAAAATAATCGTCCAAATCAAAACGCAAGAATAATCTTGCGCGGCGAACGCCAAATAATCAAGATGCAACTTGTTCATTCACAGCTCTGGCGAGTGAACCAGTATTCGCCCGGTGCGAATTCAGGCTGCTCCAGCCGCCCTGCGATCGAGCAATCGCCCGAGCAACGTATTGGGCTGGGCGACCGCTGCCGCCAGCAGCGTGACGAGGTCCTCCATCCATTCGCCGACCAGGCGACCGTCGAGCAGCTCGTGCTTGTAGTTGCACGAACCGGTAATTCCGGCCGGGCGCTCCTTGAGCATCAGCGACAGCCAGGTCTGGTCGATCGGCAGCACCGGCTGGCCCTCGCGCGCGAGATTTCCGATGGACCGCAAGGCGATGTCGGGCAGGTCGAGCGGCCGGCGCAGCGGATTTTGCAGCGTGAAATAGACCTGGAGCAGCGGAGCCGGATCGATCCCCTCTTGCTCCAGATGGTCCGCCAGGACGTTGAACGGCAGCTCTTGCCGCGCGTGTGCCTCAAGCACGCTCTGGCGCACTCTGGCCAAGGCCTGCGCGAACGATAGGTCCTGCGTGATTTGGGTGCGGACGATCACCGTGTTCTCGAACGGGCCGACGATGCGGTCGGTGTCCGGCTGGCTGCGATTGGCCATGGCGGTGGCGACTGAAATGTCAGTGCGACCGGTTCGCGCCAGCAGCAGAGTCTTCAGACCGGTGAGAAGGCACATGAATAGCGTGCCATTGTGCTGGCCGGCGAATGCCGTCAGCCGCGCGATCAGCTCGCGCTCAAGGCTGACCGGATGATGCCCGGTGGACGCGCTTGCGCTTGATTCGCCGTCGAAGACGGGGGGCGCGCCGCGCAGGGTCTCCGTCCATTCGGCCGCCTGCCGGCGAGCCGCCTCAGTGCCGCACCACCAGCGCTGCCAGCGCGCGACGTCTGAAAACGCCAGCGGCAGCTTTGGCAGCGGCACCGATGGATATCCGGCCAGCGCAGCATAGCGGTTGGACAATTCCTCGAACATCACGCCGATCGACCAGCCGTCGGCTATCGCGTGGTGCAGCGTCAGCAGCAGCACGTGGTAGTCATCGTGGAGCCGCAACAGCCGGGCGCGCAACAGCGGCGCGCGCGTGGTGTCGATCGGGGTGTAGGTCTCCCGCTCGGTCAGGAGCTTGATCTTCCTGAGTTCGAGGGCCCTGCGCCGCTTGTTGTTGTGGGGGTGACCGTCGCCGATGGTCTCGACGGTCAGCACCCGGCGGAGCGTGCCCGGTGCGGCGATACGGGTGGTAGGCTCCTCGCCGTCCCACCCGAAACTGGTTCGCAGCGATTCGTGGCGGCGCACGACATCCTCGATCGCCTGCGCCAGGGCAGCCTCGTCGAGCGGCCCCTCAAGACGGAAAGCGAAAGGCAGGTTGAACAGCGGGAGGCCTGCCAGGTTCTGCTCGATTCGCAGCATCTGGTCCTGCGCGATCGAGAGCGTGGGCGGACCGCCTTCGGCCAGCCGGGCGGCACTTGCCTGTGGCGTGTGCGGCTTCGCTGCGACGGCCTCATCGACCCGCCGGGCAAGCTGTTCGATCGTCGGTGCCTCGAAGATGGTCTTGATCGGTAGCGATACGCCAAGTGCGCGAGCGACGCGCGCCATCACCTGACCCGCCAGCAGAGAATGGCCGCCGAGCTCGAAGAAATTGTCGGTGACGCCGAGATTTTCGACCTTCAGCAGGTCGATCCAGATGTCGGACAGGACCTTTTCAGTGAAGCGGCGTGCCGGCACGGCGGCATCTGCCGCATAGGTTTCCTGTTGCGCGGGCGCCAGCAGTGCCGACCTGTCGATCTTGCCATGGGCATTGAGCGGCATCTGCTCCAGGAACAGGAATGCGGACGGGATCGCATGGCCTGGCAGCCGGCTCTTGAGGAAATCGCGCAGCTCGCTGGCGTTGATCTGGCCACCCGCCTTGGGGACGATATGGGCGATCAGCCTGACATCGCCGCTCGTCTCGCGGCGCGGCTCGACGATGCCGGCGCGCACGGCAGGATGGCCGGCAAGCGCGTTCTCGATCTCCTTGAGCTCGATGCGGTAGCCGCGAACCTTGACCTGGTGGTCGGCGCGCCCGAGGCACTCGATGGTCCCGTCGGCGCGGCGGCAGGCGAGATCACCGGTCCGATACAGCCGGCGACCTGCCTGGCGCGCGAACGGATCGGGCAGGAAGCGCTGCCGGCTTTGCGCGGGATCGTTGATATAGCCGCGGCCGACGCCAGCGCCGGCGATACAGAGCTCGCCGACCACACCGACCGGCAGCGGCTCCAGGTTCGAATCGAGCACGTAGAGCTGGGTGTTAGGGAGCGCCGCGCCGACGGGGACATTGGCGGTCGCCGCCGCCGGCGCCTTGGTCAGCCGATGCAGGGAGACGTCGTCGGAACATTCCGATGCGCCATAGGCGTTGATCAGCGGCACTTTTGGAAAGCGGACGAACCAGGCGCGGCAGAGGTCGACGGGCAGCGGCTCGCCGGTCGAGATCAGGAGGCGCAGCCCCGCAAAGGCGCGCTGGATGGCCGCCTCGTCGATGCGTTCGAGGATCACACGCAATAGCGAGGGAACGATCTCGAGCACCGTGATGCCCTCGCGTTCGATCTCCCCCGCGAGCAGCGCGGGGTCTTGGACGATTGTGTTGCCACAGACATGGACGCGCGCGCCGACCATCGGGCCGGCGAGGAACTGCCAGACCGAGATCACGAAACTCTGCGGCGCGGTCTGCGCGATCACGTCCCTGGCCGAGAGGCGGAGCTCGGAAATGAGCGAGGCCAGATGGTTCGACAGGCCGCGCTGCTCGATCATGACGCCCTTCGGCGCGCCGGACGAGCCGGAGGTATAGATCAGATAGGCAAGGCTCGGGGCCGCGCGCCGTGCAGCATGCGCCGGTTTGGTCGATCCGAGCGCGATGGCGTCTTCGAGCTCCGCCACCTGGATACGTGTGACAAGAGGCTCGAGCAGCGCTTCGACCATGGCGGACTGCGCGCGTCCGGTCAGCAGCATGCGGGCGCAGCTCGAGCCGAGGATGGTCGCGAGCCGCGCCGGCAGCTGGGCCGGATCGAGATTCAGAAAGGCCGCGCCCACCCGCTGGATCGCGATCATTGCGGCGAGCAGGTCGGGTCCGCGATCCGCAAGCAAGACGACCACCGTCTCGGCGCCGACGCCCTCGCGCGCAAGCCAGCGCGCGATCGCCTGACTGCGACGGGCCAGTTCGCGATAGCTCAGGCAGGCGCGTCCGTCCGACACCGCCACGGCGTTCGGCGTCCGCTTGGCCTGGCGGTCGAAGCGTTCGCTTAAATTGCCGCGCATGGTGAAATTGGCGCGAACGCCATGGCCCACAGTCAGCAGCTGCCGGCGTTCGGCCGCGGTCAGGAGTGGCAGGCGCGAGATGCGCTGCTCCGGATTGGCGATGACGGCCTTCAGCAGCGTCTTGAACTGAGCGGCCATGTCCTCGATCGTCGCTGCGTCGAACAAATCGGCGGCGTATTCGAAGAAGCCGGTGAAACGGCCGTCGGCCTCGACCAGCTCGAGCGTGATGTCGAAACGTGCGACCTTTGGGTCGATTTCCAGCCGACGCGCCGACAGGCCGGGGAAGCGCGCGGCCTCGATCGACGCGTTCTGGAGGATGAACATGATCCGGAACAGCGGATTGCCGTCGCTCCGGCGCGCGACCTGCAACGCGCGCAGCACTTCCTCGATCGGGAGATCCTGGTTGCGGTAGGCATCGAGCGTGACCTGGCGGACCCGCCGCAACAACTCGCCGAAGGTCGGGTCGCCACCAAAATCGTTGCGCAGGATCAGCGTGTTGGCGAACAGCCCGATCAGGCGCTCGCTCTCGATCTGGTTGCGGTTCGCGATCAGCGAGCCGGTCGCCACGTCCTCATGTCCAGTGTGCCGGAACAGGAGGCACTGGAACACCGCGAGCAGCGTCATGAACGGCGTGACGCCCTGATCCTGGCTCAGCGATCTCAGATCGGTTGAGAGGGACTTCGTAAATTCGAGATAATGACGGGCGCCGCGGCCGCTCCAGACCTCCGGCCTCGTGCGGTCGGTCCGCAGTGGCAGTGTCGTCATTCCGTTGAGTTGTGTCCGCCAGTAATCGAGCTGCTCCTTGGCCGCCGGCGTCTGCGCCCAGCCCTGCTGCCACAAGGCAAAGTCGCGGTACTGGAAGGACGGTGCTGGCAGTGCCGCCGCTCCGTGCTTGCGCGCGCTGGCATAATGGGCGGCAAGCTCCTCCCAGAACAGCCGTTGCGACCAGCCGTCGGTGACGAGGTGATGAACGTTGACCACCAGCGCATGGCTGTTCCTGTCAAACGAGAGCAGCGAGACCTTCAGGGGCGGCTCTCGCGCCAAATCGAACGGGTATTGCGCAAGCTCGAGCGCCTTGCGCCGGATCACCGCTGCCCGCTTGTCCGCTGGGCAAGGCTTGAGCTTGATCCGCTCGAATCGCGCTGCGGATCGACGCACCCGCTGCACCGGCTCGCCGTGGCGTTCGACGAAGGCCGAGCGCAGCACGTCGTGACGTTCGCAGATTGCTGCGAGGCTCGCTTCAAGCGCGGCGGCGTCGACCTGGCCCCTGAGCATGGCGACTTCGACGACATTATAATTGTAGCGCGTCGGATCGAGCCGCGAGAGCACATACATCCGCTGCTGCTGGAACGACAGCGGCGCGTCTGCTTCCGCGGCTGCAGCCTGGTGCCAGGCCGGCAACATCGTTTCACGATGGGCCGCGGCGGTCTCGATCCGGGCTGCGAGCGCGGCCACCGTGGCGCAGTCGAAAATGTCCTCGAACGAGAAGTCGACGTTGAAGCGCTCGCGCAGGCGCGAGCGCATTTGCGTCACCGCGAGCGAGTCTGCGCCGAGCGCAAAGACGTCCTGCTCGACGCCAACCTGCGGCAACTCCAGCAGATTGGCCCAGATGTCCGCGAGCTGGGTCTCCAGCGCGCTACGCGGCAAGTGTGCCTCGTCGTCGTCCCTGGGCGTCGCGATCAGCTCGGCCAGCGCGTTGCGCTTGACCTTGCCGCTCGCGCCCTTGGGCAGCGCGGCCACGCTGCGGATCAGGCTCGGCACCTTGTAGGCCGCGAGCCGCTTTCGCGCGAACTGCCGCAACTGGTCCGAGCCCGCCTCAGAATTCGGCCGCAGCACCACGACGGCGGCGACGTTCTCGCCGAGCTTGTGGTGCGGGATGGCGAACACGCCGGCCTCCAGCACCGCCGGATGGCTGAGCAGGACCTCTTCCACCTCCAGGGGCGAGATCTTCTGCCCGCCGCGGTTGATGACGTCCTTTATGCGACCGACGATGAAGAGATAGCCGTCGGTATCGAGGTAGCCGAGATCGCCGGTCCGGAACCAGCCGTTGCGGAAGGCGATCTCTGTTGCCGCATCGTCATTATAGTAGCCTCGGCTCATGTTCGGCCCGCGCAGCACGATTTCGCCATGCTGGCCAGCCGCGAGCGCGCGGCCTGCTTCGTCCATGATCGCAATCTCGGGGCCTGCGGGCAGGCCGACCGATCCGACCTTGCGCAGTTCGAACGGATTGGCTGCGATCTGCGAGGCCGCTTCCGTCATGCCGTAGGTCTCGAGCACGGGAACGCCGAACGTCGCTTCCAGCCCTTCGAGGATCGCGGGCGCCAGCGAGGACGAGGCCGAGCGGATCACGCGCAGCGACGATGACCGGACGCGGTCCGGGTCGGCTTCCGCCGCCGTCAGCAGCACGCGATGAATGGTCGGCACCGCCGTGTACCAGGTCGGCTGCAACTCCCGCATCCAGCCGAAGAAGGACGCCGCGTCGAAACCATTGGTGCAGATCACGCTCGAGCCCGCGGCGAGCGCGGTCAGAAGCCCGGAGATCAGGCCATGGGCGTGAAACAGCGGCAACACGTTGAGCAGGCGATCGCGGGACGTGAGCGACAGCACGCGGCCGGCATTGGTGGCCGACAGGCAAACGTTACGATGCGTCAGCGGCACCATTTTCGGCCGCGCGGCCGTGCCTGATGTCAAGAGAATGAACGCGTCGTCCTCGCCGCCCGAGACGCCGCTGGCATTCGCGGGTCCGATCGTTGGGCCAAGGAATTCGCAGCCGCCGAGATCGTTGTTCGGACCCGGCACGAAATCGATCACCGCGAGATCAAGCATCTTGGCGACGTCGCGACTCGCCGAATTCATATCGGACAGGGTGACCAGCGCGCTCAGCTTCAATTCGCTGAAATAGCGTTGCTGCTCGTCCGCCGTCAGGTCGGGATTGACGGGAACGCAGGCGCAGGTCGACGCGACCGCGATCAGCGCCAGCGCACTGTCGGCCCGGCGCGGCAGCGCAACGGCGATGCGATCCGCAGGACCGATCCCGAGCCCGCGCAGGGTGCGGATCAGATGCCTGGTCCTGCCACCGAGCGCGCCGTAGTTGAGCGGCGGCCGGCTAGGGGCGAGGAGGGCGGGCGCCGCTGGCGTCTTTCGTGCGTAGAAATCGAGGAGGCCGCCGATATGGGCAAAGATCCCCGTTTCGGCGCTCGCATTTGCCGATCCGTCCTGCGACGGGGCTATGAGTTCCGACAAGTCCATTCCCTTTTGATCTGATTGGGCTATTCTTCCAAGAACTTAGGGAATGCGTCCAGTCCGAGGTGAAGTTTGGCCCCCAAAATCTGTGGTTGAGGGGCCTCAGAGCCCTTCGACGGAGTGATGGTCGGGCGGAAATCACCATGCTGGAGACAGAACCGGGGACGGAAGGCGCGTTGAAGCGCTGGCTCGAAGGCGTTGGTCTTGGCCAATACAACGACCTGTTCGTGCAGCACCGTCTCGATCTCGACGTCGTGGCAGACCTGACCGAGGCCGATCTCGCCGAACTCGGAGTGCCGCTTGGCGATCGCAAGCGGCTCCAGCGGGCGATGTCAGCGCTGTTCCAGGCCGAGACGGCGCAAGCGCCGCTCGAGCCGGCCCGCCCGCAAGCCCGGGCGGAGGTCGGCGCCGAGCGGCGTCAGCTCACCACCATGTTCTGTGACATGGTGGATTCCACCTCGCTCTCGGTGCAGTTCGATCCGGAAGACGTGCGCGACATGATCGCGAGCTTCCGCGAAACCTGCGTCGGCGTGGTGAAGCATTATGAAGGCTTTGCCGCCCGTTTCGTCGGCGACGGCATTTTGGTCTATTTCGGTTATCCGACCGCGCATGAGGACGATGCCGAGCGCGCGGTGCGCGCCGGGCTCGAGATCGTCCGGGTGCTGTCGACCGCGCGCGCGGTCGAGCCGCGCGGCGCGCTCAGCCATGCACCCGCCGTCCGCATCGGGATCGCGACCGGGCTCGTCGTGGTCGGCGACCTCGTGGGGCAGGGCACCGAGGAGCGCGACTCCGCAGTGGGCGAGACCGTCAACCTCGCCGCGCGCTTGCAAGGCCTGGCGCCGCCCAACGGCGTCGTGATTTCGTCTTCGACGCAATCGCTGTTGAGGGGCAAGTTCGACTACCGCAATCTCGGCGTCCACGCGCTGAAGGGCATCTCGGAGAAGGCGCAGGCCTGGCATGTGGTGCGCGCCTCGCGGGTGGAGACCCGCTTTGCCGCCGCGGCGGGCACGCGGCTGACGCCGCTCGTCAACCGCGAAGAAGAGATCGCGCTACTGATGGGACGCTGGCAGCAGGTCAGGGGCGGCAACGGTCAGGTCGTGGTCAAATTCGGCGAGCCCGGCATCGGCAAGTCGCGCATCATCCAGGAAATCTTCGAGCGGATCGCGGGTGACCGGCACGGCCAGGTCTCGTTCCAGTGCTCGCCCTACCACACCTCCACGGCATTCTATCCGTTCGCCGAGCAGCTCAAATTCTCCCTCGGCCTCGACCGTGAGGAAGTGTCCGCGGTGGCGCTGACCAGCCTGGAGACCGCGATCGCCGCCGCCCATGGCGACATCGAGCAGGTCACGCCGCTGTTTGCCGCACTGTTGTCGATCCCGACCGGAGATCGCTATCCGCCGCTCGACATGTCGCCGCAGCAGCAGAAGGATGCGACGGTCTCGGCACTGGTCAATCATTTCCTCGGCCTCGCGCGCGAGATGCCGCTGGTGATCGCTTTCGAGGACCTGCACTGGATCGATCCGACCTCCCGCGAGGTCATCGATCTCCTCGTCGACAAGGTGCAGAACCGGCCGATCCTCGTCATCATCACCGCGCGCTCTGAGTTTCAGCCGAGCTGGAACGCGCATTCTCATATCACCACGCTGGTGCTGAACCGCCTGAGCCGGCAGTTGCGTACGACGATGGTCGAGCGCGTCGCCGGCAGAGAGCTTCCCAAGGAGGTCGTCGAGGAGATCATCGTCAAGACCGACGGGGTGCCGCTGTTCCTGGAGGAGCTGACCAAGACGGTTCTGGAATCCAACCTCCTGACCGAGCGGCATGGGCGCTACGTGCTGTCGGGTCCGTGGCGGCAGCTCGCGATCCCGGCGACCTTGACGGACTCGCTGATGGCACGGCTAGACCGGATGGGCCCGTTCAAGCGGATCGCTCAGATCGGCGCCACCATCGGCCGCGAGTTCTCCTACGAGACGCTGCACGCGGTTGCCAACACACCGCCGGAGCAGATCGAGGCGGCGCTCAACCATCTGGAGACGGCCGGACTGATCATGCGCCGCGGTCATCCGCCGGACGCGCTCTATTCCTTCAAGCACGTGATGATCCAGAATGCCGCGCATGCCAGCCTGCTGCACAGCGAGCGGCGCAAGCTGCATTCCCGGATCGCCCAGGTGCTCGCCGAGATGTATCCGGAGAAGACCGAGCGCGAGCCGGAAATGCTCGCCCACCATCTGACCGAGTCGGGCCAGAGCGAGGGCGCTGCCAGCTTCTGGCTCAAGGCCGGCAAGCAGGCGGCCAAGAGCGGCGCCAATCTGGAAGCGATCGGCCATCTGCGGCGCGGCTTGGGCGTCGTGCAGGCCAATGCGCGCATGCAGGGCGCCGACGAGATGGAGCTCGAGCTGCGCATCGCGCTCGGCAATGCGCTGATCGCCGCCAAGGGTTATGCCGTGCAGGAGGTCGAGGAGAATTATATCCGCGCGCTTGAGCTCGGGCAGCAGCTCGACGACGAGGAGAAGGCCTTCGCCGCCACGCGCGGACTCTGGGTGTGTCATTTCATCCGCGCCGACCTGACGCGCGCGCACGATCTCAGCGTCGAGCTGTTGAAGTTCGCCAAGCGCGAGCGGCTGAACGAGCGTGCGCAGCCGGCGCAGCAGACCGGCTATCTGATCGAAGCGCACCGCGCCATCGCGATGACCATGCTTTATCGCGGCCGCTTTGCCGCCTCGCAGCATCATTTGCACCGCTGCATCAACCTCTACAGCCCAGATCTGCACTCCGACCTGATGGAGCGGCACGGCACCGATCCAGGCGTCGTCTCGCTGTCCTATCTCGGCTACCTCCTGTGGTTTCTCGGCCGGCCGGATGCGGCGCGCCAGCACAGCGAGCAGGCGATCGCGAACGCCGAGAAGATCCGCCATCCCTTCACGCTCGCCTTCGCGCTGGTGTTCGGCGCCTATCTTTGCCAGCATTTGCGCGATGTCGAGGGCACGCGCGACCACGCCAACCGCGCCATGATCATCGCCAGCGAGCATAATTTCCTGCACTGGAAGCAGCAGGCTGCGATCCTGCGCGGCTGGGCGCTGGCTCAGCTCGGCGAGGCCGACGAAGGCCTCAGCCAGATGCGCTTTGGTCTCGACGAATACGAGGCGATGGATTCCTGGCTGGCCGGCTGCTGGTTCCGCTGTCTGCTCGCGGAGGCCTATGCCAAGGTCGGGATGCGCGATGCCGCCTTGCGAGCGCTCGACGGCGCGCTCGCAACCGCGAGGCGGACCGGCGATCACTCCTACCTCGCCGAGGTCTACCGCCTGCAAGGCGAGATCACGCTATCGGACGGCGATCCGGCCTCGATGCAGGAGGCGGAAGACTTGTTCGGCCTCTCGCTGGAGACCGCCCGCAAGCAGGGCGCGCTGTCCTGGGAGCTGCGAACCGCCGTCAGCCTTGCGCGGCTGTCGCGCGACACCGGCAAGCGCGAGCATGCGAGCCTCCTGCTCGGGCCGATCGTCGCCAAGTTCAGCGAGGGCTTCTACACGCCGGACCTGAAGCAGGCGATGCAGCTGATCAACGAGATCGGCGCCGACGTGCCCATTCGTCAACGGCCCGATCCGGTGAGATGAGCGATCTTGTTGCCGCGCGTGCGCGTTATGTGGAGCTGGTCGCGAAACGCGAGGGGATATCCTCGCCGCGCCTGCTCGAAGCGCTCGCCGCCGTCCCGCGCGAGGATTTTCTGGCACGCGGGCCTTGGCGCATCAAGAGCGGGGCGGCGCGCAGCTATCGGCTGACGCCCGACGCCGATCCCGTTCATCTCTACGACAATGTGCTGGTCGCCATCGACGCACGCCGCAAGCTCGATACGGGATTGCCGAGCCTGTGGGCGCATTTCATCGACGTGCTCGACATCCGCGAAAAGGACCGCGTGGTCCAGATCGGCTGCGGGCTTGGGTATTTCTCGGCAGTGCTGTCGAAGATGGTCGGCCCGAAGGGGCTGGTGCTCGCGGTCGAATGCGATCAGCGTCTGGCATATCGTGCTGCGAGTTACCTTCGCCCCTATCGAAATGTCGAGGTGGTTCATGGCGACGGATGCGCAGCGATTGAGCCGCCGGCAGACGTGATCATCGTGCATGCCGGCTTCTCGCATCCGCATCCATGCTGGCTGCAGTCGCTCCGTCCGCGCGGCCGTCTCCTGGTGCCGCTGACGCAGCGGGACCGCGAAGGCGCCGTCATCAAGATCACGCGCAACGCCAAGGGCTTCGAGGCCGAGGCAGTGCAGCAGATCCGGATCTTTCCCGGCCAGGGCCGCGGCACGACTGCGCTTGACGACCGTGTCGCCGACTGGTGGCAGCGGGCGTCAGCCCTGGCACCACTGCGCTTCCGCGGCATCGAGCAGGGGTTGCCGGCGGATGGCTAATGCTTCGTTTCATTTTACCTTGATTGCGAATGCAAGTTTCCAACGCGTCCCGGTCGGGCTATGACTGCGGCTTGATGGCCATTTGAGCGCGCTTATGCATTCCGTTGCACTGCTGACCGCTAGCTACGCCAAGGATATCGAGCGCTTTTCGCTGCTCAGCGAGAGCATCGACACCTGGCTGACGGGATACACGCGGCATTATGTTCTCGTTAACGATGAGGACGTGCCCCTGTTCGAGCGGTTCCGCTCCGACAAGCGCGTCGTCGTTCCCGCCTCGCGCTATTTGCCGAAATGGCTCTGGGCCTTGCCGCCGGCGCTCCAGTTCAGCAATCGGCGCGTCTGGCTGTCCCTTCTGTCGTCGCCGGTCCATGGCTGGCATATCCAGCAGATCCTGAAAATCGCGGGTGTCCTCAATGCGCCCGAGCAGCGCGTCTGCATCCTGGATTCGGACAATCTGTTCTTCCGCGAATTCGACGTCGGCCAATATGCCGGGGCCGAGAAGACGCCGCTGTTCTTCACGCCGCGCGCCATCAGCGCCGACGCACCGCTGCACGGCCTCTGGCTGCGCACGGTCGACCAATTGCTCGGCATCAAGGACCGCGCTTTTCCAGCGGACGACTATGTCGGCAACGCGCTGGTCTGGGACAAGGACACTGCGCGTGCGATGACCGACACTATCAAGTCGGCGACGGGCGTGAACTGGGTTCTGGCGCTGTGCCGGAAGAAGAAGTTTTCGGAGTATCTGCTCTACGGCCACTTCGTCGCCAATTCGCCGAACCATCTGGCGGCCCATCGGGTGACGGAAGACAGCATCGCCGTCTCGCACTGGGAGGACACCCGCCTCGACCGCGCGGCGATCGAGGCGTTGATGCGTGCCGCCTCGCCCGAGCAGGTTGCGCTCTGCATCCAGTCCTATTCGTCGACCTCGATCGACGACATTCGGGACGTGTTTCGCCTGAACTCACGCGACCGGCGCGCTCCGAGCCTGTCGCCCGAGCATTTGGGCGATGCGGTCGAATTCGAGGTGCCGAAGACGCGCTAGCTCCAGACCGCTGCCTCAGACGTCCTTCGTGAACTTGCTGATGACGTCCAGGAAGGGCTTTGGCTTGAACTCGCCATCGAGCGGCAAGGGGCGGTTCGGCTGCTTGTCCTTGCGGGCAAACGTGCCGTTGATCCAGCTATAGCGATCCGAGAGGCCCCAGGTCAGGATCGAACGCACCGGGCCGCTGGTCGAGATCGCGCTCAAGAGGTCGTCGACGCGCTTGGCGACGATGGCGTCGCGCTCCGCCGGATTGCCCGTCAGCTTCTGGTCGTCGACGTCGAGCTCGGTGACGAGAACCTCGAGTCCCCACGACCTCAGCTCGGTGGCGAATTCGGCCAGCCCATGCGTGTCGATCTCGAGCTCGGCATGCAGATGTGATTGCAGCCCCACGGCGTGAAGCGGAACGCCCTGGTCGAGCAGGTCCATGATGAGATTGCGGTAAGCGGCGCGCTTGGCGATGAAGGAATCTTTGGCCGACTCGATGTCGTATTCGTTGATCGCGAGCTTCACGAAGGGATCTGCGGCAGCCGCGGTGCGGAACGCCAGTGGAATCCAGCGATCGCCGAGGTGCTGCGTCCAGAACGTGTCGCGCCGGTCTTTTACGTTGCGCGGATTGTCCGGGATCGGCTCGTTGACGACGTCCCACGACGTCAGCTTGTCCCTGTAGTAGGAGACGACGGTACCGATGTGGTCGACGAACGCACGCTCGACGCCTTTCGTGTCCTTGATCTGCTTGGTCCAGTCCGGAATGTCGTGATACCAGGCGAGCGCGTGGCCGCGCATCGTCAAATCGTTCTGCCGGGCAAAATCCAGGATCGCATCCGCGCGCTCGAAGGCGAAGGTGTGTGCGTCCGGCCGCAGCATCGGCCATTTCAGCTCGAGTACCGGCACGATTTGGGTGCAATAGGTGCTGATCGCTTCGCCGAGCCGCGGATCGGCTTGCAGATCCCAGAGCGTGGCCGCGGCGCCAAAGCCCGGGCGGCGCTGGGCAAATTTTGACGCCGGCGCTGCGGACGCCGATGCGCCCGCCGCAAGCATCGCGGCGCTGCCGAGGAGAAATTCGCGTCTGTCGAGCTTGGTCACCTGCTGGTCACCTGGCTGCACGCGTTTCAGCGCGCGTGCCGCTGCATCGCAGCTTCGGCGATCTCGTAATAATGAAGCGCGCACTTCTCGAGCGTCAGATTGTCCATCACATAGTCGCGAGGCGCAAAGTCGCCGGCGACGGCGTGCGACCAGAAGTCACTCCAGCCGGACACGAAGCCATCTGCATCGCTGAAGGTCATGCCGCAGCGTGCGTCGAAATAGGGCACCGACGACACGCCGCCTTCGTATCTCACCTTGTGCGGAAAATACTCCGGATCCCGCCACGGCCCGCCGCGATCCCAGGCAAACACGGGGACGTCGCTCGACAACGCCTGCTGGCAGGCGATGCCCTGGCTCTCATGCTCGCAGAGAAAGATCATGCTGCGGCAGCGCGCCAGCGCCGCCTTGTAGTCGTCCTCCTTGTAGTGGCCGTAGCGGATCACCTCGACCGTGCGGCTGTCCGCTTCGAGATGCCTGCGGATCGGGTCGATCAGCTCGGTCTCGTAGCGATCGTGCTCCCAGCGCACCTTGTCGTAGAGCAGCACGTCGACGCTTTTCTGCTCGGCGGGCGCGGGCGTCCACAGGTCGGTCTCGATGCCGACCGGCCAGGCCTCGACATTCGGCCAATACGGCCGGAACATATCGGCGTACCAGCTGCAGGGCACCAGGACAGCCTTCGTTTGCAGGTCCTTGAGACGCCCCGCTGCCTGCACCGGATGGTCGTACATGGCGACGCCGAGCAGGAGCGGGTTCTTCCACGCGAACCAGTCGAGCACGAACGGCCGCCCGATGATGCAGGCGAGCTCCTCCGGGTGCTTGCGGATATAGCGGTAATCGTTCACCCGATAGCGAACACCGATCCTGTCGAGGCCGGCACAGAGATTGAGGAGGACGCGCCGCTGGCCGCTGATCCACGGCTTGCCGAGCAGCCTCCGCCGCAGCAGCGGCCGGATGTGGCGGTCGCCCGGAAACCAGCGGTCGTCCTGCTCCTCGAAGAACAGGTTGAGCACCATCCGTTCGCGCTCGGTCGCGGGGGCCGCTGGAACCAGGGGGGCATTGGCCCCGCCGTGCAGCAGGGAGGCCGGGGTCACCCGTGTACGTTCGGCAACGTCCATGTCAGTCACGTCCACGCATTACAGAAGGCCGGGCGGCGTCCTTGAAATCATAGTTTCTTTTCGGTCGTTGCGGCGCCCCGTTCAAGAACAGGGCAAATTTAACGCTAACGCGCGAAACCAGCCGGGCCCGCTCCATTCGGGAGCCGATTTGCAGACTTATGTGGCTATTCTTGGTGGATGCTGCGGCGCAGTCCGATCGCCACGCCAAGGTCCAACTGATTAACGGCCACCCAATCGCAAGGCTCAATCGCAAGGCTCAATCGCAAGGCTCAATCCCAAGGTTCGATCCCAAGGCCGCCGGTCCGATGCTCGCATGCTGAATCGCCATTTCTCGATCTACCTCGTGGCCTACATCCTGCCTGCAGCGGTGGGCTTCTTCGCCGTCACCGCCTACACACGGCTGCTGACGCCGGCGGAGTACGGCGTCTACGTCATCGGCATCAGCCTTGCCGGCATCCTGGGCGCGATCTTCTTCGCCTGGATCAAACTGTCGGTGTCACGCTATCAGGCGATGTCGGCGGAGGTGGATTTTCGCGGCACGGCGATGGTCGCCTTCGTCCTCACCGCGGCGGCCCTCTGCGCCGCGACCCCCCTGGTCGTCCTGTTCCGCAGCGACGTCAGCGTCGAGCTGCTGCTCGCCAGCATGTTCGTTGCGATCATGGCGAATGCGGTCGATGTCGGACAGGAGTTCGAGCGCGCCAAATTGCGGCCCTACCGGTTCGCCGCCATTTCGATCGTGCGCAGCGTGTCGAGCGTCGGCTTCGGCCTGCTCGGCATCTGGCTCGGCTGGGGCGGCATCGGCCTGCTCGCGGCGTTTGGTCTGGGCTCGCTGACGGGCATCATCCTGAACCTTGCCGGAGATCGCACCAGGATCGCACGTTTTCAACGCAGCCAGTTCATGCAGCTGGCGCGTTACGGATTGCCTCTGACGCTGGCTGGTCTCTCCGTCGCGTTGTACTCGACGTGCGATCGGCTCATCGTCGCCTGGCTGCTCGGCAAGGATGCCGCCGGCATCTTTGGCGTGGCGGCGGATCTGCCGCGCCAGTTCATGGTCATGATCGCCTCCAGCGTCGCCGCGGCGACCGTGCCGCTGGTGTTCCGGACATTGTCTGAAAAGAATGACGCGGTGACGCGGGAGCGGCTGACCGAGAGCCTCGAACTGCTGCTCGTCGTCGTCGCGCCCGTTGCCGTCTGGCTTGCGCTCGCGGCGGATCAGGTCGCAGGCACGCTCGTCGGCGTCGATTTCCGCGCCGGCGTGTCGGCGCTGCTGCCGACCCTGGTGCTCGCCCGCTTCTTCGGCATCGCCAACCAGTTCTACGTGCAGATCAGCTTTCAGCTTGCCGAGCGGCCCTTCATGCTGGCGGCGCAGTCGTTCCTCACGCTGGTCCTGAGCGTGGCACTGATGCTCACGCTGGTCGCAGGCTACGGCATCTACGGTGCGGCGCTGGCGACGCTCGCGACCGAGGCGATCGGCCTCCTCGTCGCCGTCGTGCTGATGCACCGCGCCCATCCCGTGCCGTTCGACCTCAACCGGCTCGCCGGCATTGCCGCCTCCGCCGCCGCGATGGCGGCTGCAATCCTCGTTGCACGATCGCAAGCGAGCGGCACCGGCCTCGTCCCACTCATCATCGTCAGCCTCGCCGGTGGGCTGGCCTATGCCGCCGCCGCGTGGCTGCTCAACGTCGCGAATGTGCGGACATTGTCGCTGCGCTTCCTGCGAACCTTCAATCGGAAGGCGCTGGGCGTTTAGCAGGCCCGCTGGGCGCTGCCCCACTAACTGACATCAGGGGGGCCTCCGCAATCCGGACATTCTGCCGCAGCGAGAGGCCACCAGCCTCAGACCAGCCCCGGCCGCGAGCCGCCCTTCCGCCTGCGCGCGCCGTCGTATATGAGAGGCTTGTCGCCGGAACGGGCCGAATATCGCCACACAGGGAACGTAAGGCGGCTGTGATTTCTTAATCCAGAAATCGCAATCTGATACGTGACCGACACAAGCGCGGACTGGCATTTCGACCGAGGATGGCATGAAAGACCGATTGACGACGGCGCAATCCACCGTGGCGATGCGGCGTTGGGGGCCTCCCGGAATTCTGACATTGGCGGCAATGGTCGCCTTTGCAGCACTGACGCCGGCCGCCGCGGCGAAGCAGGCGCGCCAGCCTGTCGAGGCGGTGGCCCCGCGCGAGGCTGGCGAACCGATCATGGCGATCGTCTCGATCAAGAGCCAGCAGGTCACCTTCTACGACGCCGACGGCTGGATCCTGCGCGCGCCGGTGTCGACCGGCACGACAGGGCGCGAGACGCCGGCGGGCGTCTTCGCCGTCATCGAGAAGGACAAGGACCACCACTCGACCATGTATGACGATGCCTGGATGCCGAACATGCAGCGCATCACCTGGAACGGCATCGCGCTGCATGGCGGGCCGCTGCCCGGTTATGCCGCCTCACATGGCTGCGTACGGATGCCCTTTGGGTTCGCGGAGGGTCTGTTCGACAAGACGCAGATCGGGATGCGGGTGATCATCTCGCCCGAGAACGCGGCCCCGGTCGATTTCTCTCATCCCGCGCTGTTCATGCCGAAGCGGGAGGCCATTGCGGCGGCGCCGAACCGTATCGGCAAGCTATCCGCCGAGGCCGAGGAGGCGACCCGCGCTGCCGACGAGGCCAAGAAGGCTGCGGCGGCGACAGCGAAAGAGGCCGCCTCGCTTCCCGCTTCGCTGCGCAAGCTGGAACAGCAAAAGGTCCGCGCCGACGCCGAGCTCGCCTTCGCCGACAAGTCGCGGACGGCCGCAAAGACCGACCAGGCCATGGCGAAGGCTGATGAGCTCAGGCAGAAGGCGGCCGCCAAGGCGGCGGATGCAGCGACGCAGCTCGATGCCGCCAGGGCCGCCGCGCAGTCGAAGCGCGACGCCGTCGCTGCCACCAAGGATGCTGCGAAGACGGCGGCAGCCAAGAAGGCCGACGCGGTCAAGGCGGCGACCGACGCAAAACTCGCGCTCGAGCCGGTTTCGGTCTACATCAGCCGCGCGACGCAGAAGCTTTACGTGCGGCGGAACACGCACAAGCCGGCGCCGGACGGCGGCGGCGAAGTGTTCGATACCAGCATCGAGGTTCCGATCGCGATCCGCAATCCCGACCAGCCGCTCGGCACGCATATCTTCACGGCGATGGCGAAGAACGATACAGGCTTGCGCTGGAGCGTGGTCACCATCGAAAACGGCGACGACGCCAAGAACGCGCTCGACCGGATCACCATCCCGCAGGAGGTGCTCGATCGGATCGCGCCGACCGCATTGCCGCGATCGTCGATCATCATTTCGGACGAGCCGCTCAGCAGCGAGACCAATTATCGCACCGAGTTCGTCGCGGTGCTGAGCAACCAGCCCCAGGGCGGCTTCATCACGCGCAAGCCGACCGCGCCGATGGCCATTGCCAGCGATGACAGCTGGGACAATGGCGGCAATGGCTTCGGCTTCTTCTTCCAGCAGCGCGATCCGTATCCGCAGCCGGTTAATCCGCGCCGGCGCGGCCAGTACCAATACTATCAACCGGCGCAGCCGATGCCGCGGAGCTTCTGGTAGGACACCGACCGCCGCCCTTCAGCCACATGGCCGTCTGGGAGCCGGGACGGAGGCCGATTCAATTACGGACGCGCCGTGATCACCAAGGCTTGAATCTTGGCTTCGACCGGTCCGGATCCGTGACGCGTCCGGATCACCTCGGCGACGGCGTCAGTTGCAGCCTGAAACTTGCTGGCGTCTCTCGCCTCGATCTCGGAACGCAGCGGTGTGCCCTGGCAATAGGCGAACGCAACCTGTTCGGCCGTTGGCGCGCGACTTAGCGCAGGTCTCGTTTCGATCGATATGTCGCGGAAGCCTGCGCCTTCGAGATCTGCCTTGATGACGGCCTTGTCGTGATAGCCGTGCGGCGTCCGGGCCATGAAGCGGGGCGGATCATCGGGAAACAGCTTGCCGAGCGCCATCGTTACCTCGTGCGCGAACACATTCTCCTCGATGCGGTCCCAGACGTTGAACACGAACGTGCCGTTCGGCTTCAGCACGCGCCTTGCCTCCGCATATGCCTTGACGCGGTCCGGAAAGAACATCGCGCCGAACTGGCAGCAGACCACGTCGAACTCGGCATCGTCGAACGGCAAGGCCGATGCATCGGCCTGACGCCAGGAGATGCGGGGATCCCCAGCCTGGCGCTGCGCCGCGATTGCCAGCATCGGCTCGTTGAGATCGGTCGCAACGTAGCGGAAGTGGTGAGGCAGTGCGGCGGCCATGGCGCGCGTCACCGCACCGGTGCCCGCGGCAGTCTCCAGCAATGCCGAGGGAGAGAGCGCCGCTACGCGCCTTGCGATATCGTCGGCGAAATCGGAGAAGATCAGCGGAACGAAATAGGTGTCGTAGATCCCGGGAATGGAGCCGGCGAAAACCTTATCGGCATCGGACATGGTCGCCTCGCTGAAGGTCCGGACTTTCAGCGACAGGATAGCACATGGCAAGCGAAAGCGGCGGTTGATCCGCACTGTGCGCCGCTCATTGGCCGCAAACTCCTTGGAGCCGAGCCGCTATCGTTCGGGCGCGAGCGCCCGGCCGATCAAATGGTCGAGCGAGACGCGCCCCGGCCCGTAGGCCATGATGCCGAGGGCCATCGCCGCCCAGGTGATATGCACCGGCCAGCCGTCGGGCACGGTAAGTTCGACGATGACAGTCATGAACAATAGCCCGAGCGCGGCGAAGCGCGTGCCAAGACCGAGGATCAGCAGAATTGGAAACATGATCTCGCCGCAGCCCGACAGGAAGGCCATCACCGTCGGCGCGGGATAATGATAGGGGCCGCCCGGGAGGTGCAGCATGAATTCGTCGCTGAACAGCGTCACTGCGGTGTCGTTCAGCCTGAGGAAGCCGTCCCATTTGAGAATGCCGGAGCGCCAGAACGGCACGGCAAGTGCGAAGCGCAGCACGAGCTGCACGATCAATGGCGATGCGATGGTCTGCACCAGATGATTGGCCTTGTCGATGAGGAGCCCGAGCATCGGCAGGCTCCCGTCCGCCGACATGCGTTGATCCGCGATCATCCTGCGTCTCCAAAAGCAATCGAGGTGAATGCACCGGCTTCGATCAATCCGGCGATGTTCGAGGCGAGGTCGAAATCGGGCGCCGCGTCCAGCGCCGACGCGGCAGCCTCGCCGAGCGGCCGGCCCGACATCAGACTGGCCGCGAAGATCGCGCCGCCGGGCGGAAGGTGCCGGACGGTGACGTCGAATTCGGCGCGCGTGATCAATGCATCTTCCGGCGTCGAACCGTCGATGCGTTCGACCGGTGCGGTGTCGCGGTTGGCGGCGAATATCGTCACCGCCGAGAAGTGCGAGCGCACGATACCAGCGGCGGGGTGCGGCATAAAAACCAGGTCGGCCAGCCGATCCGGTGCGACCGCAGCGAGCTGTGCCGGCGACAACGGCGCGGCGTCCCGTGCGTGATAGGCGTCGAGCCAGCCACGTTCGATGCGGGCAACGTCGGCGAGCCAGGGCAGTTCGCGCGCATGTTCGTAGCTCTCGATGAACGCGGGAAAGTCGCGGCCATAGTCGAACAGCAGCGGCGAGGTCGGCAGCGACTTGCGGATGTGGCAGCGCGCCATGGCGCGGAAGAAATCGGGGCCGGTGATGCGCTGCACCGCCGGATAGATCGCGGCGAGCGCCTCGATCAGGCTGACCGTGACGTTGTTGCGGTAGACGTCGTAGCGCCGTCCGGCTGATCTGCCATCTCGGCCCGTGACGTCCGGCGGCGCAGGTCGTGTTGGATCGAGCAGCCCCCGCGCGAAAGCCGTGGCAAAAGCCTGGTTCTGCTCAAGCGGCATGACGGTCTGCCGGCAGCGTGCTGGATGCGCCACGGTCGAGGATCACTTGCGCGGCCGCGGCTTCCGCTTGCAGGACCGGCCAATCGGGAATCTTGCTGTCCCATTCGATCAGCGTTGGCACCGGGCCGCGACGCCCGATGACGATTTCGAACAGCGTCCACACGGCGTCGGCGACCGGGCCGTCATGGCTGTCGATCAGGAGCAGCGCGCCGTCGTCGTCCGCCTGTTCGGCATGTCCGGCGAGATGAATTTCCGCGACATGCGACAGCGGAAAGTCCGCCAGATAGTCCAGGGCTGAAAATCCGTGATTGGCCGCGGAGACGAAGACGTTGTTGACGTCGAGCAGCAGCCCGCAGCCGGTGCGCTGCGCGACGCCGCGGATGAAGTCCGTCTCGCTCATGGTCGAGCCGCGGAACGCGACATAGGTCGACGGGTTCTCCAGCAGGATCGGGCGCCGGATCGCCTCCTGCACCTCATCGATGTGATCGCAGACGCAGCGCAGCGTCGCCTCTGTATACGGCAGCGGCAGAAGATCGTTGAAGAAGCTGGTCTCATGCGTAGACCAAGCCAGATGTTCGGACACCAGCGCCGGCTGGTAGCGCGCGACCAGGCTGCGAAAGCGTGCCAGATGCGCCTTGTCGAGCGGCTGCGGGCCGCCGATCGACATGCAGACGCCGTGCAGCGAAAGCGGATGGTCGCGGCGGATCGCTTCCAGCGCGCGATGCGGTGGGCCGCCCGCCCCCATGTAGTTCTCGGCATGGACCTCGAAGAAGCCGCGCTGCCGGCCGGCTTCGAGGATGGCCGCAAGATGCTCGGGCTTGAAGCTCGTCCCGGCGACGCCGCCGATCGGAGCGGGAAAGCGGAGAGGCACGGCCGTGGACGCATTTGTCTTGGTTGCCATGGTCATCGTGCTCCTCCGCTCCCGCCCCTGTTTGTCGCGATGTGCCAGCTAGCCGCGTTACACCGGCTTGAGCGAGCCCTTCTTGCCGTTCGGCAGCTCGATACTGGTGCAGGTGCCGCCCTGCACGAACTTCCACGCGTTGCCCTGGAAGTTGGTGGTCGAGGTGCCCTGGCAGGTGGTGCCCGGTCCCGCCGCGCAATCGTTCTGGCCCTTCAGCGCGACGCCGAAGCATTTTTCCTTCTTGGCAGCCACCGCGGCGTCCCCCTCGGCCTTGGTCAGCGGTGCGGCGACGGCCAGCGTCGCGAGCGCGGTGCTGACGGCGCCGGCGAGAACGAACGCAGTGACGGTATGCTTTGCAGACATCGAATATCTCCTCTGGGGATTGCATCGCACTGTGGGCGATGAGCGCATCGTCTCCTTCGTTCGCCCGCGGACTGCGTTACTGCGCAGGCCGCTCACGACTTCGTGAGACCGTTGGGTGCGGCGCACAGGCTGTGCGCTTGGGCCCGGATTAGCCGGCAAGCGGCCGCGTAAATCCAATGCCTTGGCGCTATCGAGACCTTAGCCGGAGAGCATTGGAGGCCGCGGGCTTTGCCTGCGAGACGTAACGAACGCGGGCGGCGTCGCGTAGAACGATACCGGGTGGTTTGGCCAGTTCCGGCTGGGCCGGAGAGCGGAAACAGCGATGAACGTCTTTCCCGGACGGCAGCTTGATGCGCTCGCCAGGTTGACGGTCAGCATCCGCCTTGCGGTCTCGGCGCTGGTGCTGACCGCTATCCTGCTCACCGCCGCGCTCTCCAGCCTGCTCTGGTGGCGCACGGCAGAGGCGACCAGCCGCCAGCTCGCCTCGACCATCAACGAGCAGATCGTCGCCGCCGTCCGCAAGGAGGTCGCGGCCATCGTTGCTGAGGCGCACGCTGCGCACACTGCGATCCGCACGCTGTTCCTCCAGAATGTGCTCGACACCCGCGAAGCCGACAAGCGCGAGTTCGTGTTCCTGTCGCAATTGCAATCGCAGGCCACCATCTCCTGGGTCGCCTTCGGCTGGCCGGATGGCTCTTTCTTCGCCGCCCACAAGCTTGGCGACGGGCATCTGGAGATGATGGAAATCTCGCTCACGGATCACCCGGGCCAGCGCCGCGTCGACGAATATGACGTGGTCCCCGGCGATATCGAATTTGCCAGCCGCCGTTTCGAGCCGACCGGCTTCCGCGTCGCAGAGCGCAGCTGGTTCAAGACCGGCATCGCCGCAAGCGGTCCACAATGGTTCCGCGTGGCCGAGCATCCGATCGGCGAGCGCCCGTCGATCGCCTTTGCCGGTCCCATCGATGTCTACCAGGAGCGCCAGGGTGTCCTGGCAATCATCATCGAATACACCAGGCTCGCGCGGTTTCTTTCCCAGCTCGAGGTCGGCCGCACCGGCGCCGCTTTCATCCTGGACGACGGCGGCGAGCTCGTCGCCGCACCCGACAAGGACGCCGACGAATTGCACGCTGCCCATGGCGAGCAGCAGCTGCTGCCGCTGGCGCAGATGGCGCTTGCGACTGCCGGCGGCAAGGGGCGCACGGAGGCGTGGCGAGGCCGGCTCACCGCGAACCACGCGGCTTATGAAGTCGCGCTGACGCCGCTGCCGTTTCCGGGCTGGTCGCTTGCCACTGTCATTCCCGAGGCCGAGTTCCTCGGTCCGGTCGAGACGACGCTGCGGCGCCTGATCGCCGGTCTCGCTGTCGGCGCGGTACTTGCGGCCGTGGCTTCCGCGATGCTGGCGCGGTCGGTGATCGCTGCGCCGCTCTCCCGCGTCGTCGGCGAGCTCCGTCATGTCGAGACCTTTGCGCTGGAGCAGGTGCGGCGTCATCCGTCGCGGTTGAAGGAAATCGCGAGCCTGTCCGGCGCGATCGCCGAGATGGCGGCAGGGCTCTCCGCGTTCCGAAAGTTCATTCCGGCCGACCTCGTCCGCTCGCTGCTGCGCCAGGGCGTCGAAGCCAAGCCGGGCGGCGCCATCCAGGAGCTCAGCGTGATGTTCGTCGACATCGCCGGCTTCACCGGCCTGTCGGAGCGGATGGGCGATCGGGTCGTGCCGCTGCTGTCGCGCTATCTCGACCTCGCCTCGGAAGCCGTCGTCGCCAATGGTGGCACCATCGACAAGTTCATTGGCGACGCCGTCATGGCATTCTGGGGCGCGCCTCGGCCGCAGCGCGATCATGCGCTGTCATGCTGCCGTGCCGCGCTCGACTGCCAGAGGGCGATCGCGCAGTCCGGCCTTGCCAACGATCTCGGCCATGCCCTCCAGATCCGCATCGGCATCAATTCCGGTCGCATGCTGGTCGGCAATATCGGATCGGAGCTGCGCCTGAACTACACCGTGATCGGCGACGCCGTGAACGTTGCTAGCCGGCTCGAGGGCGCCAACAAGTCCTATGGCACGCAAATCCTGATCGGCGAGGCAACCGAACGCCTGGCTCGCGGCGCCATCCTCGCGCGCGAGATCGACAGCATCGCGGTGTACGGGCGTGAGGAGGGATTTTCGGTCTACGAACTGGTCGGGATTGCCGGGGAGGAAAGCAGCGAGGAGACCGGCTGGATCGGGCGCTACGAACAGGGTCTCGCCAACTATCGCGCACGCCGGTTTGCCGCAGCGCTGGCCGATTTCGAGGCCGTGCTGAAGCAGCGCGGCCACGATCGGCCGGCCGAGCTGATGCGCGAGCGTTGCCGGCAATTGGCGGAGGTCGCGCCCAATGCGGCCTGGCGGCCGGTCGCCGCGCTGACGAAGTAGCCGCGAGTCGATATTCGGGAGCCGTTTGCGCAATCATGGCAAATGCCTTGGCAAAGCCGATTCGTCACGCGCATGATGCGCGGGCGCTATCGGCGCCACACACCTTTCCGGACGGTCTCCAACACATGAAAACCACGCTGCTGAAGCCTGAGAACTACACCCGCTCGGCTTGGAAGAACGGCGGCGGCGTCTTCACCGATATCGCCGATGCCCATCGCGCCGATGCGGCGGCGAAGGATTGGGACAGCCTGCTCTGGCGCTTCGCCGCGACGCCGATCGTGTCGCCCGGCCCCTTTTCCTACATGCCCGGCATCGACCGCTTGCAGATGGTCGTCGGCGGGCGCGGGCTGGTGCTCAAGGCGCAGGACCGCGAATTCGACGAGCGCGAGCCGTTCACGGCCGTGCGCTTCACCGGCGAGCTCGCGATCGTGACCGAGCTCGAGGCCGGTCCGGTCGAGGTCGTGAACTTGATGGCGCGGCGCGGTGCAGTCGAGATCGAGCTTTCGGCGCGTACCGAGCCCGGCGATCGGCGCTTGTCCGCCGGCACGCATCTCGTTTACGCGGCCTGCGGCGATTGCAGCATCCGTCTCGATGGTGCGGAGCTTGCGATTCCCGATAAATCTACGCTGAAGGTGGAGCTGACCAGGCCCTCGCAGCTCACGCTGGTCTTGGGCCTGGCGGTGCTGGCGTCGATCGAGATCGTCGGCTAAGCCGCAATCTTGCTCCTACGCGGTTAGCCCGGTGCGCACAATCCGTGCAGTTGGCTAGGTTGACGCCGTACGCCCGGAACACGATATGTCCCCCGATGCAGACCGCCGCCAAGAGGCCGGATATGAACGCGCCGCCGAACACCAATTCCGTCACCACGCCTCCCGGCGGCGACGTCGTCGACTGGCTGACCAACGGCACGCGCGACGAGCGCTTCATCGACAATATCTTCGCCGAGATGTGCATCCGGCTGCAGCAGGCCGGCATTCCGCTCAAGCGTTCGACGCTTCATGTCCTGATCCAGCACCCGCAATGGCTCGGCGCCCGCATCATGTGGTCCGACGGCATGCGCGAGGCGGAGATCGCGCGGGTCGACTACGATGTCAGGGAGCGGTCGGAATATATCGGCAGCCCGGCCAATGAAATCCACGACGGTGCAACCGAGCTGCGCGAAAACCTCGAACAGGATTCCTCGCTCGGCCGCAAGCACGCCATCTATGACGAGATGCGCGCGAAAGGCCTGACCGACTATGTGGCCTGGCCGCTCTACCATACGCTCGGCAAGCGGCACATCGTCACCTTCGCGACCGACCGGCCCGGCGGCTTTGACGACGCGCATATCGCGGGCTTGAAGCGCGTGTTGCCGGTGCTGGCGCTGGTCAGCGAGATCCGCGTCAAGAACCGGCTGGCGCGAACCCTGCTGGAGACTTATGTCGGCTCCCATGCCGGCGAGCTCATCCTGGCCGGCGCTACCCGCCGCGGCACCGGAACCACGGTGCGCGCCGCGATCATGATCTGCGATCTGCGCGATTTCACGAAGATCTCCGACAACTGGCCGCGCGACGACGTGATCGATCTCCTCAACGACTATTTCGACGCGATGTCCGAGCCGATCGCGCGCCATGGTGGCGAAATCCTGAAATTCATCGGCGACGGCCTGCTGGCTATTTTCCCGCTCAGCCAGCCCAACGCCTGCGCCAATCTGCTGCATGCCGTGACCGAAGCGCGCCGGGCCATGGTCGCCCTCAACGAAAGGAACAGTGCGACCAGCCGCGCGCCGCTGAACTACGGCATCGGCGTCCACGTCGGCGACGTCATGTACGGCAATATCGGATCCAGCACCCGGCTCGACTTCACCGTCATCGGCCCCGCCGTCAACATGGCCTCGCGGCTCGAAGCCCTCACCAAGCAATTGGGAAAGACGGTGCTGCTGTCGCGCGCGTTTGCTGAGCTGGTCGAGCGGGAGTTCGAGCTGGAGCGCGTCGGCGAATACGAGGTGCGCGGGTTCAGCGAAGCGATCGAGCTGTTTGCGTATCAGGGCTGAAGACGCGATCGGTCGTTGAGGTGCGAAGCGCGGCCGCACCTGCTCAACGAATGGTTTCTTAAGTGTCTGACGTCGCTTCACGCCGCGCCGAGTCGCCTGGCGCAGACCTCATGCGGCGAGGCGTGGCTTCTGGACTACAGCCAAATTGCCCAGAGCCGACTAAGCCTAAGCTCCGTTTCAACGAGAACTTAGGAAACAAAAAATCATGAAGAAGCTTTTTGCGACACTGGCCGCGACCACGGCGCTGGTCTCCGCTGCGTCGGCAGCCGACCTTGCGGCGCATTACACCAAGGCGCCCGTGGCCGCGCCGATCACCGATTGGACCGGCGTCTATCTCGGCGTTTCGGCTGGCGGCGTCTGGGGCACAAACGAGTGGTCCTCTGACGAGTCCCCTCCTTATCGGCCGGGCTCGTACAACACTTCGGGCTGGACCGCCGGCGGCATCGTCGGTGCCAACATCCAGGTGCGCAACACGGTGCTCGGTGTGGAATTCGACGGCAACTGGGCTGACGTGTCTGGTTCCAAAACTATCGGAACACCGTTCAACGGGCTTGGCAACAATATCGCGTCGATCGACAACAAGATCGACTGGACGGCGCATGCGCGCGCTCGCCTCGGATATTCGTTCGGCAACTGGCTGCCGTTCGTCGCCGGTGGTGCCGCGATTGCCGGCGTGCATGACAAGCTGAACCTCATTGCGCCCGTCGTGTTCAATGGCGCGGTCTATCCTGCTTACAGCAACAGCGCCACCCGCGTCGGCTTCACGGTCGGCGGCGGCATCGATTTCAAGGTGACGCCGAACGTGATCGTCCGCGGCGAATATCTCTATGACAATTTCGGCAACACCACCGGCCGTCTCGGAGCGCCGACGTTCAACACCGAGGCCTTCACGCTCGATACGCATACGGTCCGCGCGGCCCTCATGTACAAGTTCGACTGACGCTGACCACCCGTTTCCAGTCAACTCAGCCCGGTCTCGCCAGAGGCCGGGCTCTTTTCATTGCGGGCAGGAGGCAATGACTGGCCCAGGACGCGCGATATCAGGGATCGCGATGCGAACAGAGGCGACAGCCGCCGGCAAATCTCCGGTCGGGAGTCCTGTTGCCAACGCAGGATTGTATGACTACGCTTTACCCCAGAGCATGATCCGGAAAAGTGCGCAGTGGTTTTCCGAAAAGATCATGCGCAAACAACACCTAAAGACGTTGCTGCAATCGGCCGCAAATTCATGCCAAAATTCCTTCGCATCGGCATCCATCAGTCGAACGTGTCCGGATACACGTCGAAGGCATGGTGTGTCAGGCGCGTCGGCTCGGCGGTGTTCCTGAAGTGGGGCGCCGTGGAGGTCCTTGGAGCGGGAGACGGACGGAAGGTCTACTGGACGCGTCTGCCGCAGGAGAAAACTATTCGTTGTGGCACCGCGCAGCGCGCCCAGGATTATGCAAAAGCCGCAATCGCGCGGCGGCGCAACCATCGCTATGAACCGCTGGTGGGACCCATCGCGATGCGGCGGCGGTCCGCCGGCAGTAGCGCCGATCTCAAACAGGTGCTCGCCACCATCCTGATCGTCGATATCGTCCGCTCCACCGAAAAAGCAGCAAAGCTCGGCGATGCCCGCTGGTCGCAGGTGATGGGTCACTATTACGCCGCCGTCCGCAAGGAGCTGAAGAGTTCGCGCGGCAAGGAAGTGGTGACGACGGGGGACGGCCTGCTCGCGACGTTCAAGGCGCCGGCGGCCGGCATCAGTTGCGCCACCGCGATCCAAAAGGCCGTGCGTACGCTGGGGCTCGAGATCAGGGTCGGGCTGCACGCGGGCGAATACAAGGTGAGTGGCGGCGAGGTGGTCGGTCTCGCGTTCCACATCGGCACGCGCGTCGCCGCCAAAGCGCGTGCCGGCGAAGTCCTGGTCTCGAGCGCGGTCAGGGATTTGCTGGTGTCCAAGTCTGAATTCTCGAAGTCTGAAATCTCGAAGTCCGACATCCGCTTCAGGGATCACGGCGTGCATCAGCTCAAGGGCGTGCCGGAGCGATGGCGGCTGTACCGGGTGGAGCATTGAGGGAGTGCAAGAGGGACTCTACCGGGCTTTAGGTGGAAGCGGCTGCGGATCGAGCATGACGTGAGAAGTCTTTGAATTGATCGACGTCGGATTGGGTGTGATCCTGGATCCGCGAGATGCTGTCCAGCCTCATTGGATTGTTTGAAACAATGATGATTGATTCTTCGCCTCAGAGTCCCTTTTCCCAGTATGGCACCCGCCCAATCCGTCGCGCCAAATGATCGACAAAGGCGCGCACTTTTGCGGACATCAGACGGTTGCTGGGATAGACGGCGTAGATCGTGCTCGCCGGTGGCTCGCATCCCGGCAAGATGCGCGTCAACGTCCCGGACCGTAGCTCATCTCCCACCGCCCAACTCGGCAAGAGTGCGATGCCAAGGCCCTGCAAGGCCGCGATCCGCAGGATATCAGCGCTGTTGCTGCGCAGGAGCCCGCGAGCCGCAATCCTGTGCTCGCCCTTGGCGCTGACAAGATGCCACTCATCCCCCCACGGCATAAGGCTCATGCCGAAACACACGTGGCGCAAGAGGTCATCCGGAGCACGCGGCACTCCGCGCTTCTTCAGATAGGCCGGCGCAGCGCAAAGGACAAAGCGCGACGGCGCCAACCGACGCGCGACGAGCGGTGAATCCTTGAGCGTTCCTATGCGAATGGCGAGATCATGGCCCTCCTGCACCAGATCGACGTGCCTGGGCGAGAGCGAAATATCTATGGCGAGCTCCGGAAAGCGGGCAAGAAACTCGGGAATGGCCGGCGCAACGTGCATCGGGCCGAAGGTGTCGGGCGCGGAAATCGACAGTATCCCGCGCGGCTCACGCTGCAGCGCGTGCGCAGCCTGCTCGGCGAACTCCGCTTGCTCGACGATGCGAGCGCAATGCCGATAGTATGTCGCGCCGGCCTGTGTGAGCGAGAGTCGGCGCGTCGTACGCTGGAGCAATCGCACGCCGAGCCGTTCCTCGAGCCGCTGAACATGGGCGCTCGTGGCGGACTTCGAGATGTGCAAGCGGCGGGCGGCCGCCGAGAAGCTCCCCGCTTCCACTACCCGCACGAATGCTGCGACACCATCGAGTGGGTCCATCCCCCAATTGTTCTGTTTTCAGGATTATTTGTCCATGAATTTCCGTCTAATCGGCTGCAGCCCGCCGGCATATCTCGATGCGCATCGCAACCCGTTCAGTGGAGGACTGCCATGGACAGCGATTCAAACCGCGACTTGCCGCAATCGAGCCCGCTCTGGCGGGCGCCCGGCACGGGGCCCGCGCTCGACGTGCTCGGTGTGACGCATATCTACAAAGCGATGGCAAGCGATACCGGTGACCAATTCTCGATATGGGAATCCATCGTGCCGCCAGGCACCGGCGCGCCGGCGCACACGCATACGCGTGAGGACGAAGCCTTCTATGTCTTGAGCGGCGAAGTGCTGATCGAAGTCGAAGGCTCGGCAGGTCCGCTGCGTCTCGGCCCCGGCGGATTTCTCTTTGGCCCGCGCAACCGACGGCACGGCTATCGCAACACCGGCACTGTTCCGGCGCGCCTGCTGGTGTTCGCGATGCCGGGCGCCGGCCTCGATCGCATGTTCACAGCCTTTGACGCCGCCGGCAAAGGCTCCGCACAAATTCCGGCTTTCGACACGATTGCTGCAATTGCCGAGCAGTATGGCGTCGTGGTTCATCCGCCGGCCGGCTAGGAACGAAAGGCGCCGCGAGCGGCGCCGCTGCCTTTGGCGCCAGCCTGACGACCTGATCCTCGCCCGACTTGCTGCGGGCCCGGACCTCGACCTGATAGCCCTTGCCGAGCTTGTCGAAGTCTTGGCCGCCTTGCGGTCCTGGTCCGAGAGCTCGGCGAATTGCAGCACATGGGCGGCCATGTCGAGCAGTGCGGGAGTGCGAGAGGAAATCTACCTGGCTTTAGGCGGAAGCGGCTGCGGATTGAGCATGACGTGAGAAGCCTTTGAATTGATCGACGTCTCCACGCTCTGCCTTGGCGGCAGCGGGTGCGGATTGGGTGTGACGTTGGACCCGCGAGATGCTGTCCAGCCTCCGCTGGATTGTTTCCCGGAGACAATGATGATCGATTTTTCGGCGCCAGGCTGGCTGGTCCTCACGCTGGAGGCGTCCGCGACCACGATCGCCGAACCGTGCCCGGCTCTGGATATGTCGGATGCTTGTTGACCGTGCCCTGCGTCGGCAGCAAGGGCCACATTGCCCACGAGAACGGCTGACGACAGGATGGATACGAAAGAGAAGGACATGATCGGAATCCTGGGTTGTTGACGGGCCCAGGATACGAGGTTCGAACATTCGCGAATGCGATCTTGGTCACATTCGGCGAGAGACATCCGCGGCGCGCTCCGACCCTTCGCGGCGTATTCTCAATCTCCCCCCGTGCCTGGCCAGCAACGATCGATCAGCCTCCCGTCTTGCGTATGTAAATGGCTTGGCCGAGGAGCATGAGTGGAGTGCTCAGGAACATGAACACGATACCCAGCATGATCAATTGGTTGCGGAAAACCGAGCTTGCCGATTCTGCGGCCAGGAAGACGGAGGTACAAATGAGACCTCCTGCGGTGACTGAATAGAGCACGCTGAGGATTCTTGCGATCAGACTGAGTCGCCTCCACTCGGTTTCACGAGATTTGTCCCGATCGATGATCGTCTTCAGCTCCAGGCGCAGCGTATGGAGTTCGCTTTCGATTTCTGCCTGCGTCATCGATGCCCCTGCTCTATAAAGACGTGGCGCGCCGGTTCGCAAGCCGAGATCATGTCGGGCGACGGCGTCCAGGGGCAGTGGACAGGCTCAAGACAACGCGGTCAACGGCTCGAGCTCATCTGTCCCGCATCTTCGACAAGACGGGCACGCGCAAGCAAGCCGAGCTCGTGCGTCTTCTGATGCAAACCGCAAAGGCCCGCTTGACCCATACCGCGATTGCTGGGCGCCGCGGGGGCCAGCCATTGCCATGATCGCCGATCGCAAGCTACCGGCGACACTGCGGAGACGGCTCCCAATCTCGCCGCCAGATCGCCGCCTCGATTGAGTATTGCTTTCGTGCCGACCTTTTCCTCACGGCAGCGGCTCGACGTTCGCTATGACCCGCGCTCGTCGAGTTGCTGCAGGTAAAGGTCCACGCGATGCGGTCAGGGCGGGGACGCTTGGCATCGGCACCGCATCTGGCTGCAAACAATTCTCGGCGGTGTCTCACAGCTTGTTTCGGTTCTTGCTCGCTCCCCTCAATTTTGGAGCGTCCGGCGTCGATTTCACCCAATCTGCCATTTGCATGCAGGTGAGCAGGTCGACATAGCTGTCACTGCCGCCAGCCGTCGCTTCGCCTTCGCATCGGTTTCGAAGGCTGTCGGAGTTCGTGAGCCATACGGAATTAAGCTGTTGCAGCGCGGAATTTTCGTCGCGCATGCAATCGTCATAGGTCTGCGGCAGATCCAGGCCCATCGCCTTATCCGTGGCTACGGTAGCCCTGCATGTCGCCTCGACATTCAGTTGAGGGACGCGTTCGCTGACTGGAATGGTTGTTTGGCCGCCTATCATCGCCAAGAAAAGCAATACACTCTTCATGCAGAACTCCCCGGTTGAGATCTCACCGAAGCAATTTCATCGGATGACAATCGAGCGGGTATCGTATTGATTTGAATCAAAGGGAATTAATGGATTGTCTGCCCATCGAGAGCTTAACGGGCGCGGGCCCAATATGGAAGCTAGAATTTGTCAACCGCTCCGCTGAATGGCAGCGACTCTTACGTTCCGTGGTGGTTGCTGCCTCTAGTCATGGCGAGGAGCCGACTCGTTGAACGTTGAAAGTCCAGCGTTTGCCTTCAGAGACCGGAATGCGACAATTCGTTTCGTCACACTCGGCTCACTTCCACAACACGAACACCAAACGCGCTCCGAGGATTGAGTAGTTGAGAGCTCGAGAGATCTAGGGGCACAAAATAAAACACCATGGCTGGTTCTCGCCCTTCCGAAGTGCTATACTCAAGATGCTCGTGGAGGTAGTTGAAGCAAAACGCTTCTAAATCGTCCCTCAACTTCTGCCTTAGAACGAAGTAATTCCGGCACTGATAACGATTGCTGCAGACGCCGAGCGGCGGTTTTCTGCAAAATGACGCTGTATCCCTTTCTTGCGCCCCTTCTCGCATCTGACGCGAGAGTGCTTCGACGCGACCGATCAGTTTTTGCGAAACAGGAATGGAAAGCCATGCGCATCACACATCTGAATCATATTTTCGGCATGCTTGCCTTGGGCACAATCTTGGGCACAACGTTATACGCCGCCAACGCGGCGCTCGCCCAGAACGCGGCAGCGCCGCCTTCGATGAAGACGATCGGCACGCCATCTGGCGCAGCCAAACCCGAGATCGTGCCGTCGCTTTTTGTGCTCAACTCCCGAGGCGCGACGTTGCAAGGCGACACACTCATCCTGACCGGCGTCTCACCCAGTTCGATCATATTTGCCGACCGTCCGGTGCGGTCCGCGGGCCATCAGCCGACCGTTGACGTGATCGCGGAGTGGGGATCGGGCGACGACAGTTTCACCAAAAATCCTCCGAACGCGACCGTCTCCGCGCTGGGCAAGGACGGTTCGGTCAAGGACGCCGTCGTGGTCCTCAAGAATCCGAAGCTCGAGGGCGACAAGCTCACCTTCAATGTCCAAACCCTTGAAGGCGATCTTGCCGGCGCCGACGGTGGGGCTGCCGTCTTCATTGATATTATTGGCCGGCCGTTTACGCCGATGTCGTTTGCCGGCGTTGCACGCCGCTCTGCGTTTCGCGGCGCGATGTATGCCGGTGCCGTGGGCGCCGCCGCATATGGAGCTGCGTCCTATTATCCGTACGCGCGACCGGCGTGCGGCTACTACCCTTATCCGCCTTGCTACTAAGGAGCCGCGCGAAAGTTCGAACTACCTTATGGCATGGGCAGGCGGCGGGCGTTGCGGTTATGAGTATATGGCAATTTAGCAGGTTCGTCGCCGTAGGGCTCGATCAACCACAAAGCTGCAATTGATCCCCAGAACTCGATCGAGCAACGAAGGAGTATCGCAAAATGTTGACGAAGCGAGATCTACTTCGCTCCACCGCGGCAATCGCCGCCGGTGCCGCGATTGCCAGGCCAAGCCTCCTGATGGCGCAAAGCTACCCCGGCATCATCGAAGCCAAGGACATCGCCGAAGAAGGCTTTATCTACGGCTTACCACTCGTGATGAACTACGCTGTCATGAATGAGTTTGCGGTGGACACGAAGGGCAACCAGTTCAAGGCGCCTTTCAATCAGATCAAAAACCTGACGCATGTCGCAACGTACAAGGACACCGCGGTTATCACGCCCAACAGTGACACGCCTTACTCGATCCTCTGGACCGATCTGCGTGCAGAGCCAATCGTGGTCTCGGTGCCGGCGGTATCGAAGGATCGTTACTTTGCAGTGCAACTCACGGATGGCAACACCTATATTTTTGGCTACATCGGCAGCCGCACCACGGGCAACGAAGCGGGCGACTATCTCGTCGCCGGCCCGGACTGGAAGGGCCAAACACCCCCAGGCATCAAGAAGGTCTTTACGTCCTCGACGCCGTTTGCGTTCGTTAACTTCCGTACCCAGTTGTTCGACGCCGGGGATATGCCAAACGTGGAGCAGGTACAGGCCGGCTACAAGGCACAGCCGCTTTCGGCTTTCCTTAAGCGCGCCAGCCCGCCTGCCGCGCCGAAGATCGACTTCCTCCCCGCCACCACGGCCGGGATTAAGGACAACTTCTTCCAGTATCTCGACGCAGCCCTGCAATTCGTTCCTGAGACGCCAAGGGACAAGGCGATCCGCGCGAAACTTGCGAAGATTGGTATCGGCCCCGGCAAGACCTTCGATTTCAAGGAGTTGTCGCTCGAACACAAGGCCGAGATCCTGGTGGGCATGAAGCAAGGCGACGACAAGGTCGACAAATGGTTGGCCCGCGGAAATAAAATCATCAATGGCTGGAGCGTCGGCTCGTTCCTTGGTAGCGAGGCCTTCTACAACGGCGATTGGCTGATGCGGGCCGGGGGTGCGAAGGCCGGCATCTATGGCAACGATGCCCTCGAAGCAATGTACCCCTTTACCCGAACGGACGCGACCGGTGAGCTGCTCGATGGCAGCAAGCACAAGTACACAATCACATTCCCGCCTGGCCAGTTGCCGCCAGTGAATGCGTTTTGGTCCGTTACGATGTACGATGGCAAGAGCCAGCTCTTGGTCAAGAATCCGATCAATCGCTATCTCATCAACTCTCCGATGTTGCCGGCGATGAAAAAGAACGCGGACGGCTCGCTGACGCTGTACATTCAAAAAGAGAGCCCCGGTGCGGACAAGGAAGCAAATTGGCTTCCGGCGCCGGATGATAAGATCTATCTAGTGATGCGCCTGTATTGGCCAAAGCCCACGCCGCCGTCGATCCTGCCGGCGGGCGAAGGGACATGGCAGCCGCCCGGCATCAAGCGGGTCTGACGGTCGATAGGACTTCGACGCTGCGTCAGGACTGCAACAAAGAATGAAGCACCGTGAAACGCTACCTGAGATTGGCCAGCGCTATTCTTGCAGTGGCTGTCGACGAGGAGAGAGCGATGATACGCACGACGAGACTGCTTTGCACCACCGTTGCGGTGGTACTGATGAGCTTGGGCGCCGCTTCCGGACAGACCTACAAGATGACGACGCCTTTCGCATCGGGCGTCGCCGTGCCGGACAAGATCGATTCCTCGATCGGGACGCTGAACCTCAATTACGGCTACCCGTCAGCCGATACTGTTGAAAAAATCTACGACAACCTGGATCGTTCGCGGGCGCTCCAGGCTTATCTGCTGGCGATTCCGATCGTCAATCAGGCCGGCATGCGCGACTCGCTGCGCAAGTTCGGACCCGATAACCAGACCGACGTGATCTGGGAAAATCTACTTGGCCCGAAGACCGTAGCGCTGACCGGCAACGACAACACGATCTACAATTTCATGTGGGTCGACACGAGCAAGGGACCGCTGGTGGCCGAGATCCCGCCCAAGGTGCTGGGGATGGTCGACGACTTCTGGTACAAGTGGGTGGCCGACATCGGCATCACCGGGGCCGACAAGGGCGAGGGCGGCAAATACCTGCTGTTGCCGCCTGGATTCAAGGGCGACATACCTGCGGGGTATCACGTCCTGCGGCCGAGCACTTTCGGCAGCTACCTCGTATTTCGCGCTTTCCTAGTGGACGGTTCGACGGGGCCCGGGGTTGACTCGGTCAAGAAGAACCTGCGGATCTATCCCTTGGCCGAGGCCGCCAACCCGCCGCCGATGAAATTCGTCAATGCCTCCGGAATTCCATCGAACTTCGTCTCGCCGGGCGACTACTCGTTCTGGAGCCTGTTGAACCAGGTCATTCAGGAAGAGCCGGCGGACGGTTCCGATCCCACCACCTTGGGCCTGTTTGCCTCACTCGGCATCGTCAAGGGTCAGCCCTTCAATCCCGACGAGCGGATGAAGAAGATCCTCACCGACGCCGCCAACATCGGTGCCGTGACGGCGCGCACGATCGCCTTCAAAATTCGCCCGAAGGATGCATATTTCTATCCGGACAGTGCCTGGCGCCTGCCGTTTTTGGGCGGGTACAAGTTCGAGGTGGCGCCCGGTGTCAGCAACCTGGACGGTGCTGTCTTCTACTATTACTTCGCCATCGGCGTCACGCCGGCGATGGAGGAGAAGATGGTGGGTCGGGGCTCGCAATACCCCTGGTCGGTTCAGGATGCGAAGGGCAGTCCCTTTGATGGCGGCAACACTTACAAGCTGCGCCTGCCGCCAAGTATCCCGGTCAAGGATTTCTGGTCGGTCATCGCCTACGACAACCAGACCCGCTCGATGGTGCAAACCGATCAGCAAGCCCCAAGCGTCAGTAGCCAGAGTAAGGGCGTCAAGACCAATGCGGATGGCTCTGTGGATGTCTACTTCGGGCCGAAGGCTCCTACGGGAATGGAGAACAACTGGGTGCAGACGATTCCGGGCAAGGGCTGGTTCATGATCCTTCGCCTCTATGGTCCGCTGGAGTCATGGTTCGACAAGACATGGAGGCCGAGCGAGATCGAGTTCGTGAACTGAGCCCAGTCATGTTGATCATCCTCACCATCTATCTGGTCCTGCTGTGGCTCATCTTTTCGAGGCTCAAGCTGGTCAGACGCGGGTGGGTATCCGGCAGCGCGGCGGTACTGATCGGCGCGTTCATCCTGGCGGTCTTCATGGCGATGTTCAATTATCTCACGCCGTCCGGCAGCTTCGTCGTGATCTCGCGGGTGGTCGAGGTTGCGCCCAACGTCTCCGGTCAGGTGATTGCAATTCCTGTTCAGGCTAACGTGCCGGTGAAGACCGGCACCACACTCTTCAAGATCGATGCGGCGCCTTTCCAGTACAAAGTCGACCAGCTCAAGGCATCGCTGGCCGGAGCCAGGCAACAGGCCCTGCAACTCAAGGCCAGCTATGAGCAGGCGAGCGCGAATGTCGAGGGGCTGACCAAGCAACTCGCCTATCACAACAAGCGGCTCGCCGATTACGTCCGAATGGCAGCAGAAGACGCGCAAAGCGAGTTTCGATTGCAGGACACCCAGGTCCAGCAAGAGACGGTGCAATTCCAGCTGCAGGCCGCCAAGGCGGCGCAGCTGAACGCGCGGCTCGCGATGGATTCGGAAATCGGCGGTGTCAACACAAGCGTGGCGCAAATCCAGGCCCAGCTTGACCATGCCAAATGGGAGCTGGAGCAGACGACCATTCTCGCGCCCGGCGACGGCTACGTCACGGTTATGGCGCTGTCCGCCGGCGACCGCGCGACTCAGCTTAAAGCGGTCATGTCGTTCATTATCGCCGACCAGATCACCATCGTCGGCATGTTCTCGCCGAACGGATTCCGGACCATCAAGCCCGGGGCGGCGGTCAAGCTGGTTTTCGACAATGATCCCGGCCGCATCCACGCCGCGACGATCACGGGAATCCCCGAAGGCGTGGGGCAGGGCGAAATCGCCGTTTCCGGGACGCTGGCGCGGGTCGGCTCGATCGGCGGCGTCAAAGCTTATCCGGCCGTGATTTCCATACCGAAGGACGTCGATCGCAGTCAGCTCAGGCTCGGCATGCCCGGCACCGCGACAGTGTTTGCGGAGAACGCCGGCGTCATCGGCCTGATCATGTCGATTCTGGTCTGGGTTAGTTCGTATGCCGCATATCTTTGATGCCCAGCGATTGCCGATGTTGCGTTGCGATCGGGCGATGCTGCCTTGCTACAGGGACTTCAGGCAGCTTGTGCGCAACCCTTGTCGCGCGGGCCATCGGGGGCAAAGTGGGCGCAGCTTGATGTTCTTTCACTTGGAGCAGACAGATAACACACGACACATCCAAACCAAAATGCTGCAAACGAAAATCCCTGCGTTGGCCGAGCCCTCGACCGAAAGCGGCGATAGTCATTGAGTGCACTGTCACCGTAATCTCTGGTCGGGGCCCTCGTGCTCGCCCGCGCCGTGAACGATCCGAAGCTATCGGATGATATTCTTCGTGCGACGAGAAGGGCGCTGGCCGGGTGATGCTCACGGATATTCGAACCCGCAAAAAGCGGCCGAGCCGTTGAGTGCATTGCCACCGTCATCCCGGTTATTGCTATTTCTCGACGGCACCCGACCAGTCCTTGAAGCCGCCGACGTTGTAGACTTTCTCGTATCCCATATCCTTCAGCAACTTGCCGGCCAGCGCCGATCTGCCGCCGGACGCGCAGTAGAGAATCACAGTCTTGGTCTTGTCGAACGCCTTATCGTGATAGGGCGACTCGGGATCCGCGCGAAACTCCAGCATGCCTCGAGAGACATTCACGGCGCCCGCGATCTTGCCGCCGGCGGCGACTTCCGGTGCGTCGCGAACGTCGACCACGAGCGTGTTGCCGCTCCTGATCATCTCGGCCGCCTGTTCCGACGTGATCTTGGGCACTGCCGCGTTCGCGGCTTCGAGCATTTGCTTGACGCTGATTGCCATTGGTTCTCTCCGTTGCTGCTCCCAGCATCAGGATAGCACATCGATTTGTGCTTCGCTCCTCCTGTCGGTGGAGGTCGAGCCCTGGTCCTGTCCATAGACCGGATTTACGGTAACAGTGCACTCAATTTCTTCGAACCTGCGAAAGCGGACTCATTGAGTGCACTGGAACCGTAATCCCGGTACGCCTAGCCGGCAAGGGTCGATCCGCCGCGCGTCTTGCGTGTGTAAATGGCTTGGCCAAGGAGCATGAGTGGAGTGCTCAGGAACATGAAAACGATACCCAGCATGATCAATTGGTTGCGGAAAACCGAGCTTGCAGAGTCTGCGACCAGGAAGACAGAGGTACAAATGAGACCTCCAGCGGTGACTGAATAGAGCACGCTGAGGACTCTTGCGATCAGGCTGAGGCGCCTCCACTCGGTTTCACGAGATTGGTCCCGATCAATGATCGTCTTCAGTTCCAGGCGCAGCGTATGGAGTTCGCCTTCGATTTCTGCCTGCGTCATCGATGCCCCTGCTCTGTAAAGACGTGGCGCGCCGGTTCGCAAGCCGAGATCATGTCGGGCGACGGCGTCCAGGCAGCAGTGGACCGACTCAAGTCAACAGGGTCAACGGCTCAAACTCATCTGTCCCGCATCTTCGACAAGACGGGCACGCGCAAGCAAGCCGAGCTCGTGCGCGTTCCGATGCAAACCGCGAGAGGCGCTCGGTCGTCAACTCAACATCACCTCACCCCCGTGCCTTTGCATCGCTGGCACTTCACCACCTTGTCGCCCTTCTTGAGCAAGCCTTTGCCCTCACAATTTTTGCATTTCTGTTTCTTCTTTATGTTCGGGCCTTTTTCACTGACCATGAAATTCTCCTGCCGCTAGAGAGCGGTCAACTGGCGCTTTGGATAGGTTTGGTTCGGCGACGGCGATGGTCGATAATCGTAACCGGTATGAGCTCCC
>NZ_VSTH01000043.1 GCF_008123965.1 Bradyrhizobium hipponense | reverse complement strand
ATGACGCAGTAAGACTAACCCACCCTACGAAGTACGCCCCTTCCGCGCCAGCTGCACCATCTCCATCAGCATTGCCTCGCCGGCATCCACCAGTTCCTCCAGCGTGATCCGCGGCGCGCCTTTGCGCCGCGACGCGCCACCACGCGCGAGCAGGGGAATGTGGATGAACGCCGCGAGCTGTGGCCCGCCGGCCTTCACGTTCTCGATCGCGCGCCAGCTCAGATAGTTGCAGAGATAGGCGCCGGCATCGCGCGAGGGGCGCGCATCGATGCCGGTGAGGCGCGCTGCGCGCAGCAGCCTTGCCGTGTGCGGGCCGAACGTCATCGCATCCGCATGGCCGGCAATGCCGCGCTTGCTCGAGCGAGTGTTGGCGGCATCGGGCCAGAGCATGGTGACGGCATTGCGCGCGCGGGTTTCGATGCGAAGGTACGAGGTCCGCGCCGCGAGGCCGAACATCAACAATGCGTCCGGCTTGTGCGCAGCGAGCACCTCCGTCAACTGCCGGTCGACAGCGGCATAGGTGACCGGGAAGATGTGGCTCGCGATCTCGACATCGTCGAGTGCCGGTCGGCGCAGTCGTCCCAACCGCGCCACCAGCGGCTGCGTCGGATTATGCGGGGCGCCAGGAAACGGTCCGAAGCCGGTGAGGAGAATGCGGAGCTTGTCGCTCATTGCAGCAACTCCAGAATCTGCTCGGCGGCCAGCGCCGGCGTGAGATGGCCGTCGGCCACCTCGGCCTCGATCTTCTTGACCCTGCTGCGGACCGGCGCCTCGCTGCGCAGACGCGCCAGCATGCGCTGCTCCAGCATCGACCACATCCACTTCACCTGCTGCTCGCGCCGCCGCGCGGCGAAATCGCCGGATGCGTTCATCGCCTTGCGGTGGTCGAGGATTTTCTGCCAGAGCTTTGCGATGCCGGCGCCGGTCAGCGCCGAATAGGTTTCGACGGGTGGATGCCAGTGCTCGGAGCGGGGGGTGAGGATATGCAGCGCGCTGCGATAGTCGGCCGCCGTGATGTTGGCGCGCTTGAGATTGTCGCCGTCGGCCTTGTTGATCGCGATCATGTCGGCGAGCTCGACCAGGCCCTTCTTGATGCCCTGGAGCTCGTCGCCGCCGCCCGGCAGCATCAAGGCGAGGAAGAAATCCGTCATGTCGCAGACCGCGGTCTCGGACTGGCCGATCCCGACCGTCTCGACCAGCACGACGTCGAAGCCGGCCGCCTCGCACAGCAGCATCGCCTCGCGGGTCTTGGCCGCGACGCCGCCGAGCGTGCCCGAGGATGGTGAGGGGCGGATGAAGGCGTCGTCTGAGGCCGACAGCCGCGCCATCCGGGTCTTGTCGCCGAGGATCGAGCCGCCGCTGCGCACCGAGGACGGATCGACCGCCAGCACCGCGACCTTGTGGCCCTGGTCGATCAGGTAAGTGCCGAGCGCGTCGATGGTGGTCGATTTGCCGACGCCGGGCGATCCGGTGATGCCGACGCGGACCGCCTTGCCGGTATCCGGCAAGAGCATCTGCACGAGCTCCCGCGCCAGCGCCTGGTGGTCGCCGCGCCGGCTCTCCACCAGCGTGATGGCGCGCGCCAGCGCCGCCCGCTGGCCTGCGCGGAGGTCACGGGCGAGGGATTTGATGTTCAGCGGAGCCTTCTTCTCAACCATGCCATGCTTTACAACGGCCGGAGGGAGCAGGCGAGGGCCCCTCAGCTCAACGGGTGTTGCCGCGGGTCGGGCGTTCGGGAAGACGCGTCAAATCAGGCCTTCTGATTCAACCCTTGGCAAAACCGGCTGCCTTTATGGCTTGCCCCATCTGGGCATCGGCCCGGTCCATGAAATTTGCGAACTGACTGGCATCGCGCCACACCGTGCCGAAGCCGCGCCTGGTCATGAAGTCTTTGAACTCGGCGGAGTCGTACACCTTCTTCAAGGCCGCGGTCAGCTTTGTGGCGACCTCCGGGGCCATGCCCCTGGGGGCGCCGATGCCGCGCCATGAGCTAGTGGAATAGTCGACGCCAAGCGCCTCTTTCAGCGTCGGGACGCCGGCGAAGATCGGATTGCGCTCAGGCGCCATGATCGCGAGGCTCCGCGCCTGACCGGCCTCGATGGTGGTCCGCGCCTCCGGCACTGAGCAGGTGGTGAGATCGAGGCTGCCTGCGACGAGATCCTGCATGGCCGGTGCTGCGCCATTCGACGCCGACCACGAGACCTGGTTCGCCGGCAATCCCATCGCCTGCATCCAGCCGACGAGCGCGAGATGCCAGATGCCGCCTTGCCCCGTGCCCGATGCCTTGAACTTTCCCGGCGGCGCCATCTTGATGGCATCCATGAGCTCCTTCACCGTCTTGTAGGGCGAGGACGCAGCGACCTGGATGCCCGGCGGGTCTTCGTTCATCAGCGCAAGGGCTGTGAAGTTCCGCGGCGTCAGATGCGTCAAGGCCTGCCAATGCAGCATCGAGATTTCCACCGTCAGCATGCCGATCGTGTAGCCGTCCGGCGCCGCGGTTGCGATCTCGGTGTGGCCAACGACGCCGGACCCGCCGGTGCGGTTGACGACATTGAACGGCTGGCCGAGCTCCTTTTCCAGGAGCGTCGCGACGATGTGCGCGGTTGCATCCGTTCCGCCACCCGCACCCCAGGGCACGATCAAGCTCACCGGCCGCGCCGGATAGGCTTGCGCGCGCGCAGGCGTGAGAAGAGCAGACGCGGCCGTAGCCACAGAAGAGGCCGCGAAGGTGCGGCGCGTAATTCCTGACATCAATTTTCCCGGCGGCGCCCTCGGGAATCGGGCTCTTGCTAATGTGACATTCTATGCGGCTTTGCGCTGATGTCGCAAGCAGCAGCCCGACGGCGCTGTGCGCAAAGGGGCTCCTTCGAGCTTACGGCAATCACTGAGCCTCGTCCGCATCGCCCTTCGGCCGCGCACCGCCAAAGATGCGCGCGCCTTCCGGGGTGAGATATGGCTTCAGCTGTTCCCACGGCACGAAGGCGACATATTCGCCCTCGGCGTAAGGGCCGACCGCGTAGGGCGGGTAGTGGAAGGTGAGACCGGAACTCTTGCCTGCCTCGGTCGACGGCGCGAGCGTTAACGCGCCGATCTTGAGCAGGCTCGGTTTCAGCTCCTTGAAGCATTCGTCGGTTGCAGTCTCGCTGGTATCGCGCTTCTTCTTCTCGATCTTGAGCGAAGCAATCACGGCCTTCACCATCGCCTTCATCGTCGGACCGTTATCGGTCGTCTCGGTGAAGAACGGGCGGATCGATATGCGCTTGTTCTCGGTCTTGTCCCACAGGATCGTGTTCACGTCCGAGTTGGGATGAGCGCCGTGGGTGTCCATGTAGTCGTTGCGCAGGACGCTGACATAGCGATCGGCGACCACCGAGCGGATCGCATATTTGCGTTCAAAGTCCCAGCCACCGTCCTTGAAGAACTGCGGATCCTGCTTGCGCGAGGCGGCGGCTTCGGCCGCGTTCTTGTCGAGCCACTTTTTGCCTTCGGCGAGACAATCTGCCGCCAGCGGCGCATCGGTCTTGATCCTGTCGTCGAGGAAAACGCGCGCTTCGATGCTCTTGGTCTTGATGACGGCGTCGGGCTTGGGATCGGCGGCGAGGGAAGGCGATGCTGTTCCGATCGCGGTGACCGCAGAGAGAATCGCGATGGTACGAAGAAGCAGTCCCGCGCGTGCCGTTGCACGATGGTCTCTCACGTCAGCCCTCACGGATGTCGAGCGGCGGCGGAATTACTCCGCCGCCTCGCTATGCCCGAGCCTTGCATTCAGCTTGCGGATCAGCTCCTCGGCTGCGTCCGCAATCACGGTGCCGGGCGGGAAGATCGCCTCGGCGCCGGCCGCATAGAGCGCGTCGTAGTCCTGCGGCGGCACGACGCCGCCGACGATGATCATGATGTCGTCGCGGCCCTGCTTCTTCAGCGCTGCCTTCAATTCCGGTACTGCGGTGAGGTGGGCGGCGGCGAGTGAGGAGACGCCGAGGATGTGGACGTCGTTCTCGACCGCTTGGCGGGCGGCTTCATCTGCGGTGGCAAACAGCGGCCCGATGTCGACGTCGAAGCCGATATCGGCGAATGCGGAGGCGATCACCTTCTGGCCGCGGTCGTGGCCGTCCTGGCCGATCTTGGCGACCAGGATGCGCGGCCGGCGTCCTTCCGCCTCCTCGAAGGCATCGATCAGCGCCTGAACCTTCTCGACCCGGTTACCCATGCTGGACGCCTCTCGCTTGTAGACGCCGGTGATGGACTTGATCTCGGCACGGTGCCGGCCGAACACCTTTTCCATCGCGTCGGAGATTTCGCCGACAGTCGCCTTCGCCCGTGCCGCGTCGATGGCGAGCGCGAGCAGATTGCCGTTGCCTTCGCCGGCGGACCGCGTCAGTGCGGCGAGCGCGGCGTCGACGTCCTTCTGGTTGCGCTCGGATCTCAGCCGCGCCAGCTTGTCGATCTGGAGCCGGCGAACGTTGGTGTTATCGACCTTGAGGATTTCGATCGGAGCTTCGTCCGTCGGCTTGTACTTGTTGACGCCGATCACCGCCTGCTTGCCGGCATCGATGCGCGCCTGCGTCTTCGCCGAGGCCTCCTCGATGCGCAGCTTCGGCACGCCGGCCTCGATCGCCTTGGCCATGCCGCCGAGCTCCTCGACCTCCTGGATATGGCTCCACGCCTTCGCGGCGAGATCGCGCGTCAGCCGCTCGACATAGTACGACCCGCCCCAGGGATCGATGATCCGGGTGGTGCCGCTCTCCTGCTGCAGGAAGAGCTGTGTGTTGCGGGCGATGCGGGCGGAGAAGTCGGTCGGCAGGGCGAGCGCCTCGTCGAGTGCGTTGGTGTGCAGCGACTGGGTGTGACCTTGCGTCGCCGCCATCGCCTCCACCGTCGTGCGCATCACATTGTTGAAGACGTCTTGCGCGGTCAGCGACCAGCCCGAGGTCTGGCAATGCGTGCGAAGCGACAGCGAGCGCGGGTCCTTCGGATTGAAAGGCTTGAGCAGCTTGGCCCAGAGCAGCCGCGCCGCGCGCATCTTGGCGACTTCCATGAAGAAGTTCATGCCGATCGCCCAAAAGAACGACAGGCGTGGCGCGAAGCGGTCGACGTCGAGCCCGGCGGCGAGACCCGCACGCAGATATTCGACGCCGTCGGCCAGCGTATAGGCGAGCTCGAGGTCTTGCGTCGCGCCGGCCTCCTGCATGTGATAGCCGGAGATCGAGATCGAATTGTATTTCGGCATCTTTTGCGAGGTGTACGCAAAGATGTCCGAGATGATCCGCATCGACGGCGCGGGCGGATAGATGTAGGTGTTGCGCACCATGAATTCTTTCAGAATGTCGTTCTGAATGGTGCCCGAGAGTTTTTCCGGCGGCACGCCCTGCTCGCCAGCGGCCGCGACGAACAGTGCCAGGATCGGCAGCACCGCGCCGTTCATGGTCATGGACACGCTCATCTGGTCGAGCGGAATCCCTGCAAACAGCGTGCGCATGTCGTAGATGGAATCGATCGCAACGCCGGCCATGCCGACGTCGCCGCCGACGCGCGGGTGATCGCTGTCATAGCCGCGATGCGTGGCGAGATCGAACGCGACCGAGAGGCCCTTCTGTCCGGCCGCGAGGTTGCGGCGGTAGAAGGCGTTGGAATCCTCCGCCGTGGAGAAGCCGGCATATTGCCTGATGGTCCAGGGCTGGTTGACATACATGGTCGGGTAGGGGCCGCGCAGGTAAGGCGCGATGCCCGGATAGGTCTCGAGGAAATCGAGCCCCGCGAGATCAGCCTCGCCATAGGCGGGCTTCACCAGAATGTCCTCGGGCGTCAGCCATGGCTCGGCGTGGCCGGCGGGCGCGGCGCTGGTGGTGCGCTCGAAAGCGACATCGGCGAAGTTCGGAATGCGGCTCATGGTTTCAACCGTATCATAGCTGCGCGTGAGGCGCTCAATCATGGTCCGGATGCTGATGGCTGACGATGGTTGCCATCTTCTCCGGTCCGTAGTTCTGCTGCGTAGTCTGGCTCGGCAGGTTGGCGATACCTACGACCCAGCCGAGCCGGGATTCGGTTCCATATTGCCGTGTCGGTACCACGTGATCCGGGCGGTCGAAGGTGCCGGTCATGATCTCGATACGAGGGCCGTCGATGCGGCGGAAGCTGAGCGGCGTGCCGCAGGCAGCGCAGAAATCGCGCATTGCGATCGAGGAGGACTGGAACGCCGACGGCGTGCCCTTGGTCCATGCAAAGTCGGTTTTCTCGATGTCGGCATAGGAGGCGAACGGCGCGCCAGTCGCCTTCTGACACATCCGGCAATGACAGATGCTGATCTTGGCGGGTGCCGTGGAGACAGCAAAGCGCACCGCTCCGCATTGGCAGCCGCCGGTAAGAACTGGTTGGCCCGCTTCGGTCATGGTTGCTCCATCCGTCGATAGGCGTCCTGCAGCGTCGCAAGCGCATCGGCACCGGCAAAGACGAAGCCGGTGACGCCGGCGGCACGCAGCGCCGCCTCGGCCGCGGCCGGGCGGCCTGCCAGATAGATATGTCGTGCACCGGCGGTTTGCAGGGCCTGTGCGGCGGCTTCCGCCCGGCCGGCATAGATCTTGTCGCTGGAACAAAGGCAGGCGAGCGCGGCGCCGGAAGCCTTGAACGCAGCGGCTAGCTCGGCCGGATTGTCGAAGCCATCGGTATCGATGGCCTCGATGCCGCCGGTCTCGAAGAAGCTCTTGGCAAACGTCGCGCGGGCGGTGAAGTCGGCGGGTGTGCCGAGATTGGCGAGGAACAGCTTTGGCCGCGCGCCGCCGGCCTTCAACATCGCATCCGACTTGTCGCGGAGCGCCTCGAACGGTTCCGCAAGCCGCGTCGGGGAGAGCGCATCGAACTTGTATTTTTGCTCGCCGTAGGGTGCGAGCGCAATCGGCGTCGCCTTCAGCACCACCGTCTCCCGCTCATGCAAATTCGGAAATTCGCTGGCACCGGTCAGCACGTCGCGGCGCTTTGCGAGATTGGCCTCGCGCGCCTTGCGCGTGGCAGCAACCTTGCTCTGTAACACGCCTTGCTGGAGCGCGGCGAAGGCGCCGCCGGCCTTCTCGGTTTCCTGGAACAGAGCCCAAGCCGCTTCGCAGAGCTGCGCGGTGAGCGTTTCGATGCCGCCGGAGCCGGCGGCGGGATCGCTGACCTTGGCGAGGTTGCTCTCTTCGAGCAGCACAAGCTGCGTGTTGCGCGCCGCACGCCGCGCGAACGGATCGGGCAGCCCGAGCGCCAGCGTATGCGGCAGCACCGTAATCGCATTGGCGCCGGCAAGCCCCGCCGCAAACGTCGCCATGGTCGCGCGCAGCATGTTCACATAGGGATCACGCTGCGTCAGCATGCGCCAGGCGGTATCCGCGGCGATGAACAGTGGCTTGGGCGTCAAGCCGCAGGCGATCTCGATGCGTGCCCACAGCAGCCGCAGCGCGCGGAACTTCGCCATGGTCAGGAACTGATCGGCGTCCGCCGCAAGCCGCGCATAGACCATGCCCTGCGCCTGCTCCAGCGGAACACCGCCGCCTTCGATCGCGCGCAAATAGGCGGTGCCGCAGGCGAGCACGAAGGCGAGTTCCTGCACCTCCGATCCGCCGGCATCGTGGATCACGCGCCCGTCGGCGGACGCAAACGGCCCCTTGAAGCCGAGCGCAGCGAGGCCCTTGATAGCGCCGGTGGCGGCAGGAGCGATCTCCTCCCAAGTATACGGGCTGTTGCCCCACACCGCGCCCGCGGCGAGCGGATCCAGTCCGAAGCGGATGTCGCAGGCGGCAGGATCGAGACCGCGGCTCTTCACATATTCCGCGACATGGATCGCCGCCATTCGCGACTGCGGGCCGATCTGCAGATCAAGGCCGATACCGGCGTCGAGATGAATGTCCTTCAAGATTTTTGCGATCGCATCGGCCGTCGGTTCCAGACCGAAACCGTAGCTGCCATTGCTGCCGGCGAACACCAGCGCGAGACCCGTTGCGCCGTTCTCGAGATCGGTCAGCGCCTGCGCGTTTGCGGCGGCCGCGTCGGGATGGTCGATCCGCTGCATGATCTGCCATGGCGCCGCCGCGGGCCGTCCGACCACCGGTGCAACGCCTGTGGCGCGCGGATAGAGCGGATCGATCCTCACCCCGTCATAGGTCTTGCCGACCAGCTTTTCGAACGGCGCGCCCTTCAGCACGCCATCCACCAGCTTGCGCCAGTCCTCGACCGTCGCCTTGGGAAAATCGGCCGCCAGCGGCAGATCGTCAGTCACGGAGGTCATGCGGCGGAGCGCTCCCAAAATCTTGTTGTTCACAGGCGAAATTGCCACGGCCGGCCGTCCCTGCAAACGGTTGTTTTTGGTTAACCGGTATCCGGAAGCCGCTCAATGCCTTGCGTCGAGACGCTGGCAAGCCCGTCATGAACACGGATGCCGCCGATCACGCGGTCGGGCGCGATCTCGGCCAGCGGCACCAGCACGAAGGCACGCTCGAACAAACGCGGATGCGGCAAGGTCAGGTCCGGCTTGTGCAAACTGACATCGTCATAGGCGATCATATCGAGATCGAGCGTGCGCGGTCCCCAGCGCCGCTCCTTGGCCCGGGTGCGGCCGAATTTCTGCTCGACCTTCTGCATCACGAAAAGCAGCGCGTGTGGATCGAGGCTTGTCTCAATCTCGATGCAGGCATTGATGAAGGGATCCTGGTCTTCATCGCCCCAGGGTGGCGTCGCATAGTCGGAGGAACGCGCGATCAGCGCCGCCTGCGCCATTCCGCAGATTTGCGCGATCGCCTTCCCGAACGTCGCGCGGACATCGCCGACATTGCCGCCGAGCGCGATCAGGACGCTCGCCATGTCAGGGGTGCCGCGCGCGCGTCAGCATGATGCCGACGTCGTCGAAGATCGCTGCGATCGGCGCATGCGGCTTGTGCACGGTGACCTTCACGGCGCGGATGCGCGGGAAGTGCGACAGGATGGCGTCGGCGACCGCGCCGGCCGCGCGCTCCAAGAGCTTGTAGTTGGTGTTCTTGAACGCCGCCGTCGTGGTCGCCACGACTTCCGCGTAGGACACTGTATCGGCGAGCCGATCGGTGCGCGAAGGCTCCGACAGGTCGGTATAGAGTTCGAGATCGATGACAAAACGCTGGCCGACTTCGGTTTCGTGATCCATCACGCCGTGGCGAGCATGGATCGACAGGCCGGTCACGAAGATCGTATCGGTCATTGCTTGCTCTCGATTGCGTGCGCCACCCGCAGGGCCTGCAGGGTCTCGGCGACATCATGGGTCCGGATGATTTTTGCGCCGCGCTGCGCGGCGATCAGATGCGCCGCGATCGAGCCGGCGAGCCTGTCTTTCGGCTCCGATGGCGACACCGAAGCGATGAAGCGCTTGCGCGAGGCGCCGACCAGGATCGGCAGTCCGAACATGTCGAATTCGCGCAGCCGCGCCAGCGCGGTCATGCTCTGCTCGGCGGTCTTGCCGAAACCGATGCCAGGATCGAGCACGATCTTGTCGCGTGCGACGCCGGCCTTTGCGGCGATCTCGAGGGAGCGCTGAAAGAACGCCTTCATGTCTGCGATGATATCGATGGCGGCATCGACGCTGTCGCGGTTGTGCATGACGATGACGGGCACGCCTTTCGCGGCCACCAGCGGCGCCATGCCGGCGTCGCGTTGGAGGCCCCAGACGTCGTTGGCGATCGCAGCGCCCTGGTCGAGCGCGAAGGCAACGACCTCCGCCTTCATGCTGTCGATTGAAACCGGCACCCCGAGCGCCACCAATTCGGCCAGCACCGGCTTCAGTCGGGCAAGCTCGTCGGCCGCCGTGACCGGCTGCGCCCCCTTGTAGGGCCGGGTGGACTCGGCGCCGATATCGATGATGTCGACGCCGGCCTCGATCATCGCCCGCGCCCGCGCCAGAGCCTGCTCGGGCGCGATGAACTCGCCGCCGTCGGAGAAGGAATCCGGGGTCACATTGAGCACGCCCATCACCGCCGGAATCGGCCGTTCCAGCAGCGTCCGCAGCACGTCGGTCCCGGCCGAGCCGGCCGCCGGGACGGATGGGGAAGGCGAGGCATTCATGCCGCTGGCTTTGCGCGGTCGGGAAGGGGGAGTCAAGACGGGATGGCGTTGCCGGACGCTCCGATGCGCTCCGGAGCTTGTGAGGGAGCGATGCTCCTGCCCACACTCCGTCATTGCGAGCGCAGCGAAGCAATCCAGGCTGTCTCCGCGGAAAGATTCTGGATTGCTTCGCTGCGCTCGCAATGACGAGTGTGGAAGCAGTGGCACGCTAGCTCCCGAGCGTCGTCCCGGCGAAAGCCGGACCCATACCGCGGAATCTATCGTTTGCGGAAGGTCGGAGTACCGAACGACGGGTCTTCGCCGAACTGCTCCCTGTGGTTATAGGTCCCGGCCTTCGCCGGGACGACACTGAGGAGGTGTTACCAAGATTCTTACGCAGCGAACGGCGGACCTAATACGTGATCTTCGGCGGCAGCTTCTTGGCCTTGGCGATGATGTCGCCGACCGACTTCTCGGAAGGAAGGATGCGGACGAGCTTCTTCTTCTCGTTGGCTTCCCGCATGCTCGCGGCGAGCCTTGACGGGTTTCGATAGGAGAGCTCGCGCACGGTGGTGACGCCGGCGGCGCGGACCAGGCCGACCTTGGCCTTGCCCATGCCGGGGATGCGCATGTAGTCGGAGACGTTGGCCCATTCCAGCAGCAGCTGCTCGCTGATGCCGGTCTTGGCGGAGAGCGTCTTGCGACCCTTCACGGTGCCGGCCGCCTCGAGCAGCGCATCGGTGGTGCGAATACCCTGAGCCTTCAGTTGGCCGGCGGCAAAGGCGGACAGGCCGTCAATCTCGGAGATCGGATATGTCATGATACTCGGTATGAAATGCGCGCCTCAGGCGAACTGGCCGAGGCCCGGCGTCCCCGCGATGATCTTGCCCATCCGATCCGCTCCGATTTTGTCTCGGCCGAAACGAAAAAGTTCACGGGCGACGTTCTGAATCTCGGACATGCCGAGCCCCAGGCCCATCAGGCGCGTGCCGACGGCCATCAGGCCGCCGCCCATCAGCCGTGACAGTCCGCCGCCGCTCTTGGACGCTTCGATCGCCGCTTCTGCACCTGGAATCTGGTCGATCAGGGCCTGCACGCTATCGGACGGACCCTCGCTGCGGAGGAAGCCCAGAATAATGCCGACCGTCTTTTCAGCGACAGCACTATCCATGCTGGCGTTCGTCGCCAGCCGCCCGATCAACTCGTCCATAAGCCCCGCCCCTCAGCCGGTCTTCATCCGGAGTATTACTTTCGAAAAATGATCTTGAGCCGGAGCGATGTGAAATACAAGCGAGGAACGCACGCGATGCCGCGATTCATCTTCGAACGCGCGGCAAGTGTTGCAGCGTTGCAAGAGCGGAGACGAAATCGGCAACAAAATGCCGCGGTGCGAACCCGTCGTTCCACCTTTCGGCGGATGTCATCCACTCGTTCTCCGACAATGTCGCATCTCCAGGACGCGTTGAACGGTTTCAATCGACAGGCGACATGCGCTAAACTACGGAACTGGAGCACGCGAGTTTCGATAAGCGAAACATCGCAGAGAGATCAGAGAAAATAGATGACGGCACAGGACAGCAAGCTCGGCGATACCGACGACAAGATCTTCGTCGGCAAGGGAGACGAGCAGGCCTGGCTGACGCTGGCGCTCGCCAATCGCCACGGCCTCGTCACCGGCGCAACCGGAACCGGCAAGACGGTATCGCTACAGGTGATGGCGGAAGGATTTGCGCGCGCCGGTGTTCCGGTATTCGCCGCCGATATCAAAGGCGATCTCTCCGGCATCTCCGAGGTCGGCGTGCCCGCGGACTTCATCGTCAAGCGCGCCACCGGGATGGGGCTGACGTTCCAGCCCGACCAGTTCTCGACGGTGTTCTGGGACGTGTTCGGCGAGCAGGGCCACCCGGTGCGGGCGACCGTCACCGAGATGGGGCCGCTGCTGCTCGCGCGCATGCTCGATCTGAACGACGTACAGGAGGGCGTGCTCAACGTTGCCTTCCGCGTCGCCGACGACAATGGTCTCGCATTGATCGACATGAAGGATCTGCGGGCGCTGCTGGACGCCATCGTGCCCGACAGCGGCAAGAAAGGACCGGACGCGGCGGACGATCCGCTTGCCGCCATTCGGAAAGCGGCGCAGGGTTTTGGCAACGTCACCAAGGCCACCGTCGGCACCATCCAGCGCCAGCTCCTGGTGCTGGAGAACCAGGGCGGCACTAAATTCTTCGGCGAGCCGGCGCTGACGCTGAAGGATTTCATGAAGACTGACCGTGACGGCCGCGGCATCGTCAACATCCTCGTCGCCGACAAGCTGATGCAGAGCCCGCGGCTCTACGCGACATTCCTGTTGTGGATGCTGTCGGAGCTGTTCGAGGAGCTGCCCGAGGCCGGCGACCCGCCCAAGCCGAAGCTGGTGTTCTTCTTCGACGAGGCGCATCTGTTGTTCAACGACGCGCCGAAGGCGCTGATGGACAAGATCGAGCAGGTGGTGCGCCTGATCCGCTCCAAGGGCGTCGGCGTTTATTTCGTGACGCAAAACCCGATCGACGTGCCCGACCGCGTGCTCGGGCAATTGGGCAACCGGGTACAGCACGCGCTGCGCGCCTTCACCCCCCGCGACCAGAAGGCAGTCGCCGCCGCAGCCCAGACCTTCCGGCCCAACCCGAAGCTCGACACCACCAAGGTGATCATGGAGCTCGGGAAGGGCGAGGCGCTGGTGTCCTTCCTCGAAGGCAACGGCACGCCAGCGATGGTCGAGCGGGTGATGATCCGGCCGCCATCGGCCCGGATCGGGCCGATCACGCCGGAAGAACGCAAGGCGATCATGGATGCTAGCCCGGTGAAGGGCAAATACGACGCCGCCGTCGATGCAGAATCCGCTTACGAGATCCTGCAGAAGCGCCTCGCCGGCACCGCGGTCACCGCAGACGGTCCGGCAAGCGTAAGCGGCGGCGGCATCCTCGGCCAGATCGGCTCGATCGTCGGCACCATCTTCGGCACCAACGTCAAGCGCGGCCGCTTGTCGGCCGGCCAGGTCATTGCGCGCGACGTGACGCGATCGGTCACCAATCAGGTGATCGGCGGGATGGCAGCCAACCTCGGCAAATCCGTCGGCGGTCAGCTCGGCGGCTCGATCGGCCGTACGCTGGTCCGCGGTGCGCTCGGCGGATTGCTGCGGAGGTAGGCAGCAAGCCCTGTTTGAGGCAATTGGTCCGCAATCCTCGACGGCTTGGAGAGAGCTTGCGTGGTCGATCGGTACAAATTCGGGTGAAGGGGGCTCTCCAAGCGTCCATCGGTCTGCTAGGTCCTAGGTCCCCTGATTGGACCACACAGTGACCCCAACCACGACCTTTGCCAAACCCGGCGCGCTCAGACCCCTGTCGCTGCGCGCGCCGCTCGATCTTCTCTTCCTGTTCTGCTGCATCCTTCTGACCGCTGACGTGCTCGTTCCCGAGATCTTCGGCCACGGCAAGACCAAGGATTATGGACTGTGGTACTGGGCCGGGCAGCAGGTCTTGCAGGGCAAGCCGCTCTATCCCGGCGACATCCGTGAGTACTTCGAGTTCATCTATCCGCCTCCGCCGGCGATCCTGCTGGCGATTCCGAGCTGGTTCGGCAAGCTCCCGCTTTACATCGTCCTGTCGATCCTGAATGCGGTGGCATGGTGGTACACGGGGATGTTCTCCAATGCCATGACCGGATCGGGCCACACGCCCGGCCGCTGGCTGGAGGCGCTGCCGGCTCTGGTCACCGTGACCTTCGTGTTCGACATGTTCGACCTTGGTCAGCCGAACCTCGTGTTGCTGGCGATGATGCTCTACGGCTTCTGGAGCTTGCAGCGTCAACGCCCCTGGCTTGCGGGCTTCGTGTTCGCGCTCGCCACCGCCATCAAGGTGTTTCCGGTCGCGGTTCTGCCCTATCTGGTCTGGCGTCGAAATTGGGCTGCGGTCGTCGGCACGATCGCCTTCACCGGCATTCTGCTCTATGTCGTGCCGGCGCCGATCCGCGGTTTCGAGCGCAACGCGGCCGAACTTGCGACCTGGTATAAGGGCATGATCGGAACGAGCTCGGAAAAGGGCTTTGGCCAGCGCGACGAGCAGAACTGGTCGTGGGTCAACCAGTCCCTCATTGCGGTCACGCACCGTCTGGTGCGGCCGATCAACTACAATCAGGAAGATCCCAACAAGCCGCCGCGCACGATGAATGTCATCGACGTCGATTATGGGACGGCGAACTGGATCGTGCTCGCGGTGTCGGCGTTGCTCGGGCTCGGCTTTGTTGCGGTCATGCCACGGCAAGCGCGGCGTACGGCGCGCTCGGATGCCGAGGAGCTCGGCATCCTGTTCTGCCTGATGACGGTCGCCACGCCCTTGGCGCGGCAATATTACTTCATGTGGCTGTACCTGCCGATCACAGTGCTGATGCATCGCGCCGCATTTGACGAGCGGGCGGAGGTGCGCCTCGGGACCTGGCTAGCCCTCGGCGCCGCCGGCATTCTCATGCTGCTGTCGCTGCCTTGGTTTCCCAATGTGCTCCAGGCTTGGGGCAACAACCTCGTCGCGACGGCCGTTCTCGCCGTCGCACTCGCCTGGCATATCCGGCATCCGCCGGTTGCGACTAGCTCCGACGCGGCGGCAAGGCTAAAACTCCAACCAACTTGAGACCCCGATTTCTTGTGCCTCAAACGACGGGAATACGACCATGACCAACGCCCAGCTGCAATCCGTGCTCGACCACATCGACAAGGACTTTGACAACAGCCTCGAGCGTCTGTTCTCGCTGTTGCGGATCAAGTCGATCTCCGCGGATCCCGCGTTCGTCGCTGATTGCATAGCGGCCGCCGAGCATCTGGCCAAGGACATTGCAAGCTTCGGCGTCGCGACCGAGGTGAGGCCGACGGCCGGCCATCCTGCCGTCGTCGGCAAGACCGCCGCGGGCGGGCGGCCGCATGTGCTGTTCTACGGCCATTACGACGTGCAGCCCGTCGATCCGCTCGATCTCTGGCATCGTCCGCCATTCGAACCTGTTGTCACCGACCACGCCGACGGCCGCAAGATCATCGTCGCGCGCGGCGCCGAGGACGACAAGGGACAGGTGATGACCTTCGTCGAGGCCTGCCGCGCCTGGAAGAAAGTGACGGGCTCGCTGCCGATCGACATCACCTTCCTGATCGAAGGCGAGGAGGAAGTTGGCTCGAAGAATTTCGTGCCGTTCATCGAAGCCAACAAGGACGAGTTCAAGGCCGACTACGTGCTGGTCTGTGACACTGGCATGTGGGACCGCGACACGCCGGCGATCACGACCTCGCTGCGCGGCCTGCTCTACGAAGAGGTAAAGATCACGGCCGCCAATCGCGACCTTCATTCCGGCGTGTTCGGCGGCACGGCGATGAATCCGATCCGGGTACTGACCAAAATTCTCGGCGGACTGTTCGACGACGACAACCGCATCACCATTCCCGGCTTCTATGACGGCGTGAAGGATGCGCCGCCGGACATCCTAGCGCAGTGGAAGAAGCTCGACTTCACGCCGGAGACGTTCCTCAAGCCGATAGGGCTGTCGATCCCGGCCGGCGAGAAGGGCCGCCTGCTGGTCGAGCAGGCCTCCACGCGTCCGACCTGCGACGTCAACGGCATCTGGGGCGGCTATATCGGCGAAGGTTCGAAGACGGTGATCCCGTCGCATGCATCGGCAAAGGTGTCGTTCCGCCTGGTTGAAGGGCAGGATCCCCAGAAGATCCGCAAGGCTTTCCGCGATTACGTGTCGGCGCGCATCCCCGGAGACTGCAAGGTTGAGTTCGGCGACCATTCCGCCGGGCCTGCGATCGCCCTCGACTGGAACATGAAGCCGCTCGCCGCCGCCAAGACGGCGCTGACCGAGGAATGGGGCAAGGAGACCGTGCTGATGGGGTCGGGCGCCTCGATCCCGATCGTCGCCGACTTCAAGCGCACCCTCGGGCTGGACTCGCTGCTGGTCGGCTTTGGGCTGGACGACGACAACATCCACTCGCCGAACGAGAAATACGACCTCCGCAGCTTCCAGAAGGGCATCCGCTCCTGGGCCCGCATCCTCGCCGTGCTGGCGGAGGTGAAGTAGGCGCGGTGCCGTAGGGTGGGCCAAGCGAAGCGTGCCCGCCATTTGCCGAGCGATCTGCAAGATGGTGGGCACGGCGCGCTAAGAGCGCGCCTTTGCCCACCCTACGAAGACTCCTTCCTCGTCATTGCGAGCGCAGCGAAGCAATTCAGATTCTCTCCGCGGAGACAGTCTGGATTGCTTCGTCGCAAGGGCTCCTCGCAATGACGCCCCAAAACAAAAACGCCGCCCGGAATTGGGCGGCGTTTCATTCCAGAACGTGTAGAGGGTGTTGCAGCTACCCTACACAAAATCCCGAAAATTTCAAGACCGGTAGCCCGGAAGTTCGCGGTCCAGCTTGCGCAGCAGCGGCGGCCACACCAGATTGGTCGCGCGCAGCTCGGCGCGGTCGCGGTTGGCGAGCAGCTCGGTATTCTTGTCGATCGCGATATCCTCGACCGGATAGACCGGCGTGCCGAGCGCGCGCGTGCGCACCTGCATCGAGCAGGCGCGCTCGAGGTGATACATGCGCTCGAAGGCGGAGGCGACCGAGCGGCCGACCGTCAGCGTGCCATGGTTGCGCAGAAGCATGTGATTGTGGTCGCCGAGATCCTTCTGGAGCCGGGGCCGCTCGTCATGGTCGAGGGCGATGCCTTCATAGTCGTGATAGGCGAGATCGTGGGTGACGAGCTGCGCAGTCTGGTTCAGCGGCAACAGGCCTTCGGCGCTGCTCGACACCGCGGTTCCATCGAGAGTGTGGAGATGCAGCACGCAGATCGCGTCCTCGCGGACCTCGTGGATCGCCGAATGGATGGTGAAGCCGGCCGGGTTGATGCTGTACTCGCTCTCGGAGAGCTGGTTGCCGTGCAGGTCGACCTTGACCAGGCTCGACGCCGTGATCTCGTCGAACATCAGCCCGTAAGGGTTGATGAGGAAGTGATGTTCGGGACCGGGCACGCGCGCGGAGATGTGGGTGTCGACCAGATCATCCCAGCCGTAGAGCGCGACGAGACGATAGCAGGCAGCCAGATTGATCCGTTGCTGCCACTCGGCCTCCGTCATGTTCGACGGCACTTCTTTCAGGCGCGCTTCCGCTGGCGACATGGCAAATCTCTCCGAACATCGTTGTTGCGGGGAGGGAGCCTAGTCTTGCCGCAGCCTGCCAGCAAGGCGTGGAACGCGCGCGGCAGTTCAGCGTAGCCCGCATGGAGCGGAGCGTAATGCGGGACCGGTCCCCGGATTGCGCTTCGCTCCATCTGGGCTACGGCACTACGGCGAAGAAGAATATTACGGCGCCGGGATCGATAGCAGGCTGGAAATGCTGCGGCCGCGGATGTCGTAGACGCGGGCGAACACGACGTCGTCGCGCTTGATCTCGACCATGACCGGCGCGGTAAGGCCCTTGCAGTAGAACTCGCCGAGCGTCATTGCGAAATCGGCCGCATTGGAATCCCAGCCGATGGTGAAATCGGGCCCCAGCGCGACCTGTGCCGGGCGCTGCGGGCCGCACACGGCGACCTTCCATTTGCGATTGCCCGGCGCGACTTCCTGCCGCTCGATCAGCTGCTCGCGCAGTTCGTCGGAGGCCTGCTTCAGCGCCAGGCCCCAATAGTCCAGCATGAAGCGATCGTCGGCGCCGCGCACGGTGCCGGCGATGTGGTTGAAATGAGTGTACTGATAGGGGTGCAGCCGGATCATCTCGGCGAGCGACAGCGCCAGCCCAAAGCAGAAGGTGGCGAGCACGACCGGCTGCCAGGTGCGGTGGGTGGCGCGCAGGCGCTCCATGACCCAGCCGAAGGCGACGCCGCCGAGCACTGCCATCGGCGGAATCACGAAGACGAAATGGCGGATGCCGTTGTAGAGCGCCGGCCGTTTCACCATCGCGATCGCGAGCGGCAGGGTCGCTGCGAGCGTCAGCATCAGCAGGATGGTCTTGCGGCGCCCCGAGACCTCGGGTCGCGGCAGCAGTGCGAAGGTGCCGACCACGGCGCCGACCATCAGCACCAGCATCACCTCCGGAAGCTGAAGCGCGAACAGCGTCGGCAGATAGGACCAGGGCATGTCGGGCACGGACACGATCGCGCCGTCGAACATCTCCTTCCAGGGCTTTTCGAAAAAGTGCGAGAAGTAGGTCAAAGCCTCGAACGGATTGCCGGGCTCCATGATCGACCAGGGCCAGATCAGCCCCATCACGAGGTAGCCGAGCACGAGGCCGGGCAGCAGGATATAGACGACATGGGCGAAGCGGCGGACCGACTCTCGAAGGCCCTCGGTGCGCAGCTCCTCCAGGAACAGCGGGATGAAGCCGATCATGGCGTAGACCAGCGCGAGCCCGCCGAGGATGCGGCAGCCGATCGACAGACCGGCGCCGAGCCCTACAATCAGGATCGTGCGCGGCGAAGGCTGCGGATATTCCTCGGCGAGCCGGACGAGGCCCAGCATCAGGATGATCATGGCGACCGCGAAGGGCGCATCCTTCGGGTTCATGAACATGTGGCCGTAGAAGATCGGGCAGAGCGCGAGCAGCAGAAGTGAGGCAAGACCCGCAAGGGGACCGCCGACGCGGCGGCCGAGCCGCCATGTCACGGCAAGGCCGATCACGCCGACGACGGCGCCGACCAGACGGCGCGTCTCGAACAGCTCGAGCGGAATGATCTTGTGCAGCAGGGCCGCGACCAGGTCGAAGCCGCCGCCGTACATATAGAGGTTGGCGAAGGAGAGCGCCGCGGTGTCCTTGAAGCCGGAACCGAACATGCGCAGCAGCAGGTCGGCGTATTCGGCGTGGGTGTAGTCGTCCCAGCCGAGCCCGTAGTCACGGAAGGTCAAACCCGCGGTGACGGCGACCGCGGCCAGCACCAGCATGGCGAGATCGTCGCAAGTCCGTTCGATCGAGCGCCGCAGAGGCGTATCGATCGCCGAAGTCGTGATGGATGTCATGGCTATTGGTGACCCGGAAACCCCTCTTGGCCCTGCTGGTGCGCATGGGCCTCAACCCCGGTCTCCCTATAGCGCAGTTCCATTACCAAGTAATTGGGCATTATGGCTAAATTCCTGTGCGACGCAGCAAACCCGGGAAACTCCACAGCACACCATAGCTAGCGGGCCGTAGCTGAAGGGAATGTGAATAAGTCACTGATATCCTTTCCTTTAGGAACGTTGCCCACAATTGGACGTTGGCGAGGAACACAGTATGACGGTATCGTAGCGTAACGGGTGTCGCGTGTGGGTGTGCGGCCGGGGGTGGGTTAGATGATCTTGGCATTGCTGATCGCGGGGATCGTCGCCGTTGTGGCGGGCCTCCTTGCGGTCCTTTTCGGCTACACCGTCAGGGATTTCAGCCTCGGCAGTACCCTCATAATCTCAGGCACGATCGGCGTCTGCTCCGGGATGTTACTGGTCGGCCTTCACGTCGTGGCGCTGGAGCTGAAGGGCATCGCTCGCCGGCTGGCCGGTTCGACGGCGCCATCCGACGTTCGGGTCCGGCCGGTACTGCCCTCGGGGCTCGCGATGCCTGTGCCGGGTGCGACCGAGCCGACGCCTGCTGCGGCGATGCAAGTCGAACCACCGCGGCCATCGACCGCCGCGCCGCCGCCGTGGCAGAGCGAAGCAGCCGCTCGCGAGCGGCCGCGCGGCGAGGTCCCAGCAGAGCCGGAAGCACCTCCGCCGGTGGCCGAAGTACCGCGCCGGCGCAATCTGCTGTTCGCCTCGACCTCGCGCAAGGAGCGCGAGCGCGCGCAGGCGAAAGGGACGGACAGCCTGCCGCCGCAACTGCCTGAAGAGTCCGGGGAGCCTGCTGCGCCGGAGGTCCCGCCTGCGAGCTTCGATGATGCCTGGCCGAAGCAGGACCGTGCCCGGCCATCGGAGCCGGCCGTGGCGCGGCGCCCGCCGCCGCGTACCCCCTCGACCTTCGAGCCCGCTCCGCCTCAGCCCGAACCGGAGCTACCGCCGGCCGAGCAGCCGCAGGTCACCGTGCTGAAATCCGGCGTTGTCGATGGCATGGCCTATTCGCTCTATTCCGACGGCTCGATCGAGGCGCAGATGCCCGAAGGCATGATGCGCTTTGCCTCGATCGACGAGCTGCGCGCGCATCTCGACCAGCGGTCTTGAGCAGCCCGCAGGCCAAGTAAAGCGTCGTCTTCGTACAGCTTCACCAGTCATCGGCTCATATTGGTCAGTCGTCACGGTTCAGCCGAACGTATTGTTGACACGGAATACTTTGGCGTCGTCAATCCGATGCGACAGACGCAAGGCGGAGAAAGGTCGGGTCCATGTCGGATGCCGGGGCTAAGAATTTCATCGAGCTGACGGCGAACATCGTGTCGGCCTACCTCAGCAACAATCCAACGCCGGCCGCCGAGATTTCGAACCTCATCAGCCAGGTGCATGGCGCGCTGGTGCGGGTCTCGTCGGGGCGCACGGAAGCGGCACCGCTCGAGCCGGCGAAACCGGCGGTTTCGCTAAAGAAGTCGATTGCGCCGGACTATCTGGTCTGTCTGGAAGACGGCAAGCGGTTCAAGTCGCTCAAGCGCCATTTGCGCACCCAGTACAACATGACGCCGGAACAATATCGCGAGAAGTGGGGCCTGCCGGCCGACTATCCCATGGTCGCGCCGAACTATGCGGTGGCGCGCTCGCAACTGGCGAAGAAGATGGGACTGGGGCAGCAGCAGCGGAAGCGGAAGTAGTCGGGCTTTGTCATAAGCCGGCGTTCGGCAGATTCGTTGGTGGGCAAAGGCGCTCTTGCGCCGTGCCCACCAGCATTCATTGATGGCGCTCAAAGCGGTGGGCACGCTTCGCTTTGCCCACCCTACGCAGTGCTCACCAGGAGGGTCTTCAGGAGGCCTCGACGAGCGCCTCTTTCGCATCGGCTTTGATGCGCTCGACCATCGAGCGCAGTCCGTTCGAGCGCTGCGGCGTCAGGTGATCGCGAAAGCCGAACTCATCGAACACCGCGAGGGCGTCGGTCGCGAGAATCTCCTGCGGCGTGCGGCCAGAATAGAGCGAGAGTACGATCGCCACCAGCCCGCGCACGATATGGGCGTCACTGTCGCCGCGATATTTCAGGACCGGCGCGCCGCCATCGCGCTCGACATGCCTGGCGAGCCAGACCTGGCTGACGCAGCCTTGCACCTTGTTTGCGGCGCAATGCTCGGCCTCGGGCATCGGTTCCAGTGTGCGGCCGAGCTCGATGACGTACCGGTAGCGGTCGTCCCACTCGTCCAGTAGCTCGAAATTGTCCCTGATTTCGTCGATCGTCGTCATGCTGGCCTGGGTTCCCGTTCAGCCCAATATAGGGATGCAGGCGCGTGAAATCGATAGGGTTTGGGCCCTAATTCGCGCCCTGCGGCCCGCGCCATTCCAGCGCGAGGTCGTCCTGGGTTAGGGTATCGCGCGGCGTCTCGCTCGATGCGGTGTCGCCGTCGCCGGCCAACGCGATTGAGCCGGTGTGGTCGGGCGCCTTCTTGTCGCTCTTATCGCTCTTGTCGTTCTTGTCGTTCTTGTCGTTGGTGATGTGCTCTTTCTTGTCGTTGATGATCTGATAGATCTTGCGCGCGCCGTCCTGCGCACGCTGGCCGATGATGGTCGCGGCCTGACCGCCGACCTCGCAGGCCGCCGGTTGGCGCTTGCAGAACTGGCTGACGTCGGAGACGGCCGCGGTCGCAGCCTGCACCGCATCGGCGGCGCCGATCTGCGGCAGCTTGTCCGATTCGGGCGTCTTGTCCCGCGGCAGGAGCACCAGCACCAGCCCGAGCCAGAATGTGATGCGGAGCAGAAAGCGCATCTTGCGACCTGTATGTTAGATCCCGCTGCGGCGATCCCCGCAGGCGTTCGACCCAGCAATCCTCGATAAATCGCAAGTGATTGCCTTCCGCTTAATTCACGGAAAATTTGCGCAAAATTCCTTGCAATCGGCAGCCTCGTAAATTTTCGGTTGACGCGCCGCCCGTGATCGTCCGCTCGCGCGCGTCTACCAATTCGAAACCATGACGCCGGGCGCGAAACCCTGTGTTCACCATCCCCGATGAAGACCTCGTCGAATTATCTAAAATGGTGCGTGATTGCGCGGGGGTTCGACGGCAGGCCGGACGGCCTTAGCACTCGTTTAAGGTCGCTCTGACACGGTGGCTCAACGATAAGGAGGCGTTCTGGCGCGTCTTCCAGACGATTGAGCCGAAGCGCGAGACCCGTGACAGTTTTGAGTATCATCCGCGATTGTCTCGATGCACTGCTGCATCCCTCCGCGCGTTACGATGCGCTGACGCGGGCGCGTCATCGTGCCTTCATGGCGCCGAGGCTGCTCGGAAGCCTGGCGGCGTTTGCCGCATTTCCGGTCTATCTTGCCATGCGCGGCGCGCCGAGCGCGATCGAGGTTGCCGCCTTCGCCTGGCTGATCGCGCCGATCCTGTTGTCCTGGTTCCTGTCGCGCACCGGCCGCTACGAAGGTGCGCATGTATTGTCGTCGCTGGCGCTCGCGGGCCTGATCATGGCGATCGCGGCCACGACCGGCGGGATCGAATCGTTCGCTGCGATCTGGCTGGTCGTGGTTCCATTGGAAGCCGCGCTGTCGGCCTCGCGCCGCGTCGCGGCCTTCGCCTCGCTGCTTGCGCTGTCCTGTGCGGGGATCCTGATCCTCGTCAGCCAGCTCGGCTGGTTGCCCGGCGACACCAGCGCCGCAGAACGCGGCGTGCTGATGGCGTTCGGCGTCGCGTCGGCGACGCTCTACGCAGCGGGCCTCGCCTTCGGTGCGGAGTCGCTTGCGCGCACCAGCGTTGCGCTGCTGTCGCGCGAAGAAGACCGCTATCGCCTGCTTGCGCGCAATATGAGCGACGTCATTTCGCGGCATCAGCGCAACGGCGCGGTGCAGTTCATCTCGCCTGCGGTCGAGAGCATGCTCGGCTTGCCCGTCGCCCGGCTGCTCGGCCACGGTCTGTTCGACCGCGTCCACGTCGCCGATCGCCCGGCTTATCTCACTGCGCTATCGGACGCTGCGCGCGGCGACGTTCGCAGCGTCGAATTCCGGCTGCGCCAGGAAAAGGCCGCTCCTGAGCGCGGTCAGGTCGACTTTATCTGGGTCGAGATGCGCTGCCGGCCGCTCGAGCTGGATCCGGGTCGCAAGAATCTTGACCGGCAGAATCTTGACCGGAAATTCGTGGGCGAGGTCGACGTCGTCGCCGTGATGCGCGACGTCACCGATCGCAAGCTTGGAGAGCAGGCTCTCGATCAGGCGCGTAGCGCCGCGGAGTCGGCCGACGCCGCCAAGACGCGGTTCCTCGCCACCATGAGCCACGAGCTGCGTACGCCTCTCAATGCCATCATCGGCTTCTCCGAGATGATTGCGCAGGAGCAGACCCTGATGTTAGGGGCGGCTCAGCGCAAGGAATATGCCCAGCTCATCAACGATTCCGGCCAGCATCTGCTGTCCGTCGTGAACGGCATTCTCGACATGTCCAAGATGGAATCGGGCAATTTCGAGATTGCGTCGGAGCCGTTCGCGCCGCGCGCCTCGCTCATGCACTGCTGCAATCTGCTGGCGCTGAAGGCGCGGGAAAACGGCATCGATCTGATCACCGATGCGCCGCAGGATTTGCCGGTGATGACCGGCGATCCGCGCGCCTTCAAGCAGATCGTGCTCAACCTCGTTGCCAACGCCATCAAGTTCACCGAGCGCGGCGGTCAGGTCACCGTTAACGCGGCGGTATCGGGTTCGCAGCTCACGCTGCGCGTCAGCGACACCGGTGTCGGAATCGCGCCGGACGATCTTAAGCGTATCGGCGCCCCGTTCTTTCAGGCCGGCAAGACCTATCAGCGCCGCCACGAAGGCACCGGCCTCGGACTTTCCATCGTGAAGAATCTGGTGGCGTTGCATCTCGGCGAATTGACGGTACAAAGCAGGCTCGGCGAGGGCACTGCCGTCACCGTCAGACTGCCGCTCGTCTACACGCCGCCGGAGGCCAAGACGCCCGACAGGAAGGCGGCCGAAAACAAGATCGCTACGCTGACGCCGGTGCTGCGTCAGGAACAAGACCAACTTCAAGACCAACCTGCTCTGGTGAAGAAAAGTGCCTAAGAAGTCTGCAAAGGATGAAGCTGCTCCGCGCCGCCGTGGCGCCAAGGCTGCGGTCATCGATGTCGAGACTGAGCGCAATCTGGTGATGCGGATCCTGCTGCACAGCCCCAAGGACACGCTGGCCGGGCTCGTCGCCGTCGCGGCCGTCAGCGCGATCGTCGCCAATGCGCTGTTCCTTCAGACCGGCCGGCATCCGGCGCCGATGTTCGGCACCGTGATCAATCTTCCCATGCCGTCGTCCGTTCCGCAGCCGAATCCCTTGCCACGCCCGCGCCCCGTCGGCGCCGATACGTCGCCGCTGGAGCCGAAGGCGACCGAGTTCCGCGTTGAGCCCAAACCTGCCGAAAGAGCGGCCGAGAAGCCCGTCGAGGCCACCGCGTCGACGCCGCGATCCGGCGATCCCATGACCAATCTGGTCAAGGCCACGACATCGCCCTCCGTCGCCGTGGCGCGTCCACCGGCGCCGATCCCCGTGCAGCAAAGCCCCGCTGCGCGGCGCATCTCCGGCGTGCAACGTGCGCTGTCCGAATATGGCTATGGCCAGTTGAAGGTCACGGGCACGATGAGCGGCGAGACCCAGTCCGCGATCCAGAAGTTCGAGCGCGAGCACAAGATGCAGGTCACGGGTCAGGTATCCGATCGCCTGCTGCGCGAGCTCGGGGCTGCAATCGGCCATCCCGTCGAGTAATCGTCATTGGTGCACGGAGGCTGGTGCCGATTGCGGCACTGGCCTATCGTGCGATTCATGCGATTGAAATCAAACATATGGGTCTCGGCTTACTTGCGCCGGTGCCAGAACGAGGGCGTGTTCGGCGCGGTGCGCCGTCGCGGCGCCGAGGAAGCGGGCGCGGTATTCGTCAAGGTCTCGCTGCTCGACGGCCATGCGATGCTGTACGTGCCGGCGCCGCAGACCGCCTATGACGACGGCCGGCCGGTCGATCGTTTCTTCGTGCCGGCCGCGCCGCAGCCGCTTCCGGAGCCTGCCGTCGAAGAGCGGCTGACCAAGGAAGTCCGCTTCGATCCGGATGCCTGGATCGTCGAAACCGAAGACCGCGCGGGACGGCATTTTCTCGAGCTGGCGAAGACCTGATACGGGCGCGATCGTCATTGTTTGCTTCGATGAGGCCGCGGGCTCCCTAAACCTCTCCCGCTTGCGGGGGAGGTCGGCGCGAAGCGCCGGGTGGGGGCTCTCTCCGCATCGGGAGCATCGCCTGTGGCGACACCCTCTCCCCAACCCTCTCCCGCAAGCGGGAGAGGGAGCGCACCGCGTTCTCGGCGATGAAATCAATCCAAGTCTTCTAGCGATCCGACGATCCGTCCGTGCCCGTCCGCACCGCAGGCGCGGAGCCGGGCTGCACGCCCGGCCGCGGCTGGTGCACGCTTGCACGCGCGCGCTGGCGTTCGCTGTCATGCAGCGACGGCTGGTATTTCGCGCGCGTCACGGCCAACGTCGAACCGCGCCAGGCGGCGAGCATGACCAGCGCGGAGCGGTCGCTGAGGCGATCATAGAGCCGCGACAGGCGGTACACGCTGTTCACGGACGTGCCGATCTCCGGCTTGAAGAACAACAGGATGCGCTGGAAGTTGGGGCTCGGCATGTCGAGCGCGCGGGCGGCGACCGCGAGCGCTTCGCCGCCGGAATCGTCGACGATCTCCGTTGCAACACGCGAGGGCAGGATCAGGCTGTCGCCGAGTTCGAGGGTGAAATTCTCGACGTCGCCCGCGATAGCCGCCATCTCCAGGATCTGGATTGCGCGCCTGGCGCGCACCGTCGGAATCCGCGGCGCTGCCTTCAGCGGCGTCTGCTCCAGATTTTGCAGGATCTGGGCGCGCTCGGATGGGCCGGCGCGGAAGAACAGGTCATGGATCTCGGCCGCGTCCTTCGGCTGCATCGCCATGTTCGAGGCCATGCGCCGCTCGGCGTCTGTGGGTGCGCGGAGCGGGGCGGGAGCGGGTGCAGGCGTTGCGGGAATCTCCCGCGCCAGCGGAATCCTGCGGCCCTCCTGCGCAGCCGTCAGCCCCAGCTTCTGCATGATCGGGGCGGGGGCGGATGGGTAGATCGCAAGCCGTGCCTTGACGGCGGCGCGCGTCGCGTCGTCGACCTGGTCGATCAGCCGGGTGGCAAGCTCGACGAACTGGCGTTGCTCGTCCTCGCTGTGGCTGCTCGCATGTACATAGAGGTCGGTCAGCACCCGCAGCAGGGTCGGACGGATGTCGACGCCCTCCCGACGGGAGAGGGTCATCAGCCCGTCGAATCCGGGAAACGGCGACTTGGTCATGGAGGCGTACGCAACTTGAAAGAGACTGTTGCCGCAGCCTATCGCAGCTTCGTTTAAAGCCTCGTTAAGGAAAACGAGACGTGAAACGAGGCGCATCATTTGGGCCGTTGTCGTGCCGCAACGGGACTTCAGGGCGCGCCCGTGCGGTTACGGTCCGAGTGCGCATGTTTACACCCCGTTAACCATGAACTGATCTTAATGAGCCCATGTTGCAGAAGCGCGCTTGGTCGCGCGGCAATTGAAGAGAGCTGACATGGGGACCATCATTGAATTTCCGGCCGGTCGCTGGGTGGGCTCGTCGGGGGACGTCGCTCCGCGCCCCGGAATGGGAACGATCCTGATCCTTCCCGCGATCCGTATCGAGCGCGAGGTGAACGAAACCAGCGGCGACCATGGGCCGGAAGCGGGCACAGCGCCGGGGCGCCGTCGTCGCCGCCGCTAACATCCGGCTATTGCAGTGCCGGAACCCATTCGCCAGATTCGGCCTTTCTTGTCGGCCATCCTGCTCGCGCTGTCAGGCGCGATGTTGGCTGCCTGTAGTGGCGGCGATTTCGGTCGCACCCGCGCCGACATGCGCAGCGACGACATGCATCGTTGGCTGGGGGCCGAGGTCACCGCCAGCGTCGGCCTGAAGCCGTCGCAATTCCAGCTCACCGACGAGGAGCGCCAGCTTCGCGACCTCGCCTATCCCCTGATCGAGCCGCCGCTATCGCGGCCGGCCTGGAAAAGCGTGTTCGGCGACTACAAGGCCTTGCCGTCGCCCTGGCGCCAGAAGGTGGTGTTCGATCGCACCATGTACGGACGCACGTTGATCGACGAGCCGCATCGCTCGCATTCTTCGCGCTATGCGCAGCTGATCGAGGACGTGCGCAACGACATCACCCGCTTCGAGCCGTTCTTCGGCTCAGCGATCCGCGTCATCGATCTCGACAAGAAGCGCAATGCCAGCATGGCGCGGGTCTCCGAACTCTCGCCGAGGGAGAAGGCGGACGCCATCGAGCGCATGCAGGAGAACTCGCTGATCGTGCAGTGGGTGCAGCAGTGCCTGGAGCAGCGCGTCGCGTCCTATCGCTGGGCCCTGGAGCGTCTGGTGATCCAGGCGCCCGACGGCATGGCCGCCGACGCCGATCGCCTGATCGGCGAACTCGCCGCCCAGACCGCCAACCCGCCGGTCGCGGCGCAACCGGTCTACGGCCGCGCGGTCAGCGTTCGCGGCTGATCGCGCCCGTCTGCTATTGCCGCCCCGCCTGCGATAGATGGCATCGGCGCCACCCCAGACGTCGGTCGTCCATTCCGGCCCTCCAGCGCGCACGCATGACCCATGCCTCAGCCCCGCGACCAATCCTGAAACCAGCGCAGTGTGCGTCGACCCAGCGCATGAGCGTTGGCAACCGGTACCTGCCGCAGCCGCTAACTCTCTCGAGCATATTGGGATACCGCACTGATTGGCACTTGTTCTCCCAAGCTATAGGGATAGGATTATTTTGTTGCATCAAGTCATTTTGCCCAAAAGGTTTTCAAGATGAGCTTAGACGCCACAAATCCGTTTGAAACCCATCTGGAATTCACCCTGCCGCGGAAGCTGCTGGCACTTGCCATTCTGCTCGGAACGACCGGTTCAGCTGCCGCCGCCCTGACCAAGGAGGCGGCGCTCGAGAACTGCCGGATGACGGTCGGCAAGCCGATCGTGCAGGCATGCATGCGCGCCGGCGGCGGTCCAGCCGGAGGGGCCAATCTCGAAGCCTGCCGCGCCAAGGCTACCCCTCAGGTCAGGGCCTGCGTGATGGCGGCCCTCAACGCTGCCAATGGCCGGGCCAACGTTGCAGTGGAGCTTCCGAAGGAAGTGGCGCCCAAGCTCGATCCGGCGGCTGCTTTGCCGAAGGGCTTCGTCGCGCCGCCGCGCAGCATCGCCGACATCACGGCGGTCCTCGACGGCGAGAAGCCCGACGAGAAGATGCTCGCAGAGCTGAGGTCGGACGCCGACGACGCGCCCACGGGGAAGGAATCGCGCCAGGACCTCGCGCAATTCTATTTCGATCGCGCCAATGCGCGCGCGCAGCTTGGCCGGCTCGCCGAATCCATCGCCGATGCGGACAAGGCCGTGGAGGTGGGGCGCGGACTCGTCAGCGCGAACATGCTCGGGCGGATGATGCAGCTCCAGTCGCTGCAGCACTCCCTTGCGGGTGATCCGAAGCGTTCGCTCGAGATCATGCAAAGGCTGCTGCGCGAATCGGCCAGCATGCCGGGCGCCAAGGGATTGCAGTTCAATACCAACCGTGGGATCGCGTCCGTTCTCATTCAGATGGGTGACGTGGCGCAGGCCGAAGCGTATCTGCGCCGCAGCCTGACCGCGATTCAGGAAGCGCGCACCAGCGGTCATCCCAATTGGCGGTCGTCCTATGCCAAATTCGGCCAGAGCTGGGAAGGTGAGCTGGAGATTTCTCGTGCCCAGATCTTCGAGGCGCGCGGCCAGTTTGCCGAAGCCGAGGCGGCCTATCGCACCGCGGAGCTGCGCAAGCGGTCGAGCACTAAGGCCGTCCTGGAGGCGGACAACCCGCCGGCGGAAACACTTCTGCTGCAAGTCATCGACGGCATCGTGTTGAATCAAGCCCGCATGAAGGCGAGGCAGGGAAGGCTCGCCGAAGCCGAGGTCGACGCGCGGCGTGCGCTGTTGTCGCGCCTGAAGGACACCGGCAAGTACAATCCCGTCACGCCACGTTTTGTGATAGGGCTGGCGAGCATCCTGGTCGATCAAGGCCGTTACGACGAAGCCGAGAAGCTCGGCCGTGTCGCGCTGGAGATCAACAAGACGGTCGGTGTGCCCGAGGAATCGCAGGCGACCGTGCAATTGTTCTCGCAGCTCGCCGGCATTCTGACGCTTCAGCGCAAGAACGCTGAAGCGGGCGAGATGTTTGCGAGAATCGACAAGGCGATCGCCAAGTGGGAGCCGCAGCGTCGCCAGGCATTCGAGCTGAACCCGTCCCGCATCATGTCGCTCTACGGCGCCGGGCAATTGGACGCAGGCATCGCCGCAGCCGAGCAATTGGTGAAGAAGCAGATTGGCCGCGTCGGCGAGAACCATTTCGATACCGCTTCGGCACGCGGTACGCTGGCGGTCGGTCTGATGCGGGCGCGGCGCGATGCCGACGCGATCCGTGAATTCAAGGCGGCCATCCCGGTGCTGATGGCGAGCGCCAACGAAAATGCGGATGACGAGAATACGAGCGTGGTGGCCGCGCGCAGCCAGCGCCTGCAGGCGATCGTCGAAAGCTATCTGCTGCTGCTCGGGCGTGCCGACGGAGCCGGCGGGATCGGCGAAGAAACCTTTGGTCTGGCCGATGCCGTCCGCGGCCGGTCGGTACAGCAGGCGCTTGCGGCCTCCAGCGCCCGCGCGGCGGCCAAGGATCCGGCACTGGCCGAGCTCGTGCGCAAGGAGCAGGACCTGACCAAGCAGGTCAACGCCCAGCTCGGCACGCTCAACAACGTGCTCGCGCTGGCCTCCGCCGAACGCGACGAGAAGGGCGTTCAGCAGATCCAGGCACAGATCGTGGCCCTGCGCCAAGAGCGCGACAAGGCGCGCCAGGAGATCAAGCACAAGTTTCCAACCTACGCGGATCTCGTCTCGCCGAAGCCGCCGAGCGTCGCCGAGATCCGCGCGACTCTCGGCGACAACGAGGCGATGTTGTCCTTCTATTTCGGTCAGAGCGGCAGCTTCGTCTGGGCCGTGCCGAAGTCGGGACCGGTGGCATTCGCCGCGGTCAAGGCGAAGATCGGCGACATCGAGACCAAGATTCGCAAGCTGCGCGAGGCGCTGGAGCCGCAGGCCGCGATGATCTCCGATATTCCGCCGTTCGACCTCAAGCTCGGCTACGAATTGTACGAGCTGTTGCTGAGGCCGGTCGAGAGCGGATGGAAGCCGGCCAAGAACCTCATTGTCGTGACCAACGGCGCACTCGGCCTGTTGCCGCTGTCCTTGCTGCCGACGGCACCGGCGGAGGTGGCCGAGGACGAGGATCCACTGTTCATCGGCTATCGCAACGTTCCATGGCTGGCGCGAACCCATGCCGTGTCGACGGTCCCGTCGGCGGCGGCCCTGCGCACGCTGCGCCAACTGCCGCCGGGCAAGCCCGGCCGCGGCGATCTCGTGGCGTTCGGCGATCCCTACTTTAACAGCGATCAGCAGGCCGAGGCGGAAGCCGTTGAGGCCAAGGTCCAGGTCGCCGACGCAAGCGCAAGCGTGATGCGCGGCGGGCCGCTGAAGCGGCGCAACAGTCCGAAGCTGGAAGGTGTGGACAGTGCCGAGCTCGGTCTGCTGCCCCGCCTTCCCGACACCGCGGATGAGTTGAAGTCGATCGCGCTGGCTCTGCAGGCGGATCCCTCGAAAGTGTTGTTTCTCGGCAAGAGCGCGACCGAGAGCGCCGTCAAGACCATGAATCTTTCCGGATTCAAGATCCTGGCCTTTGCCACCCACGGTCTCGTCCCCGGCGAACTGAATGGATTGACGCAGCCGGCGCTTGCCTTGTCATCCCCGGCGGTGACCGGAGAGAGCGGCGACGGCCTCCTGACCATGGAGGAGATTCTGAGTCTCAAGCTCGATGCCGATTGGGTGATCCTGTCGGCCTGCAACACCGGTGCAGGTGCTGGTGCTGGTGCCGAGGCGGCATCGGGGCTTGGCCGCGCGTTCTTCTACGCCGGAACGCGCGCGTTGCTGGTCACGAACTGGTCGGTGCATTCGCAATCGGCGCGGCAATTGGTGACCGACCTGTTCAAGCGCCAGGCGGATGATCCGATGCTGTCGCGGAGCCAAGCGTTGCGCGAGGCGATGATGGCCCTTGTCGACGGCCCTGGTTACCTGGGCAGCGAAGGCAAGACCGAGTTTGCCTATGCGCATCCGCTGTTCTGGGCGCCGTACACCATCATCGGCGATGGCGGCGTACGTTGATTGCAGGTGAGGGCAGGTGAGGAATGGGTGAATTCATAATGAAGCGTCACATTCTGCTTGGGTTTATTGCTGCAGGTCTGCTGTTTTCGGGCGCATCGCGGGCGACGCCGTTGATCACGGAGGAGGAGGCCAAATTGCCGCCGCCAAAGGGCGCGGTTGCGGCGGACCGGCGCGGCATCATGCGCGGCCCAAAGGTGGAGTTTGTCTCGCCGGGTGACTCCGTCAGCTCGCCCATGCGGCTGGTATTGAAGTTCGAGTCGTATGGCGGGGCAAAGATTGATCCGGACTCGGTCAAGGTGCTGTTTCTTCGCACGCCGAATGTCGATCTCACTCCGCGGGTGAAGCCGTTTGTCCAGTCCGACGGCATCAACATGCAGGACGCGGAGTTGCCGCCCGGCGAATACACGGTTCGGGTCGATATCAAAGATAGCGACGGCCGGCCGGGCACGGCCATCTTCACCCTGAAGGTCGCGCCCAAGTGATGTGTCCGTATTGCCAATCCGTGAATGCGGATGGTGCGCTGGTCTGCGCGTCCTGCGCGCGCGACATCGCCGTCCCCGTGACGCTGATCGCGGAGCGCGACGATCTCCTGCGCAAGCGCGATGAGCTGCGTGACGAGCTGAAGCGGGCCAGAAGCGAGATCGAGGCCATCATGCTGCGCCGGAAGTCGCACTGACGATGGAATGTCCGTTCTGCGCCGAGACGATCAAGGACGAAGCCATCGCGTGCAAGCACTGTTCGCGCGATTTAAGGGTCGTGCGGCCGACGCTGGTCGAGATCGACGGCATTGTTGCCGAGCTGGATAGACTGAGGCGTGATCTTGACCGGGCCAATGCCCGGCTGGAGCGATACAGGAACCCGCTGCGATATTTTGCAACTCATGCGGTTCTATATGTCGTCATTCCGTCGATCCTGCTGACGCTCGCGCATGTCCTCGTGACCATCACTTTCAACCTCTCCCCGATCCCGCTGCGGATTGCCTCGATTGCCGTGCCCCTGCTGTTCGGGTTCGTCGCCTATCCCCTGCACAGGGTTTCGGCGACCGGCGCGTTCCTGCTGGCGTTCCTGGCTGCGAGCGTCAGCATCCTGGCGATGCTGACGGTCACCGGGATCCACGATCGTGTCCCGATTCTGCCGACGGTGTGGGTTGAATGGCGCGAAGTGTTTGAATACGGATCGAGCATCCTGCTCGCCTTTGTCTCCGGAAACATTTTGGGCGTCCTGATCTTCCAGGTGCTGCCGCGTGTGCTTGCGCAGGGAGGCAAGCCGAACGCGTTTGCCTTCAGGATGGCGCGCTTGCTTGGACAGCATGTCGGCGAAGAGCAATTACGTCGCCGGGCGCGTTTGATCCAGGATCTCATGCAGACAGTGGGCCCGCTGGCCGGCATCGCCGCGACGGCCGTCGGCTCGATCTACGCCGGCTTGAAGGGCTTGCTGGGATAGCTGCTCGGGCCGTTCAGCGTCGGCGCTCGTTCCCATTGGACTTGCGCCGCTGCTTCTGCAGTTGTGCGACAAAATCCCTCAGCGCGTCCGCCAGCGGGGCCGACGCGCGATAGGCAAGCCCGACCTCGCGCCTGACCTTGGCCTCGATCTCGCGAACCGTGACGTCCGGATTGCCCTTCGCCACGCCTTCCGGAACGATGGCGATGCCGACGCCGGCGGCGACCAGCGCCATGGCCCAGTCTTCCGATTGCGCGATTGCCGCGGGCTGGCGGCGTTGCGCGGTGCGTCCGAAGAATTCGCTTCTCTCGCAATGACAGCGGTCGATCAAGGGAACGTCGGCGAGATCGGCGGCGCGGAGCTTGTCCTTTAGCGTGAGGGGGTGCGACGGCGGCAGGGCGGCGACATAGCGCTCGCTCCAGAGTGCGACGAAATGCTCATCGGTGCGCAGCATGCTCTTCGAGATGATCCGTGCATCGGCGCGCTCGTCGCTGCCGACGAGGCGAAGCGCGATGTCCGCGCGCGCCGTCAGCGGCTTCAGCAGCGCGATTGTCCGTGGAACGTCGAGCGTACGCATCAAGCCCAGCGTCAGCGTGGTCTTCGTGCTCGGCTTCCGGAACATGCCGCGCGCGGCATCGGCCTCGTCGATGATGCGGCGGGCGAGGGCGTGAAACTGCTCGGCCGAGGCGGTGGGCGCGACGCCCTTCTTGTGCCGGATGAACAGGGTCGTGCCGAGCTCGGCCTCCAGATTGGTGATCGCGGTGGAAATCGAGGGTTGCGATACGAAACATGCGCGCGCAGCCGCGGTGAGATTGCGCGCACGGTAGACGGCGGCGAAGTAGCGAAGCTCGCGGATATCCATAGGAACGTCCTAGAGATAACATCAGTATTCAATATTTTACCTATGGATCGGCCGATGGCAAGAAGCCCCGCGACAACTGCGAGGGTTCTTTCATGAAAATCCATCATCTCAACACCGGCACGATGTGCCCGATGGGGCGTCGCCTGGTGAACGGCACCGGCGGCCTGTTCCAGCGCGCGCGCATGGTCTGCCACTGCCTGTTGATCGAAACCGGTGAGGGGCTTGCGCTGGTCGATACCGGCATCGGCCTTGGCGATATCGCAGCGCCCGACCGGTTGGGACGGCGTTGGCTGAGGCAGACCGCGTCGAAGCTCGATCCATCCGAAACGGCGGTGCAGCAGGTGACGGCGCTCGGCTATTCGCCCGCCGACGTGCGCCACGTGCTGCTGACGCATCTCGACCGCGATCACGCCGGCGGTGTGCCCGACTTCCCCCATGCCGCTGTCCATGTGCATCGCGCCGAATACGACATGGCGGTGCTGCGCAAGCCGGCACCGCCCCAAGGCCGCTATGTCACGGAGCAATGGCAGCACGGACCGGGCTGGAAATTCTACGACGAGGCCGGCGAAGACTGGTTCGGCTTCAAGGGCGTGCGCGCACTCGGGGACAAGGAGGCGGACGTCCTGATGATCCCGCTTGCCGGGCACACGCTCGGCCATTGCGGCATCGCGGTGCGCTCAAACGACGGATGGCTGCTGCATGCCGGCGACAGCTATTTTCATCACGGCCAGATCGAGGCATCGCCGCGCATGCCGCTGGTGCTCGGCTATTTCCAGCGCCGCGCCGACATGGACCGGAAGGCGCGGATCGCTAATCAGGAACGGCTGCGCGCGCTGAAGCTCGGCCACGGCGACCGCGTGACGATCTTCAACAGCCATGATCCCGTCGACTACGAGAACTGCCGGTGCGGGGTGCATTAGTTTGAAAGACCAATGCACGGACGACGCGAGTCTATCGAGCTTCGATCACCTCGCCGTCCTCCTTCACGAACCGCCCGACGGGATTGCTCAGGAGATCGATGACGGCCTCGGAAGGCCGGCACAAACGCGTGCCCTTTGGCGTCACCACAATCGGACGGTTGATCAGAATCGGATGCGCCATCATGGCGTCGAGAAGCTCGTCGTCGGTCCATTTGGGGTCTTCGAGCCCGAGCTCCTTGTACGGTGTCCCCTTCTCGCGCAACAGCTCGCGGACCGTGATTCCCATCGCCGCGACCAGTTGCTTGAGCGTTTCGCGCGTCGGCGGCGTCTTGAGGTATTCGATGACAACAGGCTCGACGCCGCTCTGCCGGATCATGGCGAGCGTGTTGCGCGAGGTTCCGCAAGCCGGATTGTGGTAGATCGTGACCGTCATGTTTGTGTCTCCGCGATTGGGACGGGGCCGCGCGCCCGCGGACGTCCAAGCAGCCAAGTCATCAACAGCATGCCGGCCAGCGCTCCGCAGAGCTCCGCGACGATGAAGCCGGGCAGGTCACCGGGGCGAATACCTGCAAAGGTGTTCGTCAGCGACCTTGCGATTGCGACGGCGGGATTGGCAAACGAGGTCGACGCCGTAAACCAGTAGGCCGCTGTGATGTAAAGGCCGACCAGCCAGGGGACGGCCGTTCTTTGAAAGCGGATGCCGGCCAGGATCGTCGCAACCAGCCCGAAGGCAGCGACTGCCTCGGCAAACCATTGTGGTCCTCCGGTCCGAACCTTCGTCGAAAAGTCGAGCAGCGGCAGTCCGAACATCAGGTGCGCAGCCATCGTTCCCGCAATGCCGCCGGCGATCTGCGCGATCACGTAAAGCGCGGCCTCGTTCACCGGCAGCTCGCGCTTGCCGGTGAAGACCAGCGTGACCGCCGGATTGAAATGCGCACCCGAGATCGGACCGAGCACGGTGATCAGCACGACCAGAATGGCTCCGGTCGGCAGGGTATTGCAGAGCAGCGCAAGCGCGACGTCCCTGGTCAGCGTTTCCGCCATGATGCCGGAGCCGACAACGGTGGCGACCAGAATGCCCGTGCCGAGCGCCTCGGCCGCCAGGCGTCGCGAAAGGTCGAACGTGTCCATCAGCCGGCCTTCGGCGTTGAACGTGTTGCGCCCTCGGAGCGGCCAATCTCGCGCAGCTTGGTACCAAGCGAGAGTTTATCGATACTCCTCAGCGGGAGGTTCACAAAAGTATCGATCCGATTCTTCAGGTAGCGGAATGCAGTGACGAACGCCGCCTGTTTTTCCAGATCGGTGCCTTCGGCGGCGGCAGGGTCCTCGATACCCCAGTGCGCGGTCATCGGCTGTCCCGGCCAGATCGGGCAGGCCTCACCGGCGGCATTGTCACAAACGGTGAAGACGAAATCCATTACCGGCGCATTGGGAGCCGCGAACTCGAGCCAGCTCTTCGAGCGCATCCCGTCAACCGGGTAGTCCATGCTCTCGAGCGTGCGCAGCGCCAGCGGGTGTACTGCGCCTTTCGGAGTACTGCCGGCGGAGAGGGCCTGATAGCGGCCGGCGCCGTCCTTCCGCAGGATCGACTCGGCGAGGATCGAGCGGGCCGAATTGCCCGTACACAGAAACAGGACATTGTAGATATGGTCAGGCACGGCTTCGCTCCTTTCGTTTCGGCGAGCAGCAGGCTTGCAGGCTTTCGACGACTGGCTCGCAAACGTCCGGCCGGCCGCCGCAGCAATCCCGAAGCAGGAACACCGCAACGTCCCGGAATTCGGCGAGGTTGGCGCGATAGACGATCGAGCGGCTGTGCCGCTCCGAGGTCACCAGGCGTGCGCGCGTTAAGATCGACAGATGCGCCGAAAGGGTGTTCGGCGGGACTTCCAGCTGGCGTGCGAGGTCGCCGGCCGCGAGGCCTTCGGGCTCGTGTCTCACCAGCGTCCGGAAAGCTTCCAGACGGGTCGGCTGAGACAGGGCCGCGAGGGCGAGGACAGCTTCTTCTGTTTCCATATATCCAGATTCATGGAAATAACCGGGTACGTCAATCGAAATTTCGAAGTGGCCAAGTTTGCCCTGGATTTAATACGATACTCATATGCAAACCCACTCGATTATTACGTGCCCGGTCTGTCATCACGCTTCGGCCGAAACCATGCGACTGACGCCTGTCAGTTCTTTTACGATTGCAAAGCGTGCGGCACTCGCCTCAAGACCAAGAGCGGCGATTGCTGCGTCTACTGCTCATACGGATCGATCCCTTGTCCGCCGATCCTCGATGCACGCCGACGGGCAACCCCTTTCTGGGCTAACAAAGACCACGTTGCGACACCCAGCGTGCTAAGCGCAATGATCACAGTCCCAATTGGCGCGATCCTTGCGAGTTCTTCCAGTGTCAAGACTACCCCTCTATGCCGCCGCGCGATCTTCTTTATCCGCCCCGCGCATTACAATCTTGAGCGCATCATCGGGCAATGGCCGCTGCAAGGCCTTAGCTTCATCCCACGGCGCTCGCATCCAAACGTCGCGCTCTTCATCGGTGGTCAGGACCACCGGCATGGCCTTGGGATGGATCGGTGCGACCACGGCGTTCGGCTCGGTCGTCAGGAACCCATACACGAGGTGTGGACCGGGGATCGGTTTCGACTTGGTGCCCCGGTCGCCTTTGAACTCGGTCCAGATGCCTCCGAACGCGAACAGCGGTCGGTCATCGTTGAGCGCAAACCAGACAACGTCCTTTTTGCCGGTCGCCGGATTCGGCTCCGGTGCGTACTCGGCAAAGCTGTTCGCCGCGACCAAGCAGCGGTTCTCTGGCTTGAGCCAGCCGCGCCAGTGCGGCGATGACGTGTTGCGGATATTGGTGACCGGCGGCCCGCCTGTGCGCGGTGGCGGCGGCATGCCCCAGCGCATCAGCACCATCTCGGTTCCGGCGTCAGTGTTTCGGATGACCGGAGCCGGATAGTCCGGAAACACGCCGGGCATAGGTGGCAGGTTGCCGACATAGCGATTGACTACGCGAAATAGCGCGCGGATCGCCTCTTGGTTGGTGGTGACTGAATAGAGATTGCACATCGGCCTTACGGGACTTGGTCTTTCCTACTGCCACCGATGCTGTGAGGCCTGTTCAAAAAGAAGTGGCGGTTACCGAGAGCCGCCTCAGCATATTGGTCGATCGCAACAATGATCGCTTGCACATGTTGATAGCACCTCACGGGTCGCCCTGATCCGAACCTCTGCCAACGCCTTTATCCACGGCGAATGGTCGTCCGTGTCGTCGTAGTATTGGGGACGCTCGGTCACCATGACCGGCCACCCAAGACACGGCCCTTGACCGGCGGCTGCTCTTTCTTGAGTTGGTCCCGCTCGGCGCACACATCGTCAATCTTGTTGAGCATGCGGTACAGCAGAGCCTCCGCCGATGCGGTCGGAAATTCCGGCCCGTTGAAGCTGCCGGATTTCGTCCTCCGTGAAGAATTCC
>NZ_VSTH01000042.1 GCF_008123965.1 Bradyrhizobium hipponense | reverse complement strand
GCGCTCAGCGGACGACAGGATGTCCAGGTCTCGCACCGGCGTATTGGGGGCATGCTCCAGCGCCTCAGCCACTTGCTCGAGCGCGCGCTGCATGTAGCCGCAGACCCGATCCGCGGAGACGGGCTCCGCCACCTGCGCCGTCAGACCGAGCGCCTCGCCAAAATCCTCCACCGACAAGGACAGGGGATAGTTGGTGCGTTCCTCCCCGCCCAGCCATTCCACCCCCTTTAGCCCATCATTCGATGCAGAACCGGACATGGCCGCTGGCGTGGTGTGACGATAGTTCAACAGCGCGCTGAACAGCGGCGCTGGTGCCGCAACTCTGCTGCAGCGTTGCGCCAAGGCCAGCGAGGCATGCTCATGCGCCAGCAGCTCGGCCAGCCGGGCGTGGGTGGTGCGCACGCTCGCCTCGACCCCGGTGCCGTCGAGATCAAGCCGCAGCGGCAGGGTGTTGATGAACAGGCCCATGGCGCGGTCGGTACCGGCGCCGCCATGCATGCGGCCGAACAGCACCGTGCCGAACACCACCTGCTCGCGGCCGCTGCTGCGCGCCACCACCTGCCCCCAGGCCAGATGGCACAGGCTCGCCAGGCTCACCCCCAGCCGCCGCGCCTGTTCCCGCAGCCGCGCGTTGAGCGCCTGCGGCAGCATCCGCCGCGCCTCATGACCCCCCCTGCCGTCGCCGCGGATCTCGCTCAACCCGAACGGCATGGTCGGCTCGTCGATGTCTGCCAGCAGCCCCCGGAAGAACTCTTCATGCGCCTTGGCATCAACACCAAGACGCGCCTGCGCCATCAGATTGCGGAACGGCTGCGGGGCTATCAGCTCATGCTCGCGCCCCTCCAGCACGGCCCGGACCTCGGCATGCATCACCTCCAGCGTGGTTTGATCCCCGATCAAATGGTGCTGCAGCTCCAGCAGCAGCCAGCGCGCGCTGCCGGGCTCGCGCGCGATCACAAACCGCAACAGCGGCGCCCGGCCGAGATCGATGCGGTGCTGGCGCGGATCAAACCGATCCTTAAGCTGCTCGTGGCCGGGGCCAGAAGACCCGTCCAGCTCGACCTCGCTCACCTCCAGCGGCGCACGACGCCACACCACCTGGGCCGGGCTCGACAGCCCCTCCCAGACAAAGGCCGTGCGCAGAATGTCGTGCCGATCCACCACCCGCTGAACCGCGGCAAGATAGCGATCCAACAGGTCACGGTCGGCAAACGCCATCTGCGACACCAGCAGGTACGGATCGCCGTGGCTGGCGAGCAGATGATGGAACAGGATGCCGTCCTGCAGCGCCGACAAACCATAAATGTCCTGGATGTTGCCGACGCCACCAGGCACCATGGCGACGATCCGATCAATCTCGCCCTGCGTCAGCTCGATCAGCGGCAGCATCTGCGGCGTAATCGCCGTGCTGCTCGCGGTGATCAGGTTGGCCGGGACCGCCACCTCCTGATGAGTTCCCAGGCTTGCGGCCAGATCCGCCAGCACCGGCTTGGCGAATAAGGTCTGCACCGCGATCCCCAGCGACAGCCGCCGCAGACGCGCCATCAGCTGCACCGCCAGCAGCGAATGGCCGCCAAGCTCAAAGAAGCTGTCGTGGCGTCCGACCCGCGCCACACCGAGAAGCTCCGCCCAGATCGTCGCCAGCGCGGTCTCGGTCTCGCCGCGCGGCGGCTCATAGGCCGCGCGCGCATAGGCCGCATCCTCAGGCATCGGCAGCGCCTTGCGGTCGAGCTTGCCGTTTGCCGTCAGCGGCAGCGCCGCTAGCCGCACAAACGCAGCCGGCACCATGTAGTCGGGCAGCCGCGCACTCACATGCGCGCGCAACGTGCCGGCAAGGTCAGATCCCTCAGCCTCGCCGGCGTGCTCCGCAGCCGCAACCACATAGGCGACCAGACGCTTCTCGCCGGTGCGATCCTGTTGCGCCACGACGATCGCATCGCGCACGAATGCGTGTTCGACGAGCCGTGCCGCGATCTCGCCGGGCTCGATCCGGAAGCCCCGGATCTTCACCTGGTCGTCGTTGCGGCCCAAAAACTCCAGATTGCCGTCCGGCAGATAGCGCGCCAGATCCCCGGTCCGGTACATCCGCGCCCCCGCCTCAGCGCTGAACGGATCGGCCACAAACCGCTCCGCCGTCAGCTCGGGACGGTTCAGATAGCCATGCGCGACCCCCGCCCCGCCGATGTAAAGCTCCCCCACCGCCCCAAACGGAACGGGCTCAGCATGACCGTCCAGCAGATAAACCTGCGTGTTCGCGATCGGTCGGCCAATGGGAAGCCGCTGGAATCGCTCATCAATCGCGTTGATCTCGCAGACTGTCGCAAAGGTCGTCGTCTCGGTCGGACCGTAGCAGTGCAAGAGATGTTGCGGTCGGTTCTGCCTCAACACCCGTGCTACTGCCGCCACATCAACCGCATCACCTCCAACTAATAGCAACCGCAAACTCGCCAGCACCGGGCCTAGATCATTAGCGCTCTGCCTGAACAACCCCGCTGTCAAATGCAGGACGGTAATGCGGTGCTGCTGAACCAGACTGCGCAGCACTTCTGGCTCCAGCACATTAGTGTATGGAATCGCAATCAGGCTCGAACCGTGTAGCAGCGGTGCCCAGACTTCCAGCGTACTGATATCAAACGCGGGATTGCCCAGCCATCCCACACGATCCCTCGAGCTGAACTCCGCATAGCCGTTGTTGATGACGAGCCGGTTGACAGCACGATGAGGAACAACAACTCCCTTGGGAACGCCGGTCGAGCCGGAGGTGTACATTACATAAGCGGCGGCCTCGGCGCTCAATGCCAGGCCTGGATTGGTACTACATCCTGTTCCGGCCATGAGCGGCTCAATGGGCAGAACAGGGATCGTCACCTCAACCAGATCGTCATCGTCACTCTCGCTAAGCACGAGGCGCGCATCACAGTCGGCCAGTATCCAGCTTTGTCGTGCAGATGGAAGAGCGCGATCGATCGGGACATAAACTCCCCCCGCCTTCAGGGTCGCCAACTGCGCCACCACAAGCGCAACGGAGCGGTCCAGCATTGTCGCAACACTATCCCCGGGCCTCACCCCGAGCCCGATCAGATGATGCGCGAGGCGGTTCGCCCGTGCATTGAGCTCGCCATAGCTTAAGCGCGCGTCCGCATCGACCACCGCCACCGCGTCCGGCGCTTGACGCACCTGCGCCTCGAACAGCTGATGGATGCACTGCTCCGCCGGATAGGGGGCCGCCGTCCGGTTCAACTCCTCCAGGACGTAGGCGCGCTCAGCGGACGACAGGAGCCGAATTCGTCCTACCGGCTGCTGCGCATCGGCCATCACAGCACACAACAAATTCTGCAAATGCTGCGTCATGCGGTCGATCTGCTTGGGCGCCAAGCGACCTGCATCAAAGTGCCATCGAAAGCTCCCTTCCAGAGCGCAAACCTCAAACGTCAGCAAATCACCGGATAGGGGCGCTTTAAAACTCGGGCTTGCAAGATCACCAGCGGCAGACCCGCTATTTGCAGTAACCGTAACGCCAACCGACCAGGGACGGCGCGATCGTAGCGCCTCATGAGCCCGCAAGGTCGGGTAGCGCGCGATAATATCCCGCGCAAAGCTATCGTGCTCCCTCAGCTGAGCATACTCGGCCGCTACCGCCCTGCGCACCTCTGCAAAATCATGACCGAAATCTATGATAATTTCCATTGGCACGACAGAAGCGACAAGCACCTCCACGGCTTTCAACCCGGCTCGCGATCTAGTCGGTACGGGAGTCCAACCCAATTGAAGCTCTGATTCACCTGTGATGCGGGCGAGATAGATCAGTAAAGCACTCAGCAAGTACTCAGCGCGATCAACTGGCGACAGTTCGGCCAAAGCACTTGGAACGAGCCACGAACTCGACTGCCGTCTGGGGGAAATCACAGCTTCTGAAGACGACAGAAAGGGAAGCTGCAATATTTTGCACTGCTCAAGCCGCTGTCGCCAAAAACTCTCCCCAGGTGCCAACATTTCATGGGCAACGGTTATGCCCCGAGCCTCTTCATCGCTTAAAATCGGGAGGCGATGCCCTAGATCCAGATCGGACTGCGTCGCGAGTGCCCGCGCATCCAGAGCCTCACCATCCAGGCTGTCAAACCAAACATCAACATCATCTGTACCTGTCGCCACACGCCAGTGGCTGGGGTGGATTTCAACCAGGGAACCCGCCGATAAGCCCGAGCGGCCAGACGACACCTCCAAGCACCTGACTGCGACAACGTCGTCGCCCACAAGAGCCTTGGACAGACATAAAGGATTGGAATGATGCGGCCCAAAGTCTAAGGCGCGCGTCATCGCTGAGAGATCTTGCGCGGATCTATCCCATCGCAGACAGCCCGCAGCATCTGGGCGTCGGCGCCGCGGAAAATAGCTTCTGTCCGCTAGCGCCTGCGGACGGGCGGCAAGCCTTTCGTTCGTTAACCCAGTCAAAAGCTCGCGGAATCCCTCGACTGCGGCTTCATCACATTTGAGGTTCAGGCTTAAGGCGGTGTCGGTAGGTCCAATCAGGACTTGGCGTTGAACCACCAGGTCACCCGTATGAACACCATGATCTATGCGATGCCACGCGATGGCATATTCGGTCTCTTGGGCCAGCAGCGCCCAAGACGTCGCATGAGTTCCCGCATACCGTGGCAAGGGACCGCCGTGGTAATTGAAAGCGCCTCGACGCACTCGCCCAAACACGTCCGCCGGCAATATGAACGGATTGGCAACAGAAAATATCCACTCCACCGATTCGGTATTGAGCAATTTGGCAAGCTCTTCAACGCTCGCTAGGCACACGATATTGGCGCGAGCGGCCCAATCGCGGAAGATGGCGTCGGCACACAGGGCCGCGCCGATGACGTAGCCCATCTCCATTGCTAGCTCTGCACACCTAATAGCTAGCGTACCACCACCAACAAAGACGGTAGAACCAATTGGTGAGGCTGCAGGTGGTTGCACACCCCAATCGCCGACTTCGCAACTCGATGAGGCCAACACACATATGTCGTGATGTTCGTAACCCACGTCCATGACAAACCCTACACGTGTGTGACGCGCCGAGCGTGTGGCCACCGAGAGACGCGCGCCGGCGTGCAGCGGAGGAGACCGATCGGCCATCTTCACGCTCCAGCCAAGCCGTCGCGTAGCCTGGGCAATTGCCGCCCGACGCGCCGCGCCACATAATGACCTAAACCTCTCACTGCAGTCGAGATTTGCTCGGGAGCAACCGAGCTGAACGCCAATCGGATCCGGCAGTCTTGAGAGTTATCCAGTGCGAAGAAGCTCATCGGCATAACAATGACATTGTAATGCGTTGCGCACTCGTCCGCGGTGTTCGCGTCAAATCTGAAGGGAAGATCGAGAGTCAGAAAGAAGCCGCCGGCAGGACGATTCCATCGAACCTGGTCCGACAAAGGCGAAAACACATCGTCCAGCTGACACAACATAAGGTCGCGATTTGCACGATACCAATCCAGCGCTGGCCGGATCCAGCCACGTAAGCTTGTCCGCTGTTCGATCAAGAGCCCCGCTACAATCGCTTGGCTAATTTGGCTCGTATTCACGGTAACGAAACTCTTGCGCTGAACCAGATCTTCCCAAAGTGTCCGGCAAGCACCTGCGTCTCCAAAGATGGTATCGGGCAGTATTGCTGCTCCGACGCGAAGAGCTGGGCTTAGCGTCTTGGAAAATGTGGACAGGTAGATAACACTTCCGACCTCATCCAAAACGGCCATCGGAGGCACCGCATCTCCTTCATACCGAAATGGCCCATATGGATTGTCCTCCAAAACGACGATCCGATGTTTGGCGCACACTTCGAGGATCTCCCGTCGTGCGACCACATCGAGGACGCGTCCTGTCGGATTATCAAAATCGGGAATAAGATATATTGCCCGAGCTCTTCGACCATTTCGGCCCAATTGCAAAACGGCGGACTCGATCGCGTCTGCAACGCAAGACGCTGAGTTGGACAACGCTGCAATAGGCACCCTCGCAGCATTAGCTGCACCAATTGCTCCAATATAGGTGGGATTGCAGACCAGGAGCACATCGGAAGATTCGGGACACAGCGCCGGCAAGCAGAGAGCGAGCGCTTCCTGGCATCCTGAGGTGATCAGGACGCGATCCGCGTTAGCGGGGAGCCCCTCATCGGATCGCACCTGTTGCGCAACAAGCTCGTTGATGATCCCCGCTGTTCGACCATACTGCAATAACTGAGACCATACTTGGCCACGATCGCCAGCCCAATACCTTTGGTACACACCGAATGCATTCAACAGCGCATGGGGGTTTAGTCTATCGAAAAACCGGTCACTCGGCCTACCAGACGCAAGCGAGACAGCTGAGGGAAACCGACTCGAGACCTCGTTCAGGAAATTCATTGCCGAACTTTGCAACCGGAAATCCATCATGGAGCCTTGGAGGAGGACGGAGCTATGGAAATCACGCCTACGTCGGAGCACGACTGGAGGTCTAAGGCCGCACGCCGCTTCGCTCAATATTTGCCGGACTGTTCAAGCTGGTCAAAAAGCTGCTGGACGTTCGATTCGAGGAAACCACTCTCTCCATCTCGGTGAATGATTTCGAAGCTAAGCCCCGTCTCAATGGAGCGGCTCGAGAAGGCCTGTGTCAGTCCAGGGCCACGTATCACATTCGTGTCAAATCCCAGACCACGAGACTTTAGGGTCTCTACAGCAGCATCCGCGTCGTCGACCTCAAGAGCGATATGAGCAACTCCAACGCCGTGACGCCGCACGAGCTCGGAGACCTGAGAAGCCGGCTCAGTACCCTGACACAAAACAAACCTGATGCCCCTGCTCTCGAACTCAGCAGATAGCATGCCCGTCGCTCGACCCTTGATGTGAAAACGGCGCTTCAACTCAAACCCTAGCACGTCCCGAAAGAATTGAATTGAGGCATCAAGGTCGAGCACAGCAATCGCAATATGATCGATCCCGCGAAATTGCGACACCGGACTCGCGGTTGTCCGGATGTCATCGGAAGCTGCACCCACTCCGAGCTTGCTATCGATCGTTTTCTGCATAGCACCAACTTTCCATCACACAATCCGACCATCAGGCCAAAGCGACCTCATCGCGCGAGCGACAGGCAAACTCTGCTACCAGCAGATCAGCTCTGTGCTAGCGTCAAGGTTCTTCAGAGTCCTGTGCTCGAGGTCCACCAACTCAGCCTTACGCCTGGCCAGATCCGATTGAGCGCGGAAGATCTCGGCTTTGAGCTCTTCTCGTCGCCTCATTGCTTCTCGAAGTTCCCAACTGTCCTGCATCGGCTAATTGCCTATCTACGAGCGAACACCGACGGCATCCCGTCGGCTGTTAGCTCCGAAAACACTGCCTGCGCATCCGCTGCTGGTGTCAGATCGCCGCGCTTCAGCTGGAGGCGGAGGTCCGCCAGACCAATCTGTTGGAACGGCTCGCGGTACATCGCCTCGAACATGGTGCGCAGCACCTCTTGACTGGCGTCGTTCCATCCAGTTCCGGGGGCAGAGCAATCCTGTCCTTGCCGGGAGACCGAAACGCCATCAGCAGATGAGAGGCCCCGCGACGGCCACGCACGTGACGGGCGCGGCAGCATCAGCATGGCACTGATTTGGATCAATCGAGCAAGTTTCATCTGAACTCTTAGACAAGGGTTGCCATCGTAGTCGTAACGGATCACCCCCTCAAGCAACCAACGTGCCAATGACGTTCTGCGAGCGTTTCCTGGAGAAACAACGCGCCTCTCGCTGCGCTGGCGGAATGCTGCCGTCTTACTGTCGGGCTTGGGACATCGACGTCTTGAACCAGACACAGCTCAACACAACAACACGGACGGTCAATGGCGACGATCGCCAAAAGAGCAATTGCCCGAGATCACCCTTGCTTTGTCAGAATGCTCTCGCCTCCATTTTTGAGGGTCTCATCATCGAGTGATAAATCGTGCGACAGGCATCACGCTCGACGCTGGCTCTCTCGCAAGGGAGCGGGGAGAATATCCTGTCGGTGAAGCAAGAGATCGGTTTGCTTAGAGGAACATGCAGGGAAAAAACTTCCAAAAGCTCGAAATCTTCGCTCCGCCATACTTGGCATCTCGTCGTGCGCCCCACAAGAAGCGTCTGCCGCCGAGGTGCCCCCCCGCAGTTTTCCTCATTCGCGCGAGGTACCCAATGGCGCGGCACGTCGGTCGAAATAGCCTCCAGGGAACGCAGTCATCGGAGGGATTGGCGTATATGGATGCCAGAGCGCGAGCCCAACCAGCCGCGCGTCCAGCCGCACAATCAATTTGCGAGCGATCATGTCAGCTATCGCAGCCTCAATCTCGGCCTGCATTACATTCGTCCCGCTCAGCTGTTCGCGCAGGCGGGTTTCAGGCGAGCCTTCGTCCGCAGCCAGAAGAATTTCCCGCTCGAGGCCCCTGACCCGGTGTTCGCGCTCGACTGCAATGGCTCGCGTGTCCTCGACTATGATCTCGTCGCCGCTGTCCCGCATCGACAGCATAGACAACTTCGGCTCGTACCAAGCTTTCAGCCAGGCATCGATACCCTTGGCGACAGCCCTTAACCCCGGGCGGCGACTGGCGTCGCGCGCCGCGAAATGACCGCCGACATCGTCGTCTTCACTGTCTTCGAAGTAGTAAACCTGATCCGCCAGATCGCGCTCCGACAACGGATAGACGTAGCGATAGGAGACGGCCGGGCGCAGCTTCAATCCATGTTTCTCGGCTGCGTAGTGATAGGGGCTGTAGCGCTGGTACCGCAAACGCACCGCAGGTCCCGGCTGTAGATGATGCAGCAGCGGTAGCAAAGGAGCCATTTCCGTATACCATGGGTCGCTCTCGCCGGGGAAGCCCCACAGCAAACTCCAACTGACCCGCACACCGTGCTGACGGCACCACTTCAAGAGCTGGACATTATGCGCTGAGCTCGTTCCTTTGCGCATCAGCTTCAAAACACGAGTATCCAGGCTCTCAATACCCGGTTGAATCCAGCGGACGCCGGCGGCAGCCAGCTTCTCCACTTCGTGGCGCTTCAGGTTGGCTTTGACCTCAAAGAAGATCGCGAGCTTTTCGGGTAGCGCGGTGAGGCGAGGCAGCGCCTTTTCAAGGTAGTCAGTGGCCAGAATATTGTCCACCGCTTCGATGCGTGACGAACCGTAGCGCGCCGACATCTCAATCATCTCCTCTGCGGCCTGCCCCGCGGGCTTCTGGCGATAGGTCATCGATCCGCCGTTCAGCCCACAAAACATGCAGTGGCTCCGCTCGCCCCACCAGCAGCCTCGAGAGAACTCCATCGGCAGCCCGGCATGGATGCGGTCGGCGTAGAGCGACGCGTTGAGCTCGGCAAAATAGTCCGAGAAATCGGGCAGCGGCAGGTCACCCATGTTCTCGATCACTGCGCGGGGCACTAAGTCGCGCGTCGACGCCGCCGGATAACCGGCCTCGCGATGCGCCGGACCGAAAACGCCGAATGGCAGGTCAGCAGGCGGAATGTCTCTGCCGCGATTAAGGATGTCCCAACACAGCGGGCCGATGAGTAAGTCGGCCTCGCCCGACACAACATAGTCGACCCATTGGAAACGCATGTGAGTGCTCCGCCCCATTACCGACTCGCAGTTTGCGCCGCCCATGAGAGTGACAAGATCCGGTGAGCGCTCGCTCAGTCGGCGCAGCAACGCGAGCGAGGGAACATGCTGGGTGAAGGTCGAGCTGCACCCGACCATGGCCGGCCGTTGCTCCAATATCTTGTCAGCCGTCCAATCAATAAACCCGCCGATTAGCGAGCGCAGCCTGAGGAAATTCGCGCGACGCTCGGCCAAAGACTTGCCTGCGTGTATCGGGTTGCGCTCGAAATAAAGGTCGAGAAAGGCGCTTTCTTCAGGCTCGAAGTCGGGAAAAGCAACCCCCGCGAACAGCCAATCAACCAGCGCCTCCTCTGGCGGGCAACTCTCAAGAGGCCCATAGTCGGCAATGCCTATGTATTCCAAAAACCAGATGTTGGGATATGCTATAGTGGCTTGCAGCCCAGCCTGGGTCAGCGCTGACTTCAGCAGACCAAGCGCCAAGGACGGTCTTTCGACTGCCGACATAGGCATGTTGACTAAGACGATTGGCACATCGATACTCATGTGATGCCACATTATTTCTGGTGATGTAGGCTGGGCGCGTTCGCCCGGCCACAGCCTCATGCGCTGGACGGCAATGCGAACTTCTCGCGCTCCGTGATTGGAGCCGTGAACATGAAGTCAACTAATTCAGCGAATGCCATAGGCGGCGCGCTTCGAGCCATGGTTCCGCGTCACGTTCGTTGCCTGGAGATTGGAAAGCATGAACGCGCAAGTCCAGCGGAGGTTGCTCGAGCTGAGCGGTGAATGAGCCGACACACCGCCCCGCTCCCGACATTAAGCGGCGCCACGCCCGAGTACGGCTCACTGTTTCTCATCATCAATGAACGGATTGACGTCGTCATTCATACGGGCTTTATCAAAATCCAAGAGCGTCGCAAGCTAGTAGCACGACCGACAGTGAAGCTCAGGCGCCACGACGCGCTACGGCCTCTACAGCCAGCGGCACGGTCGTCTGGCAGACTAGTTGATTGACCAAGGGTCGGGTCGAGCCGTTCTTGACGAAGAGCGTGCAGCGTTCCAGTCGTACTCGCCGATGTGCAAAAAATGAGGACTTGGCTCGAAGCGCGAGCGCGGAAGTCCTTCGGTCGCCTCCAGCGTGGAGCTACCAAAGCCCATCCGGCGGAGCTCAGGCAGGTGGTAGACCGAATGAGTTCGAGCAGCCTAGGAGAGCCCGGCACGCCAAGAACAAGTTCTGCGGTCACGTCGGTTGTGCGCGCCATGAAGCCGCGGAGGGTGGATGCGAAACGGCTTGCCACCCCACTCCACACTGCGAGATGGCAAGATGCCGCAGCTCCTTGATACTGACGTAGTACCTCAGTGCGAATCGGCATGATCTACGTCCGTGCGGGAGCCTGCGTATTTGGCAGCTTCGATGCGGCTCGTCGTCCAATTGCTGGTCTGCCAGGCGAAGCGGTCGTCGAGGTCGTCTTCGATTACCCCGGCCGCGTACAACCGATCGAGCAAGTCAGCGACTGCAAGTACGCTCGTTCCGTCAGTCGTGACCCGCATAACCAGCTCCGACGCTGTGCAGTTGCCGAACGCGATGAGATCGCCAACGGAAATCGGAGCGACGTGGTCGGGCACCCGGTATTCCATGTTGCGGGCGCGGAGCTGGAAGTACCGGTTCCCTGCTTTGTATTGCAGGTCTCTGCGGAAGCGGATCGGCAGGTGGGTGGCTGGGCTCTCGAGCATATACTGGTCGATCATGCTCTGCAGCCCCTCCCGGAACTCGTCAGGCGTCCTGAAGAAACGTTCACCCAAGATGCGGTAACCGAGAGGCCAGCGTTCGCTCCCCGGTACCGGCGTCACCAGTTGCAAACGTCCCTGCTGCATATTTACGAGGAAGCCGGAAACACAGGCGATCGTGGTATGATCGCGTTCCAGCAACGCGATTGCATCATCTTTGATGGCGGACCTGAGCTTCCCCTTCCGCTCGCGCGCGCGTCCGGCGAAAGCCTTTGCGGTCGGCGCCTCCTTGCCCTGCAGGACGAGTTCGACCCCTAGCAGCTCCTCTGGCGAAAACGTCATATGAATCTGATTGAGATGTGCTTTGCTCAGCACGGAGAAACGATTCGGCGTGGTGCCATACAGGCTGGACAGTCTGAGCACGCGTCTGGTGAGTGCCTGATCCTTAAGCGGCGCAGCGGTCGTTGTCTGCGGCAATGCGCCCGTGATCCGATAGTAGTCGAACAGAAAGCGATCGTAGTGTGGGTTGTCCATAGGATCTGTAGCCCAGTAGCAGAAGCCAGTACGGGCTGCCGAACCAAACACCTCGCTCGCGACGCCAACTACGCCACGCCAACGCTCTGCCTGCTCTTTGCTGTAGTCGTAATAGCCTTTGAACCGGTCGGCAGAGAGGCCACAGAACCAGCAACCAACGGTGCAGCCTTCGCTCAACTCGAAAGCGATGATCGGGTACGTGACCGACAGCGCCGATGCGCCCAATTCGTCGTTGCAGCGCCGGATTTGGCGCTCGCGCCAGGCATGGAAACGAGGGTTAATCGTCGACATTTCGCCTTCGTCGCGCAGGAGGTCGCGATGGCGCAACATCTCGCGCAGATGCTCGTCCCACATCGTAGCCAGCGGCCACTGGGCAGACTCCGGCTTGAAGCGGTATTTTTGGTAGTCTCCGTGCCAGAGCGGCAACATTTCCATTGGGTCAACTTCGATGCCGTAGCGCTCTGTTACCGTGCGAGGGGCGTCGACGTTCTCCGAAAGCGCCTTGCGGAACTCCACGTCACCGGCTAACCGCTCCGTGAAGCGCTTGACGTGCGACAAGGTGCGCAGTTGCTCGGGGGTGCGACGGTCAAAACTCTGTCGGTAGTGTTCGGTGGCAGCGCGCGTCATCACGTTACGGATAAACCTTGAAGCAGCATCTTATAAGCCTAATGGCAATGATCTCACCCCGGACGAGGCCAGCTTTCATGTTCTCGTCGCACTTCTCGTCTCCTTGAGCACGAGCCAATGCGGTCAGAGCGAAAGGCATGTCAGGCCACGACCGCAACAACAACAACCAGAACAACAGCGACGGGCTCGACTGCCGAGGCGAAGTTAGAGTGCGCTTCCGCGACCTGTACGCCGCTCGTGGGCACCTCCGCAGCGGACCTGGCCTGCACAACGCCGCTCGAGATCGCAACACTCGAATCAGGAATGGCGCCGGCAGTCGCATCGAGCTGCTTACTAATCAACTCCGGTCGGCTTCGACACCGGATGTAACTCTTCGCTTCATCAAGAGTAAAATTGTAGCCGTGACTTTTTCCGACCGCTACAATTGATGCAAGACCTGTAGCACTCTGTTTTGCGTTCTCGAGCAGATTGCCCTTTTTCCCTAGATCGTTGACAAATCTGTCTATCTCAGTTCGCGACACAGCCAGTCTCCACGTCTTCGCTTAATGTTGCCAAACTATGCACGATGCCTTCGCAGGCGATCGACGCCGACAGCGCAAACAAAGCAAGCAACGCGCCAGACTGAAAATTTCTGATTTTTCGCTTTGCCTAGCGTCGTCAACACGACAACATTGGTTTGGAACCGACAACCGGCCCACGACGCGGGACAGGATTTCGTTGTCGGTATCTAAAGTCGTCCGTTCTTCAATCGCGGGCGACAGCAAACCGAGCGGCGCAGTGCAGGGCGACGGTGTCGGGCAGGCATGCAGGATGCGGCATCAACCCGTGCTATGGCTTTACGCGCCAGTGCAGAGGACATTCGGGTGGCACCTCCCGTTACTGATCGCTTGACCAAAGCGACTCAAAACGAACTCCAGCAATCTCTTGAGATTGCTGGGCTCTCTCGATCGATTTGGTGGCGGGTCCCGAAACGAACGCCAGATCGAAGACCCTCGTTTGTGGTTTCCGCGCTTCCGGGAGGCAAGTGATAATCGGTTTCGAGGGGGCGGACGAGGGTTCTCACCACGGTTTGTTCACGATCATTCACTTGAAGCCGAACCAATTCAGCGCAACGGCCTTGGTCTGAGTCAGGCGTGGATGGACTGATCTTTGGCGCTCTGACCGCGGGACTTGTCGATGCTAATGGTGACTAGAGCGTTAGCCCATCTGACTGAATCGTTGGGGATTCACAAATCAGCGTTTTGGTGATTCAAGCTACCCGCCGGGACGGGAGGCCGGCGGGCATGGCGAAACCGCTGTCGAGGGACCTTCGGGAACGAGGGCTTGCCACCATTGCGGGCGGCGTATCCGGCCGGCAGGCTGCCGAGCGGTTTGGAGTAAGTGCGGCGAGCGTCAGCCGATGGCGGATGCTCGAGCGAGAGCAAGGGGATGCCCAGCCAAGAGCTCATGGCGGTGATCGCAAGTCCCACCGGATCGATGCCCATCAGGCGAGGATCATGGCCTTGCTCAAGGCAACCCCTGACATCACCATCGAGGAATTGCGTGACAGCCTGAGCAAAGAAGATCTTTCCTTCGGCTATGGGACGATCCGTCGCTTCTTCGAGCGCCACAACATCACGCGCAGAAAGGCCGCCCATGCCACCGAGCAAGATCGCCCGGATGTCTTGACGCGGCGGGAAGCCTGGCGCGAGAGCCAAGGCAAGCTCGATCGTGACCGGCTCGTCTTCATTGATGAGACCTGGGCGTCGACCAACATGGCGCGAACACACGGCCGCTGCCAGCGCGGCGAACGTCTACGAGCCGCCGTTCCGCACGGCCACTGGAAGACAACAACCTGCGTGGCTGCTCTAACCACGCGCGGCATCATCGCGCCCTGGGTGCTCGATGGCCCTAGCAACCGTGATGCCTTCGAGACTTACGTGGAAAAGGTGCTCGTTCCCGAGCTTCCGCAAGACGCGATTGTCATCAAGGACAACCTCTCCAGCTACAAAGGGCCGCGCATACGCGAGATGATCGAAGCTGCTGGCGCGACGCTCCTCTATCTTCCGCGCTACAGCCCCGACCTCAACCCGATCGAGAATGCCTTCGCCAAGCTCAAAGCAAATTTGCGAAAGGCCGCCGAACGTACGGTCAATGGTCTCTGGGATGCCGTTGGCCGCATCGTCGACACCTACACCCCCGCAGAATCCACAAACTACTTCGTGGCCGCAGGGTACTTGCAACCTGATCGGCTAACGCTCTCTAGCACCTTGCCCAACAGGTGGCGCGTTACCGCGTCGGCCGCCGCCGGCTTGGCATGATAGAACCCTACGGTCGGGCTGCGCGCTATCTGCCCTCTTAAACAACCTCAGACGGCGAGCTGATCGTCTCCGAACTCTCGTCGCGGTTCAGGCGCTCGTGCACTGCTGGCCTTGAAGACCGGAAAGCGCTTTTGCTCGATTTGCACGTACTCGCCGTTTTTGGTTACGGCCTGTGCGGCGTCATACACCAGCCCGGCCGACGCGTAGGCGTGGTCAACCCGTGTCGCCAGCGTCTGGTATTTGATCTTGTTCCCTGCGACCTGAGCGTCAATAAGGCCATCGACGTCATGCTCACGCGACTCAACGGCGTCCAGGAGGAGTTCCATGAAGGCGAGGTCGTGCCGCCGCAGTTCGGTCGCAAGCGCGTGGAATTCGACCAGTTCCTCGTCCTCGAGTGCCTTTGGCGCGCTGATGGCGTCGATCGCATTGTCGAAGGCGAAGAGGCTCTTGTGCCAGCGCTTTAGGCCCGTATAGGCCTGAACCACGTCTTCGTCGGCCAGACGATAGTTTCGGTAGACCACGCTGACGAAGCAGCTGCATGACTTCGATTGCCCGAGCCATATTGGATCGGTAGCAGGAAAATCCGATCCACAGCGGAACCGGCAGCCGGGCTATCGAATCTGCGATCTCGTCGCTCTTCAGACCGCCCAGCCAACCGTCGATGATTTGGACATTCGCCCCCTTGCTTCTGAGAATACTCGCCAGGTAACCGAGCCCCAAATTTTCCTCGGCGGTACGGTGCGTGATCGGCGCGGGCGTAGCCAGAACTATCGGCGGAATACCGCGTAAGGGTAAGACTGCCTCGCGCAACGCGAACCTCTCGGTATTCCGTGTACAGTTACGACTAGCTGTGAACGACACTCAGAGGTGCTTCCCATTGACGCTCCTAAGATGCCAGTTGTGCAGAACTGCTCTCTGAGGAGATTTACCACGGCAGTAGAAATTTGATGGTTGTACAAGATTGACGCAATGCAAGGGTAGATAGGAACACTCAAGAAGCCGTTTTCAAGCGCCCGCAGAGTCGGGAAAGGCAAACCTCACCCGAGTCGGCAACAATGATGCGGCACAAGCGACAAGGAGGAGGCTCCCCTGATCCATAACCAAAACCGGGGGAACCATGAACTTACACGTCGGGCTTGATATTTCTCAGCGCAAAACCGCCATCTGCGTAGTCAACGGCAATGGCAAGATCATTGCCGAAGCGATATCCATAGCTGGCTGGTCGGCAAAGAGATCGATCTCACGGCCATCCAGGGAGTTTGCCTCGAAGCCGGCGCCATGATCAGCTTCATCTGTAACTATGCTCGTGCGAACACGAGCATGCTTGTGACCTAGTTCTCGGTGCGGGTTACTTCATCATCGCTTCGGCCTCTGCACGAAACGCGTGGCGCGAGCCATCTCGTGAATAGAACATGTGGCCGCCTGGATAGACTACGAGTTTGACGCGCGGTGCTGAAGCAAATGGCGGCAATTGGTCGAGCACGATCTGTGATCCGAAATAAGGCGTGACGAGGTCAAACAGGCCGTGCCCGACTAGCAATTTCATCTTCGGGTCCGTTGCGAGAATCTGGCGCAGCTCCGACAGCGACTCCGGAGGCCCGCGGCCGTAATCCCAAGCCTGCCCGACCGCGTGGTTGACTAGCTCATAGGAGCCGTCCGGCCGCCAGTTTAGCTTGCGCGTAAGGAGATCGACAGTGGCGCTGGTCAGAGGTGCGAGCAGCGTGTCGCTCGACGAATCGCCGGAAAGATAGAAATCCGAGTCCGGGAACGGATCGAGGCCACGCACTGAGGCGTCATATTTGCCGATTAACATGCCGTTCTTACGATCGAACTCACGGCGAAACGCGGCGAGGTCGAAGCGGCCCGCGAGCCTGCGACTCACCGCCTGATCGATGCCGGTCAGCGCCGCGACCTTGTCGGCCAGACGCGTGGTCGCTTCCTTGTCCGCCTGACCTTTGATGAGGTCGATCAGAAACTCTCCGCGTGCATAAGCTTCCACGTCGGCGAGATCGGCTCGCTTTACCGGACCCTCGGCTTCACGCAGGGTCGCGACATAGCTCGGCAGTGTTGCGATGTATTGCAGCAGGCCAGTGCGGGCATATTGGCCGTAGTCGAAGAGTGGCGAGACCATTATCAGGCCCTTGACGCCTATGCCCTGCCGCATCTGCAACTGGTGCACAACCTTTGGCCCGCGAATGCCCCCATAGCTTTCACCCACGATGTATTTCGGCGACAACAGCCGGTCATGCTTTTCGAGCCAGCGACGGACCACCAGCGCGAGCGCGTTGACGTCGCCGTCAACGGAAAAGAGCCGCTTGCGCACATCATCGCCGGTTCCCACGAAACGGCTATAGCCTGTGCCTACGGGGTCGATAAACACCAAATCGGTGAAATCGAGCCAAGTCTCCGCGTTTGGCCTCACCTCCGAAAAAGTGGATGGCGTGACCTCGTCTGCATTGATCGGCAGCCGCCACGGTCCGGCATTGCCGAGCTGCAGCCAGGCCGATGATGAGCCCGGTCCTCCGTTGAAGAAGAACGTTACCGGGCGCGTGCCGCGATCGGTGCCGTCAAGCTGATAGGAGGTATAGACGATGTCGGCCTCCGGCTCGCCCTTCTCGTCGAACAGGCGGATGGAGCCGGCCGTCGCGATGAAAGAGAGCGTCCGCCCAGGGAGATCAAGCGTTTGCCTGGTGCTGGAGTCCGGCGGCAGGCGATGCTGCTCGACCGCCGACGGCGTACTCGGCGCTTGGCCGGCGCGTTCGCCGGGGCCGCCGTTCTGGCCGGCTGGCGTTGTGGCATTGGCGCGCGGCGGCGGATTGTCTGCCCGCGCGCTCCCCACGATCCCGCTGGCAAAAAGGATCAACGCAAGAGAGCTGCTGCGCAGTGCGGTCGACGACATAGAGGATCTCCTGTGCAGGACTTGCACTGTTGGTGCGCGAGGCGTGTCTGTCAAAACGACCTAGTCACTAGCTCATGCGTGGGAACAACAAACCTACTAGAGTCAGCAGTTGTCACGGTCAGCGCGTGCAGATCATATGCCCCCACCATCGCCAATCGCCCCGATTGGCGGCTTGACCGCTGGTCAGCTCAACGCGCTGGGCCTTCACGGCATGGCCAAGGCCTTCGTCGACATCGGAAGTCCCGCTCGATGTCGCGGGAACTGCTTCAGTTTTTGAGGGATCTCCGACAGCGATTTCTCAAAATTCTGGAAATAGCGTCTCGCGATGATGAATACTGGACCAAGTCGCGAAGTTCGAAGACCCGTGGAAGCTCCCGTCGATACACGTTTATCCTCCGCCACACCAAAGGGCGGCGACCAGAGCGAAAATCGCGGCGCCCGCGAAGCCCTTAGTGACTGCTGACGTAGGCTTGCTCTGATTGTAGGTGATTCAACAGATCGGCCAGGTCGTCGGCGTCTTCCAGGGGAAGGCCATTTTGGGCGACGTCATTGATCAGCAGCAAAACCGGTGCGGATGTCGTAAACCGTCCAGCCATTCGTCTCGGATCGAATATCGTATCGTACAGTCATTCCTCATCATGACACGCGGCATGGTTGTTTCAAATCTTGTTTGCCAGTGGAGAGAACGATGCATTTCCGTTGTGCAGGGCGCATCCGGCTTCGCCGGTCAGACTCTAGCTACCTATCCAGCGACGAACGGGGTCCTTGTCCTTCGGCATCGATGAGAAAAGCCAGATCCAGGCACTCGAACGCGAGCTACCGGTCTTGGCGGTGATGCCTGGGGTACCGGGGCGGCCCAGATACGTGCGCCGTGGATGCCTGGTCTGCAGCGCTCGATGTCACCTCGGGCTTCCGTCATCGGCAAACGCCTCAAGCGTCATCGAGCCATCGAGTTGTTGAAGTTCTTAAAAAGAAACGATGCTCCAGGCTTCGATATCGATGAACGCTCCGTGTTGTCGCGTTCAGCACTGTTCGGTTTGATACGTTTATGGCAGAGACCCGACACCGAGACTCGGTTCTACGTTGGCGCAGTGCAAAGCGCATCGTTTCGTCAACGGCTCGCACAGCATCTCTTGTGTTACGCCGATTGCCTATAAGTGGCAAACAATCTGTTGCGATCACGGCCGTCGTGAAATCGCATGGAGTAAATTGTGACCACCGTGGCGCACGTTTAACGTCACAACTGAGAGACTGAGAAGTGATGACAACTCGCTCGCGCGCATCGGCCAGCAAGGATGGACTGCAGGATACTCGGATTGATCTCGCCCCAGCGCTTCGGCTGATCCACCTGCTCGGCCTTGATGGCGCATCCACAACCAAATCTCGATCCGCGCCTGGCGCGCATGATCGCTTTCTGATCATTAGTGAGGAAGAATGCAGGGCTGAAGCAGTTCGACAAAGGAAGTCGCCGTTTCATGAAAGCAGCTGCCGCACTCCAAGCCCCAGACATCAAAAGCAAGCAATCTCGTCGGGGCCGCCGTGGCGTGTGACGGATTTTAAGTCGCAGGCATGGCGCTCGGTCGATCTAGGGTTCAGACTCAATT
>NZ_VSTH01000041.1 GCF_008123965.1 Bradyrhizobium hipponense | reverse complement strand
CTCATACCGGTTACGTTCGACCGGGGGGCCCATGCGATTTCACTCACCTTCCATCCAGTATTTCCACGCGGTCCGCCGCACCGGCTCGATCCGGGCCGCGGCACGGGTCCTGAACGTCGCCTCCTCTGCGGTCAGCCGCCAAATTCTCAAGCTGGAGCAAGAGGTTGGGTCGCCCTTGTTCGAGCGTAATGCGCGCGGTCTGACTTTGACGACGGTCGGCGAGATGTTGGCCCGGCACGTCATGAACGTGCTCCAGGATCTCGATCGCTTTCGTTCGGACGTGCAGTCGCTGTCAGGCACGTGGCATGGCACCGTCAGCATCGCCTGCATCGAGTCGCTCACCGAATCGGTGCTGCCGGACCTGATCGCCTCGCATCGCGGCCGCGCCCGCCGCGTCAGCTTCACCACCGAGGTGAAGGGATCGTCGGACGTGCTGGAAGCCTTGAGCCGCGGTGAAGCCGATATCGGCATTGCCATGGCGCTGCGGCACCCGCCCGACTTGCGGCAGGCTGCGCTGAAGCGCTTTCGGCTCGGCGCGGTGGTCGCGCGCGAGCATCCGCTGGCACGCCGCAAGACGGTCACGCTGGCCCAATGCCTCGCCTTCCCCGTCATTCATGCCCTGCCGGAGCTGTCGATCTATCACCTGCTCCAGCCCCTGATCGCGCAGCTGCCCGAGACACCTGAACCTGCGATCCAGGTCAACTCGATCGACCTGATGCGCGAGCTCGCCGTGCGCGGCGTCGGCGTTGCATTCCAGACCCAGCTTGGCATCGGCCGGCTGTCGCGCGACGGCCAGCTCGTCTTCCTGCCGCTCGACAATGCCGGCAGCCCGGTGTGGTCGGATCTCGGAATTTATGTCCGCGCCGAACGCACCCTGCCCGACTACACCGAGTCCTTTCTCCAGGAGCTGGTGCGTGACCTCGGCGAGCGCGAGCGGCAGGAGAACGCGGCCTATCCGCACGTTGCGTGATGAAGCGTCGCCGAACCGGCAGTAGTTATCCGGAATATGGCTGGTGGCAGGCCATCTGATACTTGTCGCGGATTAAGCCCGCCGACCCAGACCACCGCCTCCAGGATTCCGCAATGCCGCTCCATCAGCTGAAGCCGTCGCGCGTTCTCGGCATCGAGCGCTTCTCGGACTTCGGCCAATTTCGTGCCAACGAGGTGCTCGGCCTCGGCACCAGCGTGCCGCTTCGCCCGCGGGATTTCTCCTTGTCCCGCGCCATCCTGCCGCTTCAGGACGGGCTGTTCGTGCTCCAGCGCGCCTTTGCCCGCCGCCTCGACGTCGATGTCGGCACCGACCATGGCATCGGCCTCGTGGTCCCGTTCTGCTATCACTCGATCAGCAACGGCCGCGAGATCGACAATTCGACCGTGGGCGTCGTGCGCGGCAGGGTCCCCGTCAAGTGTGTCGAGGAGCATCCCAACACCTACCTGATGATGCGCTTCAACTCGGACATGCGGCATCGCGGCTGGGCGGATTACGACCGCGGGCTCGGATTCTTCCGGCCGCATGACGAGACGATGGCACGCCTGCGCGCCACGATCCTGAACATGTTTCGCCTGGCCGCTGAAGGCAACGATCCCCGGCAATTCGAAGCGCTCAACCGGCCGATCCAGGAGACGCTGCTCGCCTGCCTCGACGCAACCCTCGTGCCGGCCGACGCGCTGGCCGCGCGACGCGGATCGTTCGACAAGCACCGCGGGCTGATCGCGCGTCTCGACGAAGTGGTCGCGTTGTTCGGCAGCAAGCCGCTCTACAGCGACGATCTCGCGAGCGCGCTCGGCATATCCGTGCGCACACTGCAGACCGCGACACACGCGGTGCATGGCGTCAGCCTGCATCATTACCTGCGGCTCAAGCGCTTATGGTCGGTTCGCACGCAGCTGATGACCGGAGGCAACGGACTGACCATCAAAGCCGCAGCGCTCGCGAACGGCTTCTGGCACATGGGCGAATTTTCGAAGGTCTACAAGACGATATTCGGCGAGATGCCGTCCGAGACGCTGGCAAACGCCCGATATTTTGCGGACGCCACGCTTCGCTTCTGACCCCGGTGCGACGACGATTGCCGCCAATCCCGGCGCACTTCATCGCTCAGCCGTGGCCGGACTTGCGCTGCCCGCTCTCGCTGATGCGGTCGACCCAGGCGATGCCGACCGCGGAGATGATGAAGGTCAGGTGGATCAGCACCTGCCACATCACGCCGGTCTCGGTGAAATTGCTGCGCGTCGTGCCGAGATTGCCCGCCTCGATGAAGGTCCTGAGCAGAGAGATCGAGGAGATGCCGATGATGGCCATCGCGAGCTTGATCTTGAGCACGCTGGCATTGACGTGGCTCAGCCATTCGGGCTCGTCCGGATGGCCGCTCAGGTTCAGGCGCGAAACGAACGTTTCGTAGCCGCCCACGATCACCATCACCAGAAGGTTCGAGATCATCACGACGTCGATCAGCCCGAGCACGACCAGCATGATCTGCTGCTCGCTGGCGTCGAACGAGTGCGCGACCAGATGCCAGAGCTCTTTGAGGAACAGCAGCACATAGACGGCCTGCGCGACGATGAGGCCGACATAGAGCGGCACTTGCAGCCAGCGCGAGCCGAAGATGAGTTGGGCAAACGGCCCGATCTGCGGCGGCGCGGACAGCGCCGAAGCTGCTTTGGGTTCAGACGTCATGGATCACTCCGGATTGCAAACAGAAGACGCGCTTCCAAGATTTGGCTTTAGAGACTCGCGATGACCGGCGCGAGCTCGAGCGAGCCGCGATAGATCATCTCGAAGGCGACGTAAACGATGATGGCGAGGCCGACATAGGCGATCCAGCGCTGCCGCTGGAGCACGCGGCCGAGCAGATCGGCGGCAATGCCCATCAGCGCGACCGACAGCAACAGGCCAAAGGCCAGGACATACGGATGCTCGCGCGCGGCACCCGCGACCGCGAGCACGTTGTCGAGCGACATCGAGACGTCGGCGGCGACGATCTGTGCCGCCGCCTGGCCGAAGGTTTTTCGCGGCACCGCCGCAGCGCTTGCGCCGCCGCCGTGGCTGAACGCGAGCTCCCTCCTGTGCGCGGCCTGCTCACGCAGCTCGCGCCACATCTTCCAGCACACCCACAGCAGCAGCACGCCGCCGGCGAGGAGCAGGCCGATCACCTGCAGGAGCTGGGTCGCGACCCCGGCAAAGACGATGCGGAGCGCGGTGGCAGCCATGATGCCGACCACGATGGCACGCCGACGCTGGTTGGCCGGCAGGCCGGCGGCGGCAAGACCGATGACGACCGCGTTGTCGCCGGCCAGCACGAGATCGATGAAGACGACCTGGAGCAGCGCGCTCAGCGCCTCCGCAGTGATGAATTCAGTCATGACTGTTCATTTCTGGATGGGGACGGATCGAGCCATTGCGGTTTCCGCCGCTCGATCCAGTCGAAGACCTTCGAACGGGACGAGCGCAGCGCAGGCACGTCCTCGGCGAGCAACGCAAGCCCAAGCGGCAGCATCCAGATGCCGAGCACCGGCAGGAACGAGAGTACGCCACCGACGATGAGCAGCGCGCCGGAGGGAATCCTGACCCAGCGACTGGACGGTTGCAGCAGATAGGTGACGGTGCCGGCGAAGCGCGGAGGCAGCCGATGAACGAGCTTATCGAGGCGCGGATCGCCGCCGGCCAACGGGCCGGCAGCGCCGTCGGCAGCTGTCGAGGGTTCGTCCGGGGCTACGCTCATGCTCACTCCTCTGAGACGGCGCGCTGTTCGGCGCGCGCATTTGAGACGACCGGCTTTGCGCGCGGCAGCACCAGCGTCAGCAGGCGCAGCAGCTTGATCGCCTGCACTTCGTGGGGATGCACATCCTCGTCTGCCGCCGCGACGCGTTCCGACAGGTCCATCAGATGCGTCGCGAGCGGCAGGTCCGAGACCGGACGCAGCGTGTCGATCACCACATTGGCAAAGTCGGGCTCCTCGAGCCGTTCCGCGAGTTCATCAAAAATTGCGAACAGCCGGTCGTCGGTGATGTGCGGCGCCAATTTGCGATCCCTGACGAAGCGGATCACCTCATCGCGCTCCAACGGCGATACCTGCCGGTCGGCCACCGCGACGAGCGCACCGGCGATCACCAGCGCCGCCGCAGCCTGTTCGTTGAGGCTCGACGGTTCGGTGATCTCGATCGGGTTTGGTTGGTTGGCGTCAGACATCGTTGCTCCCTTATCTTGCGCAAATGGCCGCGCGGAGCTGCGATGGGGACGATTGGGTCGGAGAGACAGGCTAGGCCCGACGATCGGCCGATCCATCGCATTCGCGCGGGACAGGTCATCCGACATCACGAGGTTTACCGACATCGTCGGCGGCCTCGCCAGAGGGGCCCGGATTCTTGTTCGCTCCACACATAAAGATGGGTCTGTCGGAATCAAGGCGGCCATAGTGCGACCAGCGGCCGCATCGGTTCCATGTTGCGGAATGCGGCAAGATCCTCGCGATCGTCCCGGCGAAGGTGCTGAGATATTATTCTTGACTGCTTCAACACCGTCATTGCGAGCGCGGCTCCCTCAATTTGCATTCCCGGGCGCGGGGACACCGAAGCGATCTACCCCACCCGCTCGACCAGATGCGCACGCGAAGGCCCCGGATCGAACCGATCGCCGAAATATTGGGTTTCGTGAGCAACAAGTCCATCGCGGAATTCCATGATGCTCACGACGTAAGACGGCACGCCGTCATAGGACAGGACGAGCTCGGTAATCCAGAGATCGCCGCCGCCGACAATGCGCCGGACCGTGAAGCGCTTCTTGTTGGGCTGTACGAAGCGGCTCTCCTGAATCTTCCTCCGGCCGTGGATGCGCTCGCCAGATTGCGGATAATCGAGCACCGCGTCCTCGCGATAGAGGTTGTGCTCGGCCTCGAAATCGTTTGCGTCGGAGGCTTCCCAATGACGCCTGAGCGCCGCCGATATGGCTCGATCGTCCATCTCCATCTCCGATTCTGGCTTCTGTCATCTCGCGACCGCGGAACGCCATTGAAACCGACGCTCCCGGGACGGAAGATACACCCTGCCGCCTACATCTGATGACCCAGAATTCCAGCGGCAAGGCTGCCCTAGCAACGTCTAACAAGGGCTAACGAGCTAGCGATACGGTTTGGGTGCAGATTAGGCTGCGGGCGACGATCAACGCGCAAGTCGCTCGCGACAGCGGTTCGCAATTCACGTGATCAGCACCGGGGGAAACATCATGGCCCGTCTGCTTTCAGTCAATGTCGGCTTGCCGCGGGACGTGACGTGGCAAGGCAGGACCGTTCATACCGGCATCTGGAAAGCACCGGTCGAAGGCCCGCGCATGGCGCGCCGGCTCAACATCGACGGCGACGGCCAAGGCGATGTGGCGGGGCACGGCGGCGAACACCGCGCCGTCTTCGTCTATCAGGACGAGTCTTACCGGTACTGGCAGAGGCAATTGGGTCGAACGGACCTTGCTTACGGGCAATTTGGCGAGAATTTCACCGTCGAGGGCCTCGCGGACGCGGAGGTTTGCATCGGGGACCGCTACCGGATCGGAAACGCCGTGCTCGAGGTGACGCAGCCACGCGTGACCTGTTACCGCCTCGGCATCCGCTTGAACGAGCCGGAAATGGCGGCCCTGCTCGTCAAGCACGGCAGGCCCGGGTTCTATTTTCGTGTGATCGAGGAAGGGCAGGTACAGGCCGGCGACGAGATCACGCAGGTCGCATCGGGGCCCGAGCGCATGAGCGTGGTCGAGATCAACGCGCTGCTTTACACGCCGGGACATCCCCGTGATCGCCTGGAGCACGCGCTGCGCATTCCGGCGCTGAGCAGCGGCTGGCGTCATTCGTTCGAAGCGCTATTGACCCAGCAGCGCAAAGACGGTGCGGCAACGGGAAATCCCGGACTTGTCGCAGCGTCCGGCCCACCTCCGGCGTGGCGCGGATTGCGCCCGTTTCGCGTAGCGCGCAAGGTGCGAGAAAGCGACAGTGTGGCCTCGCTCGCGCTCGAGCCGACCGACGGACAGCCTGTTGCTGCGGCTCTGCCCGGGCAGTTCGTCGTGCTGCAGCTGACGCCGGATTCCGCGCCGGCGCTGACGCGAAGCTATTCGTTGTCGGGAGAGCCTGGCACCGCGCGCTACCGTGTCAGCGTCAAGCGGGAGGTGCACGGTGCGGCCAGCGTTTTCATCGCCGATGAGCTCCGCGCTGGCGACATCGTGCACGCAAGTGCGCCGCGCGGAGGTTTCACACTGCGGCAGGGCGAGCGGCCTGTCGTGCTGTTGAGTGCTGGCATCGGCGTGACGCCGGTGCTCGCGATGCTTCACGCGCTGGCGGCGCAGGCATCGGCCCGGGACGTCTGGTGGCTGCACGGGACACGCAACGGCCGCGAACATCCGTTTGCGGCCGAGGCGCGCGGACTGCTGGGTGCACTGGCTCACCACCACAGCCACATCTGCTACAGCGCGCCGACACCGGGCGATCGGCCCATCATGGACTTCGATACGGCTGGCCGTCTGGATATGCGAGTGCTCCAGGCTCTCGACGTACCGCGCGATAGTGACTTCTATATCTGTGGGCCGGCAACCTTCATGAGCGATCTGACCTCCGGCCTTGCGACCTCAGGCGTCGCGCCCGATCGCATCCATACCGAGTTGTTCGGCGCGAAGCCGTCCCTGACGCCCGGCATTGCTCCATTGTCGCGGACGCCGCCGCATCTGCCGGTCGGGCCACCCGGCCCGGGACCGAACGTTTCGTTCGGACGCAGCGGTATCAATGTTCGCTGGTCGCCATCATATGGAAGCTTGCTCGAATTGGCCGAGGCCTGCGACGTTCCCGTACGCTGGTCGTGTCGAACGGGGGTCTGCCACAACTGCGAGACCGGGCTCGTGGCAGGAACGGTCAGCTATCGGCCGGACCCTATCGATGCCCCTGCGGACGGCAATGTCCTGGTCTGCTGCTCACGCCCCGAAGGCGACATCGTGATTGATCTTTGATCAGGCGACGCAACTGCACCAACCGTGGAGAGATTCAAATGCGAACCGACATCGTAGAGGGAGCCATCTTCCCGGACTACGAGCTCAGCGATCACACCGGAAAGCATCGAAAGCTCTCTGAGTTGCAGGGTGACGATCCGATGGTGCTCGTGCTGGGTCGCGGCGGTTTTTGTCCAAAGGATCGACGGCAGGCCGAAGGGTTGCTGCAACTGCATCGGGAGATGGAGGTGGGCTACTGCCGCATGGTCACGATCACGACCGACACCATCAGCCAGACCAGCGAGTACCGCAGCGGCGTGGGTGCGCACTGGCCTTTTCTCTCCGATCCGCGGCGTATCGTTCAGAAGGATCTCGATATCGCCGAATATACAGATCCGGTCCACAATCCGATGATTCCGCACGTCATCGTGCTGGAACCCCGCCTTGTCATTCACAAGGTCTACAATGGCTATTGGTTCTTCGGTCGTCCGACCGTCGAAGAACTCCGCCAGGATCTGCGAGCCGTCAGCAGGAAATGCCGTCCGGATTGGGACATCACGGCACCCGGACTCAAAGCACTCTGGGACCAGGGCAAGAAGGAGCATTTTCACCCCTACGGCAAGGCTTACGTCGAAACTCTCGGCGAACGGGATTAGAAGCACCTTCCGGCACCGTCCGTTCGGACGAATGCCGGATTGGAATGTGGATGATCCAGATGAAGCCGAATCCCGGACGTCGCGCCGGCCGCATGGGCGCGCGCCAGATCTACGAAGCCCTGAGAAATCAGATTTTGGCGCGGGTGTACGGGATCGACGGGTTGCTGCCGTCGTCGCGGGCGCTTGCGGGCGAGATGGGCGTGGCGCGCTCGACGGTCACCGTGGCCTATGAACAGCTCGCCGCCGAAGGTTTCATCGAGACGCGCCATGGCGCACGGCCGCGCGTTGCCCGCACCGTCGTCGACCGTGGACGCGCGCGCGCCTCATCCCGGACGTCGGCGCGCAAGGTGCGGCTGTCGGCGTTCGGCGAGCGGCTGCTTCAGGACCCGCCGCGCTGGACCGAGCCGCCGCACAGGCTCATCGCGAACTTCCGCTATGGCGAGCTCTCGGCATCGGACTTCCCGGTACTGGCATGGAAGAAGGCCGTGATTGCTGCAATGGCGCGCAGGCCCGAGCGGCTGGCCTATGACGACCCATGCGGCTCGCTGCGGCTGCGGACCGCACTTCAGGGCTATCTGTGGCGATCGCGAAGCGTTCGCTGCGACGTCGATCAGATCGTCGTCGTGAACGGCTCCCAGCAGGGCCTCGACATCTGTGCGCGCCTGCTGCTCGATGCCGGCGACCGCTTCGTGATGGAGGATCCCGGCTACCAGATGGCGCGGCACACTTTTGCGGCGACGGGCGCCGAGACGGTGCCGATCCCGGTCGACGCGGATGGACTGGAGACGGCCCGCCTCGACGGGGTCGAGGCCCGCCTCGCCTACGTGACGCCATCGCATCAATATCCGCTCGGTGGCGTCATGCCGATCGGGCGCCGGCACCAATTGCTCGCCTGGGCGCGGAAGGCCGAAGCTTACGTGATCGAGGACGATTACGATAGCGAGTATCGCTACGATACCAAGCCGATCCCGCCACTACATGCGCTGGAGGGCAGCGACAACGTGATCTATCTCGGGACCGTCTCCAAGACGCTCTCCCCGACCTTGCGGATCGGCTACCTTATCATGCCCGCTGGGCTGCGACCCCTATTCGCCGCCGCCAAGCAGATAATGGACCGGCACACGCCGCTCACCGAGCAGGACGCCCTCGCCGCGTTGCTGGAAAGTGGCGCCTATGACAGCCACATCAGGCGCGTGCGCCGGCGCAACGCAGAACGCCAGCAGGCACTGGTCGATGCGTTGCACCGCCGCTTCGGCGATCGCGTCCGGATAGAAGGCACGGCCGCAGGCCTGCACGTGGTGGCCTGGTTCGACGGCGTGCCGCAAAAGCGTGAGGATGCCTTGGTCAAGGCGGCTCGCGCCAAGGGCGTTGGCATCTATCCCGTCTCCGCGCTGTTCGTCGGCGTTCGGCGGTCGCGGGAGCCAGTCGGCCTCATCATGGGCTATTCGGCTCTGGAGACTGCGCAGATCGAACGCGGCTGCAAGCTTCTGGCCCAGACGGTCGATGAACTGGACTGATAAAACTTCGCTGAACTGGTCGTTTAATCCAGACCAGGCTTCGGCTATCTCCGGACCAAGAGCGGAGACACACCATGTACATCCCCCCGGCCTTCAAAGACGATATCGAGAGCATCCGGTCCACCATCCGCGGTGCCCGCCTCGCTAGCCTCGTGACGGCTACGACCAACGGTCCGGTCGCCACGCCGCTGCCGCTCTTCCTCGACGAGAGCGAGGGAGAACATGGCGTGCTGTACGGACATGTGGCCAAGGCCAACCCGCAATGGAAGCTGCCGCCGATCGGAGATGCGCTGGCCATCTTCAGCGGTCCCGACGCCTATGTGACACCGTCCTGGTACGCGACCAAGCAGGAAACCGGGAAGGTCGTCCCGACCTGGAACTACGTTGCCGTGCATGCCTACGGCCCGGTCGAATTCTTCCACGAGCCGGAGCGCCTGCTTGAGGCGGTAACTCGGCTGACCAACAGGCACGAAAGTTCGCGCGCAAAGCCTTGGGCCGTCGATGACGCCCCCGCCGATTTCATCGCCGCACAATTGCGCGGAATCGTGGGTTTGCGCATTCCCGTCGTGCGGTTCGAAGGCAAGCGCAAGATGAACCAGAACCGCCCCGAGGCCGACCGTGTCGGCGTCGCACAAGGTCTTGCGGCAAGCGAGAACGCGCAGGATCGCGAGGTTGCGCCTCTCATCCCGCTCTCGGCCTGATGCTCGCGGTCCCCGGAATCCGTTGTCGGGAGCTATCGTCCCGTCAGGTGTGCGTCTCAGCACGCATGTTGGGCAATGCGGCCGTCGATGCAGTACCCGACGCTGGAGCTCGCAGCGGTGTCACGACGGATCGCTGCATCGACGACATCCGAACGCGCCGCAACCGCAGGCAGCGTCCAGGCACCGTCATAGCGCCCGCGCAAGCCTGGGGAACGAAAACATCGCTCCCAACTTGTTGTGTCGCGGAGGAAACGCATGAACCACGTCGCCTATTGCCCCGGCTGCGGCCATGGCCTGGTCCCTATCCTATCCGAGAACGGCCGTGCAAAGCCCCGTTGCTTGTGGTGCGAAAGCCTGGACGCAAGAACGATGGACATGGCGAAGTGGGCCGACAGTCCCTCGGGCAAGCCCGAGCTGATCTCGCGTCAATCCTTCGAATGAGCCGCCCTTCCCGCGTCAGATCCTCGCCGCCAGGCCTTGAGCGGAAACAGGACCGTACTTCAGGGGACGCACAGCAACCGAGCTTCGCGCCGGACGGCGCCGCGGGACGAACAGGCAGTTGACGAGAATCGGCTCGTCATCGCCGAGCGCGGTCCGCTCCCTCGCCAGCAGGCTCATGACCGAACGCATCTTGAGGATCTCCTGCGCCACGAAGCTGCAGTCCTCATACCGGTTGATCTGTTCACGCACGATGGCTTCAGCCTCGAGCATGCTGACGCGGAGCGCCCTAATGGTTCTGCGGATTTCGTTGATACGGTTGTCCATCGCTGCCTCCCAGGTACGGTTGCAGCATAAGAACAAATCATGAACAAAATGTCAATCGATGCGCGGACTGGTCTCGCCCGACTTCCGATCGAGGCCGGCCGGGACCGCAATCCAACTGCTGCGCGGCCGATCCGCCATCGCCGCATCCGCTCGCCGCTGCACTCGCCTTGGCGAGGCTTGCCGACAAATTAGACAAGCTAACTCTGGCTCACTGCGAGCGTTTGCGAGGAAGGCAAACGCAGCACGGAGAATCGACCGACTTAACATCCCGTGCAATCTCGATTTTTCCAATCGGGGCCCGCCGCTAGCAGGCAAACGAATCGATGCGCCGCTCTGCGCCACAACTGGCCCAGAATTCGCAGGGCAGCATCAGGCCCGAGTCTCGCGGCACTCCCCACTAGGCGGATTGCTCGGATTGGAGGATGTCATGAACGTGCATGCTGCGGGCGATCTCAAAACAACTGGCCTCACGCGGCCGGCTGGCGCGCCGCTGCGCCTGAACAGCCAGGATTTCGTCGCGATCGATCGCGACCGGGATGCGAAGTATGAGGCGACCTATCGTCCGCAAGCCCTCTACAACCGTGCGGACGCGGGCTTTCACGCCAACAACGAAACCTTCCTGCTTCATGAAGTCGCGACGAATCTGCCGATCTATCGCCCGGACACCGGCCCCACCGATTTCCATCTCCATCTTCCGCCGGGTAGCTTTCAGCTCGTGCTGGTGACCTCGGGCGCGTTCACCTTCGACTACGATGGACGCTTCTACAATGTTGGCCCAGGCGCAGTGATGCTGCAAAGCGCGATCGTCCACCGCCAGCTGTTTTACACCTGGTCCGGCCTGTCGACCGAAGAGAACCTGAGGACGCCGCAGACGGTGGTGCCGGATCCGATCTCCATGGGCTACTCCGGCAAATTCCTCGAAGCCTTCATCACCGATCCGACGACCTTTCCGAACCCGACAATCGTTGGCCCGGATCAGATCGACGAAGCCGAGACGCCGCGGGTGGCCTGGAGCCATCCGCTGCATGATCGCCCGGCGAATGCAGGCTTCTGGCTTCAGGATCCGCTGGCGCTGGATGCCCTGTTCAAGCCGCTGTCCGATAGTCCGATCAAATCGGCCACGCCAGTTTACGTGCGCGATATCGGCATCGAAATCCCGAGCGGTCATCTCGTCACCGGCCATATCATCGCGACCGACCCGCGCGGCCAGTCGCTGTTGCCGAAGAGCACGTCGACGGCAGCGGACGGCGCCTGTTTTGCCAAAGGCGAGGTCGTCATCTACCGCGTCATTCGCGGCACCGCCGAATTCAGCAACAAGGCTGGCGAGAGCTTTGAGCTCACGGCCGGCGATGTGGTGACGGCCGGCAAAAACGCGACAAGCCTCGTCGGCGTCGGTGAAAACACCCAGGTCCTCCGGCTCGGCCTTCTGCAAGGCATGAACAACCTTCGCAGCTGGACGCCGACCCAGCGTGACGAAATCGACGGCCTGGCCGCTCAGATCATCACACGGAGGGACATTCGTCCCCTGCGCACCGAAGGCAAGCCGGTCGGATATTTGTACGCGTAGGCGCAAGCCTCGCCCGAGCGGCGCTCGTGGCGCCCTACTCCGCCGCTTGCCGCACGTGACGCGCGGTCGGAGTGCGCATGGTGACGAGCTCTTCGGCGGCGGTCGGGTGCAGCGCGAAGGTAGCGTCGAAGTCGGCCTTGGTCGCCTTCATCTTCACGGCGATCGCGACCGCCTGGATGATCTCGGCGGCGGCATCGCCGACGATGTGGCAGCCGAGCACGCGATCTGACGCGCCGTCGACGACGAGCTTCATCAGCACGCGGGTGTCGCGGCCGGACATCGTCGCCTTGATCGGACGGAACGACGTCTTGTAGATGTCGACATGGCCAAACTGCGCCCGCGCCTCGGTCTCGGTGAGGCCGACGGTGCCGACCTCCGGCTGCGAGAACACCGCGGTCGGGATGGTCGAATGATCCACCCTCACCTCGCGCTTGCCGAACACGGTGTCGGCGAAGGCGTGCCCCTCGCGGATCGCGACCGGGGTCAGATTGTGGCGATGGGTGACGTCGCCGATCGCGTAGATGCTGTCGACCGAACTTTTGGAGAAATGGTCGACCGCGATGCCGCCGTTATTCGGATTGATGGCGACGCCGGCCTTCTCCAGGCCGAGATTGGCGACGTTGGGATGCCGGCCGATCGCGAACATCACCTGATCGGAGGCGACGCTCGAGCCGTTCGACAGATGGGTGGTGAATTCCTCGCCATGGCGATCGACCTTGGTCACCGTGCAGGCGGTGAGGATGGTGATGCCCTGCTTCTCCATCTCGGCGCGCACGTGAGCGCGCACGTCGTCGTCGAAGCCGCGCAAGATGTTGTCGCCGCGATAGATCACGGTGACGTCGGAGCCGAAGCCGGCAAAGATGCCGGCGAATTCCAGCGCGATGTAGCCGCCGCCCTGGATCACGATCCGCTTCGGCAGCTTTTTGAGATGGAAGGCCTCGTTTGAGGAAATGACATGCTCGATGCCGGGGATCGAGGCGCCATGGTTGGGCGCACCGCCGGTTGCGATCAGGATGTATTTTGCGGTGATCTTGCGGTCATTCTCGATCAGACGGACGGTGTGCTTGTCCTCGATGAGCGCCCGGCTCTTGACGATCTGCCCGCCGGACTTCTCGACATTGGCGGTGTAGGCCGCCTCCAGCCGCGCGATCTCCTTGTCCTTGTTGGCGATCAATGTCGGCCAGTCGAAGGTCGCGGGCGGAATGGTCCAGCCGAAACCGGCGGCGTCCTCGATCTCGTGACGGACATGCGAGCCGATCACGAAGAGCTTCTTCGGCACGCAGCCGCGGATCACGCAGGTGCCGCCCATGCGATACTCTTCCGCGACCGTCACGCGGGCGCCGTATCCCGCCGCGATGCGGGCGGCGCGCACGCCGCCCGAACCGCCACCGATGACAAAGAGGTCGACGTCGAATTCAGCCATTGTCCACTCCGACCCCTTTCAAGGACTTCTGATCAGATAGTATCGATCAGATCTCCTTGCCACGCTTGCGCATCTCGGCGCGGAAGGCGCCCATCACGGTCTCTGTGAAGTTCTGCGCCCATGAATTCATGAACGCCATGCTGAGGCCGATGGCCTTGGGCTCGGCCTCGACCAGCTTCTTGCCGAGCGGCGACTTGTAGAAGGCAACGAGATCCTTCAGCTCCTGCTCGGTGAACTCGCTGGCATAGACCTGCGCCATGCCTTCTCCGATCTCCTTTTCCCGGCCGTTGAGCTGCTGGGCAACGATCGGCGCCACCTCGTTCAGATCCTTCTGGTAGTTGAGGTTCTGCTGGATCAGCGCGCCCTTGGTCTTCTCGACCATGCCCGGCACCGCGTTGGCGTACATCGCGCTGGCATTCTTCATCGCCAGGATTTCCTTGGCCGCCGCAATCGCGGCCGGCGACGATTTTGGCGCCGCCGCCTGCTGGGCCAGGGCCGGGCCGGCGCAAACGGCCAGTCCCACAGCGAGGGCCGCGGCCGGCAACAATTTCAAAACGCTCTTCATTCCTAGTCTCCTTTCGGCTTTCGCCGTTCAATCACGCGAATTCCCTCGCCACCCGCCAAAACGGCCGAGCTGGCCAAGCCGATAAACAGACCATGCTCGACCACGCCTGGGATCGCGCTCAACGCCGTGGCGAGATGAGCCGGATCCTCAATCCGTCCGAGCTGGGCATCGACGATCCAGTGGCCGCCATCGGTGACGAAAACGTGGCCATCCTTGCCGTTGCGGACCGCCATTTGCCCGGAAACGCCGCACTGCGCAAATGCCTTCTCGATCGCACGCCGGGTTGCGCCGAGCCCGAACGGGATGACCTCGACCGGCAGCGGAAAGCGGCCGAGCGTCGCCACCCATTTGCTGTCGTCTGCAATCACGATCATGCGATCAGAAGCTGCCGCCACGATCTTCTCGCGCAAAAGCGCACCGCCGCCGCCCTTGATCAGATTGAGCGCGGGATCGATCTCGTCGGCGCCATCGATAGTGATGTCGAGATGGTCGATCTCGTCCAGCGTGGTCAGCGGCACGCCGCAACGCACGGCGTCAAGGCGCGTCGCCTCCGAGGTCGGCACGCCGATCACCTTGAGCCCGGCGCGCACGCGTTCGCCGAGCAGCTCGACGAAATGCTTCGCGGTCGAGCCGGTGCCGAGCCCGAGCTGCATGCCGTCACGCACCTCCTCGAGCGCACGCGCCGCCGCCTCCCGCTTCAACTGGTCCATGTTCAAATTGCGTCCGCCTCTGATCCCAAGAGTCCGATCCCAAGAGTGTGCCGCCGGCATAGGCCGCGTTCGGCGGCCTGTGTAGCCTCGTTTTCCCCCGGAGAACAGGGTCTGGGGAACAGGCCTATAAGCTGATCTTATGGGCCCGCCCCTTGCGCCGGTACGGCCGGACCGATAGCGCTTTCGTGCATGACCTCCCCGCACACCATCGTTTTCGATCTCGACGGTACGCTTGTGGATACGGCGCCCGACCTGATCAGCGCGCTGAACCACGTGCTCGACCGCGAAGGGCTGCCGCCGGTGCCGATGCAGTCCGCCCGCAACATGATCGGCGCTGGCGCCCGCAAGCTGATCGAGCGGGGCCTGGAGGCCGAGGGCCGTACCGTCAGCCTCGCGGACATGAACCGGCTGACGGCGGATTTCATCGCCTATTACGCCGACCATATCGCCGTCGAATCCCGGCCCTTCGAGGGGCTGGAGGCTGCGCTCGACCATTTTGCGGCGCAAGGCCACCGTCTCGCGGTCTGCACCAACAAGCTGGAATGGCTGTCGAAGCGGCTGTTGGACCAGCTCGGCCTCAGCCGCCGGTTCGCGGCGATCTGCGGTGCCGATACCTTTGGCGTTCCAAAGCCCGACCCCACCATCCTGCGCGAGACGGTGGCCCAGGCCGGCGGGCGGCTCACGGCCAGCATCATGGTCGGCGATGCCGGACCCGATGTCGGGGTGGCTCGGCGGGCCGGCGTGCCTGTGATCGGGGTCAGCTTCGGCTACACGGACGTGCCGATCGCGGACCTCAAGCCGGACCGGCTGATCCATCACATGCGCGACCTGCCGGCTGCCGCCAGCAGTCTGATGACGGCCAAAGGCCCTGAAATCGCTACGCAATCCCAAGAAGTTCCGCGTTAACCAACGATTAACTATGCGCCGTCCACCGGTTGCGCGGGAAAATCCCCGCCCCTAAGGTCGGTGGGGGGAATGCGGCGGTTCGTCGCAGTGGAAGTGGATGATCATGCGTCGTGTCATCGCGATTGCGTTAGCGGCAGCGAGCCTTTTTGGAGCAACAAGTCTTGGCGGCTGCTCCTCGGTGTCCTGGGACATGTTCAAATCGGCCCCGCCGACCCTCCAGGTCCAGCTCGAATCCAGCCCGCCGGGCGCCGACGCCAATACCTCGCTCGGCCCGGGTTGCAAGACGCCCTGCTCCGTCTCGGTTCCCTCACCCGACGCGCCCTTCACGGTCAGCTACGCCCTGAACAAGTTCCAGCCGGCCAGCGTGCCGGTGAACGTCATCAGGAATCCCGGCGATCTCACCACGCCCGCCTCCGTCACCACCGACCCGAATCCGGTGTTCGCCCAGCTCCAGCCGGCCACCCCACCCAAGCCGGTGAGGAAACCGCACCGGCCGAAGAAGCCGAAACCGGCCGCAGCCGCGGCACCGGCCGCCGCACCGGCCGCGGGGTCGCCGTTCCCCGATCCGAGCGCCGGCAAGCGCTGATCTCCGTGCCGCGCCCGATTGTCCTTGCCACGCCTGATGCTTAGATTGATTGCTTCCACAGCACCGCTGACGCAAAGGTGCGCACCTCGCCGTTAGTGACAAGGCCTGTTGTATGAACGGATCCTCCGCCCTCGCCCAGCTGTCGAGCCCCATGACCGATCCGTTCGGGCGGACCATCTCGTACCTGCGCGTCTCGGTCACCGACCGCTGCGACCTGCGCTGCTTCTACTGCATGTCGGAAGACATGACATTCCTGCCCAAGGCGGACCTGCTGACGCTGGAGGAGCTCGACCGGCTCTGCTCGGCCTTCATCGCCAAGGGCGTGAAGAAGCTGCGGCTCACCGGCGGCGAGCCGCTGGTCCGCCGCAACGTGATGACACTGGTGCGCTCGCTGTCGCGCCATCTCGCAACCGGCGCATTGGGCGAGCTGACGCTGACCACCAACGGCACTCAGCTGGCGAAATACGCCAGGGAACTCGCCGATTGCGGCGTGCGCCGCATCAACATCTCGCTCGACACGCTCGATCCCAAGAAGTTTCGCGAGATCACCCGCTGGGGCGAGATGGACAAGGTTCTGGATGGCATCGAGGCCGCGCGCGCCGCGGGCCTTAGCGTCAAGATCAACGCGGTGGCGCTGAAGAACCTCAACGAGGACGAGCTTCCCGACCTGATGCGCTGGGCCCACAGCAAGGGCATGGGACTGACGCTGATCGAGGTGATGCCGATGGGCGAGATCGGCGCGGGCCGCATCGACCAATATCTGCCGCTGTCGCTGGTGCGCGCGCGGCTCGCCCAGCAATTCACGTTGACGGATCTAGCCGAGACCACCGGCGGGCCGGCGCGCTATGTCAGCGTCGCCGAGACCGGCGGCAAGCTCGGCTTCATCACGCCGATGACCCATAATTTCTGCGAATCCTGCAACCGGGTGCGGATCACCTGCACGGGAACACTGCACACCTGCCTCGGCCACGAGGATGCCTCCGATTTGCGCAAGCCGCTGCGTGCCTCCAGCGAAGATGTGCTGCTTGCGGATGCGATCGACCGCGCCATCGGCCTGAAGCCCAAGGGCCACGACTTCATCATCGACCGCCGCCACGACCGCCCCAGCGTCAGCCGCCACATGAGCGTGACCGGCGGGTAGCGGTTATCCGCGACGGGAGCCTTATTCCCCTTAACTATCAACAAACTTCCGATTGACTGGCAGCACGCTCGCTGGTTTGGTGCGGCTGCTCATGCCTGCGCGGCGAGACAAGCCACGCGCCACTCGGCGCAGTCAAGACGGCCGGGGCAAAATCGGGGGAGGACCTATCGTTGCAAGCGCTCCTAAAGCTGAGCCATGGAATTGACGCGTTCACACGTTGGACGGGCAAGCGTCTGGCATGGCTGATCTTGGTTGCCGTGATCATCTCGGCCATGAATGCGATCGTCCGAAAGACGTTCGATACATCCTCCAATTCCTGGCTCGAGCTGCAATGGGTGCTGTTCAGCATCGTCTTCCTGCTGTGCGCGCCCTGGACGCTGCTGGACAACGAGCACATCCGCATCGACATCATCAATAACATGTTGCCTAAGACGGCTCGCAACGTGATCGATATCATCGGCCACGCGGTCTTCCTGCTGCCGCTGACGGTGGTCATGATGATCACCGGCGTACCGTTCTTCCAGCGCTCGTTCCAGCTCAACGAGCAGTCGGGCAACGCGGGCGGCCTGCCGCAGTGGCCTGCCAAGTCGCTCATTATGATCGCGTTCGCCTTCCTATTCGTTCAGGGCATCTCCGAGCTGATCAAGCGCATCGCAATCATGCGCGGCATGATCCCCGACCCTCACGAGTCGCAGGTGTCGGCAATCGAGGCGGAGGTCGAGCACCTCGTCGAGGCCATCGAGAAGAAGTAGCGCCGGCGGCGTTTGAGGGGGAATTTGATGACCGCGTTTCTTATCGCCAATATGGCGCCGATTATGTTCGCGTCGCTGGTGGTCGTGCTGCTGCTCGGCTATCCCGCTGCATTCTCGCTCGGCGCCGTCGGCCTGATCTTCGCCGTGGTCGGGATTCAGCTCGGCCAGTTCCACCCCGACTTTCTCCAGGCCCTGCCCGAACGCGTCTACGGCGTGATGAACAACGACACGCTGCTCGCGATTCCGTTTTTCACTTTCATGGGATTGGTGCTCGAACGCTCCGGGATGGCGGAGGATCTGCTCGACACGATCGGCCAGTTGTTCGGCACCGTCCGCGGCGGCCTCGCCTATGCCGTGGTCTTCGTCGGCGCACTGCTTGCGGCGACGACAGGCGTCGTCGCGGCGTCGGTGATCTCGATGGGCTTGATCTCACTGCCTATCATGCTGCGATACGGCTACGACCGGCGCATGGCGACCGGCATCATCGCAGCTTCCGGCACGCTGGCGCAGATCATTCCGCCCTCGCTCGTCCTGATCGTGATGGCCGACCAACTCGGCAAGTCCGTGGGCGACATGTACGAAGGTGCGTTCGTTCCGGGCCTGGTGCTCGCGGGCCTTTATGCCCTCTACGCATTCCTCGTGACCGTGATCTTCCCGAAGGCCGCCCCGGGCCTTCCCAAGGATGCGATTGGCTTTCGCGAGGACAGCGGTAGCCGGGGTCTGGCCTCGCTCGGTGTCCTGTTCCTGGCGAGCTGCGTCTTCGGCTGGTTCATGATGCGGAGCTCGGAGAGCCATGGCGCCGACTACGTCGTGCTCAGCATGTTCTTCGGCATCCTATTCGCGTTCTTCGTCGCCATCGTGAACTGGATCATCGACAAGCTTACGGGCTTCCGTTTCCTGTCGAAGCTGGCGCAGCAGACGACCTTCGTCATGGTGCCGCCGCTGTTCCTGATCTTTCTGGTGCTGGGCACGATCTTCATCGGCCTCGCCACGCCGACCGAAGGCGGCGCGATGGGCGCGACCGGCGCACTCATTCTCGGCGGTATGAAGCGGCGGCTGAGCTGGGACCTGATCCGCCAGGCCATCGAATCGACGGCGAAGCTGTCCGCATTCGTCGTCTTCATCCTGGTCGGCGCCCGCGTGTTCTCGCTGACCTTCTACGGCGTCAATGGCCATGTCTGGGTCGAGCACCTGCTGACCTCCCTGCCCGGCGGACAGATCGGATTCCTGATCTTCGTCAACGCCTTCGTGTTCGTGCTGGCGTTCTTCCTCGATTTCTTCGAGCTTGCCTTCATCGTGATCCCGCTGCTCGGGCCCGCGGCTGAGCATCTCGGTATCGACCTGATCTGGTTCGGCGTCATCCTCGGCATCAACATGCAGACCTCGTTCATGCATCCGCCGTTCGGATTTGCGCTGTTCTACCTGCGCTCGGTCGCGCCGAAAGAACGCTATACCGATCGCGTCACCGGCAAACGCATGGACCCGGTCACGACGGGGCAGATCTATTGGGGCGCGGTGCCGTTCGTCGTCATCCAGATCATCATGGTGCTCATCGTCATCGCGTTCCCTTCGATGGTGATGCACTACAAGGGCGTGCAGTCCAACATCGATCCGAACACCATCAAGATCGAGATTCCGCAGATCGAGCTGCCGCCGCTCGACTTCGGCCAACCGAAACAATAGAGCTGGTGTCGCCCGCAAAAAAAGAACCCGGAGCCACAGCTCCGGGTTTTTCGTTTGGCCAACGGCGCGCTGCGGTCAGCTCTGCGAGTTGCGCGCCATGAAGTTGTCGTAGCCGACTTCGGCGACCTGGAACCACTGATATCCGTTGGTTGAGAAGGCCGTCAGCGAGTCGTACACCTTCTTGAAATCCGCATTGGTGGACGCGACTTCGGTGTGCAGTTCCTTTGCGGCCTTCAGGCAGGCCTGCATGATCTCCGGGGAGAACGGATGCAGCTTGGCGCCCGCGGCGAGCAGGCGCCGCAACGCCGGCGGGTTGGACTGGTCGTACTTGGCCATCATCCAGTTGTTGGCAAAGTGGCCCGCCTGCTCGAGGACGCTCTGGTAGTGCTTCGGCAGCGCGTTCCACTTGTCCTGATTGACGAAGGCGAGAAGCATCGGGCCGCCTTCCCACCAGCCCGGAAAGTAGTAGTGCGGCGCGACCTTGACGAAGCCGAGCTTGTCGTCGTCATACGGTCCGACCCATTCGGCGGCGTCGATGGTGCCCTTCTCGAGCGCCGGGTAGATGTCGCCTCCGGCGATCTGCTGCGGCACCGCGCCGAGCTTCTGCAACACGCGCCCCGCAAAGCCGCCGATGCGAAATTTGAGGCCGCTGAAGTCCTGGGGCACTTTGACTTCCTTGCGGAACCAGCCGCCCATCTGACAGCCGGTATTGCCGGCAAGCAGCGAGACGACGTTGTACTTCTTGTAGAACTCGTTGAGAACTTCCCGCCCGCCGCCCAGCATGTACCAGGCCTGGTTGATGCGCATGTTCGGTCCGAACGGCACCGCCGAGCCGAACGTAAAGGTCGGGTCCTTGCCGAAATAGTAGTAGGACGCGGTGTGGCCGATCTCGCAGGTGCCGTTCTGCACTGCGTCGAGCACTTGCAGCCCGGGCACGATTTCGCCGCCCGCGAACGTCTGGATCTGGAATTTGTTGTCAGTCGCTTCCGCCACCATCTTCGCCATCATCTCGGCGCCGCCGTAGAGCGTGTCGAGCGATTTCGGCCAGCTCGTCGGCATGCGCCACTTGATCTCCGGCGTCGACTGCGCGATTGCAGGAGCGGCGAGCGTCACCGCACCCGCTGCACCAAGCCCTGTGACCTTGATGAAGTCTCTTCTCTTCATGATTTCCTCTACCTTGATGGATTGTGATTATGGGCCTTCTTGCCGAGGCTTCGAGACAGCATGGAACATGTGTCATCCGATTTCCATCCCCACGAAGGTAAGGGACACAAAATGCCCAGCTCCCCCGCCAACCCCGTCCTGCTACTTTAGGCTTAGACGGCCAGCGGCCATGGCCGTCCAATCATGTTCCGCCAGTGCATGACACGTGAGCCGGGCGCGTGACAGGCGCCGGAAACACGGGCATACCGGATCATCCTCGAAAACCATGGTCCGCCGCTCATGTTCCGATCGCACTCTGCTCCATCGCTCGTTGGTCCGTTGCTCGCGTCGCTCTGGCTGGCATGTGCCGCAACCATCGCGCATGCCGAGCCCATCCCTGACGTCCATGCGCTGGCGCAAAAGGAGCAGCAGCCGCTGCTCGACACGCTGCGCGATCTCGTCAGCATCGAATCCGGCAGCAAGGACCTCGACGGCCTGAACCAGATCGCCGAGCGCGTCGCCGCGCAGCTCAAGCAGCTCGGCGGCACGGTGGAGATCCTGCAGCCCACCGAGATCTATCGCCTCGACGACACGCCCGAGAAGATCGGCCCGGCCGTGCGCGCCGTCTTCAAGGGCACCGGCAGCAAAAGGATCATGCTGATCGCCCATATGGACACGGTGTACCTGAAAGGCATGCTGAAGGACCAACCGTTCCGCATCGACGGCGACAAGGCCTACGGCCTCGGCATTGCCGACGACAAGCAGGGCGTCGCGCTCATTCTCCATACCGTGGCGTTGCTGCAGAAGCTGAATTTCAAGGATTTCGGCACACTCACAGTGCTCACCAATGGCGACGAGGAGATCTCCTCGCCCGGCTGGCGCAGCACCATCACCCGGTTCGCCGCGGATCAGGATGTCGTGTTCTCGTTCGAAGGCGGTGGTACCGACGGCACGCTGCGCCTCGCCACCAGTGGCATCGGCTCGGCCTATCTCACGGTGCAGGGCAAGTCGTCGCATGCGGGCGCACGGCCCGAGGGCGGCGTCAACGCCCTGTACGAGCTCTCGCACCAGGTGCTCCAGATGAAAGACCTGTCCAGGCCCGAGCAGGGCCTGAAGCTCAACTGGACGGTCGCCAAGTCAGGTACCAACCGCAACGTGATCCCTGCCGAGGCCACCGCCCAGGCCGATGCGCGTGCGCTCAAGGTGGCGGATTTCGACGAGCTGGAAAAGGCGCTGCGGGACAAGATCAGGAATCGTCTGCTGCCCGACTCAAAGGTCGACCTGAAATTCGAGGTGCGTCGCCCGCCGTTAGAGGCCAACGACGCCTCGCGCGGCGTGGCGGCCTACGGCAAGACGATCTATCAGGAGCTCGGACTGTCCCTCAAGGTCGACGAGAAGGCGACCGGGGGCGGCACCGACGCCGCATTTGCCGCGCTCAAGACCAAGGGAGCGGTGGTGGAAGGCATGGGCCTGTCGGGCTTCGGCGCGCACTCCAACGATGCCGAATATGTGCAGCTCAACAGCATCGTGCCGCGTCTTTATCTGGCCACGCGCATGATCATGGATCTGTCCACCGGCAAGCTGAAATAGCGCCTTCTTCCTTCTCCCCTTGTGGGAGAAGGTGGCATAGGCGGCCTTCGGCCGCCGTTCTTAAGAACGCCGATGCTTCGCATCGGCTATGGCGCCGGATAAGGAGTCTTCTCCGAGCGCTCAATTGAGAGTGGGACTCGCGGAGCGAGACCCCTCACCCGTCTCGCCGCTATCGCGGCGAGCCACCCTCTCCCACAAGGGGCAGGGCGATCGCATATGGCGTTATGGGCGGCCTGAGCGCGCGCCTCGTCCTTCGAGACGACCGCTTCCCGCGGTCTCCTCAGGATGAGGCTGAGCGGGATCGGCGCCCGTTGAAACCGCTGCCGCGCACTCCATCCTCATCCTGAGGGCCCGCCCCTAGGCGGGCGTCTCGAAGGATCGGCCAGAACAAGATCAGCCCATATGCGATCGCCCTGCCACAAGGGAAGAGGGTGCAGCGTTAGTGCCGGGCAGGTCCTTCTCTGCGACCATTGCTTCCTCCGCCAACCGAAACCGCAGCGTGAACTCCGCGCCGCCGCCCGCGAGGTTCGCAACCTCCACTGTGGCGGCATGATCGTCCGCGACGGCACGCACGATCGACAGCCCCAGGCCGGCGCCGTCGGTGCGCTGGCGGTCGGCGCGCCAGAAGCGCTGGAAGATCAGCTCGCGCTCGGCCTCCGCGATGCCCGGGCCGCAATCGCGCACATGCACCGAACCGTCGTCCCGTACCTCGACGTCGACGGAGGTGTCCTTCGCCGTGAACTTGATGGCGTTTTCGGCGAGGTTGAAGATCGCGCGCTGCAGCATCTCGGAATTGCCGTGAATCATCACGGGCACCTCGCTGCCCTTGAGTGCGATGTCCTTGTGCCGGGCCAGCGCGAACGGCGCGATCGCGCCGACCACCTCGGCGCAGACGGCGCGTAAGTCAGCGGTCTCGCCGGGGTCGAGCACCAAGGTGTCGAGCTCGGCAATCTCCAGGAGCTGAGCCACGATCCGGCTCATGCCCTCGATATCGGCGTGCAGTGCCTGCTTCGCTGCACCATCGTGAAGCGTCTCGATCCGCGTCCGCAGGATCGCAAGCGGCGTGCGCAATTGATGCGCGGCATCGGCCGTGAACTGCCGCTGCACCCGAAAGCCGCCGTCCAGGCGATCGAGCGCCTGGTTGACCGCGGTGACCAGCGGCATGATCTCGCGCGGGATCTGCTCCGTCGGCAGGCGGATGTCGGTGCGGGCCGGTCCGATATTGCTGGCCTCTTCCGAGGCCTTCCACAGCGGCGCAATCGCGCGGCGGAAGATGATGATGTCGGTGGCGAGCAGGATCAGCAGGATCGGGATGGTGATCCATCCCACGCGCCGGAAGAAATTCGAGACGATATCGTCGATGATGACATCGCGATGCGCGAGATCCTCGGCAACCTGGATGCGCACCGTCTTGCCGCTGATGTCCCGGGTGACGCCGGCGCCGGAGATGGTCTCGGAGAGTGGCGCCGCTGCGGCAGCGCCGGCGCGCCGGTGCGAGGAGAACAGCAGCCGGCCTTCGGCATCGCGAATGTCGTACCGATAACGACCGTAAGCGTCTGAATAAAGCCCTCGCAGGCTGTCCGGCAGGTTGAACGTCAGCGTGCCGTCCGGCTGCGCGACGATGCGCTCGGCGAGTACTTCGGCCTGCGCACGCATGGCATCGCGATGCAGCAGGTCGATCTCCGAATTGAGCAGCCAGAACAACACCAGCGGCAGGAAGATCGCGACCACCGCGACCGCGACGATGTGCAGGAACACGATGCGCCAGATCAGCGATTTGAACGTCGGCGATCTCGCGTAGAGCCCGGCATAGGATCCGACATGGGATCTGACCTGGGATCTGACCTGGGCCACGCTTATTTCTCCTCGGCCATGAGATAGCCGACGCCGCGAATGGTATGGATCACGACCCTGGCGCCGTGCTCGGCCAGCTGCTTGCGCAATCGCGAGACATAGACCTCCACCGCGTTCGAGGCGACCTCGCCTTCGAGCCCGAAAATGTGGTCCTCGACATTCTTCTTCGGCACCACACGCCCCTGCCGCCGCAACAGGATCTCCAGCACCGAGGCCTCGCGCGCCGAGATGATGCGCGGCTGGTCGTCGACGAAGATCTGACGGCTTTCAGTGTCGTAGACGAGATTGGCCAAATGGAGCGAGCGGCCGAGCAGCTGGCCCGGACGGCGCAAGATCGCCTCCAGCCGCGCCACCAGCTCCTCCATGGCGAACGGCTTTGCGAGGTAGTCGTCCGCACCGCTGCGCAGGCCGTTGACGCGATCCTGCACGCCGCCGCGCGCGGTCAGCACCAGCACCGGCAGCGGATTGCTCTGTCGGCGCTGCTCGCGCAGTACCGAGAGGCCGTCGCCGTCGGGCAGCCCGAGGTCGAGGATCATCGCAGCGTAACTGACGCTGCCCACCGCCTCGCGCGCCTCGGCGGCGCTGCTCGCGATGTCGCTCTCATAGCCGGCCGCCGCCAGCCCGCTGGCGACCAGCCGTGACAGTTCGGCATTGTCCTCGACGATCAGAAGACGCATCGTAGTCCCGCCGGATGGTTCGATATCAGCACGCGGCTTGCGCCGCATCTTCGCTCTCTTCCACCATTCGGGGCGCGTCGGCCAGCGAAAAAATGAGAACCGCTGACCTTCTGGTGCCTTGTCAGTTTCATGTATGCCAAAATGGGGAGGCACCCACACGGTCGCGTCGTCAATCCGAAATCTCGTGCTTGATCGGACATTGCTGCAGCGGAGACCACGCCCTGAACGGGCACTTCCCCTGAGGGAGTGAGTTAGCCGGTCAGCGGATCGTTGCAGTAAGGTGCCAACAATCTGCGGATAGTAGTGATCTCAATGTTAGCCGTGTCCGTGGTAGTGGCGCGCGCGGCGGCGTCCTCGACGCGGAAGAAGTCGGGCAATTGGCGTACCTGTGAATAGAGGGCTGCGCTGAAGGAGCAGAGGGCTCGACTCTTGGTTGCAATATGGCCACAATGGTATTGCGGGACCTTCAAGGCCCTCGCAAGACGTACCCAGAGAAGACGTACTCACTCAATTGATCTCAAAAAATGGGAGTTATTTGCATGCGAGCGCTACATGTTGTTGTGGCTCTGACGGCTCTTTTGATTTCTTCCGTATCGTGTTTCGCCTGCGAGGCGGGCGATCAAAAAACCTCAAGTGACGGCCGGACCCTTATTTGCCAGTGTAGTAACGGCAGCTGCCGCTGGGCTGGTGGCTAGCCGACCCCTCATATGACTTGTGAAGTGCGGCGCGCTCCAATGCGCGCCGCTGTCTTGAAGGGAGTGGACGCCTACAGGTGCAGCCCCCGATTGACATCTGCCGTTTGCCGTGCCCGAACCTCCTATTTTCAAAGTTCTGGGGGCGGCGCTAGATGGCTCAGTTCAAGGCGCAATGCATCTTTGACAAACCAGCTAGGCGAACGGCCGAGCACATCTTCGGCCAATGGATGAGAGATCAATTCCCCTCAGCATTTCGAAACACTGAGCATCTAACATCGTTTACAGACTACAGCACTGGCGTACCGGTGCCGACGATGGCCAAGGGGCGCATGAACCGCAACGGCAGCCCACACGCTCAACAATTGAGGCTTGTCTGCGAGTCTTGCAACAATGAGTGGATGTCTCGGCTGCAAAATCAAGCCAAGGAGCCGTTGACTTCACTCATGCGGAACGACTGGTCGAAACTGGACGTGCCGTCGATCAAGTCAGTTGCTGCATGGGTGGCAATGGTGACTATGTGCCTTGAATTCGCTGACCTTAAGACCCAGGCGATCCCTCTCGCCGAACGGCAGTTTCTCATGTCGACAGGAACACCGCCGCCCGACTGGATCATTTGCCTAGGTCGTTGCCGGACCGATAATGCCCCCGGCACTATGTGGCATCGAGCAGCAATGCTAGAGACGGAAAAGACACAATCCCCACCACAGCAGTTCCAGCCGAACTACCAGACAACGACCATCTGTCTTGAAGCCGCTTTCGCGCATGTCCTCAGCGGTCCGGTTGCGCTTCTTCCCGATCCTAAAGCCTATGCAGAATCGCTCGGAGTTCGGGTGTTCTGGCCGCTCCCGCAAACCGCTCCGTCTGAACCACTTGTATTCACGCCAGAAGGAATTACCCGCGTCGCGATGCAATTCTGGCGAGACAATGGGTTGGTTACGGATCTTCTGCATGGAACGCGGAGCCCCTTCATTCCGAACAACACGTTGCCCGGGCAATTGCCGCAATCATTGATCTCGCTGCTGCTTCGAAAAAGCCGCTAGTCCCTCTGAACCGAAAGCGCTCACGGGCTATAGCTCCAAGCTCGTAATCAGCGCCTCAAGGGTTGCCGCGATGGGGTTCATCGCCGCCTGCGTGCGCCAGCCGATGGCTGTGACCCTTGGTGCTCACGTCAATATGCAGTCACAAATCGTCGGATAGCGTTGGTAAGCACCACTCCCTCACGGTTCGGCGCATTAGCGAGCGCCAGCGAAAGAAGCAAGACGCTTCCGACGAGAACATCTAAGAAGTCCAGCGCGAACATGAGGTCAGCACTCACTTCCATGCTTCTTCGGTTTCGCCTTTCAGTCGTCGGAGAAGCTTTGTCTCATAATAACGACCATCGCCGATCTTCACGCTAACCGTCCCGGCGAAATGATTACCATCGACCAAAAACGTTGACTTTGGATCGTCATATTGAAGAAGCCCAAGAGCAGTCAGCCGATCCATAGTGACTTCCAAATCATTCGCGGCTGCGCCCAAGTCGTCGGGAAGCAATTGCTTCGGATCGGAACGAAATAATTTCCGTAGTATTGGCCAGTCCTGCGGCTCCAATCTTCGGATCACGTCGATGAGCAACTTATCAGCGCTCGGGTTCTTTGGGTTAACACTGAACGCCAGATAGGCCGCCCAAACATCCTGTAGAGTTTCGTCGCTCTCGTCCCCGATCGCATCCATAATTGGCCCAGTCAGTCGACCAGGTAGAGGTCGCGTGTGCCCTACCAATCCCGCCAAATCTATCGCCTTCTGCGTCTTCTCGATCACGCGGAGACGGTTTCTTATACGGAAGCCCGCCATGCTGTCGGCAAAGGCATGTCCGACTTCACGGAAGCCTTCCCCGAATACTCCATCCAGCCACGACCCGACCTTGTCTATCGATTCAAGGGAACGATTTCCAAGCTTGGCCAGCTCCTCAGTAGCCTTATCTCCAACCATCCCACACCCTCCCCGATTGGAGAGGGCAGCATGTTCCCGTTCACAGTAAAAGTCTAGGATGAGGTTCGCTCCCGCTCGCCCTTGATAGGAGCCGACGAGCAGCGCTGAAGGGAAATGGATTTAGCACCTGCGAAGCGCTAGACTGAAACCTTCAGGACACCCTTTCTCGAGGCGAGAGTCTCAAATATGGCGATGAATATCGCGCTTGGACCAATACTTCTTGCAATATCGTTCTCTTGAACTCTCGTCGTACGATTAAAGCGATTGAGATCGACGACGATTCAATTGGGGTATCGCTCGTTGACGTCACCAAGGAATATCTAAACGAATGCGCAGAATTTCGAAAGCCGGTTAAGCATCTGAACGCCGTGCGGATCAATCCATCACGGCCCCGCCAACTTCTTGCGTTTTCCCCGGCCAGCGAAAAGACGCCTGGCAGGCCGATCGCATTTGTCAGATCCATGTAAGCCAACCAGACGTGCACTCATAAGGTCGGGAGGCGGCCGTTCGGTGCAGGCAGAACTCCGCGCTCGATCGAACATTCCCATTTCTGACCCGGAGCGGATCTCCGGTGCACCGACGCAAGATCAAATTCAGCAAATCGTTCCCGCTGAATAGTTCGCAGCCGTGACGTCGACAGTGACGCAAGCACTCAGGCTCATCAGCATTGAGCCGCTAGCCTTTTCCGCTCCGCCCCTCGAAATAGGTGCAAAGCAAGGTCATCTCTTTTTGGTCTATGGATTTCCGAAAGAGCCGACACTTGAAATGATGATCCTTCCCCTCTCCGCTTTCGACCAGAAACATACATTGACTGCAAACGCCAGGATGGTAGCGACGCTCGGCAACATCGAGTCCAATCAGAACACGGCGAAGCGTATCGCGCAGCTGAGACCGATCGGGGACCTCCAGTGCCACAATCTGATCTCGCAAGGCGTTTATCGGATCGCGCTCCAGCAACGTCTCGCCTTCGCCTGTAACGCAGAGCGCAATCGAGCGCTTGTCCTCTGCAGATGGCTTGCGGACCACCAGTCCTTTGTTCTGGAGCACGGCGACAATCTGCGATGCGGCGCTGCGGTTCGTACTCAGAAAGCTGGCGAGAGCAGTCGGCGTCCTCGAAAACCTGTTTGCACGAGCGAGAAAGCGTAAAGCCATCCATTCACGATCGCTTAGACCCGAACGATTACCTTCAAAGAGCCAACTGTCGGCCGATTGGACCAGGAGTTGCAAGATTTCAATTGCCATTCTCATTGACAAATCCCTACGGGAAACGGCCGCCTTGGCATCTCGATCAGAGATCGAGAACCGCCGTGTTCGGTGAAAGCTGAATTCCCGTCGGGACTGGTTGAGTCCAGTATTTAGTACCGTGAAGTCGGAACGGCGGTGAAGCATACCTGACGCCCGCCCCGACTTCGGCCCGATTGCCGGATTCCGATAGCCCTCCCGTTCGGCAAAGGGAACACCGCAAAACTACGCACCGCACTCACGTTGAGATTGTTGGCGTCAAATCGCACGCGCCCGAACAACATCGGGAATCTCTGCCGCGGTGACCGCTAAGCATCTCTCCCGGCGCGAGATTCCGGACGTCTCTCCCCCAGGAAGTTGACGAGGAAGCATCGCAAGGCCGGTCGCCGTCCTGTCAGGTTCGTGTAAGCCAACCAGGAGTGTCCACAACAAGCGGGGAGTGTTGACTGGTGGAATGCAAGAGGCACTGCCGCTTTCGTCTCCGAACCGGACATGCGCGGCGACGCTGAGCACCCAAGCTGGTAGAGCGCGGCGAAGCTGAGCGCACAGCCGGTCCGAACGACGATGTTGGTCGTGCGCTCGGTCCAGCCGGGAGAAATGATCGGCTACGCCTCGCTCTACCCCATCCCGCAGCACGCGGCTCAGGCTGATCTGCGCTCTCTTGCACCATTCGGGGGCGCGTCAGCCAGGAAAAAACGCTCCGCGGCGTATCCTTGCTTCCGTCAGCTTTGCGTAAGCCGATCGGGGCGCCTGCTCATGAGCGCGCGGAGCGGCTGTTGCGGGCGCAATCGGACATCCCGTGCTTCATCAAACGTTGCCGCTTCCGACCCAACCCGGACATGAGCCAAGCTTCGTAGCGCCGCTCGCTTGCCGGACTGAACTGAACGGATACTATCGATCTGATCGTTCCTTGGAGCAAAGGATGAAGCGTCGAGACTTCATGGTGGGGGCCGGTGCGGCTGCACTCTGGTCGGACCTCGCGCGATCGCAACAACCCGCAGCAATGCCGGTGGTAGGCGTTCTTGGCAGCGGGAGTGCGGAGGGCTGGGCGCGCTGCTGACTGCTGCGTTTCGCCGTGGTCTTGGCGCGATGGGCTACGTCGAGAGCCAGAACCTTGCCCTTGAATACCGCTGGGCGGAAGGTCAGTACGATCGTTTGCCCGCAATGGCTGCCGACCTGGTGCATCGCCAGCCATCCGCGATCGCCGCCTTCACGACCCCGGCGGCACTCGCCGCAAAGACAGCGACCGCATCGATTCCGATCGTATTCACGACGATCGGGAACCCGGTGCAGATTGGTCTGGTGCCGAGTCTCAGCCGGCCGTCCGGAAACGTCACCGGCGCGACCTCCTTGAACGTACGGGTCGGGCCGAAGCGCTTGGAGTTGATGCACGAACTCCTGCCGGCGGCCAAGGATATGGCTCTGTTGCTGAACCCGAACAATCCCACTACGGAAAACCAGTTGAAGGAGATGCAGGTCGCGGCGCACGCGCTCGGGCTTCAAGTCCAGGTCTTGCATGCGAGCACCGAGGACGATTTTGATGCGGTGTTCGCGCGCGCAAGCGAATTGCGCTCCGCAGGCTTGGTGATCGGCGGAGATATTCTCTTCACGGGGAATAGCGACAAGCTCGCCAAGATGGCGCTGCGGCATGCGCTCCCCGCCATCTTTCAGGGCGGCACCTTCGCCGCGGCCGGCGGCATCATGGATTATGGAGGCGACTTTGCCGAAGCGAACCGCCTTGCCGGCGTCTACACCGGCCGTATCCTGAAAGGCGAAAAACCTGCCGACCTGCCGGTGCAGCAGGCCACCAGAGTTCAGTTGGTTGTCAACGTGAATACGGCGAGTGCGCTTGGCATCACAGTCCCCGTCTCCCTTCTCGGACGCGCAGACGAAGTGATCGAGTAGCTCTACTTTTGCTGCGCCCATGACTCCGGTTTGGCGCGCCATCACGGTGCTCCTGAAACGCCGCTCTGAGTTCAGCGAGTTCGTCCTTTGTTGCTCCCAGTTCTGCGTCGACGCGATTTGCTGGCACGTCCAAATAAACGATCGGCTGATCGAACTGGCTCGCTGTGAGGTCATACCTCCGCCCTCCGATCCGATCGTAGAAATGATCGCCGGCCGGCAGAGGCGTCTTCAGCAAGTCGCCGCCGAAGAGCTCGTGAATGAGCAGTGCAGTCACGTTGCATTGCCCTGCCGCCGGATTGTTCGCGGTCAATTGGCGGACGGTCGACAGCGACCATGCCTTGCGCAGCGCGCTTTCAACTTCATCTGGATCGAAGCTCATCGTCATCCCAAGAATTGGCGCTGCGGCGCGAATTTCGGATTATACGATTATCACATTCTGCCCCTGTTTTGCCCGACGAGTCAAACTGCTTGGCCGGATCGTCGAAGGTACGGAAAGCAGTGCATTTCGCGCGCCTGTTCCCCGCTCCGCGGACGATTGCCGCTCCCGCCGAATTGGTCTGGCCTGTCAAACTGTTGCCAGCATCCCCAGCGTGTCCTGCGTTGACCCCTCGTCTACTGTGCATGGGGTTGTTTTCCATCTTTTTGTTGGCACCCCCGGCGCGCCGCGGCAAGAAGGCATCGCGGCAAAGAAAAGCCCGGCCTCCAGGGAAGGCCGGGCTTTCCGGTCTTGCGACTTTAGGCTTGCGATCAGCCGCGGGTGCGCGAGCGGATCATGAAGCTGTCGTAGGTGTATTCGGCGACCTGCCACCACAGATATTCGTCGGAGCGGTAGGCCTGCATGGCGTCGATCGACTTCTTGAAGTCGGGGTTCTTGGCCGAGATCTCGGCCCACAATTCGTTGGTCGCCTTGAAGCAGGCTTCCAGCACCTCGTTGGTGAAGGGACGAAGCTGGGTGCCGCCGGCGACCAGACGCTTCAGCGCCCCCGGGTTCTGCATGTCGTAGCGCGCGGCCATCCAGCTGTTGGCGTTGGCCATCGCGTTGGTCAGGATCGCCTGATAGTTCTTCGGCAGCTGGTTCCACTTTTCCAGATTGACGAAGGAATGCACCGTCGGGCCGCCCTCCCAGAAGCCGGGATAATAGTAGTACTTGGCGACCTTGGCGAAGCCGAGCTTCTCGTCATCATAGGGGCCGACCCACTCGGCCGCGTCGATGGTGCCCTTTTCCAGCGCCGGATAGATGTCGCCACCGCCGAGCTGCTGCGGCACCACGCCGACCTTCTGGAGCACCTGGCCGGCGATGCCGCCGATGCGCATCTTGAGGCCCGAGAGATCGGCGACCGTCTTGATCTCCTTGCGGAACCAGCCGCCCATCTGCGTGCCGGTGTTGCCGCAGGGGAACCCGATCACGTTCGACTTCTTGAAGAACTCGTTGGCGAGTTCGTTGCCGCCGCCCTGGTAGAGCCAGGAATTCTGCTGACGCGCATTGAGGCCGAACGGCACCGACGCGAAGATCGAGAAGGTCGGATCCTTGCCGACATAGTAGTAGGAGACGGTGTGGCACATCTCGACCGTGCCGTTCGAGGTTGCGTCGAGCGCCTGGAGGGCCGGGACGACTTCGCCCGCGGCGAACACCTGGATCTGGAATTTGTTGTCGGTCATCTCGGCGACGTACTTCGCCACCTGCTCGCCGCCGCCATAGATGGTGTCGAGCGACTTCGGGAAGCTCGACGTCAGGCGCCACTTCACCTCGGGCGAGGACTGCGCGATCGCCGGCGAGGCCACCGCGGTCGCCGCCGCGCCTGCTGCCGACACTTTCAAGAAATCACGACGCTTCATCTTCAGGTCTCTCCTTGCTGGGGCGTTTCCCCTAGACTTTCTCTTTGCCGCCGCTCATTCCGGCGGGCGCGTTCTAGGCCGCGTCGAACCGAAGGGGGCTTGACTGCCGGGGGCCTTTAACATGGAAGTCCCGCTTGCGGAACGCGACATTGGCATGACAGGGCTCGACGAAAGTCGCATGTCTGCCCATGCGCCCGGCTCAGGCCGCAGCAATGACGCCCTTGAGCTGATCGCGGACCTGCCCCGCAATGGCGCGATAGATCGCCGCATGAGGCCCGCCCGGCTCGCTGTCGACCACGGGGTTACCAGCATCCGAGGATGCGCGAATCGCCATGTGCAGGGGGATCTCGCCCAGGAACGGCACGCCGAGCTTCTCGGCCTCGTGCCGCGCCCCGCCATGGCCGAAGATGTCGGACTTCGTGCCGCAATGCGGGCATTGGAAATAGCTCATGTTCTCGACGATGCCGAGCACGGGCACGTTGACCTTCCTGAACATCGCAAGCCCGCGCCGCGCATCGATCAGGGACAGATCCTGCGGGGTCGAGATGATGACGGCGCCCTTCAGCGGCACGTTCTGCGCCAGCGTGAGCTGGGCATCGCCGGTGCCGGGCGGCATGTCGACGACCAGCACGTCGAGCTCGCCCCATTCGACGTCGCGCAGCATCTGCGTCACCGCCGACATCACCATCGGGCCGCGCCAGATCATCGCGGTCTCTTCCTCGACCAGGAAGCCGATCGACATGATGGCGAGGCCGTAGCGCCTGAGCGGAATCATCTTGCGCGCGTCGTTCAGTGCCGGCTTTTCGCGCAGGCCGGTCAAGCGCGGCACCGAGGGGCCGTAGATGTCGGCATCGAGCAGCCCGACCCTGAGGCCGAGGTCGCGCAGGCCCAGCGCCAGATTGAGCGCGGTGGTCGACTTGCCGACGCCGCCCTTGCCCGAGGCCACCGCGATCACGGCAGCGACGCCCGGAATCTCGGATTGCCGCGCCATCGGCGAGGCGCCGCCCTGCGGCGGCTTGTGAGCATGCACCGGCTGCACGCCCGGCGTGCCGCGGCTCGGAGTTGGCGGCGGGGGCGGCGCGGCGCCGGGCTTGCGCTCGGCGGTCAGCGCCACCATCGCGGTGGTGACCCCCGGAATGGCGCGCACGGCGGCTTCAGCCTCGGCACGGACCGATTCCCAAGCCCGGGCTTCGGCGGCATCGACGTTGATCGAGAAGAAAACCTTGCCGTCGGATGCGCTGATCGTGCTCAGCACATTGGCATTGGTAAGCGCGACCCCGCGCGGCGATTTGATCCGGCTAAGGCTGTCCAAAACCTGTTGCTGCGTCACGCTCAAAGCGCATCTCCTGAATTCAAGATCTGCCCCATTAGAGCGGAAACGCCCAAAAGGCTACTGCCTGCCGATATCGTCAGCCATCTCGGCAGGCGCGGCCCCCTGCTCCTTGGCCGCCTCGTAATTGAGCTCGATCATCACCCCGTTGGGGTCGTGGACGAAGATCTGCCAGAGCTCGCCGCCGGGCACCTGGCGCGATTCGAATTTCATGCCCTTGGCAGCGAGGCGCTGCTTCATGTCTTCAAAGCCGCGGCTGGCGAAGGCGACGTGATGAACAACGCCGGAATCCGGTTTTTGTGGCTCCGAGGTCGGAGAAATATCGACGAGGTGCACCACTGGCTTGCCCTCGCTATACATCCAGGCCCCCGGAAAGGCGAAATTCGGCCGCGCGCCGTTTTCCAGGCCCAGCACATCCTCGTAGAAGCGGACCGTCTCGGCCAGCTTGCGGGTCCGGATGTTGAAATGATCGAGGACGCCAACGCTCACGCCCATGCTTTCGCTCCCTTTTTTGAAGTCCTTGGTCGTCCCGTCATCCTAGCACAGGAGGCCGCCAAACGAAGCCGTTGCCCTCCCGGCGCAACGGTTTATGGTGCGCCTCCGATCCGCCTCGCCGCGGAACTTGAAGACCCCCGCTGGCGTCCCGCGCCCGGCAAGAACCGTAAACCCAAACTACCGACAAGGTACCACACATGGCTAAAGTCGCTTTCCTCGGTCTCGGCGTGATGGGCTTCCCCATGGCCGGACACCTCGTCAAAAAAGGGGGCCATGAGGTCACCGTCTACAACCGCACCGCGGCCAAAGCGAAGGAGTGGGCGGACAAGTTCGGCGGCAAGACGGCACCGACCCCGAAGGCCGCCGCCGAGGGGCAGGATTTCGTGATGTGCTGCGTTGGCAACGACAATGATTTGCGCGCGGTCACGATCGGCGCCGACGGCGCGTTTGCCGGCATGAAGAAGGGCGCGACCTTCGTCGACCACACCACGGCCTCCGCCGAGGTTGCCCGCGAGCTCGATGCGACCGCGACCAAGATCGGCTTCAAATTCATCGATGCCCCGGTCTCCGGCGGCCAGGCCGGCGCCGAGAACGGCGCGCTGACGGTGATGTGCGGCGGCGCGGCGGATGCCTATGCCGGCGCCGAGCCGGTGATCGCTGCCTATGCGCGGATGTGCAAATTGCTAGGGCCTGCGGGCTCCGGCCAACTGACGAAAATGGTCAACCAGATCTGCATCGCCGGGCTCGTCCAGGGCCTCTCCGAGGGCATCCACTTCGCCAAGAAGTCCGGTCTCGATGTCGCTTCGGTGATCGAGGTGATCTCCAAGGGTGCGGCACAGTCCTGGCAGATGGAGAACCGCTACAAGACCATGAACGAGGACAAGTACGATTTCGGTTTTGCGGTGGAATGGATGCGCAAGGATCTCTCGATCTGCATCGCAGAAGCCCGCCGCAACGGGGCCAACCTGCCGGTGACCGCGCTGGTCGACCAGTTCTATGCCGAGGTCGAGAAGATGGGCGGCAAGCGCTGGGACACGTCCAGCCTGCTCGCGCGCCTCGCACGCTGACACCTGAAGGATTGAAGCTGCCTTGCTGACCGCGATCGCCGCAATCTTCGTCCTGGCCTATGCGGCGATCGCGCTCGAGCATCCGCTCGGCGTCAACAAGAGCGCTTCGGCGCTGATCGGCGCTGGCCTGCTCTGGACCGTCTACGCGATTTTGACGGGCGACCACGCGCTGATCGGCCGTCAGCTCGACGAATCCGTCGCCTCCACCGCGCAGATTGTGTTCTTCCTGATCGGCGCGATGACCATCGTCGAGGTGATCGATGCCCATGACGGCTTCGAAGTCATCACCTCCCGCATCGGCACGACCAGCCAGGTCAAGCTGATATGGCTGGTCGGATTCGTGGCGTTCTTCTTGAGCGCGATCCTCGACAATTTGACGACCACCATCGTCATGATCTCGCTGACTCAGCGGCTGATCGCGCGGCGCGAGGACCGCCTGCTGTTCGCATCCCTCATCGTCATCGCCGCCAACGCCGGCGGCGCATGGACCGTGATCGGTGACGTCACCACGACCATGCTGTGGATCGGCGGGCAAATCACGCCGCTCAACATCATGGGCGCCGTGTTCCTGCCGTCGCTGCTCAACCTGCTGGTGCCGCTGGCATTCATCAGCTTTTCGCTCAGGGGCAAGACCATCGCGCCGCCGATGAAGGACGACGGATTGCGGAGGGTCGCTCCGTTCGAGCGGAACGTGATGTTCTATCTCGGGCTCGGCGTCCTGATCGCGGTGCCCGTCTTCAAGACGGTCACACACCTGCCGCCCTTCATGGGCGTGTTGCTCGGGCTCGGCCTCGTGTGGCTGGTGGGCGAGATCGTTCATCGCGACAAGGACGAGCACGTGCGCAGTCCCCTGTCGCTCGCCAACGCACTGACGCGGATCGACATGGGCTCGATTGTGTTCTTCCTCGGCATCCTGCTCGCGGTCGCCTGCCTCGAACATGCCGGCCTGCTGTCCATGCTGGCCAAATGGCTGGATACGACCATCGGCCGCCAGGACATCATCGTCGTCGTGCTCGGCCTTCTCAGCGCCGTCATCGATAACGTGCCCCTGGTCGCCGCGACCATGGGCATGTACGACCTCGCGCATTATCCGCCCGACAGCTTCCTCTGGGAGTTCATCGCCTATTGCGCGGGGACCGGCGGATCGATCCTGATCATCGGTTCCGCCGCTGGCGTTGCCGCCATGGGGCTCGAGCGAATCGAGTTCCTCTGGTACGCCCGCCGCATCGCAGTTCCGGCGCTCGCCGGATATCTGGCGGGGGCCGTGGTCTACGTGGCGCAGCAAGCACTGCTGCAGTGAGCGGCGTGGACCGGATGCAAATTAACGCCCGGTTAACGTAATTCTTTAGCTCCTTAAGTCACCTCTTAAGGATTTCTTGCCAGAGATAGACAATGCAGAAAGCCCGTCTCGCGCGGGCAGGAATTGTTGTTGTTCGATGAGTAAAGCCGCTGAAAAGCCCGAGGTTGTGCAGCTTCCGGCCGAGCCGGTGAGCGCGCCATCGGCGAGCAGTCGCCGGGCGGCGGCGCAGCGAGTGCGCGAGGCGCGCGACAAGTTAACGTCGACCAGCGGAACCCGGCCCGCCTTCGATGCCGAGTTGCTCCGTCAATATGCCCAGACAAGACTGTCGGCCTCCTATGTCGTGATGCTGCTGGTGGTGGCGACCGGCGTGCTGTTCGGGCTTTGGATGCAGCCGATCCCGGCCGCGGCCTGGACCGCAGGCATGCTCTGCATCCATGTCGCGATGACCCGCAGCTGCCGGCGCTTCCTGAGCGAGACGTCATCGCCCACGGCGACGCGCGTATGGCGGACGCGGTTCGTCGTGCTCGACCTGCTCTATGGTCTGTGCTGGATGGCGATCCTGATCCATCCCGTGCTCGACACGGTCACGGAAACGCTGATGATGTTCCTGATGCTGCTGGTGATCGCAGTATCGAGCATGCTGGCGGCCAATCTGCCGATCGCAGCCCTTGCCGCCACCGCGCCGGTCGCGGTTGCGATGGCGCTCAGCTTTGCGATGACCGGCTCGCTGGACAATTACATCCTGGCGGCGCTGGCGCTCTCGGCCGAAGGCTATTTCGTATTGCTGGCGCACCAGCTGCACTCTTCAACCTTCGCCACGCTGGAGGCGCGCGCCGAGAAGGACGCACTCATCGGCGAACTCGAACAGGCCAAGGCGATCTCGGACGAGGCACGTCACCGGGCCGAAGCCGCCAACGTCGCCAAGTCGCGCTTCCTGGCGCAGATGAGCCACGAGCTGCGCACGCCGCTGAACGCGATCCTCGGCTTCTCCGAGGTGATGAAGAGCGAGATTTTTGGTGCGCATGCGGTACCCGTCTACAAGGAGTACTCCGGCGACATCCATAATTCCGGCGTACATCTGCTCAACCTCATCAACGAGATCCTGGATTTGTCGCGGATCGAAGCCGGTCGCTACGAGCTGAACGAGGAAGCAGTGTCGCTTGTCGGCATCGTCGCCGACTGCCATCATCTGATGAAGCTGCGCGCCTCCAGCCGCGGCATCACCATCCACGAAGTGTTCGAGCAGGGCATGCCGCGCCTGTGGGCCGACGAGCGCGCAATCCGTCAGGTCGTGCTCAATCTGCTGTCCAACTCGATCAAGTTCACCCCGCAGGGCGGCGAGATCTGGCTCAAGGCCGGCTGGACCGCGTCGGGCGGGCAATATCTTTCCGTGAAGGATACCGGCTCCGGAATCCCCGAGGACGAGATCCACGTCGTGCTCGCCTCGTTCGGCCAGGGCTCCAACTCGATCAAATCGGCTGAACAGGGCGCGGGCCTCGGCCTGCCCATCGCAAAGAACCTGATCGACCTGCATGGCGGCACGTTCACGCTGAAATCGAAACTGCGGATCGGCACCGAGGTGATCGTCACCTTCCCGCCAGAACGCGTGATGAGCGCGCTGGCGCCGCTGTCGGAGGACGCGCCGCCGCTCCAGCCGGAGAGTTCCGCGATGCCCGACGAGAAGCGCCGGCCGCGCCACAAGCCAATCATGAGCGCAGGCACGGGCTCTTAAACAGATGCTTGCAGAAATGCCCGACGAACCCTCACTATGCCGACATGAGCAAAGACACGCCGTGCATCGCCGTCTGCATGATCGACCCCAAAACCAAGCTGTGCTTCGGCTGCGGCCGCACGCTGCCGGAGATCGCGCGCTGGCACGCCATGGACAGTGCGGAGCGGCTCGCAGTGATGGCGATGCTGCCGGCACGCATGTGGGCAGCCGGATTGCAGCCGATCGCGGGATTGTCGAAGCGCGCCTGACCTGCGTGCGCGCGCGTGGAGGCGTGCGATGATTCGCTTCCTGCTTGTTCTCGTCATGCTCGCCTGCACCGCCGGTGCCGTCGTCGCCTATGGCGATCCCGACCAGATCGTACGCGCCAGCCACAGGGTCTCGCACATGTTCCGCGGACAGGCTGCATCGCCCGCGCCCGCGGTGCAGATCCCGCGCGGCCAGGCCGGCGAGTTCGCGCTGCGCGCCAAGATCAACGGCGTTGTCGCACCGATGGTGATCGATACCGGCGCGACCTCGGTCGTGCTGACCTGGGAAACCGCGAAAGCGATAGGGCTGCCGCTGGAGATGCTCGAGTATGATGTCGACCTCGAGACCGCGGGCGGTCACACCAAGGCGGCCCGGCTCACGCTCGACCGTCTCGCCGTCGGCCACCTCGTCGAGAAATCGGTGCCGGCGCTGGTCGTGCAGCGCGGACAGATGAAAACCAACCTGCTCGGCATGAGTTTCCTTGATCGCCTGGAAAGCTGGGGCGTGCGTTCCGACAAACTGATGCTCACCGGCTATCCGGAGCTTCAGGGCGGCCACCGCCGCTCGCGCACAGCGGTCGACTAAGAGCAAACGGACTCCGAATGCCTGTGACTAGGCAGCCGCCTCGGCCGGCGCGCAAGTAGCAACGCGTGCGATCGCATCGCGCAGCACGCCTGTGTCTGCGCCCGGCTTCGTCCCTTGCTCGGCGAGATGGCGGCGGAAGGCGCGCGCGCCGGGCACGGCGTGGAACGCGCCGACGAAATGCCGTGTGATGGCGTGTAGTCGCGTTCCGCGCGCGAGCTGCTCCTCGATATAGGGCATCATCGCCTCGAGCACGTCCTGCATGGTCGCATGCGGCGCCGCCTCGCCGAAGATGTCGGCATCGACCGCGAGCAGCCGCCACGGCTCTTGATAGGCGGCGCGTCCGAGCATCACGCCGTCGACATGGGAAAGATGCGCCCTCGCCTCGTCGATGCCACCGATGCCGCCATTGACGATGACCGGCACATCCGGCATCGCGCGCTTGAGCCGGTAGACGCGGTCGTAGTCGAGCGGCGGGAGGTCGCGGTTTTCCTTCGGCGACAGACCGTTCAGCCAGGCCTTGCGGGCATGCACGATCAGCGCGTCGCAGCCGGACGCGATCACCGCGCGCGCGAGTGCGTCGAGCGCCGGTTCCGGATCCTGGTCGTCGATGCCGATGCGGCATTTCACCGTGACGGGAACGGCGACCGCGCGCTTCATCGCTTCGACACACGCCGCCACGAGCTGCGGCTCCGCCATCAGGCAGGCGCCGAAGCGGCCATCCTTCACGCGATCCGAAGGGCAGCCGACATTGAGATTGATCTCGTCATAGCCGAAGTCCTGCCCGATCCGCGCGGCCTCTGCGAGCTGGCGTGGATCCGAGCCGCCAAGCTGGAGCGCAACCGGGTGCTCGAGCGCGTCGAACCCGAGCAACCGATCCCGGTCGCCGTGAATGACCGCACCGGTGGTCAGCATCTCCGTATAGAGCAGCGCCCGACGGCTCAGATGACGGTGAAACACCCGGCAATGCCGGTCAGTCCAATCCATCATCGGAGCCACAGCGAAGCGTCTGCCTAACATCTTGTTTTCATTTACCTTTGTAGTCCTAGTCCGTCCCAACCAATTTCTGGCCCGACAAGCGATCGGACGACAGACCTATAGCATTTTCCTTTCTTTTCAAGCAGTTGAACCTGTTCCAGCTGCTGCACGTCATTCGTTTTCGCTGATTTTTGCCTGATCCGGTACTGCACGGCTGTACCGGCCAAATGTATGCAGTACCGCGTGCTGCACCACACTCATTGTGACCTCGATCACTTCGATTCCGCTAGCATGGTGCAAGCGATGAAAGCTGATCAAGTCAGCAGCAAAGTAGCGCTGCGCTTTGCTGGTGCCTAGTCCCGCCATGCTCCGATCGCAGCTTCGGCGACCATGTCGCATGAAAAGTTACGCGCGGCGGAACGCGTGATCGCGCGTAACGAATAGGTCGTAGCTTCAAATCGAGGACGCTCAAGCGCCGATACCAACATTTTGGTTTAAGTTGCAGTCTGACCAGGATAGCCCTTCCAAGGCGCTCGATCCGTCATTGTGCAAAGATCGTCAAGCTCAGCGCGTACATAACTCTTCCCAAAGCCACCAGGGACAATCCAAGCGCGAGAGTGATGAGCTGCCCAAGATGCACGTCGTCCATTTCGAGGTCCGGCATTATACTTATCGCGTGTTCCATGACGAGGCAGCGTTCCATTATCCCGTCCGGCCGCAGTTGCGATTCAAGTCACCCAATCAGAACGCGTGTGCAAATGATCGTTGTTGGATCGTGTGCCACCACCTCAGTTGACCTTGCGCTCATATCCTTCCCAATAGCGCTCACGCAGTAATCGCTTCAGTATCTTCCCGGATGGATTGCGCGGAAGCTCGTCCACGAATTCGATCGACTTCGGGATCTTGAACCCCGCCAGCCTTGCTCGCGCGAAATGCAGTATGCCCGCCGGATCCGGCGAACGATCCGGCTTCAACACGATGATGGCCTTGACCGCTTCACCCCACAGGTCGTCGGGCACGCCGATGACGGCAACATCGGCGATATCCGCATGCCCATACAAGGCACTTTCGATTTCGGCGGGGTAGACGTTCTCCCCGCCGGACACGATCATGTCCTTCAAGCGGTCGTGGATATACAAATAGCCGTCTTCATCAAGAAAGCCGGCATCGCCAGTATGCAGCCAGCCGGCCTGGAGAGCCCTCGCGGTATCCTCGGCCTGATTCCAGTATCCCCTCATATTTTGCGTTGAGCGACAGACGACCTCCCCCACCTGCCCAGCCGGCAGCGGCTTTCCCGAACCGTCGATGATCCGCAATTCGACGCCTTCGATGGGGCGGCCACGCGACCTCAGGATTTCGTCATCACCAGCTGAATGGTCTGCGTCTCCCAGAACGGTGATGACGCCGGTCGTTTCAGTAAGGCCGTACACCTGAAAAAATTTCGTATGCCTGAACACGCGGAGCGACTTTCTAAGAAGTTCGAGCGGTATCGGAGATGCCCCGTAAAGAATTTGCCTCAGCGAGGAGAGATCGAATGTCTCGGCGTTACGTTCGGCCAGCATAGCCAATAACATCGCCGGAACGAGGAACGTGACCGTGGCCCGATCGCGCTGTATGGTTTCGAGCGCCACCGATGGAACGAACTCGCGAAGCACAATTGTCTTGAGGCCGGCGACCAGACCCAACACGCCGGTACCAACCCCGGCGATGTGGAACAACGGCATTGCGAGCAGCATGACATCGTCGGACAACCACGCCTTCCAGTCGTTAACCGCTTGTAGAGGAAAATTTGCGTGAGAGAGCTGCACACCCTTCGGATAGCCGGTCGTGCCACTGGTGTATAGCTGCAGGCAAATGTCATCCGGGCTGACTGGCAGGCCCGGCTCAGTCAGGGGGTTGACATCGCGCCACTTCAGGTAACGCGAGTCGAGCACAATTATTTGGTGAACAGTGTCCAGCTGGTCCTGGACTTCAGTGATGAGTTTTTCGAACGATTCACCGACGAAGAGAATCTCGGTTTTGGCATCGTTGACCGCGAAAACGATCTCGGGAGGTGCCAGCCTTGCATTGATGGGAACTAGGACGGCGCGGGCCTTGGCCCCTCCAAGCAGCACTTGAAAAAAGATATCCGAGTTTCTGTCGAGAATCGCGATACGACTCGCCGGTCGCACGCCTGTAGCTACGAGGCCGTTGGCGACTTGATTGGATAATTCGTCCAAGGCCCGATAGTTCGTCTCGCGCCCTTCGAAGCTCAGGGCGATAGCGTCGGGAGTGCTTGCCCCGTAGCGTCGCGGAATTTCCGCAATCGTTTGGATCGGCGTTGACGACAAGGACCTATCCGGCTCGATCATCCATCCCTCCCCATTATGTATTTTGGGATACAGGATGGCTGGCAGGGCGCTCCGCGAGTAGCTAAAGTCTGGACTACCGCTATTCAGCACTGAATGACCACCGCCCTCGCGCGTCTTGCAGCGATGTACCCAACAGGACGCGATGGGGATACTTGAAACGCCGTCAAGCTTTGCGCTTGGCCGGCCTTGCACTCCGGGGGGTACCCGCAAGCCATTCCCTGGAAGTTGCGAATTCTGCTTCCAGAAATCGCCTCACTTCCCTAGTCAAGCTTCTCAGATCGCTCTCGCGCCTGCGGAGCAGCCATACGTTCATCGTGACTGTTTCTTGCGGTAGAACCTGAACCAACCCCTCTGCCTGCGCGAACGGCACGGCAAGGAGCGCAAGCCCGAGCCCACAACCGGCGGCGGCAAAGTGGTTAGCCACCGGATTGACTCGAACAACGCTGCGGATGCCGGCCGCCTCCGAGAAATACTCCAAAAGGTGCCTCTGATTGGGCCGGACATTGCGGAACGAGACAAAATCGGCCGTATGACCGATGATGTCGTGATCCTTCAGCTCAGGCAATGACCGTGGCGCGGGGCGGCCGGCGAGGTACTGCTCGGAAGCGAATATCCCCATCGGAACGTCGGCAACCCGCTTTCCGATGAGATCGTTCTCGCCGGGGTCTCCCATCCGGATGACGTAATCCAGGTCGCTCGTTGCCACGCTCTGCTGGCTCACCGTAGAGATTATTTCCAGATAGATCCGGCTATTGCGTCGCCGCAGCTCCTTAACGCGAGGCAGAAGCCAATGTTTGGTCATTCCTTCAGTTGCCGATATCCTGACAACGGACGATCTCTGTCCGACCCGCGAACGCAAATCGCGTTGAAACGACTCGAATGCGAGCATCATATCGCCGGCCGATCGTTGCAGGTCTTCGCCTTCCTGTGTCAGCTTCACGCCGGACGGGGCGCGAAAGAACAGCGGCGCGGCCACGTAGCGCTCCAGCTCCTTGAGCCGCCTGCTCAACGTCGGCTGGCTCATACCGAGTTCGTGCGCGGCGCGATTGACGCTTCCGGTCCTCGCCACCACGGAAAACAAGCGAAACAAATCCCAATTCGCTTCGGTCACGCTCTCTCGTCCTTTGCACCAGCGCCTTGCGTGTTTGGCCGCCAGCGCAGGCGGAGCCGCCGGAGCCGGAGACACGAGCGGCGGCCGTTATTCAGTATTGCGGTCCCCATTCAACAAAATCGTCATAGCCTTCTTCGCAGCAGTGCGGAATATGCCCGGTATTCAATAGTCGAAACAGCGGACACCAGCGATGACGACGGTCACACTCGCAGCAATCAGGGATTTCATAGGTCAGGATCTCGGCAGATCGCATTGGGTGACCGTCGACCAGTCCATGATCGAGCAGTTCGCGGCATGCACTGGAGATAGACAATGGATCCACGTCGACACAGATCGTGCGAGCAAGGAAAGTGCCAGCGGGGGCACCATTGCGCATGGCTTCCTGAGCCTGTCGTTGATCGCATCATTGGGCATGGGCTTGGGGCTCGCTCCGGTAGACGCATCTGCCGTCATTAACTATGGCCTGGACAAGGTCAGATTCTTGACACCGGTAAAATCGGGTAGTCGCGTTCGGCTTCAGCTTTCGATGACCAGCGTTGATCCGAAAGACAACGGGAGTATGCTGATCAAGGGCAACGCGGTACTTGAGATCGAGAACAGTCAAACACCGGCTCTGGTTGCCGAGACGCTGACGCTGGTGGTCCCCTAGCCCGATATCACCGAAGTCAGGCCGCCATCGACAGCAAGGATCTGGCCGGTGATGTGCTTGCCGGCGTCGCTGGCGAAGAGAACCGCGGCGCCTTTCAGATCGTCCTCGTCGCCGATGCGGCGCAGCGGTGCGCCCGCGGCGAGCTTTTCGACCCCGACGGCCTCGATCGTGCCCTTTGTCATCCTCGACGGGAAAAAGCCGGGCGCCAGAGCATTGGCCGTAATTCCGTAGCGCCCCCAACTCCCCGCCAGGGCCCGCGTGAAATTGACCACAGCGCCCTTGCTCGTGTTGTAGGCAACCATCTGCATATCCCCGGAACTTCCGAACAGGCCCGCGATTGAAGCAAGGTTGATGATGCGGCCATATTTGTTGGGAATCATCGAGTGCTTCGCAACCTGCTGGCTGAGCAGGAACAGCGAGCGGATATTCAGGTTCATCACCTTGTCCCACGCTTCGATCGGGTGATCCTCGGTCGGTGCGCCCCAGGTTGCGCCCGCGTTGTTTACCAGAATGTCGATCCGTCCGAGCTTCTTGATCGCTTCGTCGGCAAGCCGCTTGACGTCTTCGTCCTTGGAATTGTCAGCGGCAATCCACTCCGCCTCGATGCCGAGACCGGCAAGATGCGCCTGGGCTTTTTCCAGGTCTGGCGCCTTGCGAGACGAAATCAAGACCCGAGCCCCTTGCTCGCCTAGCGCCTCGGCGATCTGCAGCCCAAGGCCTCGGGACCCACCTGTAACGAGCGCATTCTTGCCGGTGAGATCGAATGCCTTCTTGATGCTTCCCATAGTCAAATCCTCAAGCTTGTGGGCAAGATTCTGCTGCGCGATCCGCGCGCGATTACTATTTCCCGCGGAACACTGCCGAGCGACGTTCCACGAAAGACTGGATGCCTTCTTTCATGTCTTCGCTGCTGAAAACGCGATCCTTGATCTTTGGGATGTAATCGATCGCAGCTGTTTCACCAGCCTCGATGTACTTCAGCGCGGCTTCCTTGGTCACCTGAATGCCAATCGGCGCGTTCTTGGCGATGAGCTGGGCGATTTCCATCGCACGACCTATGTGCTGGCCGGGAGCGACGACCTCCTGAACAAATCCGACCTTGTAGGCCCGCGCTGCGTTGAACTCGTCGCACAGGAACAGGTGATACATCGCATCTCCCCAACCGGCCCGGGTCAGATAGCGAAAGTGAGCGCCACCAAGTGGCGCGATCCCGCGCTTGGATTCCATCTGGCAGAACCGGGCGTCATCGGCCGCCACGACGATGTCGCCAGCCAGCATCATTTCGATACCGATCGTGAAACAGATCCCCTGCACCGCCGTTACGATCGGCTTGCGGCACCGGCTTTTCAGCGCGAACGCATCGATGTTGCCGGGCTTGATCTCGGTATTCTCGGCCTTGGGTCCGAAGAACTTCGGCATATCAAGGCCCGCCGTGAAGTCCGGGCCCTCGGCGCAGAGCACACCGACCCAGTAGTCGTCGGTGCGGTCCAGAAGCGTCATCGCATCCGACATCTGCGCCATCATCTGCGGACTGAACGAGTTCTTCTTCGCCACGTTGTCGATGATGATCTTGAAGACATGCCCGTGCACTTCGGTCCGGACTTGGCCGATTTGGGTCTTCGTCTCGCTCATTTGCTGCTCCTCCGAATTGCTTCCAGGCGACCGCGCGATGGCACGCAGGTTCCTCCCATCGACTGACCCGCAGCCGACTATTATGGCCAGCCAGTTTGGAACGGTGAACGAAACACTAGCTACAAAAAAACTGAATAGCCCTTATTCAGCAGCGACGCCCCCTGCCCCAAAACCTTTCATCGCTCAGCTTAGCTCAGCGCTGCGAACGCAGTCCGTTCGAAAGCCATCAGTTCTTCCGTCCGGCCGTCGCGTATCTTCAGCAGCCACTGCGGGTCCTGAAGCAGCGCCCGGCCCACCGCAACGAGATCGAACTCCTCGCGATCGAGACGACGGATCAACTCGTCGAGGGATGCCGGACGGGAGCTTTCTCCGCCGTATGCCGCGATGAACTCGCCGGTGAGACCGACTGACCCGACCGAAATCGTCGGTACTCCGGTCACCTTCTTGGCCCATCCGGCGAAATTCAGATCGGAGCCACCGAACTCCGGCTCCCAGAACCGGCGTTGGGAACAATGCAGAATGTCGACTCCGGCGTCGACCAGAGGTTTGAGCCAGGCTTCCAACGCGCGAGGCGTATCGGCCAGCTTTACTTCGTAGTCCTGCTGCTTCCATTGGCTGATCCGGAGCAATATCGGAAAATCCGCTCCAACCGACTTGCGTACCGCGTGGACGATATCAGCGGCAAACCGGGCGCGGCCGGGCAGATCCTTGCCTCCATAGGCATCCTCGCGGCGATTGGTGCCATCCCAAAAGAACTGATCGATCAGATAGCCGTGCGCCCCATGCAATTCGACGGCGTCGAATCCCAAGCGCTTTGCCGCAAGCGCCGCATCGGCGAAAGCGCGAATGGCGTCTGTGATGTCCTCTTCGCTCATCGGCTCGCCGAACTTCTTCTCCGGTCGCGACAGACCGGACGGACTGTCGTAGGCACCGGGAGGAGACCAATTCTGAGCGCGCGTGCGCACGGCTCCGACATGCCATAGCTGCGGAGCCATCAGGCCGCCCGCGGCGTGCACCTCGTCAACCACACGCCGCCACCCCGCCAGCTCCTTCTCGCCATGAAAGCGGGGAACGTCCGGATCGTTCAGGGATGCCGGACGATCCACGCCCGTACCCTCCGATATGATGAACCCGACCGCTCCTTCGGCACGGCGGCGGTAGTACCGCGCGACGTCTTCGGTCGGAATTCCGCCGGGAGAGAACGAGCGCGTCATCGGCGCCATCACGACCCGGTTCGGCAGGTTCAGCCCATTGAGCTTGAAAGGCCGGAAAAGCACATCAGTGACCATTTACACTCCGTGAGTTAGAATTTCGCGCGAACTTTCCGAGGCAAGCTCAGCAAGCCGCGCCGTCCACTCTGCCTTCAACAGGCGAGCTCATTTTTGAGCCGCAGTCAGCACGTCCCCGAACTGCTCCCACGAGCTTCCGGTCCAGCGCTGGAGCTGAAGCTGCGTGTACGCCATGCTATTTTCGGGGCCTGTGTTGATCGTAATGCCCGGTATCACCGTCGGCAGCGACAGCCCGCGTATGCTCCGCGATTGCTTGACGATGTTCTCGCGCGCGAGATCGTTGCCGCACTGCTTGAGCAACTGCTCCAGAATCTGTCCCTGCTGCGTCCCGAATACATAATTGGCATCGCCGATATCGCCCCCCGGCAGGTATTTGGCGAAATGGTCACGGTACCATTTGATGCCGGGATCGTCGGCCCACTTCTTGTCATTCGGATCCTTGGTGATCGTCGCGGCCACGATGCCTACGGCCTTCTCTGGCCCCGCGGGGACAATGGTCGAAGAGACAGAACTCGAAACGAAGTTGATCAGGAAGAGAGGCTTCCAACCGACCTCGTCGGCTTTCTTGATCGCCTGTGCCGCGAATTTTGGCGTGCCCGCGACCAAAAAAGCTTCGGCACCGGACGCCTTCAGCGACACAACATGGGAATCAATGGTCGGCTCGGTCACCTCGTAAGAGGACACGATGACTTTCTTGTCGAAATCGTCCTTCAGGTAGGCCTTGAATGCATTGACGAAGTCCTTACCCAAATCATCGTTCTGATACAGGATCGCTATCTTCGCGTCCGGACGGGTCTGCGTGATGTATTTCGCGTAGATTCGCCCCTCCGTATCGTAGCTCGGCAACCCCGTCGTGGTCATCGGAAACTCAGCAAAATTGGTGAACTTGGTGACTCCGCTGACCACGAAAAGATGAGGCACCCTCTTGGCGTTGACGTACTTTATGGTGGCGCTGATGCCGGGCGTACCCAGCGGACCGAACAAGAAGGCGACCTCGTCGCTTTCAATGAGCTTACGGGTCTGCTCGACCGTCTTGGGCGGACTGTAGGCATCGTCGTAGGTGATGAGGTTTATCTTTCGTCCGTTGATACCGCCCCGATCGTTGATCGAATTGACATAGGCGATCAAGCCCTTTCCGGTATTGCTGAGCGGCGAAGCGGGGCCGCTGAACGGAAAGGTCGCCCCTATCTTCACCTCGGACTCGGTAACCCCGGGCGTCTCCGCACGCGCGGGCGCGCCGGCTATCGATGTCGCAAGCGCGACTGCTATCACGGTCTTCCTGTACATTGATCGCTCCCTCCGTCGACGAATGCGTCGCTTACAATTCTGCCCTGAACGGCTCTATGTCGATGTCGAGCGCCTCAGCCGGCATGCGTCAGCCCGCAGCCGCCACATCGGACGTCTTGGCGCTCGCCCGCGCGATCGCGATCTCGCGCAATTGGTGTTTGAGTATCTTGCCGGTAGAGGCCGAGGGCAGAGCATCGAGGACGACCACCTCGCTCGGACGCTTGTATGACGTGAGTTGTTGGGCGGCATACGCCTTCAGATCTTCGGTGCTGACGCGGGCACCGGGCAACAGCTGCACGAACGCGACGACCTCCTCGTTGCCATCGACCGTTCGTCCCACCACGGCCGATTGCACGACCTGATCGTGAGCATTCAGAACCGCCTCTACCTCGGCGGGATAAACGTTGAAGCCGGAGCGGATGATGAGTTCTTTGGTACGGCCGGCGATGTAGAGATGGCCCTCGCCGTTCACGCGGGCGAGATCCCCTGTGTTGAACCATCCCTGGCCATCGATCGCCGCCGCCGTCAGCTCCGGAGCGCGATAGTAGCCGAGCATCACGTTAGGGCCCCGCACGTGCAGTTCGCCCACTTCGCCGGTCGCCACCGTCCTGCCTTGCCCGTCCACGATCCGGTGCTCGATTCCGGGAAGAAAGGGGCCAACCGACTCGTCGGAAACAGGATGTTCTGAACGGACACCCGACAGGCCCGGCGAACATTCGGTGATGCCATAGTTGTTCAAGAGCGGGATGCCGAACTCGTCCTCGATGCGTTTCTTGAGATCGAGGTCGAGCGGCGCGCCGGCGACGCTCATGAGCCGCAACTTGCCCCGTTCGAGCCGCCGGATGCCCTTGACAGCCTTGTGTTCGAGCAGACGCTGATACGTGGCCGGCACACCGAACAGGCTGGTAATCCCCTCCTCGGCGATGGCATGAGCCAGCGCAGCGGGATCGGCCTTGGCGACGACGTGCAGGGTGCTGCCGTGCATCAGCGTCGAAATCAGCAGAATCGAATACCCGACGATGTGGGACATCGGCAGCACGCCGTAGATTCGGTCGGTCAGGCGATTTTGGCGAAGCAGTCCCGAAACCCTCCCGGTAACGAGGAGGTTGCGGTGGCTCAACATGACCCCTTTCGGAGCGCCGGTGGTGCCCGAAGTGTAGAGAAGGCCCGCGACCTGGCGGGCGCCATCCCTCTCGACGGGCTCAGCTTGCGCATCCTCGTTGAGAGGACCGACGCCGATTCCACCAAACGGCCCGACAGCGCCGATCTTTGCACCGACACGTTTGGCGTGATCGGCCGCTTCCTTCGAGAGGGCCGAGTTGAACAGCGCACGCCTGGCGCCGCTGTGCGTCCCGATCAAGTCGATCTCTCTCGCCGAGAGGCGCGGATTCACCGCGATGCCCCATGCATCGAGCTTGCTCGCCGCGAACAGCATCGCCCCCAGTGCTACGCTGTTCTCGCTCGCGATCATCACGCGATCGCCAGGCCTGACCCCCAAATCGGAAAGATCCTTCGCCGCGGCGTCGACGGCCTCCGAAAACTGCCGGTAACTCCACGAACGCCCGCCTTCCACGAAGGCCGGATGATCCGGGATGTCCCGCACGAAGGGCGCATACACCTCGTGCACCCTGGAAGGCAGACCATCCAGCAATTCGGCCGCGGTGAACTCGTCCACGCTACTCATGCCATTCCTCCCTAGTGCCTCCTTTTCGGAAGCTGCGCGGCCGCCTTCAAACGGGCAGTTCCGTCCTTTCAGTCCATCAGCGGAGTAGATCGTTCTAAAATAGAACTGTCAAGTTTTGACACTTGCCCTTGCTATCACAGGAGACGAACAGCACCGTCACTTGCCATTAATTCCTATTTGGAATTCTTCGGATGCAGGACGTTGGAGAAATCAGTCAGATAAGGCGTGAGGAAGCGCAGTGCTCGTTGACGTGTACAGTCGCGGTCCGGCGCTCGCCGAGGTGTTGCTGATCCTGCCCTGACGGTCCGGACCGCCGTATTCGGGCAGTTGCGCGACTTTTCATTGGACTCCCTCCACCGCCTCAGCCGATTGCAGCAGCGGATAGTCGGTGTAACCGGCCGCTCCACCACCTGCGAACGTTGCGCGATTGTAGGGATTGAGTGCAGCGCCGAGTTGCAGACGGCGCGGCAAATCCGGGTTGGCGATGAAGTGCCTTCCGAACGCGACGGCGTCGCCCTGGCCAGCGCGGATCGCTGCGTCGGCCGACGGACCGATGAAGCCGCCCGCGAGAATCAATGTTCCGGACCAGAACCGACGCAAATCATGGATCGCGAGCGGCGCGCCGGCTTCACCGGCATCGGTGTCGCGGGCTTCAATCATGTGAACATACGCGATATTGAGAGGAGCCAGCCGGCTCAGGAGATGGCTGTAGAGTCCGATTGGGTCCGCGTCACCGACGTCGTTAAATGTACCGAAAGGCGACAACCGCACGCCGACGCGATCAGCGCCCCAGACCTCCACCAGCGCGCTCATCACTTCCATCAGCAGGCGGGACCGATTTTCGACCGAGCCGCCATAAGCGTCCGTGCGGTGATTGGCCTTGCTGTGAAGAAACTGCTCGATCAGGTAGCCGTTTGCACCGTGGAGCTCGACGCCGTCAAATCCTGCGGCCAGCGCGTTGCGCGCGCCTTCACGGTAAGCCTCGATGATTCCCGGAATCTCTCCGATCTCAAGTGCGCGGGGGGTCTCGAATGGCACCATCTGGAACGATGGCGTGAACGACTTGCCGGCAGGTGCAATCGCCGATGGAGCCACCGGCAGCGCGCCGTCTGGCTGGAAGCTGGTATGGGACACGCGACCAACGTGCCAAAGTTGCATGAAAATGACGCCGCCCTTGGCGTGCACTGCATCCGTGATCTTCTTCCATCCTGCGATCTGTTCCGCCGAATGAATGCCGGGCGTCGCCGGATAGCCTTGGCCGGAGGGCGCGACCTGCGAGGCCTCGGTAACGATCAGACCGCCAGCCGACGCGCGCTGTGAATAATACTCAGCTCCGAGATCCGTAGGCACATTGCCAGGTACTGCCGCGCGCATGCGCGTGAGCGGCGCCATCACCACACGATGCGAGAGTGTGTAGCGGCCAAGCTTGAGAGGAGCGAAGAGATGTGCTGAACTCATGAAATATCCTTTGGCTGCGAACGGTTAAGCCTGCTGCCGGCAGGCAACTCGCGTAACGTTCTGGTTGAGTTTGAAACCATTTGGACAACGCGAGCCGCGCCGAGCGATCGCCGATAAGTTGAGGCGAAAATCACGCGTTGACGTCGACGACCGTGCGGCCCTGGACCTTGCCGGCAAACATTCGCCGCACGACATCGGGGACCTCTGCGAGGCCGACGACCTGTGTGGTCCGTGCCAGTTTTCCCAGGTCAAGATCGCGAGCCAGGCGCGTCCAGGCCTCGATCCGCACCTCCTGCGGGGCATTGACCGAGTCGATCCCGGCAAGAGTGACATTGCGCAAGATGAAGGGCAGGACCGTTCCGGAAAGATCCACGCCTTGAGCCAGGCCGCAGGCTGTGACCACGCCGCGATACTGCGTCTGCGCCAATACGTTCACCAGGGTATGGCTGCCGACGGAATCGACTGCGCCAGCCCAACGCTCGCGCGAGATCGGGGCGCCCGGCTCCGAAAGCGTCCGTCGATCGATGATTTCAGCCGCGCCGAGATCCCGCAGATAAGCGGCTTCGTCGAGACGTCCCGTCGAAGCAACGACGCGATAACCGAGGTCGGAAAGTATTGCGATGGCGATCGAACCGACGCCGCCATTGGCGCCGGTAACCAGGACGTCACCGCGCTGCGGTGTGAGGCCACCATGCTCGAGTGCCAGCACGGACAGCATAGCCGTATAACCCGCCGTGCCGATCGCCATTGCATCCTTTGTTGAAAATGGCGCCGGGATCTTCACGAGCCATTCGCCCTTCAACCGCGCCCTCTGGGCGTATCCGCCGTGATGGGTCTGGCTTAGCGCCCAGCCGTTGGCGACGACGCGGTCTCCGACCGCAATTCCCGGATAGGATGATGCCTCGACCGTCCCGGCCAAATCGATTCCGGGGATCAGGGGAAACTGGCGAATGATCTCCCCGCGTCCGCTAATGGCGATAGCATCCTTGTAGTTCACGGTTGAATAATCGACCGCAACCGTGACGTCGCCGGGCATGAGATCTTGTTCGTTCATTTCGAACACGCTGGTCGAAATCTTCTCATCTGTCTTTGCTGCCAGCAGTGCCTTGAACGCCATCGCAATATCCTCGGGTCCGTGTTTGCTGTCGACGGACCTAGGCGCGCGCGCCCCGGAGCTCAAGAAGGCACAATTAACGCGGGTACTATCATTTATGAACGTATCCGACGCCGCAAACGTCCCTCGTCCAGGCACCGCCTTACATTGCGACGTGACGCCCCAAAGCGCGAGCAGCGAGTCCTGGCATATTGAATGCATGACGTGCATATTGTAGTACGGTCATCATGTGATATAGCTACTCTGATCTGAGGGCCTGTTCTGCAATGGCGACGAACGCGTCAGGTTTAGGGAGGTATCCGGTGCGCCCCAGAAGGTTTGACGCCAAAAGCGGATGTGCCGTGGGAGTGACGCTGTCCGTCATCGGTGGGCTCTGGAAGCCGCTGATCCTGTTTCATCTCTTTGCCGGCAAGAAGCGGTTCATGGAACTGTCCCGAGCGATCCCTAACGCCACGCAGAGAATGTTGACCCTTCAGCTGCGTGAACTGGAGGCCGATGGCGTCATCGTCCGCCATGCGTATCCGCAGATTCCGCCGAGGGTGGAATATGAAATCTCTCCCTTCGGCCAGAGCCTTAGTCCCATACTCCTTTCGCTTCGGAGGTGGGGCCAACACTACGAAGATTCAATCGAAGGCACTGCTTTGCAGCAGCCAACACGTGACGCGCAGCGGTCAAACGCTTGCTCGCACACATGAAAGCGTAGCGAAGGCCGCAACATTCAGTTCGCCGCCTCCCGTGCATGCGTCATGATTTCCATTGCGACCCTGCGCGCTTTGGCAGTTTCGAGAAAATATGACTACACCTTGCGCGCGGACCAGATGACTCCCATATACTTGAGTACTCATCAAATGGAGCTAATTCATGCCTGACAATTCATCGAGCAAGCCCGTCGCGGTCGTGACCGGAGCTTCGGCTGGGATCGGCGCCGTATACGCGCGGCGTCTGGCCGCCCGAGGCTTCGATCTCATACTCGTCGCTCGCAGAGCCGACCGCCTGGCCACGCTTTCCAAGGAAGTTCAGGAAAAACAGGGCACGAAGGTCGCAATCGTCGCGGCGGATCTCACCGATGCCGCTGACCTCGGTCGCGTCGAGCAGCATCTGGCGGCGGAAAAGCGGATCACCATGCTTGTCAACAATGCCGGCAGCGCCAAGCTGGCGCCGATGTCCGCCACCTCGACCGACGAGGCAGCGTCGATGATCGCTTTGAACATCACCGCCCTGACGCGGCTTACGCAGGCAGTCCTGCCGAATTTCCTGGAGAGGAACTCCGGCTCGATCATTAATGTCGCTTCTGTGCTTTCACTGCATTCGCTGCCGATCAGCAGCGTCTACAGCGGCACCAAGGGCTATGTTCTCAATTTCAGTCGCGGCCTCCAGGCGGAATTGGCAAATACCGGGGTCAAGGTCCAGCTGGTGCTTCCCGCCACAACATCGACCGAGCTCTGGGACATCGCCGGCGTCCCGCTGTCGCAGTTGAACCAGTCCTCGATCATGACGGCGGAGAACATGGTCGACGCATCGCTCGCTGGGTATGATCGGGGCGAAGCTGTCACGCTTCCTTCCGTCGACGATACGCGCTTGTGGGAGGCCTATGACGCCGCTCGCGGTGGCCTTGTCGCGGCCTCGCAGACGGGGCAACCCGCATCCCGTTACGGCGTGAACTGACAGGCCCACGCCGGCCCTCACCGGCATCAATCGGATCGCCGTTCCGGTGCTGAATGCAGCCCGGAACGCTCCTCCGGCAAACGGTGTCGAGGAGACGCATCTTGCCGCGATCGCGGTAAAAGGGCATTTAGGTGTCATGGGCACGACAACCAGGAAATCGTCCGGGAGGCCGGACGTCAGCGAGGCACTGACGGGCCTACAGCAGGTTGCCTGCACAAACACGGCGTTGCGGCGCGCCTCGCGCCGCCTCGGTCAACTCTATGACGAAGCATTGGCTCCGACCGGACTGCGCGGAACGCAGGTCAGCCTGCTGACGCAGATCGATGCAATGACTTTGCCGACGAATCGAGGCAATGCTGCCGGGCCGACGCTTCAGGAGCTGGCATCCCAGCTGTCTCTGCGCGTCTCCGGAATCACGCACGCTCTGTCGCCGTTGGTCCGCGACGGGCTGGTCGAGCTTATGCAGGACGCGCTCGACGCGCGCGTAAAGCACGCGCTGTTGACGTCCAAAGGCAGAGCACGCCTCGCCAAGGCGATAGAGCACTGGGCCATCGCCAACCGTCACGTCGAGAAGATCATGGGAAGCGCGAAAACGGCGAAGCTCCGTGAACTGGCGGATCAGATATCCACGGAGACCTTCGATCTGTCCGCCGAGCTTCGGATTCCATCGCGCAAGCGTAAGACGAAAGCGGCAGTCTGAGCGGGCCTGCTAGGGTTCATGGCAATAGCTCGATGGACGTCGGCGAGCATCTCAAACATTGCTCAGACGTAGTTGCGCTCCAACGCTGCCCACTACCATTTCTCGACCCACGGCCGGAGCACGACTTCGAACGCCCAGGTCGACCGATGCTGCCGATGAAGCTCCAGATACGTTTTCGCGATATGGTCGGGGTCTGCCATATTGTCGTCGACGGTTGCCCCCGCCAGCCGGTGCGCGCGAGTGCCGTCTTCCTGGGTCCAGCCGATCGCGGCGTCGATCGGCACATTCGCTATGTGGATACCCTGCGGCATCAGTTCTCTCGCCATGCTTTGCGCGAGTCCGGACTTGGCGTGACATGCCATTGCAAAGGCGCCACTTGATGGGAAGCCTTTGAGCGCCGCGCTGGCGTTCGTGAAGATGATCGTTCCTCTCGCGCCATTGGCGTCGGGTTCGTTCCCAAGCATGAGCCGGGTTGCCTGTTGACCGACCAAAAACGCGCTGAACGCAGAGTTTCGAAGTGTTTCGAACGCCATCACCGGGTCGGCTTCGATGACGCTTTTGCGGAAAATGCCGGGGACCCGGCCGTCGATGTTATGCACGACGAGCCGTGGCGTGCCGAGGTCTTGAACGACTTTCCCGAACAGCTGTGCCACGGCCGCCGGTTCGCTTGCATCGCAGGCGTATCGGCGCACGCCATGCGTCTTTTCCAGGGTTTCAAGGACCACTTTTTCTGGATTCCTGGCTGCGACGCAGACACGCATGCCGTTTTCCGCGAACAGCCTGGCGCAACTCGAGCTGATGCCCGGGCCGCCACCGACAATGAGTGCAACGTCCTGTACGGCAGGCTGGGTGTCGTGTTTGGATTGCGTCATGTTGCTTCCTCCGATGCAGTTGGCGGCCCGGCCGACGGCGTGGCGTCACAACTCAGGCGGCGTCATGAGGTGCCTATTGTTTCACTGCAATCACGACCTTGCCCTTTGCGCGCCCGGTCTCAACGTAGGCCAAAGCATCCCCAGTTTTTTCAAACGGAAAGACCTTGTCCACGACCGGACGGATCACGCCGGATTCGATCAGGGCCGTGATTTCGCTCAGCTGCTGCCCCTGCGCGCGCATGAACAGGAATGCATAGCGCACGCCAAGGCTTTTGGCTTTCTTGCGCGCACCACGGCTCAGCAGGCGCGTCACCAGTTGCAGGAACAGGTTCAACCCTAGTCCCTTGGCGAAATCGGGATCCGGCGGACCTGAAATCGAAACGAGGAAGCCGCCCGGCTTGAGCACGCGGAGGGATTTTTCGAGCGCCTTGGCGTCCTGGCTGTGCAGGACCAGATCGTAGCCCGACAAGACCTTCTCGAAATCCTGTGTCTTGTAGTCGATGACCAGGTCCGCACCGAGACTTCTGACCAGATCGACATTTTTCGTGCTCGTCGTCGTCGCCACGATCGCACCGAGATACTTGGCGAGCTGTATGGCAAAAGTCCCCACACCACCGGAGCCGGCCTGAATGAAGACCTTTTGCCCGGGCTTCAGCTTGGCCACTTCAACCAGCGCCTGCCAGGCGGTCAGCCCCACCAGCGGGATGGAGGCGGCCTCTTCCATACTGATGTTCTTGGGCTTTGGCGCCACGTCGGCTTCATTCATGGCAATGAATTCCGCGAACGTTCCGACCCGATGATCGCGCGGCCGTGCATAGACCTCGTCGCCGACCTTGAAGCGCCTGACTTTGGTGCCAACCCTGGTGACTATTCCGGCAACATCGTGCCCCAGAACGAAAGGCGGACGATACGGCAGTATGAGCTTGAATTCTCCGTCCCTGAGCTTGGAGTCCAGGAGGTTCACAGCAGTTGCATGAACACGAACCAGGACATCATCGTCGCGCAACTCCGGCTCTGGTACGTCGGCCAGGCGCAGAGCACCTTTCTTTTTGTATTTGTCGACAACGAATGCCTTCATGGCTTCTTCTCTGATTTGAAATCTGGTGACAGGGCGTCGAGGAAGGACAGTGCCTTCGGGACGAAATCGGCGCAGTTCTGAAAAATCCCGCCATGCCCGGCATCTTCGTAGATAACGAGTTGCGCGCCCGAGATACGCCGCGCCATGTCGATGCTGTTGGCGGTCGGCACCATGATATCGTTGTCGCCATTCGCGATCAGCACCGGGATCCGAATGCTTCCGAGATCCTGAGGCGCTTGCTGACCCCAGTTCTTGATCGCCTTGAGTTGCCGCAAGAAGGCTTCGGGTGTGGGTCCTTTATCCCGGTCTGCCTTGCGCTCCTTCAGCCGCTCAAGAAAGGCTTTTGCGGCTCGGCGACCGTTGTCTGTGGACGTGAAGAACAGGTAGAATTTTGGATCTCGCAGTGTCAGCACGCCCTTGATCATCAAAGGCCAGGACACAGGGCCCACCTTGTCGATACCACTGCCGCCCGCCGGGCCCGTGCCGGTCAGAATGAGCTTTCGCACGAGGTCCGGCGCCTTCAGCGTGATATCCTGCGCCACAAATCCGCCGAGGGAAAAGCCAAGCAGATTGACCTTTTCGAAGCCCAGCGCACGGATCAGAGCAATCGTATCCCGCGCCATTTCGTCAATGGTAACAGGCGCTTTCCCGCCTGACATGCCGATACCTCGGTAATCAGTCGCGATCACATGATGGCTGGTGGCGAGCCCATCGACAATCCGCGGGTCGAAATTGTCGAGAACCGCGCCCCAATGGTTGAGAAGGATCAGCGGCACGCCGGTGCGGGGACCTACATCGCGATAGGCGAAAGTCGTTCCTGCAGCGCTGATCGACAGATTGGGCGCATCGACATAGCGCACGACCGATCCGGTGTGACTGACATAACTGGTCATCGCTTACTCCATTGTCCGGCTCGGACCAGGAAATCCTAAATTGGAAGTGACATTCGATCGGATGGCGCAGCTCCTGCTTGCGCGCCACGACGCCGCCTATACTGGCGAGTGGCGTATCGGACGGAACAGCCAAGGACCGACATTAAGAATGTCCCGCTACCCTCCCCTTGCGCGGTGGCGGGCAGCTCTGCCGATGCCATCCGACACGCCGGTGAGAAACGCGGCGTTCTGGCGCGCGTGGGCCTTCCAGGTCAGTCTCATTTTGCCTCTAGCTAAGTAAGGGCCCGCTTCGACGGACCTACACATCACGCTGCGATACTTTTTTGATGACGATCGTCATCTTAACTGCTAGATGACGATCGTCATGAATAATGTCAAGCGGAGTTTTTGCGAATCTGAGACCGCTCGGCCGCGGCTAGTTGGGACCGCAAGACGAAGGTTCGGTCCTGCTACGAACGGAGCGAGCAAACCATGAGGGTGTCACGAGAAAAGGCGCAGGAGAACCGCAAGCAGATTATCGAGGCGGCAGCGCGCCTGCTGCGTGAGCATGGTTTCGACGGCATCGGGGTCGCCGACATCATGAAAGCAGCGGGGCTCACTCACGGCGGCTTCTATCGCAACTTCGCTTCAAAGGACGATCTGGCAGTCAAGGCCAGTGAGCATGCGATCGCGGACAGGATGGCGTTGTTGAAGAATGGGCTGGCGCAACAGCAGCCTCAAGATCCGTTGCGTGCGGTGGTCGAAAGCTATTTATCGTCGGCCCATCGTGACGATCCAGGGTCCGGATGCATTCTGCCGGCGTTGGCCGCGGATGCCGCGCGCCGCGATGATCCCGCTCTGCGCGCCGTCTTCATTACGACGATCCAATACTATCTCGACCAAATTGCGAAACTGTCGTCCGCGAGCCCAAGGGCGGGCAGCAGACATCCCGCAGCCATCCTGTCGGAGATGGTAGGCGCTGTCATATTGTCTCGAGTGATTGCGAACGACCCTCTGGCGGAATCGCTGGTTGCTGCCGTGGTGGCGGATATTGCCGGACCATCACCCAGACGCGCATCGGACGAAGAGTGACGCAGCGCGCCAGCGGCCCGTCTTTCCCATCGGAGGAGCGTCACCAGTTTTCGCGGAAGGGCCGCAGTTCCGTGAGGAATGACCATGCCGATCGGTCCTGACCGTAGAGATGGTACAGTTCGTCGGCGATGGCGGCGGGTTTGATGAAGAATTCATCCGGCCTGTCGCTCATTCGCGCGCGCATTCGAGGCGTGTCGATCACGGCGTCGATGAGAAGATAGGCGACGTGCACGCCGAGCGGTCCCATGTCACGTGCGATCGACTCGGCCAAGATACGCTGCGCCGCCTTTGTCGGAGCGAAGCCGGCGAAATTGGCCTTGCCCCGGATCGAAGACGTGTTTCCGGTTACCAGGATGGCGCCCTTGCCCCGGTCAATCATGTCGGGAGCCACTTCGCGCGCGAGATACAACAAGCCCATCACGTTGACCTCGAAATTGGCCCTCAGCATCTTCGGCTCGATTTCGCGAAAGCTTCCCCAACCTCCGCCTACCGCGTTGTGGACGAGAACTTCAGCCGGGCCGAAGCGGCGCTTTACATCATTGACTACGGTCCGCACCTGGCTCTCGTCCGAGACGTCGCAGGTCATCGCGTGGACATCGGGAAGCTCTTGCGCAAGGCGATTGATGAGCTCCACTGAACGGGCAAGCGCAATGATGCGGAACCCGCCGGCAGAGAATCGCTTGACGATGGCGGCTCCGGTGCCCGGCCCGACCCCGGTCACGATCGCGATTGGCTTCTCGGTCATTTGACACTCCGTTCGAACTATTGTCCGGCCGCTCTCAAATGAATTCGCTCCGACTGCGACTGATAGGCGGCCGCCTCCTGCGCGGACACCAGGGCCAAACGAACCGCAACATTCTTGTGGTAGGGCGTACCGGCAATGGGATCGCGGTTGCCGCTCTCGGTGAGCAGATTGATGCGGGGCCCGTTGATCAGGCGCCCTCCGTCCGACGCGGGGTATGCCTGACCGTAGCCGTGCGGCAGCGCCAGCTGACCATTCCGCATGGCGTCATCGACCTTGCAGCGGACGACGAGCCTCCCGATCACCGACTCGACGGCGATCCAGTCACCGTCCTTTGCGCCCAGCTCGCCCAGATCGCTCGAATTAATCAACATGGCCCCGTCCGGATCCTCGCGACGCCATGCGGGATCGCGAAAGATCTGGTTGGCATTGAACATGCGCCGGCCACCAGCCGCCAACATGAACGGAAACTCCTTCGGCGCGCCCGCGGCATGTGGATCGAGCCGCGCGAGCCATTCGAACATCTGCGGGACCACTAGCCGAACCTTGCGGTCCGAATGGTTGATCAATGACCAGACCTCGTCATAGTCGTGCCGGGTGATCGCCGTGCCCTGCCGGGTGGCCACGATCGTGTCGAACAGGAGATCGCCGAGCTGATGATCCGCCACCTCGTCCGACGCGCCGATCGCCCGCCGCACCGCTTGGGGCGAGCGCTTCGCGCAAGCCAGGGCCGCGCCCCACAAGGGGGCCGCGGCCGCCGTGCCATCCGGAAGCGTCTGCCCCAGCGTATGGTAGAGCACCAGGGGAGCGACTGCAGCGGCGGAGGGGTTTTCTGCGATGAAAGCACGAAAGGCGACGGCGAAGTCGGCTCGGGAACGCCGCGCCGCCTCCCGCAAGGGCGCCAGCACATTGTCACCCGGTAGAAGCCCCAAGGCGATCGCAAGCCGCGTGTAGATCTCGGGCTCCGGCAAGGTGCCGGCGAGCGGCGGCAAGACACCGGCACGAACGTGAAAATAATTCGTCGGAAATTCGAAGTTGAACAGGGTAAATTCTGTCTTTTCAAATTGCGAAGAGGCCGGGAGAACGTAATGCGCGAGCCGTGCGGTTTCGGTCATTGCAACATCGACCACAACGCATAGGTCGAGCGAGCGCAGCGCGCGTTCTACCGCCGCGGTGTTTGCCGCCGTGTTGGCTGGATTGGAACTGTCGATCCAGGCGCAACGCAACCGGTCGGGATGGTCGTTGAGCACCGCTTCGGGGAAAATGTTGGGCGGCAACAGGCCCCCGATAATTGCGTCGCCGGTCGGTGCGAAGGTCTGGTTCGGAGAATTGCCCCATAGCGGTTGGAGCCAGCTATGCAATTGGTTGGTACCTTTGCGGCCGAAATTGCCGGAAAGCATGATCAAGAGCTTTTCGAGATAGGAGTTGAGCGTCGAGTTGATGCCTTGCTGGATGCCAAGCTCGACCCGCACCACCATGGCCTTTGCCGCTGCGATCATCGCGGCGCAACGCTCCACATCCGCGATCGAGACATCGGCGGCTGCCGCCCATTCTTCAACGGGGATGTCTAGTAGCGCCTGCCTCACTTCCGCGAAGCCGATCGTGTGCTCCTGAATGAACGCGTGGTCGATCCGGTCGGACCGGACAAGCGTGGCCAGCATCGCGCCAAGGAGAAACGTGTCGGCCCCCGGACGAACTGCGAGATGCAGATCCGCCATTTCGGCGGTTTCGGTTCGCCGTGGGTCAATGACGATCAGCTTGCGCGCCGGATCCTTGCGGATTTGATTGAGATGGTCGCGCGCATTGGGGAAGCCGTGCGCGATCCAGGGATTGGCACCGATGACAAGCAAGAGATCGCAATGATGGACGTCTTCGGCGGTGTGGCAGGTCTGGCTGCCGAACATGTGGCCGTTGACCCAGAAGTCGCCGGTCTTCTCCTGCGAAAGAGCGTTGAAGACGCTGCGCGAACCCAGCGCGCGCAATAATCCGCTGGCGTAGGCGCCGCCCGCATGGTTGCCCTGCCCGCCGCCGCCGTAAAGGGCAATGCTCTTGCCGCCATGCTTGTCGACGATGCCGCGCAGCCGCTCCGCGATTTCTGCGATCGCTACGTCCCACTCGATTTCGTCGAAGCCGCCGTCCGTGCGCCGACGTAGCGGCTTCGTGAGCCGATCCTTGTGATGCGCATAATAGGGAATCCGGGTCGCCTTGTTGCAGAGATAGCCCTGTGATTTCGGGCTCGAACGGTCGCCTCGCACTTTCTCGAGGCGCTCTTCATTCACCAAGACTTCGATCCCGCAATTGATGTAACACAGGTTGCAGGCTGTCTTGAGCCACTTGCCAGCCATCTAGTGACCTCCCTTACGCTATGATTTTTTGCAGCGCATCGCCTCTATGGTCCTTCGCCGGGCCTTCCGAGCCGGACCGCCGGCGGTCCTGCGTCCGGCATCGAGAATGCAATCGGAAAGTTTCCCCGCGCCAACGGCACGCGACAGCACGATCGATCCGACCATGGTTGCGATGGCGCCCGTCGCGATCTGGCGTGCCTGTCGCGGTTGAGACTCACCGGGAAGCAGCTCGACAAGGACATCGATCATCATCTCCAGTTTCGATGCCAGTGCCTGCTGCTCGCTCGGGCTGGATCGAGCCACATCGACGGCCAGGGTCGGAAGTGCGCAACCGTGTTTAGGATTGTCGCGATGCCGGGTACTGAGATAATCGGCGACCAGCGCCTCGAAGCGCTCGCCGTTGGCCTTCCCGTTCGCCAGCTTTTTCCAGCGCGCAGTCATTTGGTCCATTGCAAAGGCGACCGCCTCGCCAACGAGGGCGGCGCGTGAATCGAAATGGTTATAGAAGCCGCCGTGCGTCAGCCCCGCAAGCTTCATCAGATCGACAACGCTGAGCCCCTCGGCACCCTTTTGGCGCAAACCGTAGGAGGCATTTTCAACGATCCGACTGTGGGTTCGACGCCTGTGGTCTTCAACGTATCGCATCGCCACTCCCTGCAAGATCTGAAAGAGTTCGGCTGTGCAAACCGTCCTCCGTCTCCTCCGAGCAATTCTGGAACCGCGCTTCCTTGATGGTCACGGCAACATTTCATTGCAATGCCAGCGATCTTATATGACTATCATCATATAACAACACCTATCAGCAGGAGCGTTCGCCATGGCCGTTGCTTCCGACCCCGTCGTCATCCTTTCCGCCGTCCGCACGCCGCTGGGCCGCTTCATGGGCGAGTTGTCGCCTCTCAGCGCCCATAAGCTCGGCTCCCACGTGATCGGCGCGGCGCTCGAAAGGGCCAAGCTTGCGCCCGAGAAGGTCGACGAGGTCTTCATGGGCTGCGTGCTGCCGGCCGGACAAGGTCAGGCGCCGGCACGTCAGGCCGCCCGCGGCGCCAAATTGCCGGATGCGACCGGCGCCACCACCGTCAACAAGGTCTGCGGTTCCGGCATGAAGGCAACCATGCTGGCGCACGACATCATCAATGCCGGCTCTGCCGAGATTGTATTGTCCGGCGGCATGGAGAGCATGAGCAACGCACCCTATCTGCTGGCAAAGGCGCGCGGCGGTTATCGCGCCGGCCATGACCGCATCATCGACCACATGATGATGGACGGGCTCGAGGACGCCTACGAGACAGGCCGCTCGATGGGCGATTTCGGCGAGGCCACCGCAGAGGCCTATCAGTTCACCCGCAAGGACCAGGACGCCTATGCGATGGAAACGCTGAGTCGCGCCCGCAAGGCGGTCGAGGGCGGCACGTTCAAGGCCGAGATCGCGCCAATCACGCTCACCGAGAAAGCCGGCCCGCGCGTCGTCGCCAATGACGAGCATCCGCTGAAGGTCGACCCGGCAAAGATTCCCGGGCTGAAGCCGGCGTTCCGCGCCAACGGCACCATCACGCCGGCGGCCTCCTCGGCCAACGCCGACGGCGCTGCCGCGCTGGTCCTGACGAAGCGATCGCTCGCCGATCGCAACGGCCTGCCCATGCTGGCCGAGATCAAGGGCCACGCCACCCATAGCCAGGAACCGCAATGGTTCACCACGGCGCCGATCCCGGCCATTCGCAAGCTGCTCGACAAGGTCGGCTGGAGCGTCGGCGATGTTGATCTGTTCGAGATCAATGAGGCCTTTGCCGTGGTGGCGATGGCGGCGCAGAAGGATCTCGGCATCCCCAGGGAGAAGCTGAATGTCAATGGCGGTGCCTGCGCGCTTGGTCATCCGATCGGTGCCACCGGCGCGCGCCTGATCGTGACTTTGTTGCATGCGCTCGAAGCCCAGAACCTCAAACGCGGCGTCGCGGCGTTATGCATCGGCGGCGGTGAAGCCACCGCCATTGCGATCGAACGCGTCGCCCGCGGATAGCACGGACACCGTGCGAAAACGGCTCGGCGAGCGGCGCGAACCGTGTCACTCGCCGTCTTGTAACCTGCCTATGCCTCAGCGCGAAAGTTCACATGACTGACCAAACGATCAAGGCCGAGCCGCTGCACGTTCCCGGCTCCACCGCCTTGCCGATCGCGGTCCTTTCCGTCCTGGCTGCCATGGGAACGCTCGCGACCAACGTCCTGCTGCCGTCGCTGCCCCAAATTGCGATCTCATTGAATGTCACCAGCGCGGCGGTCACGTCCGCCATTACCGTCTTTCTCGCGGTGTTCGGAATAGGCCAGCTCTTGGTCGGACCGCTTTCGGATCGTTACGGAAGACGCTGGCCGGTCCTGATTGGATTTGCAGTGTTCTTCGGGGGCAGCGTCTGGTGCGGTTTGGCTACAGACCTGCCCAATCTTTTGATCGGCCGCGTCGTGCAGGCTGCGGGCGCTTGCGCGACGTCAGTGTTGTCTCGCGCCATCGCCCGCGACATGTTCAGTGGGCCGGCATTGGCGCGCGCCATGGCGCTTATTATGATCGTGATGTCCGCCGCCCCCGGGTTCTCGCCGTTGCTTGGCGGCGCACTCGACCATAGCTTCGGCTGGCGCTCCGAATTCGCTCTTGTCGCCGCCTTTGCCGCTGTTGGCGCCATCGCCTACAGCATCGTCCTCGGCGAATCCCACCATTCGACCCGCACACCGCTTAATCCGGTCGCCATCGCCAGGACCTATACCGGCCTGATTGGCGATCGTCGTTTCGCGATCCCGGCTGCAACCGCTAGCCTGATCATAGGCGGCCTGTTCTCTATGTTTTCGGCTGCACCGCGCTTATTCATTGAAGCGCTGCACTTCACGCCGATCCAGCTCGGCCTTTTCTTCGCCGGCACCGTCTTTATCGTATTCGCCGCCGGTATGCTGGCGACAAAATTGGCACCACGCTACGGGCTCGATGGACCGATCAGGGCAGGACTATGGGCGACGGCCGCCAGCAGCGTAGCGATCCTGCTCATCTCGATGACCAACCCCACTTTCCTGCCGTTTCTAGGCGCAATGAGCGTATTTCTCCTCGGCATGGGCGTTGTCAGTCCACTGGCTACCGCGCGGGCGCTCTCTCCATTCGGAGAGAAAGCCGGCGCCGCCTCGGCTCTGCTAGGTTTCTGGCAGATGATGAACGCCGCAATCGGTGTTTGGCTTGCTGCAACGGTGTCCCATGAAGCAATGTTGGCGCTCGGCGTCGTGTTGAGTGCGTTTTCACTGCTGGCGCTTGGCTTGTACGCGCGAGGCCCGGAGTCTTGATCGGCCTTTGATTCCGCACGAGCCGAGCGCACAGCGCTTCGAAGAGAAAATCGCATCGATTGGCCTCGCCACGCAGCAGTACGAGGTGGCCGCCAAATAAGCGCGGACACACGAAATCACTCGCTCGCAGAGCTCATCAACAACACTAGCATTACAGTTGCGTT
>NZ_VSTH01000040.1 GCF_008123965.1 Bradyrhizobium hipponense | reverse complement strand
CTGCCAAGTTCATGGAATCGATCGTCTAGCCTCACGTCTTCCTTCATGTGAGTGACGGCTGCGCCTTACCGCGTCCTCAATGTCGTCCCGGACAAGCGCGCCAAAGCGCGCGCCGATCCGGGATGACACCGAATGATTGAGGCGCGCTCTTCCCTTAGCGACGCGCGGCACACCTCGCTCACTTCTCCGCCAGATAGACCTCACCCAGCAGCGACGAGTTCGACCACGGCACCTGCTTGCCCTTGGTCGACGAAACCACCTCCGCCCGCACCCGCGTCAGCATCTGCTGCACTTCCAGTCCCGGCGTGCCGAGGTGGCGGGAGAGGGCGGCCGAGAACGGTGAGTTGGCGCCTTCGCCGTCGAGCGCGACCTGGCCGGGCGCGGTCGCGAATGCGATCAGCGTGCCGGCGCCCAGCGTTGCACCTGCGCCCAAGCCCGTCGGCGCGGCGAGTCCCGATGCGCCCTCGATGCCGCGACTGGCGCCGGCAGACGCGACCTGCTGCGCCATCGGATTGTTGCGGCAGGCATCGAAGATCAGGACGTTGGTGCGGACCTGGTCGTCAAGGCCGGCCATGATCGTGTCCATGTCGATCATCGCATCAGTCATGCTTGCGCCCGGCTTGAGCTCGACGTCGACAGGAATGAGATAGTTGCGGCCGTCGACCTGCACGCCATGGCCGGCATAGTAGACCACGGCAACCTGAGCCCTTGCCGCGTCACGCAAAAACCCGCGCGTCATCTTCTGCATCGCTGTGCGGTCGAGGTCGACGCCTTCCGACACGGTGAAGCCGATGTCGCGCAGGCTCTTGGCGACGGCGCGTGCGTCATTGGCCGGATTGGGCAGTGCCTTGACATGCGCATAAGCGCCGTTGCCGATGATCAGCGCCATCCGCGTGCCGCGAACGGCCGGAGCAGGCGAGGGGACTGACGCTGCGCCGGTCTGCTGCTGCGACGGGGCCACGGTCGGGGTCGGCGCATCGCGTGGGATTGGCGCGACTGCATCCGTCACCAGCGACAGCCGCACTTTTGCGGTCGCCTGATTGGCTTTGCTGCCGGCATCGGAGGCCGCGATCGCCAGCGTCGCCTTGTAGTCGTCCCTCGCGCGGGCGTAATCGCCCTTGGCCTCATAGGCTAGCGCGCGATGGGTGTAGCCCGCGATCAGCACGCTGTTCGGCGGCGTCATGATGTTGGCGGGCGGCTTCTCCCTGGCGAGCCGGATCGCCTCGGAGCCATCGGCAATGGCGCGATCGAGATCGCCCTTGGCGCGCCAGATCGCGGTGCGGTTGATCAGCGGCTGCGGCAGCGTCGGATCGAGCCGAATCGCCTGATTGATGTCGGCGAGCGCGCCGTCGAGATCGCCGAGCGCTGCCTTCGCTATGCCGCGGTTCTGGAACGAGAACGCCGATTTCGGGTCGGCCTTGATCGACATATCGTAATCGGCGATCGCCTTGGCGTAATCGCCCTTGCCGCGCCAGGCATTGCCGCGGTTGTGGAAGATGGTGCCGCTGGGCGGGCCGAGCTTCAGCGCATCGTCGAAATCGGCGATCGCGATGTCGTACTCTCCTCTGTCGTAATAGGCCGAGCCGCGTAGATTGTAGGCCGCCTGGCTCGGCTGCAGCCGGATCGCCTCGGTGGCGTCAGTGACGGTTTTTGCGTAGTCGCCCTTCTTGTTCCAGCCGACTGCCCGCCAGAAATAGACAGTCGCGAGCTGCTCGCCCTTGAAGACCTTCAGCGCGATGATCTTGGTGCAGGCATCGATCATCAGGTCCGCCGGCGTGGTGTCGGTGGTGCAGAGCGGCCCGAACTGGCTGCGCGCCTGCGCGAGTGCGGGCGCAGACCACAGGGCTGGGGCGAGCAGGCAGAGCGCGACGAGCAGGCGGCGCATGGGGCCTAGGATGCTGACGATACAACAGAAGGAGGACGTGACCCTTTTGTCGGTCCCAGGGGATCGTCGGTTCAGATCCTGCGGTTGCGGGGGCAGGCTTACTTCCCCGGTCGGCGGGTGCGGACCTCGATGAAGCCGCCGGCCATTTGAACTTCGAACCGTGACAGGAAGCTCATGCCGGATCGCTACGGGCACGTTGGTTGCTTCCAGCTTGCCGAGAGCAACTTTGTCGGCCCTGGATAGCTTCGCCTTGCTCTGGCCGTTGGCCGTCATGAGCGTGATCTCACTCGTGCCGGCTTCGGAGATTTTGGCGCGGCTGGCAAAAGCGGCCTTCACGGACACATAGCTCGCGCCGGTATCGAGGATGAACAGTCCGGAGACGCCGTTGATCGCAGCTTTCACCGTGATCACCTTCTTCTGCCCGCGTAGGGGGAAGCTTTCTTTGCGGAATCCTGTCGATTCGACACAATGGCCCTGGCTTTCGTAGTCAGCGATGATCTTCCGCGTCTGGCTGGTGTCGCGGGTGGCCGGATCGAGCGCAACCCACAGATTGATCGGCGCTGTGGCCTCGCAGAATTGTTTGAGGGCGGCATAGGCGCCTGCCATGCGCAGAGCTCGATGGCATCGGAATAATCGGCCAGCGCACGGTGATAGTCTTTCAGGCCTTCAAGCGCGACACCACGCAAATAATGCGCGTCGTGATTGGTCGGTGCGCGCCGCATGAACTCGTCGGCGACCTCCACGGCTCTGGGATAGTCCGTGAGCTTGAGATAGATGTCGATCGAGCGGTGCAGCGCGGTGATCGGCGCGCCAGAATTCATGACGAACTTGTAGAGCCCGTCAGCGGCCTGTCGCCGGTAGCCGAGCTTGTCCAGCATGAGCGCGAGATCGTTGATGCTTTTCTGGTCGCACGGCTCGCGCTTCAGCTCTTCCAGTCGCAGCCAGACAAATGGGTCGCGCGCGGCTGCGACGGGCAGGACGCCGATCCTCTCATAGACTGATGCGAATAATTCGTCGGGATTCTAGTCGCGTGCGCCGCCCGATAATGCCGCCAGAAGACAAGCGACGAGCCAAAACAATCTGAACATACCCTGCCCAGAACATCCCCGTTCGCAATGTATACCGGTAAGTGTAGGCATGGCCAAACGCACGATGGGGGTGTCCCCAGAGAGCCTGGTGGGCCTATCGACGAGGGAGTGGAGCAGCTCCTGAAGTATTTCCTTAGTGGGCAGACTTTGCTAAAGGGGCGGGTCCCAACAGGTCTGCCCACCGCATTCCCACTGATGAAAAACGATGAAATCCTCAGCCAGATCACCGAGTTCTGCCGCAAGGCGGACATGGCGGAATCGACGTTTGGCCGGCGTGCGGTGAACGATGGGAAGCTGGTGCAACGGCTGCGCGAGGGCAAGCGCATCACCATCGACACGCTGGACCGGATCCAGGCGTATATGGCGGCGTCGATGACCGGCAGCCTGCCGCCGCCGCGGGGACTTCAGGTGCCCCCGGAAAAGCGCGATCCGCGCGGCAATTTCCGCTTCTTCGAGAACCGGCAGAAGTACCTGCTGTTCGTCCACACCTGCAGCGAGAAGCGGGTGGTCGCCGATCGCGTGGCGCTCGAGCTTGCCACCATCCATCCGCGGCCACCGGCGCTGCGCATGTTCGACGCGGGTGTCGGTGACGGCACGGTGCTGGCGCGGGTACTGCGCGCAACGCACCAGCGCTTTCCACACATGCCGTTCTACGTCGCCGGCAAGGAACTCAGTCTCGAAGACCTGCGCCTGACGCTGGAGAAGGTGCCAGATCGCATTTTCGAGCATCCGGCGTCGGTGTTCGTCTTTACCAACATGTTCTATTCGGAGGCGCCCTGGCTGACGCCGGCATCGCCTGCGGCAGCTGCTGCCACCGTCTGGCACGAAGTCCCGCTCCGGGGTGCATCATCGGGCGAGTTCGAGCAGCAGATCGTCGAGCTGAGGCCGTTCCTGGAGCAGAACTGGCGCGCCGCGATCAGCCCGCGCACGGCCATGCCGTTGTACGAGCGGCCCGTCGTCCTCGTGCTCTATCGCGAGGATCACAGGTTCCTGCTGGATTCGACCATTCCACGGCCGGGCCAGACCGAAGCCAATTTCGACCTCATTATCGCGTCCCAGCCCTACCGTGCCCTGTCCTCGGTCAATTTTCGGGCAAAGCGGATCATTGCGCCGCTGGCACGGGCGCTTCGGCCCGGCGGGCGGTTGATCGGAATCCACTCCCACGGCCAGGATCCGGGCATGGAAATGATCCAGGCGATCTGGCCTGGAGAAAATCCTTTCTCGGTGAGCCGCCATGAGCTATTGCGCGCGGTGAAGTACGAGCTTGGATCGTTGGGCCGCGACCTAAATTTTAATGCTTATGCGGACAACCGTTCGATCTTCAGGTATGATATGGAAGCTCTGCCCAACGAGGTGACGGGTACCATCGGAACCTCGACGGCCTTTGCAGCGTGGAATGCGGCGGTGTATGTCGCTCAGATCGAGGACGACCGATTGACAGAAATGACTCAAAACGGCCGCACTCTGGACGCCGCCAGGGACGTGCTGCGAAAGTACAACGGGCTCTGGTTTCTCGACGAATCCTACGTCATCTCGCGACGGCGTGACTGACATCATCCGAAAGTAAACATCGCAAACGACCGCCGGCTAGCGGCGGGACAGGGGGTTACTGATGCGTGCGTCCTATCTCTTCACCAGCGAGTCCGTGTCCGAAGGGCATCCCGACAAGGTCTGCGACCGGATCTCCGATGAAATCGTCGATCTGTTCTACCGCGAAGGGCCGAAAGCCGGCATCGATCCGTGGGCTATCCGCGCCGCCTGCGAGACGCTCGCGACCACCAACAAGGTGGTGATCGCCGGCGAGACCCGCGGTCCGAAGTCCGTGACCAACGAGCAGATCGAGGGTGTCGTCCGCGGCGCGATCAAGGACATCGGTTACGAGCAGGAAGGCTTCCACTGGAAGACCTGCGATATCGAGATCCTGCTGCATCCGCAGTCGGCCGACATCGCCCAGGGCGTCGATGCGCTGCAGCCGGGTGAGGTCAAGGAAGAAGGCGCGGGCGACCAGGGCATCATGTTCGGCTACGCCACCAACGAGACGCCCGACCTGATGCCGGCGCCGATCTTCTACGCCCACAAGATCCTGCGCCTGATCTCCGAAGCGCGCCACTCCGGCCGCGAAAAGGTGCTGGGACCCGACTCCAAGAGCCAGGTCACCGTGCAGTACGAGAACGGCAAGCCGGTCGGCGTGCGCGAGATCGTGGTGTCGCACCAGCATCTGGTCGAGGACATCTCGTCCAAGCAGATCCGCGACATCGTCGAGCCCTATGTGCGCGAGGCGCTGCCGCAGGACTGGATCACGTCGAAGACCATCTGGCACATCAATCCGACCGGCAAGTTCTTCATCGGGGGTCCCGACGGTGACTCCGGCCTGACCGGTCGCAAGATCATCGTCGACACCTATGGTGGCGCGGCCCCGCATGGCGGCGGCGCGTTCTCCGGCAAGGATCCGACCAAGGTCGATCGTTCGGCAGCCTATGCGGCGCGCTATGTCGCCAAGAACATCGTCGCGGCCGGTCTTGCTGACCGCTGCACGCTGCAGCTTGCCTACGCCATCGGCGTGGCGCGGCCGCTGTCGATCTATATCGACACCCACGGCACCGGCAAGGTGTCGGAGGATCAGCTCGAGGAGGCCGCTGCCAAGGCGATGGACCTCACCCCGCGCGGCATCCGCAGCCATCTCGATCTCAACCGCCCGATCTACGCGCGCACCTCGGCCTATGGTCATTTCGGCCGCACGCCGGACAACGAAGGCGGCTTCTCCTGGGAGAAGACCGACCTGGTCGAGCAACTCAAGCGCGCGCTCTGATGCTCTTAACCTCGCCCCGCTTGCAGGGAGAGGTCGCCGTCGACGGGTCCGCGCGAAGCGCGGCCCGATGACGGGCTCACTAACACGCAGAACTCACTGACTAGGAAACAGACATGAACGCGAAGCCCGGCTTCACCGATTACATCGTCAAGGACATTTCGCTCGCCGATTTCGGCCGCAAGGAGCTCTCGCTCGCCGAGACCGAGATGCCGGGCCTGATGGCAACCCGCGAGGAATACGGCCCCAAACAACCTTTGAAGGGCGCGCGTATCGCCGGTTCGCTGCACATGACGATCCAGACCGGTGTGCTGATCGAGACGCTGGCGGCCCTCGGCGCCGACATTCGCTGGGTCTCCTGCAACATCTATTCGACGCAGGACCACGCTGCGGCGGCAATCGCGGCCGCCGGCATTCCGGTGTTCGCCGTCAAGGGTGAGAGCCTTACCGAATATTGGGACTACACCGCAAAGCTGTTCGACTGGCACGGCGGCGGTCACCCGAACATGATCCTCGATGACGGCGGCGACGCCACCATGTATGTCCATCTCGGTCTGCGCGCCGAGAACGGCGACACCAAGTTCCTGGACAAGCCGGGTTCGGAAGAAGAGGAAGTCTTCTTCGCGCTTCTGAAGAAGCAGCTCAAGGAAAAGCCGAAGGGCTACTTCGCCGAGATCGCCAAGAGCATCAAGGGCGTTTCCGAAGAGACCACCACGGGCGTGCATCGTCTCTATGACATGCAGAAGGCCGGCACGCTGCTGTGGCCGGCCATCAACGTCAACGACAGCGTCACCAAGTCGAAGTTCGACAACCTCTATGGCTGCCGTGAATCACTGGTCGACGGCATCCGCCGCGGCACCGACGTGATGATGTCCGGCAAGATCGCGATGGTCGCGGGCTTCGGCGACGTCGGCAAGGGTTCGGCCGCCTCGCTGCGTCAGGCCGGCTGCCGCGTCATGGTCTCCGAAATCGATCCGATCTGCGCGCTGCAGGCGGCGATGGAAGGCTACGAAGTCGTGACCATGGAAGACGCCGCGCCGCGCGCCGACATCTTCGTCACCGCCACCGGCAACAAGGACATCATCACCATCGAGCACATGCGCGCGATGAAGGATCGCGCCATCGTCTGCAATATTGGTCACTTCGACAACGAGATCCAGATCGCGGGTCTGCGCAACCTGAAGTGGACCAACATCAAGCCGCAGGTCGACGAGATCGAATTCCCCGACAAGCACCGCATCATCATGCTGTCGGAAGGCCGCCTCGTGAACCTCGGCAATGCGATGGGCCATCCGTCCTTCGTGATGTCGGCGTCCTTCACCAACCAGACGCTGGCACAGATCGAGCTTTTCGCCAACAACAAGGACGGCAAGTACAAGAAGGAAGTCTATGTGCTGCCGAAGTCGCTCGACGAGAAGGTCGCGCGCCTGCATCTCGCCAAGATCGGCGTCAAGCTGACCGAACTGCGCAAGGACCAGGCCGACTATATCGGCGTCAAGCCGGAAGGTCCGTACAAGAGCGATCACTACCGGTACTGAGCCAACGGTTAGATCGATTATAGACGCGAAGCCCCGGAGCGATCCGGGGCTTCGTTGCTGTGTGCCGAGTATGAACGA
>NZ_VSTH01000004.1 GCF_008123965.1 Bradyrhizobium hipponense | reverse complement strand
AAACGCTCTCTATTATGTGGAGCCCACGATTATGCTGAGTGCGCGGCCGTTCGATCCGAGACCCGCTTCGTTATCAACAGTTTAGTTCCTGGTGCCCTCTTCCTCACTCCGCATAATCTGAGACCTCCCTTCCTGCCTCGATGGCAACGAAAGGGAGACAACGAATGGCCGAGTCGAGTGAGAGTCACCGCCACGGGCAGCGCTGCATGGACGCGGGCGATCTCGCCCCGCTGGTGACGGAGTTCGCACGACACCTGACGGGGTTGGGGCATGCGAGCTTGACGGTGAGCGGCTATGACGCCGCAGCCCGTCACCTCGCGCAATGGCTGACGCTGGCCAAGATCGCAGTCGCCGACATCGATGATGGTGTCACCGATCGGTTCGCTCGGCATCGCTGTCGATGCCCCGGCATCCGTCGCGAGAAGGGCGTGTCCGAGAAGTACGTGAGGCGGGTGCGCCGGTTCGTCGAGTTTCTCGGCGAGTGCGGGATCGTCCAGCGCAAGCCGAAGCTCGCATCACCGACGCTCGACCGGCGTGTGGTCGAGTTCCAGGACTGGCTGCGACAGCATCGCGGCGTCACAGAGCTGACAATAGATCGACACGGTCGCATGGTCATGCGGCTGCTCCCGGCGCTTGGCATCAGGCCGCGAAGTTGGAATGCCCAGCTCATTCGCAACGTGATCATTGCAGAGACGAAACGGGTCTCGCTCGCCTATGTGAAGACGATGACAATGGCGCTGAGAGGATTTTTGCGGTTCCTCAGCGCGCGGGGGTTGTGCCGAGCGGGACTCGATCAGGCCGTGCCAATCATTCCGCAGTGGCGCTTGTCGTCGCTGCCGCGATACATCGGCTCGTCAGATGTCGAGGTGTTGATTGCAACGTGCGATCAGACCACGGCGACTGGCATGCGTGATCGGGCGATCCTGCTGCTGTTGGCGCGACTGGGTTTGCGGGCCGGCGACATTCTTTCTCTTCGTCTCACCGATATTGATTGGCAACAAGCGACGCTGTCGGTTCGCGGCAAGGGGCGCCGGGAAACAAGATTACCATTGCCGCAAGACGCCGGTGATGCCGTGCTTGCTTATCTGGATCAAGCCCGGCCGCACGTCGTCGATGGTCGAATCTTCTTCATGTCGAATGCACCAATCCGGCCACTGACAAGGTCGAGTGCAGTCTCTGACGTTGTGCGTTGTGCAATACGAAAGGCCGGCATCACCACTCCGTCGAATGGGGCCAACCTGCTTCGACACTCGGCCGCGACGGCCATGCTGCGAGGCGGCGCGACGCTCGACACGGTTGGTGCCGTGCTGCGCCACCGTTCGCCGGACATGACCGCGCACTATGCCAAAGTCGACGTGACGATGCTGCTGCAGATCGCGCAGCCCTGGCCGGGAGATGCGTGATGCTGAGTCAACATCTTGCCAAATATGTGGACCAGCAGCAGTCGCTGGGGTTCGAGTTCCGCGTCCAGCAAATCCTGCTGAGGGGCTACGTCGGCTTCGCCGAAGAGCACGGCGACCGGCACATCAGAAATGCCCGGGTCCTGGCATGGGCCGCACGTGCGCCGTCACCGGAGCAGCGCCGCAACCGGTTGCTTACCGTGCGGCGGTTCGCGCTGGCGATGCACGCCGAGAATCCGCGCCATCAGGTTCCGGCGGCGGATGCACTCGGCCACGCCGTCGTCAAGCGGCGACCGCCGTATATCTATAGTGCGGACGAGATCGCACGATTGCTTCGCGCTGCGGCGGCACTCCGGCCGGCGGGCTCGATCAGACCGACCATGTACGCAACGCTCTTCGGCCTGCTCACCGCTACCGGCATGCGGATCGCAGAAGCATTGGCGCTGCAGATCGACGATGTGACTGTCGATGGGCTCGTCGTCCGGCAGACCAAGTTCCAGAAGAGCCGGCTGTTGCCGCTTCACGCAACAGCTCGGCTGGCGCTCGACAGATATCTGGTCGCCCGGCGGTCGCTGACCACCACAGATCGCCCTCTCTTCGTATCGGTTGCTGGGCAGTCGCTGCCCTACAACACCGTGCGACGCATCTTCCTGCAGCTCCTCGATAGAACCAATCTCAGGGGCGCGTACTCGGGGCGAGATCCGCGCATCCACGATCTGCGCCACACCTTCGCGGTCCGCTCGCTAGAGCAGTGCCGCCACGATCGTGCTGCGGTCGCCCGCCATATCGTGGCGCTCAGCACCTACCTCGGCCACGCCCACGTGACCGACACCTATTGGTACTTGCAGGCGACACCGGTCCTGATGGGCCAGATCGCCGAGGCCGGCGAGGCATTGCTGATTGGAGGTGCCGCATGACCGCGCTCGCCCCCTATCTGAGCAGCTTCCTGCGCGAGCACCTGCCCAAAGAACGCCGGGCGAGCCAACATACCTGCGAGGCTTACGCGCAGAGCTTCCAGCTACTGCTTCAATTTGCCGCCGGCCGGCTCAAGCTCAAGCCATCGAAGATCGAGATCGAACGGCTCGACGCGCCGCTGATCTTGGCATTCCTGGAGCATCTAGAGAAGCAGCGCGGCAACTCGGCGCGAACCCGCAATGCTCGGCTCGCTGCGATAAACTCGTTCTTCCGTTATCTGGAATACAGGGTGCCATCCAGCCTCGACCAATCACGTCGGATCCATGCGATCCCGATGAAGAAGACCGATCAGGCGCTCGTCGGCTATCTCACCCGTGACGAGCTGCAGGCTCTGTTAGACGCGCCAGACGCGAGCACCCCGTCCGGCATCCGTGATCGAGCCATGCTGCATCTGGCCTTCGCCGCAGGCATGCGCGTGTCGGAGCTGGTCGGTCTCCGGCTCGATCAGATCGACCGCCAGACCATGTCCAGCGTGCACATCATGGGCAAGGGCCGACGTGAACGTGTCTTGCCGCTCTGGAAGGAGACGGCCGCAGCTGTGAAGGCTTGGCTTAAAGCGCGCCCAGTCAGCGGCGCTCCTGAGTTGTTCTGCAACGCCCGTGCACAGGCGATGACCCGCTCAGGCTTTGAATACATCCTGAGCAAGCATGTCGCCACCGCCGCTCGCAGAGCACCGTCGATCGCCGGCAAAGGCGTCAGTCCGCACGTGCTGCGCCATACCTGCGCCATGCATACGCTTCAGGCGACCCGGGACGTCCGGAAAGTCTCGCTATGGCTCGGACACGCCAGCCTGCAAAGCACTGAGGTCTACCTTCGCGCCGATCCGACGGAGAAGCTCGAAGCGCTCGCCGCCATGACGCCGCCGATGCTGTCGCCCGGCCGCTTCCGGGCGCCCGACAAGCTCCTGGCCATGCTGAGCGCGGCCGGACGCAAGCGGAATTATGCGGAGTGAGACATACGAGAAAACCGCGGCGGGCAGCAACTTCCCGCCGCGCACTCAGCATAATCGTGGGCTCCACATAATTTCTGAAGTCCACAGGTTGGGTCGCAACGTAAATCGTGAGGCCCGCGGCTGGCGTCAGCATGAACGCGTCCGTCGCAGAGCCATGAACACGTCACTTAGCACCGCAAGGCCAGGCGTCCCGCGTACCTCTACCCGTGCACCCTGGAACTCGACCGTAACAACAGCTGCTTCCGCCGATACGGAGGGCTCCGCAGCCGCGGGTAGCGACGATTCCGACACCAAAGGCACAAACGATAAGGTATCCGCCGAAGCCGGCAGCACCAACTGGCCCAAACGCGCTCGGCGCCGCCAGTCATGCACCTGCTGGGGCCGGCAGCCATGGCGGCGGGCGACATCTGCGACAATCGCGCCCGGCTCGACGCTTTCCGCGGCAATCTGTGCCTTCAAATCGTCCGGCCAGCGCTTTCGACCTGCACCAGTATACACTTCGATACGCGGCGACGGTCGTCTTATGTCGTCCGAATGGTCGTCCATTGTGAGCACCCTTGCAGAAGATGACTCTTCTAACGGTGCTCCCAAGACCGCGCACAAACAATCTGAACGGCCGCGGCGCTACGCTTACTATCCGCTGGTAGTGACCAATCATCAACTGCGGCCTGAATCACGTCACCGCCAGTGCTCGTCCTGGCCATCGGCGAGAAGTATGTCATCACCGCGACCTCCGTCGCGAAGCACATTGCATACATTGAAGAGGTGCGACCGGTCACGACTGGTCTCGACGAGCCGCGACAGGTCGCGACAACAGTCGCCACAGAACTAGAAGTTGATCCTCCGAAGGCTAGTCGCGCAACCACCGACGACCAGTCGCGACAGGTCGCGACTAGCCCCGACGAGTCGCGCTACGTCGCACGCCTTGAAGGTGAACTTGAGTTTTTGCGTGGACAGGTCGTGGTCAAGGATAAGCAGATAGGGGAGTTGACCGAACGTGCTCGAGAGACAAATCACCTGATCGCGGGGCTTCAGAAAATGCTCACGCCGTTGTTGGGCGCGCCGAGCGCAGACTTCATTCGCGACATCCGAACCGGAACGGGAGAGTAGGGGATAAACAGCCACGCAGCCCGCACATAGCGTATAATTTCAGGCATGGATCCGCGCCCGATCGGCGACATACTCAAATAGCGCAACATCATCCTGAATGGCGCGGATTTGGCGTCGATGATGGGCTTCACGCAGGTACCGAACTTCCTTCTCAAATCTAAGAAGCTCAGCCCCGGCGACAAGATGACATCCGCCATGCTGCTTTCATACGCTTGGCAGAACGACTACTGCTTTCCCGGACAACGCCGTCTTGCCGATAGGCTTGAGGAGCGAAGTGTCCGTCGAAACCTCAAGGCCCTAGAAGCAAATGGGCTGCTCACGATCCAGAGACGAGGCCTCGGCAAAACGAACATCTATGAACTGAATCTCACGGTGACTTCCGATGTCCGGTCCAGACTGGACAAAAATGTCCGGTCCAGAATGGTACGATAGGTCCGCTCTGGCGCAGACAAAAATGTCCGCTCCTCTATTAATGAGACCCAATGAATGAGACCCATATTAAGAATACGCAGTAGGGGAATGCATTTTTAAAATAAAGGCGAAGCTCCAGGGGGCGGCGCGCATAGCTCTATGCTAGGTTTGATCGACTCTCCCAAACTCCAAATTCGGGGAAAGCGCGCATGACGCCGGAACAGTTCCAAGCACTATACCCTCACGTAATCGGTTGGATTCATCAAACACTACAAGCACATTCGAACGAAGTAAGGGTCGTAAGTTCGCTTGGATTCCCGAGACTGTCGCAATACTTCAGCGGAAATCTCTTATCGTCGACCAAGGTCGCCGTCGTCGAACGGGTTCCGATGCCGCCACTATCATCTTTAGGACTCAGCCAGTTCGCCGAATTCGAAAACGGCGATTACGACGGTATTACGTACCTGGACACATTCTTCGTAAAGCGTCGCTCTGCGTCGAGTGAGCGGCTCCACTTTCATGAATTAGTCCATGTTGTGCAGTGGCGATTGCTTGGTCCTGAAAGGTTTCTCGCGACGTACGCCGATGGATTGCAGAAACATGGGTATCGCCAAAGTCCGCTAGAGGCCATGGCTCACACCGCCGAGGACGTATTTTGTCAGTCCAACGAGAACTTTAATGCGGAGAAGCTAGTTGCGGACGAGCTGGATCGAATGTCAAGGGGCGTTTAGCGAAACGCGTGCACGATCGGGGACATCGCCGCAATGGCACCGTCAATCTCTTCGTCTGCCTCGATGTGAACAGGCCCTGGCGCAAGGTCAAGGTCACCGAGCGGCCGAAGACTACGCCCAACGCATGCGCGAACTCGTCGATGTCCATTATCCCGATGCCGCGTGCATCCGCGTCGTGCAGGACAACCTGTCGACCCACTCGGCCGGCGCCCTCTATGAGGCATTCCCGCCCGCCGAGGCCAAACGCATTCTGCGCCGCCTCGAGTTCCACTACACCCCCAAACACGCCAGCTGGCTCAACATGGTAGATATCGAGATCGGCGTCCTGCGCGGCCAATGCCTGGACCGCCGTATCGATGATTCCGGCCGCCTCATCAGCTAAATTGCCGCTTGGGAGCAGCAACGCAACGGCGCCGGTGCACGCATCAAATGGATGTTCACAACCGAAAAAGCCCGCGCCAAAATGAGCCACGCCTATCCCATCACGCCCAAAGAGTCATAATCACTGTGCCGAGGTACTAGCCGCGCATCCGTTTACAGCGATGGATAAGCGCGGGAACCGATGCTATTTAAGTCAGTAGCGCCAATGGTTGGGCTACCGCGACCGCCCGTTCTCAGGTTTTCGCTTTGACCAGCCGCCGATGTTGAGGCAGCAGGGAAAGACTGTGCTAAACGGCGACCACCCGCTCGTCCTCCCGGTGACATGCCTACCCAGCAGACTCGCAAAATCTCAAGCAGAACGTCTACATGGCTTGAGCAACTGCTGATCGTCATTTCCGCAGAGCGCATTGCACGAGATTAGAATAACGAACTTGAAAAAGGGCAAGCAAAAAAAGACCCCGGCTTTTTTCTGCCGGGGATCTCACTTCAGACAAAGTTGGATCAGAAGTCCATGCCGCCCATGCCGCCGCCCGGAGGCATCGCCGGGCCGGCGCCGCCCTTCTTGGGCAGCTCGGCGACCATGGCTTCCGTGGTGATCAAGAGAGCCGCAACCGAGGCTGCGTTCTGGATCGCGGTACGGACCACCTTGGTCGGATCGATGATGCCCTTGGAGACCAGGTTGCCATATTCGCCGGTCTGCGAGTCGAAGCCGTAGGCGTATTGATCCTTCTCGAGGATCTTGCCGACGATCACCGAGCCGTCCTCGCCCGCGTTGATCGCGATCTGGCGGGCCGGCGCGGAGAGCGCCTTGCGCACGATCTCGACGCCGGTCTTCTGGTCGTCGTTCTTGGTGCGCAGGCCCTTGAGCTGCTCGGAGGCACGGAGCAGGGCGACGCCGCCGCCCGGGACGATGCCTTCCTCGACAGCCGCACGGGTCGCATGCATCGCGTCATCTACGCGGTCCTTGCGCTCCTTCACCTCGACCTCGGTCGCGCCGCCGACGCGGATCACGGCGACGCCGCCCGCGAGCTTGGCGAGACGCTCCTGAAGCTTCTCACGATCGTAGTCCGAGGTGGTCTCCTCGATCTGCGCCTTGATCTGCGACACGCGCGCCTCGATGTCGGCCTTCTTGCCGGCGCCGTTGACGATCGTGGTGTTCTCCTTGTCGATCATCACCTTCTTGGCGCGACCGAGCATGTTGAGCGTGACGTTCTCGAGCTTGATGCCGAGATCTTCCGAGATCGCCTGGCCGCCGGTCAGGATCGCGATGTCCTGCAGCATGGCCTTGCGGCGGTCGCCGAAGCCCGGCGCCTTGACGGCCGCGACCTTCAGGCCGCCGCGGAGACGGTTGACGACGAGGGTGGCCAGCGCTTCGCCTTCGACGTCTTCGGCGATAATCACAAGCGGCTTGCCGGTCTGCACCACGGCCTCGAGCAGCGGCAGCAGCTCGTTCAGCGAGGAGAGCTTCTTCTCGTTGATGAGGATGTAGGCGTCGTCCATCTCAACGCGCATCTTGTCGGCGTTGGTGACGAAGTAGGGCGAGATGTAGCCGCGGTCGAACTGCATGCCCTCGACGACGTCGAGCTCGGTCTCGAGTGACTTGGCTTCCTCGACGGTGATGACACCCTCGTTGCCGACCTTCTTCATGGCGTCGGAGATGAACGTGCCGATCTCCGCATCGCCATTGGCCGAAATCGTGCCGACCTGGGCGATTTCCTCGTTCGAGGTGACCTTCTTGGAGTTCTTGACGAGGTCGGCGACCACGGCTTCCACAGCCATGTCGATACCGCGCTTCAGATCCATCGGGTTCATGCCGGCGGCGACCGACTTGGCGCCTTCACGGACGATCGCAGCCGCGAGCACGGTTGCGGTGGTGGTGCCGTCGCCGGCCGCATCAGCGGACTTGGAGGCGACTTCGCGCACCATCTGCGCGCCCATGTTCTCGAACTTGTCCTCGAGCTCGATCTCCTTGGCGACGGTGACGCCGTCCTTGGTGATGCGGGGAGCGCCGAACGACTTGTCGAGCACGACGTTGCGGCCCTTCGGACCGAGCGTCACCTTGACCGCGTTGTTGAGAATTTCGACGCCGCGCAGTATGCGGTCGCGCGCGTCTACGCCGAACTTGACTTCTTTGGCTGACATGTGGGTTTTCCTGAATATTTTACTTGGTCTCACCCATGGCGACGCCCAGCAGGCGCTCCTCAGGATGAGCGGTGCGAGCGATGGTTTAAGCGGCCTTCTTTTTGGCGGACGCGTCCGTGAGAACGCCCAGGATGTCGCTCTCCTTCATGATCAACAGCTCCTGGCCGTCGATCTTGACCTCGGTGCCGGACCACTTGCCGAACAGCACGCGGTCGCCGACCTTCAGGTCGATCGGGATCAGCTTGCCGGCCTCGTCACGGCCACCGGGCCCGACGGCGATGACTTCGCCCTGGGACGGCTTTTCCTTGGCAGTGTCGGGAATGATAATGCCGCCAGCGGTCTTTTCTTCTGCGTCGATGCGCTTGACCACGACGCGGTCGTGAAGCGGACGGAATTCCATGCAGATCTCCTAAGCATTTACACTAGCTGATGATTTGACGATTGCTAGCAATCATTGCCCGCGAGTGCCAACGCGGGCGCAGCTGAAATAGGACTGACTTCTGAGGGAACAAGGGTTTGTAGCCGGAAAATCGGCTGGTCGCGCGGGATCTCTGTGGGGCTTACCCAGATCACCTCTTCGAGTTTGCCGCCGAGGACCCGACCTTCTTCTGAGTGAGTTTGTACGTCTCTCGACCTGATGTCGCCGACCAGTTCAATTCCCCTGCCGCGTTGACCTTAAATTCGAGATGGGCGATCGATTCCATGAAACCTGCGATGCTGGAGCAGGCTGAATGGGTGGAACGGACGGGTAGTTGGCGGATTCCTCGTTTGCGGTCGGCGAAACGAGGAGCTGTATCATGGCTGGATGGCGGCGAGCGGTCGAGTTGGCGATGACCGACGAAGAGATAGCAACATTGGCGGCGCTTTCGCGGTCGAGAACTGAACTGGCGAGCCGGGTGTCGCGGGCGCAGATGCTGCTGGCGTATCGCGAGAATCCTTCGTTTTGCGCAGTGGGCCAAAGACTTGGAGTCCATCATCAGACCGTGCAGCGCTGTGTCGAGCGAGCGCTGGCCGATGGCCCGCTGGCCGCCCTCGACGATCGCCCGCGACCCGGCAGGGAACCAACCATCACGCCTGAGGCCAAAGCCTGGTTGGTGTCGTTGGCGTGTGACAAGGCGAAGGACCACGGCTATCCACATGAGTTGTGGACGACGCGGTTGTTGGCGCGCCATGCGCGCGAACACGGGGCGGCGGCAGGGCATGCATGCTTGGCCAATTTGGTCCAGGGAACGGTGTGCAAGATCCTCGGCAAGGAGGAAATCAAGCCGCACAAGGTGCGCTACTAACTTGAAAATCGCGATGCTGAGTTCGAACGGAAGATGGCCGAGGTCCTGTGCGTCTATCGTGATAGTCGCAGTTCTGAAAAAAGCCCCTGCCAAGTCGAAGAGACGGGGAAAGCCGATGGCGATCGTGTCGTGCGACGAAAAGCCGGGAATCCAGGCCATCGCAACGACGGCGCCGGATTTCGCCCGAACCCGGCATCCACGCCAGCTTTGCGCGCGACCACGAATATAAACGGCACGGCACGAGCTCAGCCTGTTGGCTGGGATTGATCTGCTCACCGGCAAGGTCCACGCTCTCGTCAGAGACTGCCACCGCAGCCGCGAGTTCATCAAACTCCTCAGACTTCTTGACGCCGTTTATCCGAGGAGCACCACGATCAAGTTGATCCTCGACAATCATTCCGCGCACATCTCGAGAGAAACCAGAGCCTGGCTCGCTACCCGACCAAGCGGGCGCTTCGAGTTCACCTTCCCAAGCACGGATCGTGGCTCAACCTCATCGAGGGCTTCTTCTCCAAGTTCGCTCGTTCGGTCCTGCGCCACATCCGGGTCGCCTCAAAACATGAGCTCGGCCGATATACATCTCGTTGTTCAAGATCCCGTTGCAACGCTTGGTGTTGCCACTGATGGTACTGAAGCCCCAATTGCCGCCGCCGGGCGCCGCGATGCCGTCCCTATTTAGCTCAACAGAGATCCGCTTCGCCGACTTGCCAACGACATAGTCGCGAAAGATACGGCGAACCACCTCAGCTTCCTCAGAATTAATCATGCGATACGCCACGTATCGGCTCGCCGCTTTCATTGAATTGCTTCACAACACCATAGCCATAGGAGTTGCCACCACCAGATTTGCCAAGCGCAACGCGTCCGGCGCTGGCCTCGGCGCGTTTTGTCGGCGAGGTCCTTGAGGAAGAGGGCGTTCATCCTGCCCTTGAGGCCGACATGCAGTGCGTAACCTCACCCTCGGATAGAGTGACGATCTTTACGTTGGCATAGGCCATGCGCTTGAACACGCCAGCGATGTCTTCCTGATCTCGTGAGAGACGATCCATCGCCTCCGCCAGCACCACTTGAAACCGCCCGCGCAAGGCGTCGGTAATAAGCGCTTGGACGCCGGCACGCAGAAGCGACGCACCGGAAATCGCGTGGATCGGACGGCTTCTGGTCCTCGCGTGCCGAATCGCATTTTCGCGTCTTGCGAAAACTTGCGCGCTTCGGCTTGATTGGAAACTAACTGCGTCATCAGATCATGCCAAATTTACGACATAGGCAGTGCGGCAACTCGGTCGGATTTATTACTCATTTAGATAGTTGTCGCACGTCGATCATGCGTGCTGTTGCTTGGACTGTGATTTCGAAGTGGTCCGTCTGCATGATATCTACGATGTTGCGCGGTCTATGCGCTACGACGTTGATACCGGTGCGACGCCGTAGGCTGTCGTAAAGCAGCCCCGCGCCACCTGACGCGCGAATATCCTCGCCAAGCTTCTGCGAAGCATCATAACGTTCGCTCGCATACACGTCGGGGCGTAGTTGCTGCCCTGTGATGTCGAGATAATCCCCGAGCAGCGTGGCGGTGTATGCCCTGTAAGTCCGGCTCATCGTGGCCACGTTGCGAGCAGCCGCTTCGCGACGCAGGTGATGACCGACCTCGGCAGCCGCCGTGCGAATATCATCGGCCGCATACCAGGCGCCAAGCTCCGGCCCGTTGAACCTCATTCCGCCGGGAGCGACGTGGAGAAAGGCTGCCATGACGATGCTGGAGTTGGGTGCACCATATACCCATTCGCGCGGCGGTAGCCGATCGATACGTTCGGCCACCAGACGGTCGTTCGTCCAACCGACGAGCTCCATCACCGCTGAAAGATCGGCCGCCGTCGCGACCGTATCGAACAGCCCGATGGGAGGAAATTGTGAGGGGATTAGGCGATGGGCGGGCTGCGGCGAGGGTGCGAAAACGTCCGTCACCGGAAGACGATCTCCTTGTCATCGTAAGGCGTGAAGGCCTCGTCTATCGTGTTCGGCTGCATGTAGAGGCCGCCACGTGCGCCGTCGAGGAAACGACGCACCGAGAGCAACCCATCTTGAGAGCCATTGGTGATGAGGTCGAGCGGCGGATGTCCACCGAAGACGACCTCGTTATGTGGACTCCGCAGCCAGTCAACGCCGAGCCGCTCCTGGGGAAAGAGGATCCCCAGCGCTTGGTGGATACCGAATACCGCTGAAATGCGCGTGAGAACGTCCACATCAAGGGTGAAAGCGCCGTGCTCCCGCGCCTGCTTGCACCAGTTATGGTAAGTAGACCGGGATGGATACCCCAGGACCAGGAGGCGCTGATCTTCCGTCAATCCCCACAGATCCGCGATAGCGAGGAAGGTCCGTAAAGCTGGGGCGCTGAGCCGCCTTCGGTTGGCCGGAGCAAATCGTGTCTTATCAAGACGCTGAGGGCCTTCTACTGCCTCGAGTGGGTTCGGCTTACGTTTGTTTAACATAGGTTGTTCCATTGTCAAAATTGGATATAGTCCAAATCCGGACAAATTGCAAGCCGTTGGCTTTGGGTTCCAGCTTGGCCATGATTGGTCCATGGTCAGCCTGGGCCTGCCGCAAAACGACGCCGTTCTCGTCCAACAAGTTGTCAGTTCGCTTGAAAACTACTTTTAATTGAGTCGAGTACGAGTGGTTCATCGAGAACAACAACGATGGCGATGAAATTTTCATTTTCGGCTTCAGCCGCGGCGTATTTACAGCGAGAGCGCTAGCTGGATTGATCGCCATCGATGGCATCCTGAAAGCAGGCTCACCTATCGGCGTCTCCGAACTGGTTGACCGCTACAAGAAGGGAAACGAGCAAAGCATCTGGAAGCTGAAGGAGATCGAGGCGTCGGGAGACACCAGCAAGCTGACTGACCAGGAAAAGTGGCTGCTTAAATATTCCAAGGCAGCAACCCGGCCTGCTGCGCAGAATCAACACACCAGCGGGAAGTCGTTCTCCATGATTCGTGCAGGGAAAATGCATTCTCGAAAACCTAACGAAGATAAGCTGCGCTCCAACGAATGAAAAGGCACGCACTGCAGCAGGGCTGTGATGCAGGATGCGCCTCAGCGTCTGCCGGGTCGGCGTAGGTCCTTGATGTGAGTTGTGGGGCTGCGGGAGGGCGGACCGTCGCTGCCCTTGTCAAAAGGCTATTCTGGTTGCGGAAGCAGAAGCGCTGGCGCCACTGCTCCTGTCCGGCACCACCGGGTACTCAAGTCGAATTCTGGCGCCTGTCGCGCCAAGCCGTTGGAGAAAGAAGATTGACAGACTTTTTTGAGATTGATTTTTTAGATGTTGAAGCGAAGAGCAGCGGTGATGCCATTTGCATCCGCTATGAGTTGAACAGTCAGACGTTCATTCACGTGGTCGATGGAGGTTACCAGTCGACTGGCGAGAAGGTCATCAATTTCCTGAACAAGTACTATGGGAGTCCGAAACGGATCGACCATGTTGTTGCGACCCACAATGACGGCGACCACGCCGGAGGTCTCCAGCGAGTCCTGGAAGACTGTGAGGTCGGCGTGCTCTGGATGCTGCGACCTTGGGTCTTTGCCGCTGAGCTTCTTCCTCGATTCAAGCGCTTCACAACAGCCGATGGACTGGAGAAGGCGCTAAGGGAAGCTTACTCGAATCTAGCCGCTCTCGAAGAGATCGCCTTACGAAAGAATATCCCTATCTATGCGCCATTTCAGGGTAGCACGATTGGCGCTTTCCGGGTGATGGCTCCGACACGTTCGCGCTTTCTGGATCTGATTGTCTCCTCGGATAAGACCCCCCAGGAGAAAGGGCTGCTCGAAATGGCACGCGACGCGGTTGTTCGTGTGGCCAAAGAGGCGGCCGCGCTTGCCAAAGCCGCTTGGGGCGACGAATATTTTCCGGCGGGCGAGACGAGCAACGAAAATGAGATGAGCGTCGTTCAGTATGCCTATCTCAATGGATGCAAAATCCTGCTCACCGCCGATACCGGACGCACCGGGCTCAAAGAAGTCATCGATTATGCGCCGTTGGCCGGACTGACCTTGCCTGGCATCGATCGATTTCAGGTTCCTCACCACGGTGGACGCCACAACGTTTCGACCGACTTGCTGGATCAACTATTGGGTGAAAAGAAGGCGGCACAGGGCGGGAAGACGACCTTCACCGCCGTGATAAGCGCGGCCGAGGCCGATGAGGATCATCCCCGCAAATCCGTTGTCCGCGCTATGCACCATCGTGGTGCACATGTCATCTCAACCGAAGGATCCAACAAGCGGACCTCCAAGAATGCTCCGCAGCGCGATGACTACAGCGCCGCAGATTGTCTGCCGTATCCGGACGAACAGGAAGACTGAGACCTTGTTGCGTTCACCTGAGAGAGCGGCGGAGCCAGCCCGGTCGCGCTGGTGTTCGTTTCTGTCGAAGACAGCGAGCACGTCCCTCGCTTGTTCTGCGCCGTTTCCAGAAGCCGTTTCCAGAACAAGTCGACCCAAATGAGCACAAACGATGATTAAAAAAGAGTCGAAGGAGAAATTGAAGGAGCAAAACACTTCCCCATTGATGACGATCCTCGTTGTCAATTTTGCAATCTTCGCCCTTGCGCTCAAGACGGACCAGTTCCTAGCGGCCGAATACGAGGAACTGCTCAAGCATTGGCAGGCGCTCATACCTGCTGGACTGGGAGCCGTGCTTATCAGCGTGATCAACGGTGTGCTCGATGTTCAAACCAAGGCCAGACTGGTGTTTTGGCGTTGGCACGATCCTTTGCCGGGATGTCGGGCGTTCTCTTACTATCTTCATCGCGATCCGCGGATCGACGTTACGACGCTGAAGACAAAAGTCGGACCGTTTCCAGCAACTCCGACCGAGCAGAATGCTCTTTGGTACAGGCTTTACAAGTCGGTAGAGGAGGATCCGCGCGTCCTACACGTTCATCGCCTTTTTCTGCTGACGCGCGACTATGCCGGCATCGCTTTCATGCTTCTGATCGTCTTTGGCGGAACCGGTGTTGTTGCGATGCAGACTTACAAGACAGCGCTACTCTATCTGACAGTTCTCCTGGCCCAGTTTGTAGCGAGCGGAATGGCTGCAAGGAATTATGGCATTCGCTTTATAGATACCGTGCTTGCTCTAAAGGCGGCAAGCTGAATCTCAGAAGTGATTGCACCGACAACATCCGCCGACCTCCGAAAGCGCTTCTTGAAGCGATTGGTCGACGAGGTTGCCCGAGCCGCAATGCGTGCTTCATCATATAGAGCCGCGTCTGCCGTCGGGAACGGATTGGCATCCAGCGCGTCCGCGTGACTTCCCCATGAATATGCCTGCAGGTCCACAAGAGAGTCGTCCCACATGCTGTGGAATGTTGATGGCCTGCTGTGTGCCGTCCCATTGGAGCCTTTGGCGTGAAGCACGACATACAATTTGTTGCCGCCTTCATCGCCGCTCCGCTCGCTCACATGCAGCGGCTGCTCCAGATCTCCGGCAAGATGGACAACGAGATTTTTAGCGCCCGCAACCTGTTGTCTTTGGAGCTCGACTTGTCTTTCAGGGCTGCGATGGCTGCCGGGAAGCCTTTAACGATGCAGGAGCCTTGTCTGCCCACGTGCTTGCAATAGATTCCGGCGTCATAAGTCGAACGCTCGACATCGATATCAACGAAATGCCACCGAACGTGTTCTTTCCTTCTGCTGTGAATTTGTAGTCATGTCGAGATCGCGGCCAGAGAGCTGTCCCCGATCAGCACTTGAGCTGGGCTTGTGCGCCAGGACTCAGGTGCCGCTGCGCCAGTTCCGCGATAACGGAATGACCCAGTTGCCTCCAGGCTGGCGCCGAGGAGTTGCTGGCCACGGTACAGATCGGAACGTCAGCCTGAGCAGCATCACGAGCCATTCGCAAGATCCTGGATTGGATGACGTTGCTTACAGCAGACAGCATGACGCTAGGGCACATTGACCAGCGGCATGGGCGCGGTCGGGCGCGGGATGAAAGCACTTTGGTGCTGGCCGCGAGCCGCCAACATAATCACGAAAGCCGTGAGAACGATCAGGAGTCCACGCATATCGATAGATCACTCGCAGAGCTGTAACGCAACTATGAAAGGGCTCATCTCAGGTGTGTCGGATCAATAAATTGCAAAGCGCCAAAATCATAGCATTTGCTCTTGGGGCAAGAAACCAGGTCCTTTATGCCGAAAACGTGCGTCCGGTCCTCGTTAGCGACAGAAATACCGCGGCGGATTTCAATCGTAGGATCAATCGCTGGATGCCTTCGTTCTTGGCCTTCCGTTGGCTTGCGTCACTTATCACGAGTTCACCGAAAGGGCCGCGCGTGTAGACGTCCAAGAGTTCTCAACGCCCGCCTGCGCGACGAACTTCTCAATGAGACGCTATTCACCTCGCTCGCGCAGGCTCGAGCCGTGCTGGCAAGCTGGAAAGACGACTACAACAACTCCCGGCAGCACAGTGCGCTGGGCAACCTCACACCGACCGAATACGCCAACCGCAGCGATCCTGGGCCGCAACGGGGGGGAGACGCTGCGCTATGCAGAGGGCTCCGCGCCCCGCCCCGTTGCTCCACCAGGCCGATGGGCTCAAATGTCACCGGGACGCTCCCCATTGCTGATGAAGCGAGGGGCTCAGACCATTAGCTCACGATCCCAAGGGAAACTACCATACGCGCGTGAATATATCTGCGCCCTTCAACTTGCTAGGCTTACCGTTCTTATCAACGTAGAACAGCATCCATGACGCAGGCATTTGAGAACCGTTGGTTTTTCCGACCCAGCGAGTAAAGGAATTGCATTGGGCAAAAGTAACAACAAAATACAAGCCAGTTGGACCAATAGCTCCGGATGCAGGATATGGAATGCCCTGGCAGGCAAATCCTTGAGCATGATTTGTGAAGGTCCCTTGTATTGCCCCGTTATTGGCGGACCAGATAAACAGTTCCGAACCCCGTTCGTTCTTCCAGTATGAAGGAGCAGAGAGCTCCTGCGCCATAACCTCGCCGGAACGAAAGAAAAATTGAGCGATAAGCAAAAGTCCCAGAAATCTCTTCATATTGAAACCCCAAAGAGGTCGCTTAAACGGTGCAACGTAGATCGTGTGCTCGGCTGATACAGCGGCTTAGGCAGTTTTTTCTCTTTCCAAAAATCCTTCGACCAAACCGTACGTCAGCTCGATCGCGCCCGTCGTTCCATTCACTTGCAGCAGACTTTTGGTGAAGCTCAAGGCGAGTCGCCTCATCCTTACCTTACGTTCGGCGTCGGGATGCGGCCTATATGCGCCAAATCGCGCCGGATCGCGGCGAAGTCGGGCTATTGTCGCGCGCCCGTGCCGCCTGTCATCCAAGCAGATGCTCGGCTATTTTGAAGTGCGGCGCGTCCAAAGTTGCATGGAGTGGGGCACCCCGTTTTAGGAGCACCGAGTCCACTCATCGCGAATAGGCGCACAGCGGACACCTACGTCGCTGTGCCAAAGACGGCTAGGAGACGCCGACTCAATTCTTTCGGAGGTACGACGTTGTTCCCGCACCGGCAATTGCAGCAATCGCGGCGACACACACTCGATACGTCGCCGACTTGAATTGAGGTTCGCAAGAGCTGCGTTAGGTTTCCAAGACCGTAAAACTAGGAAATGAGGAGTTTTCAATTTAGGATCGCTGTCACCGGGGCTGGACTACATTCATTCACGATTCGCATTTTGAACCCGCAGGGCCGCCCGCGGTATTGTCGGCGGCCTTTTTCGGCCGGTTCGCCGGTGGCAGCGCCAGCGCGCGCTCCGCCGGTCCTATTTGTCGTACATGGGCCCGTTTATGAATGTTCTTGCAGCACAGCATCGCGTCGATCGGCTTGCCGCCCCAATGACGAGACAGCCGGACTGCGCTGCACGTGCAGCTATGCTTTCAGTTCTTAGAGTGGGGCGCTTTGTTGGTCGCACAATCGCGGCCGCTTCATGGCGGTTGCGTTTTGTCGCGATCACCTGGCGGGCATGGCGCAGTGCCCACACTGTGCCCCGACTTTTTTCGGGCACACGGAAAGGGAATGTAAGCCATAAGTGACTGAGATCAAAGGGCGAATGGTGGGCGCACAAGGGATCGAACCTTGGACCTCTCCCGTGTGAAGGGAACGCTCTCCCGCTGAGCTATGCGCCCGGGACCATCATGCAGACGGCCGGACTTGGGCCGGCCGGTACTCGGAGCCCGCGATTTAGAAGTGCGAGCCACTTGTGTCAAGTTTTGCGGCGCCCCGAGGCGGCAAAACCTTGCCCAGATCACGCAATTCGCAAGGGAAACCGGATTTGGGCTTGCTCACGCGCCCTGCTGGCGGGCGCGAGAGGCGTGGGCCTGGAGCGCGCGGATGCGCTCGGCGAGCGTTCCGCCGCCCTCCGGCAGGGTGCCTGCGGCCGCGCCATTCGCCGCGGTGCCATTGGCCGGGCGCGAGACCTGCTTCGGAGGCTGGCCCGCCTCGGCCGCAAGCAGCGCCTCGATCGGCGAGTTCGGGCCTTCGAGCTGCATCGCGAGTTTTGCCACCTCGGCGGCGATGTCGTTGATGCGCTCGCGCAGCAATGCGTTCTCCATCCGCTCGGTAGCCCAGGAGCTTTCCGCCTGCTGCTGGATCGCATTGATGTCGCGCTGCAGCTTGGCGCGCTCGTCGCGTGCGCTCTTGAGCTGCTCCTCCAGCGCGGTCTTCTCCGCACGGAGCGCTTCGAGCGCAGCCGACGACTTGCCGCCGCTCAGCGCGGCGATCTCGACGCGCAATTCCTTGATGGTGCGCTCATTGCCGTCATTGGCCTGGCGGAGCTGGTTGTTCTCATAGTCGCGCTCGGCGAGCAGCTTGCCTTGGGTGGCGAGCCGCGCTTCGAGGTCGGCGACGCGGCCGGACAGCATCTCGGCCTCCTTGACCTGCACGATGAGCTGGCGATCGAGCTCAGTGACACGCTGGCTCAGATTCTCGACACGGCCGCGCGCATCCGCAAGTTCGCGCGAGGCGGTCTCGGATTCGGTGCGCTCCTGCGCCAGCCGCGCTTGCGTCGCGGCAAACTCCTTCTCGGCATCGCCGACGCGGTTCTTCAATTCCTCGATCTGCGCCCGCACCGCGAGGAGTTCGACCTGGCGGCTCTCCGCCATCATCGAACGGTCGGACAGCTCGGAATTGATTTTTGCGAGTTCGCCCTGCTTGGCGCTCAGGGCCTGTTCGGCGCCGCGCAACGCCTCGGTCTTGGCGTTGAACTCCTCTTCGGTGGCGCGCAGTTGCTCCTTCACCGCCTTCTCGCGCGCCTCGAGTGCGAAGATCGTGGCGTTCTTCTCGCCGAGCTCGATCTTCATGCGGTTGATGGCGTCGCTCTTCTTGCCGAGCTCGGCGAGCTGGCTCGTGGTCTTGTTCTTGAGCTGGTCGACACTCATTTCGAGCCGCCGCGCCGACATGGCGAATTCGGCGCGGAGCTGGTCCTTGTCGGCCTGGATCTCCGCCATCGACAACGGCGTCGCAGCCTCCAGCCGCCGCGTGGTCAGGCGCACAGCGCGGTTATGCACCAGCGGCACGATCGCAAGCCCGCACAGCATCGAAAGCAGGAAACCGATCGCCAGGTACATGATCGGTTCGACCATCGGCCAGAACTCCCACAGCTAAGGAAAAATTTACCAACGACCATGCCATGGCGGGCCGGCAAAAAGCCAGCCCCGCTCCGTCGTTAACCTTGATCCGTAACCAGACGGGAGCAGGAAGTCCTAGAACGGGTTCCAGGTCGCGCGCGGGGTATATTTGAGATAGCCGATATTGGCTCCCAGCCGCAGGCCGATGCCCGAGCGGATCGGCACCAGCACGATGTTGTTGGCGGTGAGCGCCGTCATGCCGAAGCCGCCGATGATATAGGCCGAGCCGTCGAGGCCGGCGAAGCGCTGGTAGATCGCATTGGTGGCGGGCAGGTTATAGACCAGCGTCATGGTCCGCGCGCCGTCGCCGCCCCAGTCGAAGCCAAGCGAGGGGCCTTGCCAGTAGACGCGCAGGTCGCCGGCGTTCTTGGTGTAGAGCGTGCCTTCGCCATAGCGCAGGCCGGCGACGAAGGCGCCGGAGCCTTCCTCGCCCAGGATATAGCCGTTCGGCAGACCCCACTGGCTGACTGCCTTCTCGATGATCGAGGCGAGCCCGCGCGAGACGTTGCCGAAGAAGCGGTGGCCGGCGTTCACCAGTTCGTCCGGTCCATAGGTGCTCGGCGTCGGGGTCCGCTGCGGCGGCGGCAGGTCGGGCGGCGGCGCCTGCTGGGCTGAAGCCGGGGCGATCCAGCCAACCAGCGCGGCAAGCGCGACCGCAGCAAGGCGTGATGCGAAAGTCATAAAAGAACCCCTGGTATCGAATCCGGTCGCTTCCTTAACCTGACGCCAACAGGCACGGCCCTAGGTTGCGCCGAATGTCCCCTCGACTCGGATGTTATCCGCAGCAACTATGACGGCACAACGGCAGGAAGATAGCCCTTTGCGCCCCGGAATCGCCTTGATCAGCCCTCTGGTCTGCCTGCTAACGGGCATTTGGATCGCCTTCGCCGTGGTGTCGGCAGAAGCCGCCACCACCGAGCGGATCGTCGTCAACCGCTTCAGCGGCGTGGCCATCGAGGGCTTCGACCCCGTGGCCTATTTCGTCGACGGCGGCGCCGAGCCGGGCACGGCGGAGTTCGAGGCCAACCTGCGGGGGGCGGTCTGGCGCTTTCGGAACGAGGGCAACCGGGCCTCCTTCCTGGCCCACCCCGAGATCTACGGGCCGCAATTCGGCGGCTATGATCCGGCCGATATCGCTCGCGGCGTGGCCAACGCCGGCAATCCCCGCTTCTTCGTGATCGCGGCGCAGCGGCTTTACCTGTTCAGCCGCGAAGCCAATCGCGACGCCTTCGCTGCCAATCCGGAGCGCTTTCTCTATGAAGTGGGCAAGCGCTGGCCGGCGATGCAGGACAAGCTCAGCCAGTAGGTCTTGCGACCTCAGAGTCTTGCCACTTCAGAATCTTGCCGCCTGCGGGTCGCCCCACGCGATGAACTCCGGGATGATGAAACCGGTATCGCCGCGTTCGCCGAATTTGAGCTCGCCACCCTTGCCGTCGGTCACCCGGCCGCCGGCCGCGGTCACGACCGCGCAGCCCGCTCCGACGTCCCATTCCGACGTCGGTCCGAAGCGGGGATAGATGTCGGCGCTGCCCTCCGCGATGCGGCCGAACTTCACGGCAGAGCCGACCGTCTTTCGCACCGCATTGGGCCGGCTGTCGATGAACACCTCGCTCCTCGGATCGCCGTGCGAGCGGCTCACCGCCGCGATCCAGGTCTCGCCCGGTTTCGGCAGCGCGCGGGTATGGATCGGTTCGGCGGCGCCCATGATAGCGCCGTCAAATGCTACACGCTCGGCGCCATGGCCGACGATGCCGCGCCAGAGCAGCCCGAGTGCGGGCGCGGCGACGATGCCGAGCACCGGCACGCCGCGGGTCACCAGGGCGAGGTTGACGGTGAACTCGTCGCGGCCGGCGACGAACTCCTTGGTGCCGTCGAGGGGATCGATCAGGAAGAAGCTGTCGCGAAACGGCGGGCAGGCGAGCTGGGTCCGTTCCTCGGAGAGCGTCGGCACGTCGCCTGCAAGCCGGGCCAGGCCATCCGCAATGATGCGGTCGGCGGCGAGGTCGGCCTCGGTGACCGGCGAGCCGTCCTGCTTGCCGTCGACCCGCATCGCCGCCCGGTTGACCGCGAGGATTGCTTCGCCCGCCTTCACCACCAGCGCCGTCAGCGGCTCCATCAATTGGGAGGCGGCTTTGCCGTCGATGATCCTCACCTGCATGCCTCATTCATCGGCAAGTCTCGCTCTCTCGGTTGATTCGCCATCGGATCGCTATTGATGCGCCCTGGGCTTATTGCCGCTTCGAACCTATCGCAAGCTAGCTGCGACCGGCTTGCGAATGTTAGAACCGCGGCCACTCGTCAAGCATGCGTGATTCGCCGCGTCCGCACCGTGCAATTCCAGGAACCCTCCAGGACCCCTTTATGTCTGACGCTTCGTCACCCGCTACTGTTACTGCTCCCGATATGCTCGAACTCGCGGCGCTGCTGTGCTCGCGGGTTTGCCATGATCTCATCAGCCCTGTCGGCGCCATCGTCAACGGGCTCGAGGTGCTGGACGACGATCCCAAGCCCGAGGACCGCGAGTTCGCGCTCGACCTGATTCGCAAGAGCGCCAAGACGGCCTCCGCTCGCCTCCAGTTCTGCCGTCTCGCCTTCGGCGCAGCCGGCTCCTCCGGTGCGCAGATCGATCTCGGCGATGCGCAGACCATGGCGCGCGGCCATATCGAGGACGGCAAGTGCACGATCACCTGGAATTTGCCGCGGCTGCTGCTGCCGAAGAATCGCGTCAAGCTGCTGCTCAACATGCTGGTCGTCGCCCAGCACACGATTCCGCGCGGCGGCATGCTAACGATCGATCCGATCGGCGAGGGTGAAACCATGAGCTTTCGCATCACGGCGAAAGGCCACAATGCGCGGCTGCCGCAGAACATCGCCGAACTCCTGAGCGGCGAGCGCGGGCCTGCAGCAGACGCGCACGCGATCCAACCTTATTATACGAGGCTCCTGGCGCAGGCCTGCGGACTGACCGTGCGGCTCGCGCCGGAAGGCGAAGCCATCACCGTTACCGCTTCGTAAACGCGCCGCCGCTCTTAAGACGTTAATCGAATCTTTATGAGGCGCTTCGGCTTGTCCGGAGCGCCTTATCTCTTTGTTGGTTCCGTTCTTTTGCACATACTCAACCAATATTAAACGCTTTGCAGTGAAGCTGGCCCCATTCTGCAAGGCGCATCACGCGGCGTGCGCGCCCTCCCTGTATGAAGGCCTGTTTTCATGGATGATCTGTTGCGGG
>NZ_VSTH01000039.1 GCF_008123965.1 Bradyrhizobium hipponense | reverse complement strand
CGCCCTCTTGACAACTCACTTCCCATACAAGGATGACGGCACTGAAAGTGTGATCGCTGCCGGCGCAGCAGTCACCCCTCCAAATTCTTCAGCAATAATTTCAGCGCCGTCGCCGCGAACGCCTGCATGTTGGCGAGGCGATCGTTGCTACCCGTTTCCAGCGTCATCACCTCCGACGCCGGCCCTGCAACCGCCATGCAGCTGTGGCCGGCTGCATCGCCGTAGCGGTTACCGCTCGGGCCGGTCGCGCCGGTCTCGGACAGTCCCCAGTCGCAGCTGAAACGGCTCCGCATCTGCTCGGCCAGCAGCTTCGCATAAGGCTCCGACGACGAGCGAAAGCCCTTCATGCCGTCATCCGAAATATCCATCAGCACGCGCCGTGCATCGCGGGTGTACACCACGGCGCCACCGAGGAAATAGGCTGACGCGCCGGGCACCGCGAGCAGGCTGGCCGAGATCAGGCCGCCGGTCGAGGATTCTGCGACCGCGATGGTCTGTTTGCGCGCGATCAGTTTGGCCGCGACCTGTTCCGCAACGCCGACGAGCTCTTTCATGTCCAGTACCTCACCCCATCGCAACCGAGCTGTGCCTTCCTAGCATATGACAGCGCCATTGGCCGTGTTGCGGGCGGCGGGCAGGCCTGATTGAATGGCGGGACTCAAAGAGGTGCGGCGAAGCGCTGCGCAACAGACATGAGGAAACGTAAAAGGGAGACGTCATGGCGTCCCTGATTGCCGGCGGGGTGGATTGCGACGTGCATCCGGCCGTGCCGCATCTGACCAGCCTGCTGCCATATCTGAGCGACTATTGGCGCGACCAAGTGACGACGCGCGGCATGGTCGATCTCGTCTCGCAATCCTATCCGCAGAACTCGCCGATCACAGCGCGCCCCGACTGGCGCCCCGCGAGCGGCAAGCCGGGCGAAAGCCTGGAGGACATGCAGCGCCACGTGCTCGATCCCTTCCAGGTCTCTCGCGCCATCTGCAATCCGATCTACGGCGTGCAGATGGTGTTTTCCGAGGATCTGCAAGCCGCGTTCTGCCGCGCGCTGAACGACTGGCTGGCCAAGGAATGGCTCGACCGCGACCCGCGACTGCGCGGCTCGATCGTGATCCCGACGCAGAGTGTCGAGAAGTCCGTTGCCGAGATCGAGCGCTGTGCGGCGGATCGCCGCTTCGTGCAGGTGCTGATGCTGGTGATGGGCGACACACCGCTCGGCAAGCGCACGCTGTGGCCGATCTACGAGGCCGCGGAACGCCTGGAACTCGCCGTGGGCATCCACGCCGGTTCGGCCTATCACAATCCGCCGACCGCAGTGGGCTGGGGGTCCTATCACATCGAGGACTATGTCGGTCAGGCCCAGGCGTTCCAGACCCAGCTCACCAGCCTGATCATCGAGGGCGTGTTTGTCCGCCACCCGCGGCTGAAGACGGTGTTGCTGGAATCCGGCGTCTCCTGGATCTCCCCTTATCTCTGGCGCCTGCACAAGTTCTGGCGCGGGGTGCGAATGGAGACGCCGTGGGTCGACCGCGCGCCCCTCGAGATTGTGCGCAGCAACATCCGCTTCTCGTTACAGCCATTTGACGCGCCGCCGGACGAGGCGACATTAATTCGCCTGTTTGATCATATGCAGTCGGACGAATTGGTCTTATTCTCCACGGACTATCCGCACTGGCAGTTCGACGGCCAGGACGCGCTGCCCGAAGGTCTCACCGCCGATCTCGTGCGCAAGATCATGATCGATAATCCGCATGCAACCTATCCCCGCCTGACGTGAGCCCACTGCCAAAGGAGGCAAGGCGATGAATATCCAGTTCCGCGAGAGCCAAGAAGCCGCTTCCCCCCTGACCACCAAAACCGCGATCGCGGACTGCGACATCCACCCGGCACGCGCGACCCGCACCGAGCTCTATCCTTATCTCGCCAAACGATGGCAGCATCATCTCGAAGTCTACGGCGTCCATGCCTATCAGGGCATGATGGAGGGGCCACCCTATCCGAAGGCCCAGCCCAACGCCTCGCGCCGCGATGCCTATCCGCCGGAGGGCGGTCCGCAGGGCTCGTCGCTCTCCTTCATGCAGCAACAGCTGCTCGATCCCAACAACGTGCAACTGGGCGTGCTCAATCCGCTCAATACCGGGCAGGGGATCCGAAATCACGAGCTGTCGGCCGCGCTGTGCTCTGCGGTCAACGACTGGCAGATCGACAAATGGACCAGCAAGGACAAGCGGCTGAAGGCCTCGATCGTCGTCGGCAATGAGGATGCGCTGGCGGCGGCCGCCGAAATCCGCGAGCGTGCCGGCGACAAGAATTTCGTGCAGGTGCTCTTGCTCAGCCGCAATGTCGAGCCGCTTGGCCAGCGCCGCTATTGGCCGATCTATCAGGCCGCGGAAGAAGCGGGCCTGCCCGTCGGCGTCCACGCCTTCGGTTTCGGCGGCAACCCGATCACGCCGTCGGGCTGGCCGAGCTACTACATCGAGGAAATGGTGGGCCATTCGCAGTGCCAGCAATCGGCGCTTGCGAGCCTCGTGCTCGAAGGCGTGTTCGAGCGCTTCCCGAAACTGAAGATGGTGATGATCGAGGCCGGCTTCGGCTGGGCGCCGTCGCTGGCCTGGCGTCTCGACAAGGTCTGGCAGCGATTGCGCAGCGAGGTGCCGCATGTCAAACGGCCGCCGTCGGAATACATCCGCGAGCAGGTGTGGTGGACCACGCAGCCGATGGAGGATCCGGAGCGGCGCGAGGATCTGTTCGACGTCATCAAGTGGATCGGCTGGGACCGGCTGCTGTTCGCGACCGACTATCCGCATTGGGATTACGACGAGCCGTCGCGCGTGCTGCCGGCCGGCGTCAGCGAGGCCAATCGCGAGGCGTTTTATCTGGGCAATGCCAAGAAGCTCTACGGGATTGGTTGATGGCGCGACACGTGATTGCGCCGGTCGACGAGCTTCCGCCGGGGACACGCAAATTCCTGGAGATCGAAGGGCGGCCGATCGCGATCTTCAACATCAAGGGCGAGTATTTCGGCCTGATGAACCGCTGCCCGCATCAGGGCGCGGCGCTGTGCGAGGGCCCGCTGATCGGCCTCGCGCAATCCAGCGACCCCGGTGAGATCGAATATACGAAACTCGGCGAGATCATCCGCTGTCCCTGGCATGGCTGGGAGTTCGACGTCCGCACCGGCCAGTCCTATTGCGATCCACGCCGTTTCCGCGTGAAGGCGTATCCGGCTCATGTCGAGCCGGGCGCGAGCGTGGTGAAGGGACCGTATGTCGTCGAGACGATTCCGGTGCAGGTCGAGAGCGACTACGTGGTGGTGGAGCTGTAGCTCCGCCGCGCTGGAGCTGCGCTGCCTCACCCCGTTCTTGGACCGCAGAAGCTGATGATTTTTCAGGCTTTATTTTGCGCTGCAGCGACCACCCATTGGCGGAAGGCGGCCAGCTTCGGCGCTTCGCGGCGGCCATCTGGCGCGACCACGTAGAAGCCGGCGTCGGCTGGCAGTGCGATCTTGAAGGGGACCACGAGCCGGCCCTTGGCGATGTCGTCCTGGACGTAGGAGGTCCGTCCCATCGCCACGCCGATGCCGTCGATCGCGGCCTGGATGGTCATGAAGATCATGTCGAAGGTGATGCCGGGCTGCTTGGCGAGGTCGGCTGGCAGGCCCGCCGCCGTCAGCCACAGCCGCCAGTCGTCGCTGTTGGCATTGGATGTGTGCAGCAGCGGATGGTCTTTCAGATCTTCCGGCCGGCACAGCGGCTTGTCACCGCGCAAGAGCGAAGGGCTGCACACCGGGAACAGCTCGTCGGCCATCAGCCAGTCCGCGCGCAGGCCCGGCCACTGGCCGCGCCCGTAGCGAATCGCGGCATCGACATTGTCGCGCTGGAAGTCGACCAGGCTGGTCGAGGTGGTGATGCGGACGTCGATGCCGGGGTGCTGCTCCTGGAAATCCGTCAGCCGCGGCAGCAGCCATTTGGCGGCGAGCGAGGCCAGGGTCGAGACCGTCAGCACCTTGTCGTCGTCCTTGCGCAGCAGCCGGTCGGTCGCAAGCCGGAGGTCGTTGAAGGCGGCGCGGACGCCCGGCAGGTAGTCGCGCGCCTCCGGCGTCAGCGCCAGCGCACGATTCTGCCGGATGAACAGGCGGAGGCCGAGCTCCTCCTCAAGCCTGCGGATCTGATGGCTGATCGCAGTCTGCGTCACGTTCAGCTCGGCGGCGGCCAGCGTGAAGCTGAGGTGGCGCGCCGCTGCCTCGAACGCCCGCAACCCATTCAGAGACGGCAATCTGGCAGTCATTTGGCAACATGATGCATGAGCTTATTTCATGCGAAGGGGTACAAATTGTCGTTTGTCGAAGGGACTAGCCGAGCAGATATTGGCCATCAACTTAGCTCCAGGAGCTGAAAATGTCTACGTTGACCGACAATTCGATGACAAATCATCATGCATCCGGCTTCCTCGCCCAGATCGGCGAGACCCTTCACGTCTGGCATGAGCGCTACCGGACCCGGCGTGAGCTGACCCATTGGACCGCCCGCGATCTCCACGACGTTGGCCTGTCCTGGACCGACATCGCCTATGAGGCCGACAAACCCTTCTGGCGGGCCTGATTGGCCGTCAGGCCGGCGCCGCCTGATCACAGGGGCGCCGGCGGTCCCTTTTGCGCAAGGCAAATTTCTTAAGGCGCCTGTCATGAGCCTCCTTCGGCTGCAAGACCTGAAGCAATATTCGGACACGTTGCGCACCCGGCAAGGTGAGGCGCTCAACGTTCGCTTCATCGAGCCGCGCGACACCGACGAGCTCCAGCACTATTTCCGTTCGCTCTCGACCCGCTCCCGCTACAACCGCTTCTTCGGCGCGATCAGCGAGTTGCCGAAAGGCCTGCTTCACGACTTCCTCCAGGTTGGTGAGCGCGAACGCTTCACGGTCGTCGCAACGATGATGGTGGACGGGTTCGAGACCATCGTCGCCGAAGCGCGCTATGCCCCTCATGAGGAGAGCGCGACACTCGAATTCGGCCTTTCGGTTGGCGACCGCTGGCAGCGCCGCGGCATCGCGACCGCGCTGCTTCGGAATCTCGAATGCCGCGCCGCCGCGCTTGGCGCCGAGCACATGTTTGGCGACACGTTGCGCGCCAACGAGACCATGATCTCGCTCGCGCGCAAATCCGGCTTCGCATTCGTCAACCATCCGGACGATTGGAAGCTGGTACGCTTCGACAAAGAGATCAGGCTCGCGCCCAAGGACATTCCCTGCGCGAGCTGGCGTCTCGCCGCTCTTTCCCGTCAGGCCGACAGTCCCTCAGCCTCGGCCTGACACCACTGCAAGCCCGGCCCTGGTGAACCAGAGCCGGGCATTTTTTGTAGCCTGGATGGAGCGTAAGCGTAATCCAGGATTCGCGCGGCATTCGCAGGCGTCCCGGATTTCGCTGCGCTGCATCCGGGCTACTGGCCTGCTACTTCCCCGTGAACACCGCCTTGCGCTTCTCGATGAAGGCCTGCACGGCCTCCTTGTGATCGGCCGTATTGGTCAGGCGGATCAGCCGCTCGGCTTCGTGGTCGCGGGCGGTCTCGAAATCGAATTGTTGGGCCTCGTCGAGATTGTCCTTCATGTAGCGCAGCGCGAGGCGCGGGCCCTCGGCGAGCGACTTGGCCAGAGCGAAGGCCTCGGCTTGCAATTTGTCGTCGGGCACGACGCGGTTGACGAGGCCGATCGCCTCGCACCTCGCGGCGTCGACCTTGTCGCCGGTGAACATCAATTCGCGCGCCCGGGCGGTGCCGACCAGCCGCGTCAACAGCCAGGCGATGCCATAGTCGCCGCTCAGCCCGATGCGCGCGTAGCCGGTGGCGACGAAGGCCGATTGCGCGGCGATGCGGATGTCGCAGGCCATGGCGATGGCAAGCCCGGCGCCCGCCGCGGGCCCCGGCAGTGCGGCGATCGTCGGCTTGCGGACCGAGATCAGCGCGCCGGTGAGCAGCCGCTGCCGCTCCTGCAGATCGGCGACGCGCTGTTCAAGCGACATCTCCAGCTTCTTCGGATCGCGATGTGCGCCCATGCCCTTGACGTCGCCGCCGGCGCAGAACGCTTGGCCCGCGCCGGTGATCAGCAGCGCGCCGACGCCTGGATCCTCGCCACAGGTTCGGATCATCGTACGCAGCGCCGGCGTCAGCCTGTCGGACAACGAGTTGCGCGCCTCCGGCCGGTTCAGCGTGATCACCGCGACGCGGTCGCGGATGACGCAGAGCAGCTCGTCGGTGCCGGTATCGATGGTGGTTTCGGTGGTCATGTCGCTCCTCTGTTCTTGTAGGGTGGCCAAAGCGAAGCGTGCCCACCAATTTCTGTTCAGTGTTCGTGAAGGTGGGCACGGCGCTCCGCGCCTTTGCCCACCCTACGGCAGCGCGCCTCAAAATTTCTCCACCCAGGGCCGCAATTCCAGCTCCCAGCTCCAGGCGCTGCGCGGCTGCTGCAGCACGTTCCAGTAGCTCGCCGCGATCGCATCGGGATCGAGCATCGAATCCGGCTTGTCGCCAGGTTCGGTCCGCGCCGCGCTGCGGATGCCGCCGTCGATGACAAAATGCGCGACGTGGATGCCTTGCGGCGAAAGTTCGCGTGCCATGCTCTGTGCGAGGCCGCGCAGCGCGAACTTGCCCATCGCGAACGGCGCGGACTGCGCGTAGCCCTTGACGCTGGCGGAGGCGCCGGTGAACAGGATCGCGCCGTGCCTGTTCGGCAGCATGCGCCTGGCCGCCTGCTGGCCCACCAGGAATCCGCCATAGGCGCTGACCGCCATCGCCTGCGCCACCTCGGCCGGGACCAGATCGACGAACGGCCCGCGCGCGCGGCCGCTGGCATTGTAGACGACGAGGTCGGGCGTGCCGATCTCGCGCTCGACGAGGCCGAACAGCCGCTCGACCTCCTCAGGGTCGGTGGCGTTGCAGGCATAGGCCTTTGCGCCCGTCTCGCTGCAGAGAGCGCCGAGCTTTTCGATTTTTCGCGCGGCGAGCGCGACGCGAATGCCCTGCGCGGACAGCAGCCGCGCCAACGAGGCGCTCAAGCCTTCGCCGGCGCCGACGATGAGCGCGATCTTGTATGTCGGGTGTTCCATGGCGTGATCTCTCGAAAACAGGGAGCCGCTGATTTATGCACGGGCTGCGCAAACGACCAGCCGGGGCGCCGGTTGGCTTGATCACAATTCCGCAGAGCGAATTGCTCCTTCACGGCGATCATGCCGCCCTGACAATTTGCGGCTTTATCCAATCTCTCGGCTGGAGCATGATCGACATCATCCCAAGCGGCAAGCGCTAAAGCGGCGCAACACGACCGCAGGGCGCGGAAACGACGAGGACGACCATGCAGAAGCCGGGCACAGCGCAGCGGAAAAATGACGCGGCCGGGCAGGCCGGCCTGCTGGCCCCCGATACGTCAGGCATGAACTTCTACCGCGCCGATCCGGCGTTGACGGATCTGCTGCGCATCCATCTGCCGGACGCGCTGTTCCGCCATATCGAGCCGCATCTCGATCGTCTCGGTGAGCTTGCCGGCGGCACTCTGGACGAATGCGCGCGCCTCGCCGACCGGCATCCGCCGGTGCTGCACCAGCGCGACAAGTTCGGCCGCGACGTGCAGTGGATCGAATACCACCCAGCCTATCGCGAGCTGGAGAAGGCAGCGTTTGGCGAGTTCGGCATCCACGCGCTCTCGATCCGCAAGGGCATCATGGGCTGGCCGGACAAATATCCCGTCGTGGCCAAACACGCCTTCACTTTTCTGTTCAACCAGACCGAATTCGGCATGGGTTGTCCGATCAACGTCACCGACGGCTGCGCAAAACTGCTGGCGAATTTCGGCAGCGAGGCGCTGAAGGCAAAATATCTCGACGGCCTGACCCAGACCGACATGAGCAAGCTGACCCAGGGCGGCCAGTTCATGACGGAGAAGGAAGGCGGCTCCGACGTCGGCACGCTGACGACGCGCGCAGCGCAGGAGGGTGAGCACTGGCGCCTCTATGGCGAGAAATGGTTCTGCTCGAACGCGGACGCCAAGGTTGTCATGCTGCTGGCGCGGCCCGAAGGCGCCGGCCCCGGCACGCGCGGCGTCGGCCTGTTCCTGATGCCGCGCTTCCTCGACGACGGCGCGCAGAACCACTACCGGATCGTGCGGCTGAAGGACAAGCTCGGCACCCGCTCGATGGCCTCGGGCGAGATCAAGCTGGAAGGCGCAATCGCCTACGCGGTCGGCAAGCTCGACCGCGGCTTCGTGCAGATGGCCGAGATGGTGAACTCGTCGCGGCTGTCCAATGGTGTGAAATCCACCGCGCTGATGCGCCGCGCCTATCACGACGCGATGACAGTGGCGAAGAACCGCGTGGTGTTCGGCAACCGCATCATCGACCTGCCGCTCGGGCGGCGGCAGATGCTGAAGATCATGCTTCCGGTCGAGCAGGCGCTGTCGATGAGCTTCCTCACCGCGGACGCGCTCGACCGCGCCGAGGCCGGCAGCCAGGATGCGGCTGCGCTGCTTCGTATCCTGACACCGACGCTGAAATTCCGCGCCACGCGCGATGCGCGAAAGGTGTGCGGCGACGCGCTCGAGATGCGCGGTGGCATCGGCTATATCGAGGAGTTCGCCACTGCGCGGCTGCTGCGCGATGCGCATCTCGGCTCGGTCTGGGAAGGCACCGGCAACATCGTCGCGATCGATGCGCTGCGGCGCGCCGTCGGCCGTCACGGCGCCGAAGCCGCGCTCGCCGCCGATCTGTATGCCCGCCTCGATGACAGCGCCTCCATACCGCAGGCCTGGCGCGACCGCCTTCGCGGCCTGACCGACCGCGCCGTCGGTTTTGCGCGCGAGGTCGCGGGCAAGGCCGACAACGAGGCCGATGCGCGGCGTGCGACGAGCCTGCTCTATCATGTCGCGAGCGCCGTCGCGCTGGCCTGGGAGGCGCACCGCATCCACGACATGCGCGGCGATGCGCGCCGGCTGCTGCTCTCGCGTCTTGTGATCGATCATCGCGTGCTGCCAAACGACCCGTTCCGGCTGACGGAAAATGCCGTGCAGCAGAAGATCGCCGCGCTGCTGCTCGGCGAGCGTGCGGCCGGCATGAGCGAGGTTGGCGAACTGGTTCTGACGGCGTAGGCTATTTCACCTCTCCCGAAGGGAGAGGTCGGATCGCGCCAGCGATCCGGGTGAGGGGGTTACCCTTCATCAAGGGACCTGAACCCCTCACCCGGAATCGCATCTTTGATGCGCTTCCGACCTCTCCCTACGGGAGAGGTGAAGACCGACGCCGCATGAGCGACAACGAAAATCATAAAACGAGGAAACACCGATGAAGGCCGCCGTGCTCTACGAAGTCAACCAGCCGCTGGTCATCGAGGATGTCAGCCTGCCGAAGCCCGGCCCGCGCGAGGTTTTGATCCGCACGTCGGTCGCCGGCCTCTGCCACTCCGATCTTCATTTCATGGAAGGGCTTTATCCGCACCCGCTGCCGGCGGTGCTCGGGCATGAGTCGGCCGGTGTGGTCGAGCAGGTCGGCTCGGACGTTACCTACGTGAAGCCGGGCGATCATGTCGTCACCTGCCTGTCGGTGTTCTGCGGCACCTGCGACAACTGCACCACGGGCCGCACCGTGCTATGCACCGACACCACGGTGAAACTGCTGCCGGGCGCGTCGAACCGGATGCAGTGGTCGAAACCTGAGAAGCTGCACCAGTTCCTCAATCTCTCGTCCTTCGCCGAGCAGATGCTCGTGCACGAGAATGCGATTGTCAAAATCCGTAAGGAGATGCCGCTCGATCTTGCCGCGCTGATCGGCTGCGGCGTCATCACCGGCTATGGCGCGGTGGTGAACACCGCGAAGGTGACGGCTGGCGAGACCGTCGCGGTGATCGGCTGCGGCGGTGTCGGCATGGCCGCGATCAACGGCGCGCAGATCGCAGGTGCCGGCCGCATCATCGCCATCGACACCAATCCCGCAAAACTCCAGCTCGCGACCAAGCTCGGCGCCACCGACATCATCAATCCCGCCGACGGCGACGTCGTGAAGCAGGTGCGCGATCTCACCAATGGCGGCGTGCATCATTCCTTCGAGGTGCTCGGCCGCAAGGAGACCGCCGAGCAGGCCTTCGCCATGCTGGCCGCGGGCGGCACCGCCACCATCGTCGGCATGATCCCGTTCGGCCAGAAGATCGAACTGCACGGCTTCGACTTCCTGCGCGAGCGCAGGATCCAGGGCTCCTCGATGGGCTCGAACCATTTTCGCGTCGACATGCCGCGCCTGGTCGATTTCTACCTGCGCGGCCGGCTGCACCTGGAGGACTGGATCTCGGCCAAGCTGAAGCTGAGCGAGATCAACGAAGGTTTTGCCAACATGAAGGCCGGCAAGACGCTGCGCAGCGTAATCATGTTTGATAGCTAGCGCGCGTGGTGCCGTCATCGGCTGGCAACACATGCCTAGGAGTCAAGGTCAAGGCGACCGGTCCAGACCGTCGGCCGAAGCGCAACGCGACTCCTTTACCAGCAGCAGCGTCATAGCCGTGGCAAGACCCGCGGCCAGCAGGTACGCGGGAGACATGTCCCAACCGGCGCCGGCGATCATAAGATAGGAGAACAATCCCGCAGTCGACACGGTGAAGCCGAGCCAGGCTAATCTCGGAACGCGAAATCCGCGCTCGCCGCGCCAAAGATCAAGCACGAGGTAGAACACAAGAAAGGTGTTGCCGAATGCCGCCGGCAGCAGACCCATGACGATCCCGCTCTCGAATCCGAGATAGGATAACACGCCGTCGACCTGGGCAATCACCGCGAACGGCAGATAGCGCGGATTGAGGAAGGCCAGCGCGATGGACGCAAGTTCGAACGCGTAGAAATAGCGGTCGTGCATCTTCGGAAGCAGGTAGGGCATCAGCATGAGCGAGACACAGGCGGCGAGCAGAACGAACTCCGGCCCCTCCCGCCTGGAGTGGGCGATGAAGATCGACAAGGCAAGGCCGCTCGCCGCCGCGAGCACCAGGCCGGCGGCGACTCCGATCTCGTAAGGTGTGCCACCGGCGAACACCCACAGATTCGCTGCATTCATCGTGAGGCGATGATAGGTGTGAGCTTGGGCGAGATAGACCTCGAGCACCGAGACCAGGGATCTGCCGGCGACGAGAACCGGAATGGCGAGGATCACATAGACCGCGGGAACAGCGGCGAGCCATGCCAGATGGATCCTGCGGCGCAAGATCATGCCCAAGACGAAGGGTCCCAGAAATACGCCCTGGGCCTTCACCGAAACAGCCACCGCGAATGGCAGGACACCATTCCGGTCCCGCATGAACAGCGCCACGGACAACAGCGTGAAGAAGGTCCAGATTGAATCAGCCTGTGCCCACATTGCGCCGTTGAAGAGCACCGTCGGCGCAAGCCAAATCGCGCAGAAGGCGAGGGACGCCCGCAACGGCAGCTTTGTCGCTCGCCAGACCATCTGGGCCACGACGATCGCGCAACCGAACTCGAATAGTGCCGAGATCATCTTCACGAGCGAAAGTGGCTGGCCGAGCCCATCGAATCGGGCGGCAATCAGCAGGAGGTAGCTGTAAAACGGGGTGTAGTTGGTGAAAGCTTCGCCCAGTCCGCCAATGCCGTGATCCCAGGCGAAGGCATACCAGGCCCGGTACTCAATGGCGTCGGCGGTCGCGTGCTCCCGCGCAAGGTAACGGAGCACAAGGCCCGCCAACCCGCACCCGATCGCTACCGCGAACGCAACGCGCCAGCTCTTGGCCGGCGTCTCATCCGGAGTGACGCGATCACCGGGCCCGCCGAGGGCGCTCATCCCAATAGCGTCCTTTGTCACGCCATCACTCTTGCTGGATTTGAGCCTGACCATCGACCGACACAGAGGCACTCCAAGCTTGGCAACGCGTCCATGGTGACTTCGCCGAGATCGAAGCAAGCCTTCGAGCACCATGTTGTGGCTTGCAAATCTCTACGGACGAACAATTGCGAGTTGTATAAAGATCGGACGTAAGTTCGCGAATTGGTCGGGAAAATATTGTTTGGTTAGCGATTGCTTTACAGGAACGCCGTCATCGAAATGACTGGCAGCGAGAGCGTGAGCCGCGTACTTGGCTGACGTCTGGCGAATGTCATCCACTCTGTCGAGTTCCGCAAGAAAGCGGCAAGAAGCTGCGCAGCGTGATCATGTTTGATTCTTGAATCACGCTATTCCGTCATTGCGAGGAGCCCTTGCGACGAAGCAATCCAGAATCGTTCCGCGGCGATAGTCTGGATTGCTTTGCTTCGCTCGCAATGACGAGAGAACACTAATCATCGAACGCCTTCGGCGGCACGAACCCGCCGAACTCGCGCTCGATCAACTCGGCGAGCTTGAGCGGCGTGCGGTCCTCGAGGAAGGGGCCGATGATCTGAACGCCGACCGGCAGGCCGTCCTTCGACAGACCGAGCGGAACAGCCGTTGCCGGCAGGCCCGTCAGCGTGGCGATGCCGGGCCAGGCCAACTGGTCCGGATAGACATGGTCCCTGCCGTCGATGTTGATCCGGCGCTTCTCCTGCTCCGGCGAATGATCATGCGGATAGGCCGGGGTCGGCATGATCGGACAGATCACCGCATCGAATGTCTTGAATAATTGCCGCCATTGCGCGCGCAGCCCGGCGCGGGCGCCCTCGTCGAACACCCAGGCCTGATGGGTGCTGGTGATGCCGCGCAGCCGCTCGGCAGCAAGGCTCTTGTCGTCGGGGGAGAGCTGCGTCGCGCCGGCACGCGCGCCGGCGAGAATGTCCGGCGGAAGGAAGGCGCCGAGAAAGCTCATCAGCATGCGCATGTAGAGGCGGGAGGCTTCCGTGAAGTCGGGAAACAGCGGGCTTTCGCGCGCGATGCTCGCGCCAGCACCCGACAATTGTCCCGCAAGCTGCTCGATCGCGCCACGAATATCGGCATTCGCAGGCAGCAACGGGTGGCTGTCGATCACCAGCAGGCGGAAATCCCTTAGCGCGTGGTGTCGCGCCTCCGGCAGCGCGAGCTTGTATCCGATGCCGAGGTCCAGCGGATCGGGGCCTGCCATCACGTCGAGGAGCAGGGTCAGATCGGCCGCACTCCGCGCCATCGGACCGATCACCGCCATATCGCGCTCCATCGGGATCGCGGGAAATGGCGGCGGCGTATGGCCACGCGTTGGACAGAGATTGTAGGTCGGCTTGTGCGCATAGACCCCGCAATGGAAGGCGGGCACGCGCAGCGAGCCGCCGATGTCGGATCCGAGTGAAAGCGGTCCGTAGCCTGCCGCGAGCGCCGCGGACGAGCCGCCCGATGAGCCGCCCGGCGTGCGGCCGAGATCGAACGGGTTGTTGGTCGTGCCGTAGATGTCGTTGTAGCTCTGCCAGTCCCCGAGCCCAACCGGAACGTTGGTCTTGCCGAGGATAACGCCGCCCGCGTTCTTGACCCGGGTGATCGACAGCGCATCCTCCGCCGGCTTGAAATCCTTCTGCGGCGTCCAGCCCCAGGTCGTCGGCAGGCCGGCGATGTTGAAGGATTCCTTCACCGTCATGGGCAGGCCGAGCAGCGGCTTCCGTTCGCCGCGCGCCAGCGCGGCGTCCGCCTCGCGCGCGGCGGCAAGCGCGCGATCGAAATCACGCACGCAGATCGCGTTGATCTTGCCGTCGTGACGCTCGATGCGGGCGATCGCATCCTGCGTGAGCTCGACCGCCGAGACCTTCTTCGCGGTCAATGCGGCCGACAGCTCGGCCGCGCTCTTGAAACTCCATTCCGATTTGGCCACGACATGCTCCTGCGTTTCCTTGGCGGGATCATGCGTAGTTTGCCGGAATGTCGCAACCGCCGTTTGATAGCGATTGAAATGTCGCTAGCTGTCATCGCCCGGCTTGACCGCGCGATGACACCGAGAGCGAAGGCTACTACGCCGCCCCGATCAAGATCCCCACCGCCAGCACGATGCCGCCGCCGAGTACGATCTGGAACACGGCCTGAAGGAACGGCGTGTCCATGTAGCGCGCGCGGATGAAGGCAATCGCCCATAGTTCGAAGAACACGACCACGCCTGCGATTGCGGTCGCGATCCAGAATGCGTTGGGCCAGGAGTCCGGCACGAGATAAGGCATGGTGTGGCCGAGCCCGCCGAGCGTCGTCATCAAGCCGCAGGTGAGGCCGCGCAGCCAGGGCGAGCCGCGACCGGTGAGCGAGCCGTCGTCTGACAGCGCCTCGGCAAAGCCCATGCTGATGCCCGCACCGATCGAGGCAGCAAGGCCGACCAGAAAGGTCTGCCAGTTCTGATGCGTGGCAAAGGCCGCGGCGAACAGCGGCGCCAGGGTCGAGACCGAACCGTCCATCAGGCCGGCGAGGCCCGGCTGCACATATTGCAGCACGAACATGCGGCGATGGGTGCGGTCTTCCTCGGCGCGCACGTCGGAACTCAGGATCTCGCCCGTCAGCTTCGCGGCGGTCTCTTCATGACCTTTCTCGGCTTCGGCGAGGTCGCCGAGCAGCCGGCGTACGCCGACATCCTCCGCCTGTTCGGCCGCCTTGACGTAAAAGCGCTCGGCCTGCATTTCCATGGTCTCGACTTCCCTGCGGATGGTGTCGAGCGACAGGTTCTTGGTGAGCCAGACCGGGCGCCGGCGCAGGAAGCCCTTGACGTCCTCGCGGCGGATCGGGGGCAGGTGCGGACCGAAGCGCTGCTCGTATATTTCCAGCAGCATGTGGCGATGTCCGCGCTCTTCCTCGGCCATTTGCTCGAACAGCTTGGCCGAGTCCGGATAACGCTCCTTGAGGTCCTCGGCAAAGGACATGTAGATGCGGCTGTCCTCCTCCTCGGAGGAAATCGCGACCGCAAGCACCTCTCGCTCGGTCAGATCGGCAAAGTTCTTCACGACGGCCCTGTTCTCATCAGTTTAGAATAGTTCTAAACTATATAGGCTGTCGTAGTTCCCCGGTCAAATCAGGCGGCCCGGACCTTTGCCAGGAAGTCGAGCAGCAGCCGGCTCACCTCGGCCGGCTGCTCCTGCTGCACCCAATGGCCGGCGCCGTCGACGAGATGGCAGCCGAGCATGTTCGTGCAGGCGCCGGCCTGCATCGCCTCGATCGCGCCGGGACGCTGATAGATGCCCCAATCCTGCCTGCCTGCGATGAAGCAGGAGGGCACGTCGATGGTCCGGCCGCTGAACAGCTGAAGCTCGTTGTTGAAATCGCCCGAGGTGCCACAGCGATACCATTGCAGCCCGCCCTGGAATCCGGTCCGGCCATATTCGGCGCTGTAGTAAGCAAGCTCGCTGTCCGGCAGCCAGCGATTGGCGGCGATATCGGCCGGCGACGGCATCTCCTTCGCCACCGTCTCCGCCATGGTCTCGCCGGCGTCCATCACATAATAGGTCGGCAGCTTTGCAAGCTCATTTGCGGACCACGACTTCAGCGGATACGGCTTGTTAGCGGTCCAGTCCGCGCTCTTGTGATGATAATACGCGCGCAGGAAGGCGTGCAGTCCTTGCGGCGCGTGCTGCATGTCGGCATTGGCCGGGCGCGTCGAGTAGTACCATTGATAGTGCTTGCGCGGGCGCGGCAGCGCGGCGAGCTCGCGATGCACGGGATCCTCGGCCGGCGGCGCGACCGGGGCGTCGGCCGCGCCAAACGGCAGCGACGGCGGCCCGCCGAACGGCGCGCTCATCATCACCACCGAGCGGAATACGTCGGGCCGCATCAGCGCGCACCAGGCCGCGACCGGGCTGCCGAAATCATGCCCGACCACGTCAACCTGCCTGTAGCCGAACGCCGACACCAACCCGAGCGCGTCACGGACGAGGTTGAAGAGGCGGAACGGCGCGAGATCGCCGTCGTAATCTGCATTCCATCCCGTGGTTCGGCCATAGCCGCGCTGGTCGGGTGCGATCACGTGATAGCCGGCCTGGCCAAGTGCAGGCATGATCTTGCGCCAGGAAAAGGCGAGCTCCGGAAAGCCGTGCACCAGCAGAATGCAGGGCCGGCCCTTGGTTTCGAACCCGGCTTCGAGCACGTGCATGCGCAAGCCGTTGATGCCGTCAACGTAACGCGAGCGAATGCCGGCGGGCAGGGGGATCTCGGGGAGCATTGTCATCGTTTCCTCCGTGGATGGAATCGTAGGGTGGGCAAAGGCGCGCATCGCGCGGCGTGCCCACCACTCTTTCGCAAGCGCCTGGATTGGTGGGCACGCTTCGCTTTGCCCACCCTACGATTACCGCGTCTCGCTCACACCGCCGCGCAAACGAAGCCGCTACCCTTGCGCCTGATCTTTCCCACCGACGGCGACGGGAAATGCGCGGTGCAGCACAGCGTGCCCGTGTCGCAATAGCGCTCCAGGAAGCTGCGGCGCGTTTTCGCCGCGGCGGCCGGATCGACGTCGAACTTGATCGAGAGCTCCGGATAGAGGGTCTGCAGCGGCGAATGCATGAGGTCGCCGGAAAACACCGCATCGTCCTTGCCGCGGCCGAAGGTGAAGGCGACGTGGCCGGGCGTGTGGCCTGGTGTCGGCAGGATGCGGACGTGATCGCCAATCTGATGATCGTTGCCGACGAGCTCATGGCGCTTGGCCTCGACGACCGGCAGCACGCTGTCAACGAACGGCGCGACCTGCGCCTTTGCATTCTGCTCGGTCCAGTAGTCGAACTCGCTCTTCGCGAAGACGTAGCGCGCCTTCGGGAAGGTCGGCACCCAGCGGCCGTTCTCAAGCCGCGTATTCCAGCCGACGTGATCGACGTGCAGGTGCGTGCACATCACGAAGTCGATGTCGTCGACCGAGATGCCGGCGGCGGCAAGTCCGCGCATATAGGCGTCGTCGGTCTTCATGTTCCATTTCGGCCGCGGCCGCGGCTTGTCGTTGCCGATGCAGCTGTCGACCAGAATCGTGTGATGCGGCGTCTTGATCACGTAGGACTGGAAGCACAGCAGCAACACGTCCTGATCATCCAGCGCCTTGGCGTCGCGCATCCATGCCCTGTTCTCGGCCAGCACCTCCGGTGTCAGCCCCGGCAACATCTCCAGCGCCGGCACGAAAGACGTTTCCTGCTCGATGATGCGCTGGATGGTGAGATCGCCGACTGAGAATTTGAGGCTCATGAGGACTCCCGCAATTTACGCTGCCGGCGGCACCGAGATCTTGACCGAGGGCCGCTCCAGCGTCTTCTGATGGAAGGCGTCGAGCTTCGGATAGGCCTTGCGCCAGCCGCAATCGGCGAAGCGAAAATCGGCATAGCCGAGCACGCAAACGAGACCGATCTGCGAGATGTCGAACGGGCCGTCCAGGACATCAGGCATGTTCTCGAACCGCGCCATGCCGGTCCAGGCCCGGTTCCAGTGGTCGTCCGACCACGCCTGCCATTGCAGGCCCTGCGGCCGCACCATCTTCTCGTAGCGGCATAGCAGCATGGAATCGAGCATGCCGTTGATCAGCGAATGGTTGGTCTTGGCCTTCCAGCGCCGCGGGCCGTAATCGGGGATCAGGCTGCCGCCGGCCATCTCGTTGAGATATTCGACTATGACGTAAGAATCCAAGATCACATCGCCGTCATTGGTGATCAGCACCGGCAGCTTCTTCAGCGGCGTGATGCGCGAATAATCCTCGTTGGCCTGCCCGGGCGCCACGGTCGCGGGCGTGAACTCGATCTTGTCGATCAGCCCGAGCTCGATCGCAGCGATGCGCACCTTGCGCGCGAAGGGAGAGGCGGGGGAGAAGGTGAGTTTCATGGCGGGCATCCCAAAATGAAAGTTTGTAGTTCGTCATTGCGAGGAGCCCGCGACAAAATTGCGAAGCAGTTTTGCGCTGGTGCGACGAAGCAATCCAGAGTGTCGCCGCGGAGGGATTCTGGATTGCTTCGCTTCGCTCGCAATGACGGGGAGAGGACGGAGACCTTACGCCGCAACGACTTCCTGGCGCTGCTCGCCGAGACCTTCGATGCCGAGCGTGATGACGTCGCCGACATTGAGGAAGATCGGCGGCTTCATGCCGAGACCGACGCCGGGCGGGGTGCCCGTGGTGATGATGTCGCCGGGCAGCAGCGTCATGAACTGCGAGACATAGGAGACGCATTTCGCCATCGAGAAGATCATGGTCGTGGTCGAGCCGGTTTGTCGGCGCTGGCCATTGACGTCGAGCCACATCGACAGGTTCTGCACGTCCTTGATCTCGTCCTTGGTGGCGAGCCACGGGCCGAGCGGGCCGAAGGTGTCGTGCGACTTGCCCTTGGTCCACTGGCCCAGGCGCTCGGTCTGGAAGTTGCGCTCGGAGACGTCGTTGCAGACGCAGTAGCCGGCAACGTAGTTCAGCGCGTCGGCCTCCGAGACGTATTTGGCGCGGGTGCCGATGATCGCGGCGATCTCGACCTCCCAGTCGAGCTTGGTCGAGCCGCGCGGCTTCTCGACCGCGTCATTGGGACCGGAGAGCGAGGTGTTGGCCTTCATGAAGATGATCGGCTCGGTCGGGATCGCAGCGCCGGTCTCCTTGGCGTGGTCGCTGTAGTTGAGGCCGATCGCCACGAATTTCGAGATGCCGGTGACCGGCGCGCCGAACCGCGGCTTGCCGGAGACGGCGGGCAGCGAGGCGGGATCGAGCGCCGCCAGCTTCGTCAGGGACTCAGGCGAATAGGCCTCGCCGGTCAGGTCCTTCACATGCGCCGACAGGTCACGCAGCTGGCCGGATTTGTCGATCAGGCCGGGCTTTTCCGCACCCTTTTCGCCGTAACGAACAAGCTTCATTCTCGTTTCTCCCTCAAGATGGATCGATCGGTTGGCTAGCTTCATGGAACAGCGCGGCGGGAAATTCAACCGCTCAAAGTGGGGCGCATTGCAGCCCTTCCTATGTAGGGTGGGCAAAGGCGCGAAGTGCCGTGCCCACCAACGTTGTGGCTAACGCGGCATGGTGGGCACGCTTCGCTTTGCCCACCCTACGATTGCAGCGCCACAAATCTGAACGCGTCGCCATCCCGCTTGATGTGCCCGGCCGAAAAATGGCCGCCGATCACCAGCGTCGGCGTATCGGCAAAGCGACTGAACAATTCGCGGCGCGTCGCGGCCGATTGTATCTGGTCGGAATCCGCCGTCGAGGACCAGGCCAGATGCGCCATCTGGCAGGGATGATGGGCGACGTCGCCGGTCAGAAGCCCCTGCTCGCCGTCCGACTGAATCAACACGCTCATGTGCCCGGGGCTGTGGCCCGGGGTCGGGATCATACTGACCTCTTCGCAGAGCCGATGGTCGCTTGGGATCAGGTCGGCGCGGTCGGCGTCCATGATCGGCTTTACCGAATCGTTGAACACAGCCTGCTTGTCCGGCTCGGTCGAATGGTCGCGCCAGTGCTCGTATTCGGTCTTGCCGAACACATAGCGCGCCTTGGGAAAGGCCGGCACCCATTTGCCGTCGACCAGCTTGGTGTTCCAGCCGACATGATCGACGTGAAGATGCGTGCACAGCACGGTGTCGATGCTGCCAGGAGCAAAGCCTGCCGCAATCATCATCTCCAAAAATGGCGTGGTGCGACTATTCCAGGTTGGGACGCTGCGGCCCTGCTTGTCGTTGCCGAGGCCTGTATCGACCACGATGCGCCGGGTCGGGGTTTCAACCACCAGCGAGTGGATCGACATCTTCAGCCGGCCTTCCTCGGTCGCAAAATGCGGGATCAGCCAGGGCAGCTTCCGGATCTCGTCGTTGCTCGCCAGGGGCAGGATGAAGCGGGTCGAACCGACCGTCTCCAATTCCACCACCCTGGTGATTTTGACCCTGCCGACTGTCCATTGCATGTGGCGCGCCCTCCTTGTTCTTATTTTGGCAGCAAAGATGCGGGTTTCCGCCAGCAAGCGCAATGGATCATCTGACGCGATGCGGCGTTATCGCGGGAACCCAGCGACAGCCAAAAGGCGCAGTCATGCCAGAGCTTGCCATTTCCGCCGAGAAGGTGGCCTTCATCATCGAGAAGGCGCGCGAATTCGACGTCAAAGAGACGGATACCGATCCGGATTCGGGCTCGAACCCGACCGATGACGACGCGGTCGACGTCCTGGAGGACAACGGCTCCGATCCGGTCCGCAACGAACTCGGCGGCTTCATGATCGCCTTGAACGAGGACGAGCAGCTCGATCTCGTCACGCTGACCTGGCTCGGTCGCGGCGACGGCACGATCGACGATTGGGACGATTTGCGCGCCCGTGCCGTGGAGGCACGGTCCGAGTATCGCAGCCCGCGCCGTGAAACGGTGCAATACCTGCTCGGCGAGCCGATGCTGGGCGATCTGCTCGCCGACGGGCTCGACGCATTCGGGATCGACTGGACCGACGAGCAGCTCACCGCCGATTCCTCTGATCCCAGCGAGCGGGACGAGAACGAGATCACCAAGCAGCGGTGACTATTCTCGCTCATTCCGCGCCGTCATGGCCGGGCTTGTCCCGGCCATCCACGTCGTGCCTCGTCGTCCAAAGAACGTCGATGCCCGGGCCTTCGCCTCGCCGAAGCGGCTTCGGCCGCGCAGGCGGGACAAGCCCGGGCATGACGAAGTCTCGAAGATTTTTTGCGTCGTGATGGATCTACAGCGTCCCCGGGAAGGCGCCGCCGTCGAGCAAAAGGTTCTGCCCGGTGATGAAGCCGGCCTTGGCGCCGCAGAGGAAGGCGCAGGCGTAGCCGAACTCGTCGGGTTGGCCGAAGCGGCCCGCCGGGTTGAGCTTGGCGCGCTCAGCCAGGATCTGCTCCGGCGTGATGCCGCGCTTGTCGGCCTCCGCCTTCGCGGTCCCGGTCAAACGGTCGGTCTCGAACGGGCCCGGCAGCAGGCCGTTGATGGTGACGTTGTTGATCACGGTCTTGCGCGAGAGGCCGGCGATGAAGCCGGTGAGGCCGGCGCGCGCGCCATTGGAGAGGCCGAGGATGTCGATCGGCGCCTTCACCGCGGCCGAGGTGATGTTGACGATGCGGCCGAACTTGCGCGCCATCATGCCGTCCACGGTTGCCTTGATCAGTTCGATCGGGGTGAGCATGTTGGCGTCGATCGCCTTGATCCAGTCGTCGCGGGTCCAGTTGCGGAAATCGCCGGGCGGCGGCCCGCCGGCATTGTTGATCAGGATGTCCGGCTCGGGGCAGGCCTTCAGCACGGCCTCGCGCCCCGCCGGCGTCGTGATGTCGCCGACGATCTCGGTGACGGTCACGTCCGGATAGGCCTTGCGGATCTCGTCGGCGGTCTTCTTCAGGGCCTCAGCGCCGCGCGCGGTCAGCGTGACATGAACGCCTGCATCCGCAAGCGAGATGGCGCAGGCACGGCCGAGGCCCTTGCTTGATGCGCAGACGATGGCGCGGCGACCCTTGATCCCAAGATCCACTGTTTCACTCCCGTAATATCAGGCAGGTTTTAGCGGGCGGCACTCTAGCCAACCTCGGCGCCGCTGATAAGCCACGGGCTCGCATCAAAATGCATGCGCCTCCGCGCGGCGATGCAAATGCGCCTGATCAGATCCGCCGCTCCTGCTTGAGGCGGTCGATCGCGGCCGCGGCCTCCGGCGGCAGCGACTTGAAGCCCATCTGGCCGGCCGCCGAGAACAGTGGTCGCAGCTGCGAGCCGGCGAGGAAGGGGGGCTGGCGATTGACCGGCTCGATCTGATCGAACACCAGGACCAGCGTGGTGGCGACAAGACCGACCCTGATGGCGCCGAGCGCGGCGCCGCCGAGGCGATCGCCGATGCCGGCCTCGCCGATGGTGTCGTTCAGCGCCACGCGGCCGATGTGCCCGAACAGCATGCCGACGACCACGAAGATGCCGAAGAACCATATCCAGTTTTGCAGCAGCGGCGAATTCGGATTACCTGTGATCTGCGGCGCAATCAGCGGCATCAGCGCGACCGCGATGGGCGCGGCGAGCAGATAGGCGAGGATGGTCATGGCGCTGCGGAGCAGGCCGGTCCTGAAACCGAAGCCGATCGCGAGCGCGAGCGCCGCATAGACCGCCAGATCGAAACTGTTCATGCACCAGACCCTGCCATGGAACGAATGAACGCCGAACCGATCATTCCGGTTTCAGATCGTTAAAATGGTCTGTATTGATGAGCTCCAAAGCTTCCGGAAACTCGCTCATGTCAGACCTGTTCGATGTCAGTAAAGAGACCATCCTCGTGACCGGGGCAAGCCAGGGGCTAGGGCGGCAATTTGCCCGGATCCTGGCAGCGCATGGCGCAGCGGTTGCGCTCGCGGCGCGGCAAGTTGACAAGCTGAAGAGCCTCGAAGATGAGATCCGCGGCAAGGGCGGCCGCGCCGCCGCCGTCGCCCTCGACGTCACCGACACCGGCTCGATCGCCAGGGCCGTGGATGCCGCGGAAGCCGCGCTCGGCCCGGTCACGGTGCTGATCAACAATGCCGGCATCGCAATTGAAAAGCTTGCGACCGAGCAGACCGAGGCCGATTGGGATGCGGTGATCGGCGCCAATCTCAAGGGCGCGTATTTCCTCGCGACCGAAGTCGCGCGGCGCATGATCGCGCGCAAGCAGTCAGGCAACATCGTCAACATCGCCTCGGTGCTCGGCACCGGCGTCTTGAAGGCGGTCTCTCCTTACGCGATCTCCAAGGCCGGCATCATCCAGGCGACGAAAGCGATGGCGCTGGAGCTGGCCGGGCAAAACATCCGCATCAACGCGCTCGCGCCCGGCTATATCGACACCGAGATGAACCACGCGTTCTGGTCGACGCCACCAGGCGAGCGCCTGACCAAACGCATCCCTCAGCGCCGCGTCGGCGCCGAATCCGATCTCGACGGCGCCATCCTGCTGCTGGCCTCGCAGGCCTCGCGTTACATGACGGGCAGCGTGGTGACGGTGGACGGCGGGTTCTTGCTGAATTGATTTTTCTTCGCCTCTCCGCGTGCGGCCTCTGTCGCCAGTTGTCGTTCCTGCGAATATTTTTTGTTGTTGTCGTCATTGCGAGCGAAGCGAAGCAATCCAGAATCCCTCCGCGGCGAAGGTCTGGATTGCTTCGCTTCGCTCGCAATGACGGGTGTTGAGACGGTTACGACATGAACCGCATCAGCTTCTCCAGCGGCGCGATCTTGCCGTTTCCACCGCCGAGCGGTGGCCGAAGTCTGCCGAGATCGCCTGCCGGAAGCGCTCCTCGTTGTCCGCGACCACGGCCCGCAGCCGCGCCAGCCGGGTCGAGCCGCTCGGCTAGATCAGGCGCCGGTTCGGCCCGCGACCGCGCGAGCATGGCATGGAAGGCGTCCTCGAGTGCCCTCAGCGGAGCGCTCGTCGGGGATCGGTCCGAGGATGGCTCCAGGGATGGGTCCAAGCCGTTCCTCCCTAAAATGGCGTTTCGCCGCTGTTTTGTTGCCGCAAGCTGTCCCTTTGCGGAACTTCTGGCAAGGGCGCGCCAAATGGACCCGAATTCGGTCCATGCGCCTGTCATAAAGTCGAAAAAAACGTTCCCGCAGCCCTTTCCAAAGGCAGCCCGTGTTGATAGATACGCCCTGCACCCGACGGGCCTTGCCCGGGGTTGCCTTCCAAGGAAGCCTTTGGGACGGAAGAAGCAAGCCACGCGAGCAGCGTCGGCCCTCTATCCACCGTCCCCGGCATTTTTCGCGAAGGCAAAGCAACGGTTTAACGCGGGGTGGAGCAGCCCGGTAGCTCGTCAGGCTCATAACCTGAAGGTCATAGGTTCAAATCCTATCCCCGCAACCAAGATAATGAACACTCCCGCAGCGACTTCTGCGGGAGTGTTCGTTTTTTGTGGACTTTTCATGATCTTGGCGGGTCCCGCCGCACTGAATTTCGTGCGTAGCATGGCCGGTCGGGCTGCTAGCGCCTGATGTTGTCCTGGTCAACTTGGATGTCAGCCTCATCGGCGACGTACGCGGCGTGCCTGAAGTCCCGAATCCTAACGACTTTGCCCGCCGACCAGCCGAGCAGAATGAAGTATTTCGGCTTTGCGCCGAGGGTCGCCATGGGATCGAGCACCAAGATGGCCGGACGGCCCTCGACGAGGCCGGGTACGAGGTGCCAGTCATTGATCTTGGCGTAGTTGCCGAAGTAGCGGGACACCTCGGCTTTGCCATCCAGCCGGGACTTGTTCACCAGATCGAGCTTGACGTCCTCGGCAATCATGGTGCGGATCGCATCGAAATCCCGCGCATTGAAATGGTCGACATAGTTGGCGAGCCGCTCGCGGTCGGCTGTCGATAGACGCGGACGCGGCGCATCGTCGGGTTCCTCAGCAAGTTCGCGCAGCCTCGCGCGCCCGCGATGCAACGCGCCCTTTACTGCCGGCAGTCTCAAGTCCATGACATCGCAAATCTCTTGAAGCGAGCAGCCGAGCACGTCCATCAGGATAACGCTTGCGCGTTGGCCAACCGGCAGGCGCATGAATGTACGCAGGCTGGTCGCGGCGATTTGGCGGCTTGCGACGGTATCGATCTCGTCGACGATCATGTCCACCTCCTGAAGCGAATGCAGTGCCTCCTGCCGGTTGCGACGGCGCAGGAAATCGAGCGCCGTGTTGTGGGCGATCCGGAACAGCCAGGCCTCCGGATTGCGGATCGGGCCGGCCGTGGAGACCGCCTCCACAGCCTTCATCAGTGCGTCCTGCAACACGTCTTCCCCGTCGATGGCGGATCCGATCATGCGCGCGCAATAGCGGTGCAGCCGCGGCCGCATGGTTAGCAGGACCGCCGGAATGTCGTGTGCTGCGACTTCCTGAGCCGAATTCATGATGCCTCCACCACCAAGCCCTATGGCTCCGCCAGTATGCGATAGTTGCCGACGACGATAGCACTATTGAAGACCGGCGGCTCGGCGCAGCGGTCGCGTATACCGCTCTGAAACGCTTGAAAGGCCGCAAGCTTCGTGATCGGTGACGAATCGTTCTCGGCGGTTGTTTCGACAATGTGGATGAAGCTGTTGTCCTCGAGCCGCAGCGTCAAGTAACGCACGTTATCTGGTTGCGCCGCCTTCAACTCGGCAAACACCGCCGCGACCAACTCGGCATTCTTGTCGGCCATTTCGGGTCTGGTCTTGTAACGGATCACTGTTCTTTTCATGGTTGCCTCCTCGCCTCGGCCGCAGCGCCGCTGCGGCTTCTCAACCACATAAGACGTCTGCCTGGGCCCAAAGGATGCGGCCCGCATAATTTTTTTGAGGCCGCATCCTTGGGCCCTTTTGCTTCGTCCTCCGTGCGACGGCGCCGTTCTGGCGCCAGGATGGAGATTGCCAGATGCAAGACGCTCCCAACCCCGCTGAGAAGACCTGGGTCCTCGCTCTGACCTCACTCGCCTCGTTCATGATGGCGTTGGATGCTTTGGTGCTTACGACGGCGTTCGCAGATATCCGCACCGAGTTCTCAAGCACGGTCGAGACACTGCAATGGACCGTCAACGCCTATAATCTCGCATTCGCCGTGTTACTGCTGTCCGGGGCCGCGCTCGGCGACCGGTTCGGCCGGCGCAGGATGTTCGCCGGCGGCATCGTGCTGTTTACACTCGCTTCCGCCGCTTGCGCGCTGGCACGGACGGTCGAGTGGTTGATCGCGGCGCGTGCAGTGCAGGGCGCAGGGGCGGCCTTGGTGATGCCGCTTGCGATGGCGATCCTGAGCGGTACGTTCGAGCGCGAGGAACGTGCAAAAGCGCTCGGCATTTTTTCCGGGATTACCGGCTTTGCACTCATTGTCGGGCCTGCGATGGGGGGCCTGTTCACCCAGCAACTGGGCTGGCGCTCCATCTTCTGGATCAACCTGCCGATTGGCGCGATCGCAGCCACGCTGGTACGGGCGCGCTTGCGTGAAAGCTTTGGACCGGCGGCAACACTTGACATCATCGGGTTGGCGCTGGTCGCCACTGCCTCACTGGCCTGGGTCTGGAGCCTCATGCGCGGCAACACCGTCGGCTGGACCAGCGCGGAAGTCGTAGGTGCGATTGTCGCTGGTCTCGCCTTCGCGGCCGCGTTCCTGATCTGGGAGTCGCGCGCCGCCGCGCCGATGGTGCCGTTACGGCTGTTCGCGTCACGGCCGTTCTCCGCGGCGCTCTCGCTGAGCTTCCTGTTTTATGCCGCGATGTATGGGGTGCTATTTTTGCTGCCGCAGTTCCTGCAAGTGACCCTGCATTTCGGCGCTTTCGGCGGCGGGCTGCGCCTGTTGCCATGGACCGCGACCCTGTTTGTGACCGCCCCGATAGCGGGCGCGGTGGTCGGCAAATTCGGCGAGCGGCCCTTGGTGGTGACGGGTCTCATCATGCAGGCCATCGGGCTCGGTTGGATCGCCTTGATCGCCTCGCCCGATGCCGGCTATGGCGCGCTCGTCGTTCCGCTGATGGTTGCTGGCGTGGGCGTATCCATGGCAATGCCGGCAGCGCAGAGCGCCATCTTGAGCTCGGTCTCGTTGCCTGAGATGGCAAAGGCCTCCGGTATATTCAATATGGGCCGGTTTCTCGGCGGCATGTTCGGGATTGCTGCGCTGGTTGCCACGTTCGCGGCGAATGGTGCAATGGATAGCCCGGCGCATTTCGCCGATGGTTTTGGGGCTGCGATGACCTTGGCGGCGCTACTGTCGCTGGCCGGCGCGTGGATCGGCCTGTTGCTGCCGGCTCGGGAATCGGTGTCGACCGCCTCGGCGCCGCAAGGAACGGGTGAAACGCGAGCGAACGCCTTCAGTCCGGAAAGCTCAGGATCAGCTTGAGCAATTTCGGAAACCGCGCGTTGATGTCGTCCTCGCGCAGGATGTTGCGGTGCTGGACGCCTTGCTTTGACGTCCGAATCAGGCCGGCCTCTCGCAGAATCCGGAAATGGTTCGACAGGGTCGACTTCGCCATATCGGGGCAAGGCGCTGCCTCGGTGCACGACATGCAATCCTTCTGCGCGGCCAAGCTTTTGACGATGCGCAGCCGCATGGGATCCGCGAGGGCTCCCAGCACTCCGGCCAGTGAAATCTCGTCCCGCGCCGGGTGAACAAACTGCGCCATGCCTAAAATATAGCAGCTCCCTTGATCTCCTTCAATAGTTCACTATTACTGAACTATCGAACATCGGCAGCCCCGCCGGATCGTGGAGATGTGCAGTGACCAAGAGACTTGAAGGAAAAGTTGCGCTCGTGACCGGAGCATCCAAAGGCATCGGCGCCGCAATCGCCGCCCGGCTCGCAGCTGAGGGTGCGGCGGTCGCCGTGAACTACAGCGCCAGCAAAGAGGCCGCCGACCGCGTGGTCGCCGCCATCATCGCCAAGGGTGGCAAAGCCGTCGCAGTTCGCGGTAACCTCGCCGACGCCAATGACGTGAAAAGCGTGGTCGCGGGGACTGTGGAGGCGTTGGGCGCTATCGACATTCTGGTCAACAACGCGGGTATTTACGAGTTCGCGCCGCTCGAGGCCATCACCGCCGAGCACTTCCACAAGCACTTCGACCTCAATGTGCTCGGCCTTCTCTTGATCTCGGGGGAAGCGGTGCGGCACTTCAATCCCAATGGCGGAAGCATCATCAACATCAGTTCCGGCGTATCGACCATCGCGCCGGCGAACACCGCCGTATACACCGCGACGAAAGCATCGGTGGATGCGATCTCCGCCGTGCTGTCGAAGGAGCTGGCGCCGCGCAAGATCCGCGTCAACGCCGTCAATCCGGGCATGATCGTCACCGAAGGCGTCGTATCCGCCGGCCTGCACGAGGGCGACATGCGCGACTGGATCGAATCCGCCACCCCCCTTGGCCGCGTCGGCAAGGTCGAGGAGATCGCTGCCGCGGTGGCCTTCTTCGCTTCGGACGACGCGTCCTACGTCACGGGCGAGACACTTCACGTCGCCGGCGGCCTGCGCTGAGGATGGCTCGCTTGGCGGCTCGACGGTGCTGAAGGCCGTCGTCCCTGGTCGTTTGCGTAAGTCTGCAACCAGGTACGCCGTGACGAGCAAAATGGCCCGCCTTGCGGGTCATTTTGCTCCGAGCTCCGAGCGCCTTCAGAACTCTTTGATCGCCTTTCCATCCGCCCCTACCAAACTCGACGGCGCTTCCCCAAACACCAGCCCCTCCGGCTGAAACCTGATTTTCGTCCCGCCCTCGACGAACTCCGCAAAATTCCGCGGCGTCGCCGAATGCACGCCGTTGGTCAGGAAATCGTCGATCGCGTAGCAGGTGTCGGGCTTGCCGCCTGATCCTTCCGCCAAAAACTTCTGAAAGTTCTTGCTCGTCACCTTTGCCTTCTTGCGCGCCGACCAGTTGGTCTGGCGGCGGTAGAGCTTTGGCAGGATCACCGGGCCCTTGTCAGTGGCGAGCACGCCGGTCTCGTTGGCCCTCGGCTCGCGCAGGTCGAAGTCGAAGGCGGGAACGGTTTTCGCCAGATGCTTCCAGACCGGCAGCTTGTTCGATCGCGCGGTCTTGGCGAGCGCGAGGAAGGCCTTGATCTCGTCCTCGTTCATCGAGGAGTAGAAGGTCGGATAGGCAAAGCCCTGTGCGACCAGCCAGTGGTTGATGTCGATCGTCTTGCCGCCGACCGTCAACTCGATGTCGCCGACCAGCCGGCCATAGGTGTCGAACACCTCGTTCGGCGCATCGACATGGGTGAACACCCGACAGGCCAGCGTCGCCTCGCCGCTGCTGGCGAGGAAGTCATGCAGCGCCTTGCTCGAGGTCGCGCCGAGGAATTGCCGATAAGGATGCGTGACCTCGTGATAGGCCGCGCGCTTGGCGTCCGTCAGCCCCTTCTTCTCGGCGGCCGACAGCGGCGACGGCTGATAGTGCAACTCCGGCGCGTCGATGCCCTGGAGGCGAACGGTGAGCTTGCCGTTCTTGATCGGCGCCGTGTTGGTTCGCCCTTTGACCTTGGCATCGTCGAAGACACGGGTCGGCCGGGACGGCGAGGCGTCATTCTTGCGGAAGCGGATCGCGTTGGGCGCGACGTTCACCACGACCTTGGTGGTGTCGGCGTCCGATCGCCCCTCCGGCCAGAACTGGCCGACATCGATCGTGCCTTCGACCTCCAGCAGTCCCGCGGGCATCGGCCGCTCCTGTCAAACGGGCGCGGCTGTCGTTTCGGAGAAGGGGGCGCGCGCACACTTGCGAGCAGCGGATCATCTTCGTGCGACAGTCCCATGACGGGAGGTGCCGGTCGCACGCGACAGGGCAGGATCAATCCGTGGCGCAGAGCGAGGCGCGACGGACCGGCTCGGATTCGGCTGAATCAGGATCTGTGCGGGCAGACCATCGTCAGATAGAGCAGCGTCGGCGCCTTGTCCTCGCCCTTCTTGTATTCCCACTCCAGCCGGATCTCGTGCCGGTGAGCGTAGGCATCGCTGGCTGCGTGGGTGATGATCTTCGTCTTCATCGGGATCGGCGGCTCGGAGTTGAAGCATTTCCGGACGCAGGCATCGAGCAGATCGCATCGCGTCAGGGGGATGACGCCGGGCTCATCCTTGGACAATGGGATCGTGTTCGGCTGGCTGCTGAGGTCGACGCGGGCCCGGCCCTTCTCCTTGTGCCAGTACTTGGCGCTTCCCTGCGGCCACTGCGATGCCGGGGCCAAAATCAGGTGGTACTGGCCGTATTCCAACGTCGGCAGATCGATGTCGTCCGATGCCTTGAGCTTCGCGACGCTCTTTTTCATATTCGCCAGAGGATAGTAATTGCTGTTCATCAAATCTCGAAATGCCTTGCCGCTATATGTCAGTCCGGCCATCGCCTCTTTCCTCGATATATCTGTTTGTCAAAACCTCTACCGCGTTGGCCGAAAATACGCGTCACGCTGCGGCCGATCACCCGATTTGGTGTGCGCATTACGCTACCACCCAGGACTGTACTTCGTCCAGAGAGCCACCATCCTGTAACATCGCGTATGTCGCATACCTGATTGCCATGCATCTCCTGTTCGGTAATGTAAGGCGGAACGCCCCGGGGCGTTGGGGCGGGGCTGCCACGGCAGTCGTTGGAAGCGCTGGAATGCATTGCTTCGCGTGTCAGTCGGCGATTGATCCGGGTGATAGCTGGTGCTCCAAATGTGGAGCAGCGGTGCGCCGTCTGCGCGTCGATCCCGACAGCGAACGACGATTTGTGACAATTCTCCGGGCCGACGTCGTCGATTCCACCGGGCTTGTTGCCGAACTGGAGCCGGAGGAGGCTGTCTCGCGCCTGGAGCCCGCTCTGGCCGCCATGAGGGGAGCGGTACGCCAGTTCGGCGGAATCGTCAGCAAGGAGCTAGGCGACGGAGTGGCGGCGGTGTTTGGTGCACCGATCGCGGACGACAACCATGCTCCGCTGGCCTGTCACGCCGCCATCGAGCTGGTCCGGCGTGTCGCGAGCCTGGGCGATCCCGGACTGCAGGTTCGGGTCGGTCTCCACTCCGGCCACGTCGTGGCCTACATGGTCGCCAGCGAGTTCTCCAAAGTCTACGAGATCGGCGGCGCTGCCCAGCATCTGGCGGCGCGGCTGGAGTCGGCCGCCGAAGCAAATCAGATCTACGTGTCGGAAGCCTGTCAGAAGCTCGCGGATGGGCATGTCCGGTTCGAAGCCTTGGGCCGCAAGGCACTGCGCGGCTTCAGCGAGCCGCTCCCCGTCTACCGGGTCATGGGCGCGAGCGATCTTTCGAGCTGGCGGGTGCGACGAGCGCGCAGCGTCTCCCGGTTCGTCGATCGCACGACGGAGCGCGCTCTGCTCTGGCGTGCTACCGAAAGGGTGAGCGCAAGCCGGCAGACCGTTCTGCTGATGGGCGACGCCGGCATTGGCAAGTCGCGGCTGGCGCATGAGTTTGTGCAGGGCCTCCGGACCGATGGTTGGCGGTTGATCGATGCCGAATGCAGTCCGAATCTCCAGGGTGCATCGTTCAGCACGCTCAAGCGCGTCATGCTCTCGGTCGTGGAGGCGGCCGCCAGAGAGCCGGGTCGTTTGGCGGATCCCCGAAAGGAGCTGTCGGGGATCCATCAGCTTGCGCTCGATGCCGTATTGGATCTACCCGTTTCGGACGCAAGTTGGAGCGAACTGGAGCCTTACGCGCGGGGCCGCGCGATTTCCGATGCGAGCTGCGCGGTTGTGGAGCGTGTAGCCCGTCAGCAGCGCACCGTCCTTTTCATCGAGGACCTGCATTGGATTGATCGAGCCAGCGACGCGGTCATAGCTGCCCTTGCAGGATTGCAGATTCCCAACCTGCTTGTATTGCTCACAAGCAGGCCTGACGGAATGCCGGTCTGGATCGCGCGCTGTCACGCAGAAATCGTGGCGATGCGGCCGCTCGATAATGATTCAGGGTTGGCCATGCTCGCAGAGATGCTTGGCCCTTCCACGGCAAATGTGGACTTGAAGAACCGGATCATTTCTCACACGGCCAATGTCCCGCTCTTCATCGAGGAAGTCTGCCGCAGTCTGAAGGACAGCGGCACGCTTCTGGGCCAATGGGGTGACCTGTCCCTCGTGCGGCCTGTTGACGAGCTCGGTATCCCGAGCAGCATCCAGGGGGTGATCGCAGCCCGGCTGGACCGGATCTCGCGGCAGGAACGCTCGCTTCTCCAGATCGCCGCCTCGCTTGGCCCTCGCGCGAACCAGGCCATGCTGCGCAAAGTGGCGGCGCTGCCGGAGGACGCCCTACAGAATTATCTCGCTGCACTCGATCGAGCCGAGTTACTCGTCAGGATCGACAGTGAATTGGAGGACTCCCTCGAATTTCGACACGAAATGGTTCGACAGGTGACCTACGACTCGATGGTCGAAAAGGTGCGCGAGGGCATTCATGCCGCAATTCTAGCGGCCTTCGAGAGCGAAGAGATGTGGTCCGATGGCCCGGATACACTCTGCTATCATGCGACGCGTGCGAAGGAGTGGCAGAAGGCGTTTCACCACGGCAGGAGCGCCGCTCGAAAATGTCTGGCCCGCTCGGCATATGCCGATGCGGTCGATTACTTCGAGATCGCGATGGGCTCGCTCGACAAGATGCCGGTGTCCCATTCGCGGGAAACGGATGCCATTGACCTGCGGATGGAGGCGCGCCTGGCTTTTGCGGGGTCTGGCCGCGTTGCCGAGGCCCTTGAGCTGGGAAAGGATGCCGAACGGCGCGCTGATGCCATCGGCGACATCGGACGCAAGGTGGCGGCGATGACCGTCAGAGCGGGTGCACAGAATTTCTATGGTACGCCCGTTGAAGCTGTCGCGATCGGCGAGGAAGTCGTTCGTCTCGCGGGAGAGTGGGGTGATCCCGGCTGGCGCAATCTCGCACAATATAGCCTGGGACAGGCCTATTTCCTTGCCGGTCGCTATCATGAATCGGAGAAGACGTTGGCTGTTGCCCATGCCCATTTGACGGGTGCGGAGGCCGGCGCCCCGATTGGCACGACCCCCCGATCCCTGCTCCTGCTCTGCTGCATGATGAAGAGCTTCACCCACACCGTCATGGGCGGGCTCGATGTCGCCGAGCAGCTTCGGCAGCAGGCCGCCGCGATTGCGGAGGAGACGGGCCGTCCCTATGACCGCGTCGCCGCAGCCTATAGCGGCGGCTGGCTGATGCTCGGCCGCAACGATCCGGCGGCGGCCGCGGCCATTCTCGAGCAAGGTTTTGTCCTCGCGCAGAAGCATGGCATCCGGCTGTTCGTCCCCGTGCTCGCCTGCCATCTCGGCATCGCCTATCTGGAGCAGGGACTGTTCGACCGGGCGCGCGGCATGCTTGGCGAAGCGCGCGAGGAGGCGAAGGCGGTCGGCTATACCTCCGCAGTGCTGCGCAGCTCGATCTACCTGGCGCTTGCCACCAGCCGGCTCGGCGATGTCCAGGCCGCGCAGAACATGCTGCGCGAGGCGCGCAACACCGCCCGACAGCAGGGGTTTGCTGGCCTCGAGGCCGAGGCCCTGTTCGGCGAGGCCGTGGTGACGCCGCCGTCAAGCGACGAGAACAAGGCGGCTATTCTCGCTGCCCTGCGCGGCACCATCGCGATCGCATCCGAGAGTGGTGCGCTGCCGCTCAGGCAGAAGGCCGAGGCGATGTTGAGCGAGATGCTCGCCCGGGGCGATGAGCTGACCTGATCCTTCTCTCGGCTCCACCAGTGTGCCGGCGCAGTCGATATGTCAGATAAATCTTGCAGGCAGCACAATGACTTAGCTACTGTGCATGGGGTTGTTTTCGCCGTTCTTAAAGGCCCTGCCCGTTGTGCAGGGCAGAGAACGCCACGCTCATGCCGCCCGCTCTTGCCGTCCGCTCCGTGACAAAGCCCCCTGAAAGCCTCTTGCACGCGGACAGAGGTCGGCTACCGTTGGCCTAGCCGCAGGGCCAGGTGACTCTTGATTCACATTTTTTAGCATCCGATTTTATCGGCGCCGCGACGGCGCGACGCCCACCGGAAGAGGCGGGGCCATGATTGCACGGGACCAGCAAGCTCTGTTGGCGCCAATCGAGCGCGATCTGCGACTCGATCTGTTCCGCGGCATCGGGCTGTGGATGATCTTCCTCGACCACATCCCGCACGACGTCGTCGCCTGGCTGACGCTGCGCAATTACGGCTTCAGCGATGCCGCCGAGTTCTTCGTCTTCATATCAGGCTATCTCGTCGGCTGGATCTACGGGCCGATCGTCGCGGGCGGCTGGTTTCTCGCGGCGCTCAAGCGGCTGTGGCGGCGCGCGGCCGAGATGTATGTCGCCCACATCATGCTTTTCCTTCTGTTCACGGCGCAGATCGCCCGCACCGCGCGCCGTTTCGACAATCCGATGTACGAGCACGAATTCAACGTGTTCAATTTCCTGTCGCATCCGGACGAGCTGATCGGGCAGGCGATCGTTTTGAAATACAAGCCGGTCAATCTCGACGTGCTGCCGCTCTACATCACGCTGGTGTTCGCCGCGCCCTTCATCGTCTGGTGCCTGGTGCGCCGGCCGAACCTGACCCTTGCGGCCTCAGCTGTGCTCTATGTGCTGGCGCGCTGGTTCAACTGGAATATCGCCTCCTATCCGCCCGGCACGACCTGGTACTTCAACCCGTACTGCTGGCAGCTGATGTTCGTGTTCGCGGCCTGGTGCGGCATCGGCCAGATCGACAAGGTCGCAAAATGGGTCTGGTCGAAGGCGACGATGGCGCTGGCCGCCGCCTGGCTCGCCTTCGCGCTTCTGATCGTGATGACCTGGCACGTCCCCGCCCTCGAGGCGCTGATCCCGAAATGGATGATCAAGGCGATCTACCCGATCGACAAGACCGATCTCGATATGCTGCGCTTCACGCATTTCCTGGCGCTGGCGGTCTGGATCACCCATTTCATCTCGCGCAAATGGCGGGCGCTGCACGGGGCCTGGCTGCGCCCTGTGATCCTGTGCGGCCAGCATTCGCTGCCGATCTTCTGCCTCGGCGTCTTCCTGTCGTTCTCGGCGCACTGGATCCTGACCCAGTACAACAAGGGCGTGTGGGAGCAGCTCGCCGTCTCCATCGCCGGCATCGTCATCATGATCGGAGCCGCGTGGCTGCTCGATCGCGCCAAGCGGGTGCCGAACCTGTTCGTAAAGGTGACGGAGGTCGAGGAGTCCGAGACCGCATCAGAAAGCGTCCCGGCCGCGACCGCCGCGGCGGTGCCTGCGAGCCGTTGAAATCACCGCGCCGCCCGCGTTCTCACGGAGGGGTCCATGTCCAGACGCTTGTTGACGATTGCCGGCACGCTCCTGTTCCTCGTCTGCGGTGCATCGGCGCAAACGCCGTCGCCCGAGGCGATCAATGCGGCGCGCAAGCTCGTCGTCACGCTGAAGATTGCGGACCAGTATCGTGCCCTGTTGCCACAATTGCTGCTCAAGCTCCGGCCCGTGGTCGCCCAGGACAGGCCGGAGATCGAGCGTGACTACGATGTAGTGACGGCGCCCGGGTCCGAGATCTATGCACCGTACGTCGCCTCGATGATCGATCAGATCGCGGCCCTCTACGCCGCGAGCTTCACCCTCGACGAGCTGCGCCAGGTCGAGGCGTTCTACGCCGGGCCTGTAGGGCGGAAGTTTTTGGAGAAGTCGGACGCGCTGGCGCAGGCCAGCGCGCAGATCAGTCAGGACGTCAGCCAGAAGGCTGCCGACGAGCTGAAGCAGCGCCTGATCGAGGCACTGCGCCAGAAGGGACACAAGCTCTGAGTGTTTCGGCGCGCAATGCGCCACGAACTCGAAGCGTCCGGTGATACGCCGGCGCTTCCTCGTCCGACCTGCGGGCCATCATTGGCTTGAGCCCTACGTTCCGGTCGTGCATCATCACCGGAAGCAAGAATTTCATGGGGAGAAATATGGCCGAGGACCTTACTCACACCATCGCGAAAGCCCGCGAGCATTCCATCGGCGATCTCCTGCGCCGCTCGGCAGGCCGCGAGCCGGACAAGCTCGCGGTGAGCTGCGGCAGCGTGAGCTGGAGCTTTGCCGAGCTCGACGCGATCTGCAACCGGCTTGGCCGTGGCCTGCTCGGCCTCGGCGTGAAGAAGGGCGACCGCGTCGCGGTGCTCTCGCGCAACTCGCATGCCTTCGCGGCGCTTCGCTTTGCGGTGGCGCGGATCGGCGCGGTGCTGGTGCCGATCAACTTCATGCTCAATCCGGATGAGGTCAATTTCATCCTGAAGAGCTCCGGCGCCAAGCTGCTCGCGGCCGGCCCCGATTTCGTCGAGCCCGCGCGCGCTGCCAGCGCCAAAGACTGCGCCGTCGAAAAGCTGATCTGGCTGCCGGGCGAGGATCCTGCGACGGCGCCCGCGGGCCTCACCACCTTCGACGACCTGCTGCACGATGACAGCTCATTCCTGGACGCCTCCGTCGACAGCCGCGATCTCGCGCAGATCGTCTATACCAGTGGCACGGAGTCCCTCCCCAAGGGCGCGATGCTGACCCATGAAGCCGTGATGTGGCAGTATGTCAGCTGCATCATCGACGGCGGAATGAGCGTGGAAGACAAGTTCCTGCACGCGCTGCCGCTCTATCACTGCGCCCAGCTCGACGTCTTCCTGGGGCCGCAAGTTTACCTCGGCGCCTCCGGCGTGATCACGGGCAAGCCGAGCGCCGACAACATCCTGGCGCTGATCCAGGCGCACAAGATCACCTCGTTCTTCGCGCCGCCGACGATCTGGATCGCGATGCTGCGCTCGCCGAATTTCGACAAGACCGATCTGTCGACATTGCAGAAGGGCTATTACGGCGCCTCGATCATGCCGGTGGAGGTGCTGCTGGAGCTCCAGCGCCGCCTGCCCAACGTCAAATTCTGGAATTTCTACGGCCAGACCGAGATCGCCCCGCTCGCCACCGTGCTGCGGCCCGAGGACCAGCTGCGCAAGGCCGGCTCGGCCGGCAAGCCCGTGCTCAATGTCGAGACGCGGGTGGTCAACACGTCGATGGAGGACGTCAAGGTCGGAGAGGTCGGCGAGATCGTGCACCGCTCGCCGCATCTGTTGTCCGGCTATTACAACGATCCGGTGAAGACCGCGGCGGCGTTCTCCGGCGGCTGGTTTCACTCCGGCGATCTTGCCACCGTCGATGCCGAAGGCCACATCACCGTGGTCGACCGCGTCAAGGACATGATCAAGACCGGCGGCGAGAACGTCGCGAGCCGTGAGGTCGAGGAGATGGTCTATCGCATCCCCGCGGTCTCCGAGGTCGCGGTCGTGGGCCTGCCGGATCCACGCTGGATCGAGGCGGTGACCGCCATCGTCGTGGTCAAGAGCGGCGAGAAGCTGGACGAAGACTCCGTCATCAAGCACTGCGCCGGCCAGATGGCGCATTTCAAGGTGCCGAAGCGCGTGATTTTCGTCGACAGCCTGCCGAAGAACCCGAGCGGCAAGCTGCTCAAGCGCGAGCTGCGCCAGCGCTTCGTCGGCGGCGAGACGCTCGACAAGGCGATCCAGAAGAATTTTGGCACGTGAGGGCTTTTCGTCTCTCCCGCGTGTCGCAGGACTATCGCATTTAAACACTCGCAAGGTGTCGTCATGCCCGGGCTTGTCCCGGGCATCCACGTTCTTCATGCAGCGGAAAAGGCGTGGATGGCCGGGACAAGCCCGGCCATGACGCTGTGGAAGCTTGAGCGCGTCCAACGCTCGTCTCATATGCGATTGTCCTGCCGCAAGCGGGGACAGTGAGATGTCCTCAATACTTCTTCACCGCAGCCCCGAACGCGAGCCATAGCGCCATCGACGCCAGCCCGAAGCTGCCGAGCAGCAGGAAGGTCGGGCCGTAGCCGATCCACTGGGCGATCCAGCCGCCGAGCGCAGCACTGAGGCTTGCGCCGACGCCCTGCACGGTGATCACGGCGCCCTGGCCGAGATTGATGCGCCCGGTGCCGTTGAGCGAGCGGGCGACCATGCCGGGGACGGCGACGGTCTGAAGTCCCGTGCCGATGCCGTCGAGCACCTGCATCGGCACGACGCCCCACCATCCCGTGACGAAGAATGCGAGCACGCCGCGAATGGGCAGGAACATGAAAGAGACCAGGATCACCGGCCAGTAATTGCGCTTGCTCGCGACTTGCATCGCGATCAGCGCGGTCACGATCATCACGCCCTGGGCGATCACAATGGTGGTGGCAACGAAGCTCGGCCCATTGGCCTGGCTTTCGGCCACCGCCGCAAGCCCGTAGAGCGGCACGATCGCCGCGTTGCCGAGATGGAACAGGGCGAGCGCCAGCGCCAAGACGAGCAGCGGCTTGTGCTTGAGCAGCATCGTGAGCGCATCCGGCTGGCTGTCGGGATCATCCTCCTTGCTGCCGCGCGCGGCGCGGTCGTCGATCGCCTTCGCGGGAATCATCATCACGCAGCCGACCGCGATGGCGCCGAATAGCGCCGCCAGCACGAACACGGCGACGTAACCGAATTTATAGCCCAGATAGCCCGACACCGCCGCGCCGACCATGTTGCCGGCATGATTGAATGCCTGGTTGCGCCCGTTCAGCGCATTGAATCCTTTCTGCTTCGCGATGCCGAGCGTGATGCCGGTCACCGCCGGAACGATCGCGGCGCTCGCCAGCGATTGCGCAACCTGGGAAAAGGTGACGGCCCAGAAATTCTGCGAGATCAGGATGATCGCGGACGCCGCGACCACACAGATGCCGGGAATGACGACCCACAGCCGCTTGTTGCGGCTGGCATCGATGAAACCGCCGATCGGCGTCGTGATCAGCATGCCCGCAACATTGCCCACCGTCATCGCAGTGCCGATCAATCCACTCGCCCAGCCGCGCTCCTGGAGGAAGACGCCGACGAACGGTCCGATGCCCGACTGCATGTCGGCCATGAAGAAGTTGAGAGCGAGCAGGGGCCAGATACGGGACGAGGAGGGGGACCGCGATGTCATCGATACCAAAACGTGGTCTCAGCCGGGATTCGGCAGGTGGACGTGTTCCTTTCAGCCAATCGTTCTGGCGTGGATGAGAGTGTAACGGGCGCTGATCGGGTTAGTTCCGGTTCTCGCACGGGTGGTTGGCCCCTTGCGGTTGTGGCAGGCAAGTCTTTATTGAAGCTGGATCGTCTCTCTTGGGAGCACGGCATGTCCCTCTGGACCTGCGAAACCTGCGGCGCGCAATTTCCGGCAAGCGGGGCGCCGCCGGCGTCCTGTCCGATTTGCGAGGATGAACGGCAGTTCGTGAACTGGAAGGGGCAGACCTTCCTTACACGCGAAGCGCTGACGGAAAGCCATCGCCTGGTGTGGCGCGACGAACTCGGCCTCGCCGGCCTTGCGCTGGAGCCAAGCTTTGCCATCGGCCAGCGCGCGTTGCTGGTGCCGCAGGCAGATGGCTGCGTGATGTGGGACTGCGTGCCGCTGGCGACGCCCGAGGCGGTTGCGCATATCCGTTCGCTCGGCGGCTTGAAGGCGATCGCGATCTCGCACCCACACTACTATGGCGCGCTCGCCGACTGGAGCGATGCCTTCGGCGGCATCCCGGTGTATCTCCACGCGGACGACCGCCGATGGGTGACGCGGCCGCACGCCGCGATCGAGCACTGGACCGGTGACAGCCTTCGTATCTCCGACGATTTGCTGCTTCTGCGCACCGGCGGTCACTTCGCTGGCGCCACCATGCTGCATTGGTCGCGCGGTGCCGACGGCAAGGGCGCACTGCTCACCGGCGACATCGCGCAGGTGACAATGGACCGCCGTTTCGTCAGCTTCATGTATTCCTATCCGAACTACATGCCGCTCAATGCCCGCGCGGTGCGACGGATTGCCGACGCTGTCGCGCCGCTCGGCTTCGACCGCATCTACGGCGCGTGGTGGGGCCGCAACATCGCCGCCGGTGCCAAGGCCGCGTTCGCAGCGTCCGTCGAGCGATATATCGCAGCCATCGCCTGAGCCACGGCTGGTTCAGATCCGCCTTGCCTTCATCTAATAACTGTACTATTGGTACAGTTATTAAGCGCGCCGGTGCGCGTTTCCTGGGCTCGGCACGATCGATGCATCGTCAAACCAGCGGCGCGATCTGCGGCCGCGTGAGCGGGGGTTGGAAATGACGGCGCAGCGCGATGGCGAGATATTCGAGGCGGGCGACGTCGCGCTTCAGTCCGGAGCCGCCTTTCCTTCGCTGCAGCTCGCCTACAAGACCTACGGCACGCTGAGCCCGGCCAAGGACAATGTCATCCTCTATCCGACCTCGTTCAGCGCGCAGCACACCGACACCGAGTGGCTGATCCAGCCCGGCGGCGTGCTCGATCCCGCGCGCTACTTCATCATCATCCCGAACCTGCTCGGCAACGGCCTGTCTTCCTCGCCGTCCAATTCGAACGCGGCGTTTCCGAAAGTGACCTACCATGATGCAGTCGCCGTCCAGCACCGTCTGCTCATCGAACGTCTCGGCATCTCGAAGCTCGCGCTGGTCTATGGCTGGTCGATGGGCGGCATGCAGGCCTATCACTGGGCGGCCTGCTATCCGGATATGGTCGAGCGCGCGGCGGTGGTCTGCGGCAGCGCACGCTGCGCGCCCTACAACCACATCTTCCTGGAAGGCGTCAAAGCCGCACTGACCGCCGATCCCGCCTTCCGCGATGGCCGTTTCATCGAACAGCCAGTCGCGGGCTTCCGCGCGATGGGGCGTGTCTATGCCGGCTGGGCGATGTCGCACGGTTTTTATCGCGACGAGGTCTGGCGGGAAGCAGGCTTCACCTCGCTCGAGGATTATCTCGTCCGCTCCTGGGACGCGACCTTCGCGCGGCGGGACGCCAACGATCTGCTGGCGCAGATCGACATTTGGCAGAATGGCGACATCAGCCGCTGCGCCGCTTTCGGCGGCGATTTCGACCGCGCGCTCGGCGCGATCAAGGCGCACATGCTGCTGATGCCGGGCGCGACCGATCGCTATTTCGACGTGCGCGACAACGAGGACGAGCTCGGCCGGCTCGTCAATGCTAGATCCGCCGCGCTGCGCCCGATCCCGTCGGTGCTTGGCCATCGTGCCGGCAACCCCGTCAACAATCCGCGCGATCACGCCTTCATCAAGGCCGAGATCGCAGAACTTCTCAGCAAGTAACGTGAGCTATCCATCATGAGTGACGCGACCGTTTCGGAGACCGGCCATCGCCTGAAGCCGTTGGCGCCGGCAATGCTGCGCGAATTATCGGTTCGCTCAAACCTCAAAGGCACCGCGCGCAGCGTGTGCCATTACGGCGTGGTCGTGCTGATCGGGACGCTGATCTGGAAGGTTACCTCGATCTATGGCGTGCTCTGGGCGCTGCCGCTGATGGCGGTGCAGGGCTATTTCGTCGCCTTCCTATTCATGGCGGTGCATGAGACCGCGCACAAGACGGCGTTCAAGAGCCGTAGCCTCAATCTCGCCGTCGGCTATCTCTCGGGCTTCATCATCGGGTTGCCTTACGAATATTACTGCCTGTTCCACTGGGACCATCACCGCTACACCCAGGATCCGGACAAGGACCCGGAGCTCATCGTCGGCGTCAAACCGGCATCCGACACGCAGCTCGCGATCGCCTACAGCGGTGTGCTTCAGGTTGCCGGCCGTCTCTGGCTGATGCTCGGCCACGCCATCAGCGGCAAGGTCACCGTGCCCTGGATTCCCGAGAACAAGCGTGCGGTCATCCTGATTGAGGCACGCGTCTATGCCGGATTCTATGTCGCGCTCTTTGCGCTCTCGCTGTGGTTCTCGTCAGCGCTGCTGCTCTGGGTCTGGATCGTCCCGCTGGTCATCGGGCAATCCTTCCTGCGGCCCTATCTCTATGCCGAGCATACCGGCTGCGAGCGCACCCGCAGCGCCTTCCAAAACACCCGCACCACCTATACCGGCGCGATCGTCAAATGGTTCGCGTGGAACATGCCCTATCACGTCGAGCACCACGCCTATCCCTCAATCCCTTTTCACGCGCTGCCAAAGCTGAACGAGATCGTCGACGGCGAGATCGTCTATCGCGGCCGCGGCTACATCGCGACAACACGCGAGACCTGGGCCTGGTTTCGCCGGCAGCGACAGCCCGGCTAGTCAATGCGAGTTCAGCGCGCAAAGCCCCAATCGCGGAGCGATCGGGGCTTTGTCGTGGACGCCAGATATCAGTAGATCCCGTACGCGCAGACGTTCACCGCGCGCACGCGCAGGCCGTGGCGGGTCTGGACGACGCGCTCCTGGTAGCAGTTGTTGACGCCAGTGTTGACGTAGACCCCGCCAAAGCCAAAACCGGGACCCCAATGGTTACCCCAGTGATGATGGAAGCCGCCGGCCGAGGCGGCGGTGGGGGCGAGAGCGGCAACGCCGAGCGAGCCGGCGGCGATCAGACCAAGTGCAAGCTTGCGAAACATCTTCATTCTCCAGTGTGGCACAGAGCCGTTGTTGTGTCCCTGCATCTCGGTCGAGCCGGAGCGCAGACGCGTTCAAGCCGCCCGGGGAGAATCGTGTTTCAGGATTGTTTCGTGGGCTGCGGCAGAACGCGCCGCCGCGAGGCTTTCCGCGCCGCCGGATCCGCGGCCTGCGACGATGCGCGATAGCGCGCGGCCATCGCCTGCGTCAGCTCCGCGATCTTCTCGCGGAGATCTGCAGGCTCCAGCACTTCGGCCTCGGGGCCGAGCCGCAGCAATTCGGCTGCGGCGTGCCACGACGTCTTGCCGGTCGGCACTCTGGCAATGCGCCAGCCATCCGCGTCGGCGGTCTCTTCAAGCTGCATGCGCGCCTTGACATAAGGCTGGCTCAGCGCATCGAGCAGCTTGACGCCGAACGGCGACAGCCGGACGATTGCGACATTGGGATGCATCTCGGCCTCGAGACGGAGCGTTGCTGCCTGCCAATAGGCGGCAAGATCGAAATCGGCTGGACGATCGAACCGATCGTCCAACACCGTGCAGTCGAGCACGCGCGCGACGCGATAGGTCCGCACGCTGCCATCGACCTCGCCTGCGAGATACCAGCTGCCGCCCTTCAGCACGAGCCCGAGCGGCGCGACCTGGCGCTGCTTCTCCGATCGCCAGCTCTGGTAGCGGATCTTGATCAGCGTCCCGCGTAAAGCCGCGCCGGCGATGGCGCGCAAATGCTTTGGTTCTTCCGTCTCGCCGAACCAGCCCGGCGCATCCAGATGAAAACGCTCCTGCATCCGGCCGGCATCCTGGCGCAAATGGGCCGGCAGCGCAGCCATCATCTTGTTCTGTGCGGCGAGCATCGCCGCATCCAGTCCGAGCGCCGCGGCCGGGCCTGGCAATGCTGCGAGGAACAGCGCTTCCGCCTCACTCTGCGACAGCCCGTTCAGCCGCACCCGGTAGCCGTCGAGCAGCCGATAGCCGCCCTCCGCGCCGCGGTCGGCGTAGACGGGTACGCCGGACGCCGCGAGTGCGTCGATGTCGCGATAGATCGTGCGCACCGACACCTCGCAGGCCTCCGCGAGCTCAGGCGCGGTGACCTGCCCCCGCGCCTGGAGGGTGGTAAGGATCGACAGCATCCGGCTCGCACGCATGGTTCTTTAAACCATACCTGACAGGGGATGTCAGGTATGGTCCGCTAGAGATGCGCCACCGCCAGCCCGCCAGATGGGAGACCTGCCATGACCGATCCGAACCGCATCACGCTGTATTATTCGCCGCAAAGCCGCGCCACCGGCACGCGGGTGCTGCTGGAGGAGTTGGGCGCTCCCTACGATCTCCATGTCCTCAACATGAAGGCGGGCGAGCAGCGCCAGCCCGCCTATCTCGCCATCAATCCGCTCGGCAAGGTGCCGGCGATCCGCCGCGGCGGGGAGCTCGTGACCGAGCAGGTCGCGATCACCATCTATCTTGCCGATCTGTTTCCGCAGGCCGGCCTGACGCCTGGACTCAACGATCCGCTGCGCGGTCCCTACCTGCGGTGGATCGCCTACTACGGCGCCTCGTTCGAACCGGCGCTGATCGACAAATTCATGCAGCGGGAGCCAGCACCGATCACACAATCGCCCTATGCCGATTACGACACCATGCTTGGCGCGCTCGAGGCGCAACTGTCGAAGGGGCCGTACCTGCTCGGCGAACGTATGACGGCCGCGGACGTTCTGTGGGGCGTCGCGTTCAGCTGGACCATGATGTTCGGCATCGTACCGAAGAAAGACGTCTTCGTAAGCTATGCCGAGCGCATGACATCGCGGCCTGCATTCCAGCGGATTACGGCAGCCGACGCCGAGATGGCGGCGCGGCATGCTGCGGCCGTTGGAGGGTGAACGGCGCGCGCGCCAATCTCCACTGTCGTCCCGGGCAAGCGTCAGCGCAGACCCGGGACCCATAACCACAGGATTTGGTTTGGCGAAGATTCGGAGTTCAGTACACCTACCAACCGCATTCGATAGGTTCCGCGGTATGGGTCCCGGATCTGCGCGCGCTTGAGGCGCGCTTGTCCGGGACGACGGTTGAGTGTGAGGCGCTCGCTCGTACACCCTGACCGATCGCCCCCTCAAAACCTTGGCGGCCGCTTCTCCGCGAACGCCTTGATGCCTTCCTTGATCTCGTCGCCGCGCATGCTGTCGCGGTGGCGCTGGTCGGCAGCTTGCTCGTCGAGCTCGCCGCGGGCGAATTCGTTGATCGCGCGCTTCATGCTACGCATCGCGGCCGGGGCATTGCCAGCCAGGATCGTCGCGAGCTTGTCGACTTCCTCGTCGAGAGCCTCCTCCGGCACCATGGCGGTGAGATAGCCGATCCGCAGCATCTCCGGCGCGCTGATTTTTTGCGCAGTGAGGAACAGTTTTTTCGCGTTGTCGATGCCGAGCCGCGTCACGTAGCGTTTGATGCCGCTGCTGTAGTAGTGGAGTCCGAGCCGCGCCGCCGGCATGAACATCTCGGCGCTGTCGATGCCGATGCGGAAATCGCAGGCGAGGGCGAGGTCGGTCGAGCCGCCATAGACGCCGCCATTGAGCCGGCAGATCGTCGGCACGCCGAGATCCTCGAGCCGGTTAACGACCGCCTCGAACGCTGAGCCCGCGCTCTCCTGCTCGCTGGCGCTGACAGCGCGCTCGGCCACCGAGTTGAGGTCATAGCCTGCGGAGAAGGCGCGTCCCGTTCCGGTCAGCACCAGCACGCGGACCGCCGGATCGGCCTCGGCCCGGTCGAACAGTTTCGTCAGCTCGCCGAGGTCCTCCGCCTGCAGCCGGTTGAGATGCTTGGGACGGTTGAGGCGGATGGTGGCGCGGGCGCCGCCAATTTCGAGCACGGGACCAGAGGCCGCGTCGGCTGTATCCGACATTCTTGTCTCCATTTAGCTGTTTTCGAGCGTGCGGCGCCTGGCTTCCGCGTCGATGGTGTTGGCAAGATCGGGGTGCCGCGCCATCAGCACGCGAAAGTCGACGAGGTCGAGCACCAGCAGCCGCGACACCTTCGTGGTCGAGACGTTGGCACCGCGCATGTTGTTGCCGAGCAGCGCCATCTCGCCGAAGAAGGCGCCTTCGCCGAGTTGCACCTTCTTGCCGGGCAGGTCGACCTCGACCTCGCCGGCAGCGATGAAATACATGCAGTCGCCCTGCGTGCCCTTGCGGATGATCATGGTGCGGGCGGGTAGCTCCATGGTCCGCAGCATGTGCGTGACGTCAGCGATCGCAGCCGGCCCTAGCGCGGCGAAGAACGGCACCTTGCTGACGGATTCCCAGGTCTTCAGGAAATTGTCGCGCCGGGTCTCTGCGGCAAAGCCGGTCGCCAGAATGCCGGTCCACAGTCCGAACACGCCGAGGCCGGAGATCATCACCAGCGCCGCCACCATGCGTCCGAGCGGGGTCACCGGCACCGCGTCGCCATAGCCGGTCGTGGTCAAGGTTACCACCGCCCACCACAGCGCGGCCGGTACGCTGCCGAAGGTCTGCGGCTGCACGTCCCGCTCCAGAAAATATTCGGCGACGGAGGCGAGGAAGACCACCATCAGGAAGATCACGAGCACGCTGAGCAGCGGGCCCGATTCCAGCACGAGGACCCGGCGAAGCTGCCGCAAGCCGGGAATGCCGGGAACCACCTTCAAGACCCAGAGCACGCTGAGCAGCCAGGCGGTCCTCGGCTCGAGGCCGACGGTCAGCGCCACCGGCACGGCGAGCGCCCCGACCGCATCGACCAGGCCTGCGGATGAAGACAGGTAGAGCGAGAGCCGTCCGTGGCGCGCCATGTGGCGTAGCCGGACCAGCCATTCGAACACGAAGTAGATCAGGCAGGCCCAGAGCAGGGCATCGACCCAGCGGTGTGCCGCCTCATAAGCGGGGTTGACCGTCGACAGCACCATGGTCCCGACGCCGACGGTCACGGCCAGATAGGCCGCCTTGGTCATGTTGCGGCCGGCTGTGGCGGCCACGAACTGGGCCAGAGCGGAGATCAGAGGCTTGGACATGCGCGAAGGCGGCCCGGTCTTTGGGTGGCATTTGAGGTCCCGGCTGGGATGTTGGTGCCAAAGTGCCCGCCCGGGCCGAGGTCGTCAACGACGCGCGGTGGGCTGCCGTGCCGGACCGCCGTGAGGGGCGGAATCCGCGCATCCAATGAGCCAAATCACAGACAAGCCGCGCGGTTTCCCCATATATGGGATGCGCGGCCGCGATGTCGGGCCTTCTCGCCCCGGCGAGCCCGCTCCATTCATTCAAGGTTGTTGGCCCGATGGATACATCACATATCGCAGAGCACGCAGGAACCGCCGGCGCCCTGTTCGCCTCGGTGTTCGTGGTGGCCACCACGACCATGCGGACGATGATCCCGCTGCGCGTGTTCGGCATTCTCACCAATCTCGTCCTGATCGCGACCGCCATCCCCGCGCATAATTATCTGGTGATTGGCGTGCAGACCGTGGTGCTCGCGCTCAACGGCTATCGCCTGCATCAGATGCTCCAACTCGTGCGCGACGTCCGCAAGTCGGTCAATTCCGACCTCTCGATGGACTGGCTGAAGCCATTCATGATCGAGCGCAAATACAAGGCCGGCGAGGTTCTGTTCTACAAAGACGAGAAGGCCGAGGACATGGCCTATATCGTCAGCGGCCGCTTCCGCCTGGTCGAATCCGGAATCGAGCTGCCGGTCGGCGCCATCGTCGGCGAGCTCGGCATGCTTTCGCCGTCGAACACCCGCACCCAGACGCTCGAATGCGTCGAGCCCGGAATCGTCCTCAGCGTCGGCTATAACAAGGTCGAGGAGCTCTACGTGCAGAACCCGGCCTTCGGCTTCTACTTCCTGCGGCTTGCAAGCGCGCGCCTGTTCCAGAACCTCAACACGCTGGAGCAGCGGCTGGCGCAGCAGAGCGCAGCGATGGCGACGACAGGACCGAAGCCGGTTTGAGGCCTCGCCTTGCTTGAGGGAATTGATCGCGTGTCGAACGACGACGGCATCCTGGCTTCGCTCCGTTACCTCTTCGAGGACATCATCGGAGAAGAGGACGATACGCCGCCATTCCTGCCCGAGGGGCTGCCCGAAGCCGCGGCGCTCGCCGTCAGCGACGGCATTCATCTGCTCACCGAATATCAGGGCACGAGCTATGCCCAGCTCTATGTCGACCGGGTCTGCCGTTTCGTCGGCCGCCTCGGTAACGACGAGTGCGCGCTGCGCGATATCGCACGCCTGATGGCGATGCGGATGGCCTATGAGGATCCGATCCGGATCGCGCAGCTGAAGCTGATGGAGCTTGCCGATGGCAAGCCGCCATCGGTCGAGGTCAGGAAATTCCGCTTCGACGAGTTGATCGGCGCGCTGCCGGCGATTGCCGGCGAGCCGATGCTCGACGCACTCGATATGATCGGATGGCGCCACCGGCGGGTCTCGATCCGTTTCTCGAACGCGAGCTGGATCGGAATCCGGCGTCTGAAGCTGGAGGCCGCACTGAAGCGCTGGCGGTTGTTCTCGATTCGTTATGCCGAGGAGCGGGCCTGGGTCGAACGCTGGCTGCACATGATCTCGCGCGCGCTGGTCAAGCAGCCGCAGGCAGTGCCGGCGATCATCGACAGCGCCAACATGATCACCGGCCATGGCGATCCCTACCGCCACGGGCTCGCGGACTGGCATGCCATCATTGACGGTCTGGCGAAGCCGACCTTCGACGGCGCGCTGCCGCTTGATGATCTCGCCGGCGCGATGGCCGAGGCCCGCGCCGCAGCCGAGCCGGACCGCCAGCAGGTGGCGCTGAAGCGTGCCATTGCCAGGATCAGGGCACGGACACTTGGTGAGGCGGCTGTGGCGGCGCTGGGCTGAACCGTCACTTGAAATGTGGCGGCTCGTCGTAGCCGCGGCGGCTGCTGAAGAACAGCAGCACCATGAGCCCGACGCCGACGATCACGGAGAACCCTGCGCCGAGGGCCAAAGCCACATACCCTTGCGTCGGAATCGGCTCGCCCTCGACCGTCATGGCCGAATAGGCGAAATAACCGACCGCAACCAGTATTCCCGTGAGGAGGACAAGAAGGAGCATACGCATGGTGCGTTCTCCGGTTGTGCCGTGAGCCAACGGTTGCAAATCGGCACGGTTCCTGAGTTCCGGGCGGCGATCCCATCAGAAAGGCCCGTTGGTCCGGGCCCAAGCTCTGCAGACGATAGGTCAGGCACTCTGAGCGGTCTTCACCACCACGACGTTGGTGTCGTCGTGCGAGGGAGAGGCAGCTTTTTCGGCCTCGCTGGCGTGGCGTTTGAGGTAGTCGCGGCGCATCCCGATCTCATCGCGGACGAACTCGTAGCCGAGCTTGAAGGTGTCGAGCCCGTCGGTACTGATTGTGCCGTCGCGCAGTCCTATGACGGCGCCGCGCAAGATGCCTTCGAGCTCGTCCTGGAGACATTCGAGCTGATCCAGCGAATGGGCGTGCTCGATGCGTTCGCCGATGTCGAGGATGGCGGTGGAGAGCTCGCTGGCCTTCTCCGGCGCGATCCTGGTGATCTTGGCGTAGATCGCGGCGAAGATCGAGCCGATGACGCTGAGCGCTGCGGCGCCGAGATACATCAGGTCGCTATATTTATCCATGAACGACTTGGTGTCGTCGTTGATGTAGTCGGCGGCCCCCTGATGCGCCATCACATAGGCGTCCTTCTCGACCGAGGCCGGCTCGATCCTGGTGGCAAAGCCGCTGTCGAGCCCGAGCTCGGACTTGTTCTCGTAGACGATGCGCGCGAGCTCTCCGGCTGTTGTCAGGGACATCTTGGATTGCGCCACCAGGAGCCATTCGAGCCCGATCGTGTCGAGATCGTCGTCGGGAATCTCAGGTGATGCAGACAGCGTGCCCGCCGTCAGTGTCTCGGCGGAAATGCCGGGGAATTTGCGTGCCAGCGCCTTGGCTTCGTCGATGGCATTCAGCGTGAAGCCGCCGCGCCTGGCGGCCTGTTCATAAGCCTTGTCCCGCACCGCTCTGGAGGCGTGGACGATGCCGACCACCGCGCCAAAGCCGCTTCCCGGCGCAAACAGCTTATCGAGTGTTGCGCCCTGCGGCGCCATCTGGATCTTTGCGGCATCGGGCCCCTCAGGAATGTCGAGGATGCTGCGCACGAAGGCGAGCGAGGATTCGTTCTGGGCGAGGACCGCGACTTTCTTCTTCTTCAGTTCGGCAAGCGATTTGATCTTCTTGTTGCCGGGACCGAGCAGGAGCACGAGGTCGTGCTCCAGGATCGCCAGCGTGCGCGCCCGCGGCGGCACCTTGGCATCCGTGCGCAGGATGGCCAGATCGGCCTGCTTGCGGTCGAACTGAGCGACCGCCTTGGCATTGTCAGGGTTGTTGACGAGCTTGATCCGGAATCGCGAGGCGTTGTTCTTCAAGACGGTGGCGAGCTTGGCCGCGAACAGCGCTTCGTCGCTGTTGGGGGCGCCGACGGCAAAGGTCAGCGTCTCTGAACTATGCACCAGCGTGCGGCCGGCCCAGACGGTGGCAAGCGACAGCAGCAGGGTCAGCACGACGTATAGCAAGACTTGTTGCTGATTGGTCTTGATAACCTTGGGGCGCCGCGACGGCTGCTCGGTCGATATTGTCGGGCCTTCAGTACTCATGGCAGCACTCTGCCCTTAATTCTGGATGGCGAGCGCCGCCGGTTTGCCGGTCCATGCGCTCAAATATTCGTAAGCGTCTGAAAAAAGGACGATAATCCTCTACCTGGAGATGATAGCGCTCCGGGGAGGGAATGCAAATTTCGAGCCGAGGGTAACCTTACTTGACGCGCCGCGGCGGTTGGTCGTCCTATCGCCGTTTAGCCACAGTTGGCGATTTTCCGGTTCCCCCGGCTGCATTCCGCCGCGGGAGATGTCATAAATCACAGGTCCCGGCGATTTGACCGGTCCAAGAAGAAGTTGCGCTGAACGCTCCAATTTTTCTTGTCACGTCAATGAGGGCGTCAGCTTGTCGTTTCCACCCCTGTCATCGGCGATTCCCGTTGAAGCGCTCATTGGCTGGATGTTGCTGCTCAGTTTCAAGCACATCATAGCCGATTTCGTGCTGCAAACTGCCTGGATGGCGCACGGCAAGGACCAGAGGCACGGCTGGGCCCTGCCGTTGCTCGTGCACTGCCTGATTCACTTTGCCGTTGCGCTGCTGCTGATCCTGATCGTCGCGCCCAGATTCTGGTTCGTGGCCGTGATCGATTTCGCGATTCACATCACGATCGACCGGGCCAAAGGTCTGGTCTCGGCCAATTTCGGCGTCAACCAGGAGCATCCCTGGTTCTGGACCCTGATCGGCGTCGACCAGGCGCTGCACCATCTCACCGGGTTCGGCCTCTCCATTTTCATGGCTGCGAACTGAGGCTTGGCCGAATTTCGCCGCGTGCTCGGCCTTATGGTTCGAGACGCGCCGAAGGCGGCGCTCCTCACCATGAGGGTCGACGATCTCACAGCGAGAAGACCTCATCCTGAGGGCCCGCCCAAGGCGGGCGTCTCGAAGGATAGGCCACGGGAAGCGTCCGCCCCGACTACTCATTCCCGGACAGGGCGCAAGGCCCCCGGGTGACTACCGGGCGGCGTGGTTAACCTTTCATTAGAGAATTGCGCTGCATCTTCGGCATCGAGGAGAACTGCAATGTTTTCAAGCCGCGACGCCTATGAAAGCGATTTCTGCCCGGTCCGCGACGAACTCCTTGGCGAGATGTATCGCGCCAATGAAGGCGGCCTGCCGAGGCTGGTTGAGACTGTTGCCCCCGACGTCCGCGCCATGCTGGCGCTGTTTTGCTATCGCCGCAGCCATCTGCACTCGCTGGCCGTCGCGATCGCCGCAAGCTGCGCCGAGCGCGATCTGATCGAGAGCGGCGGCCGCGTTGGCTCGACGCTCTACGCGCTGTCGCGCGGGGGCGCGGCGAAATCGGCACCATCGCTGTCGGGGGGCCGCAAGCCGATCACGCTGTCGACCAAGCCGCTCTCGGTGCTTGCACCGCTCGAGGACGAGTTCGACGATGAGATCGCGGAAGCCGTTCCGGCCTAAAGCGCGATCGATCACGGCTTAGGATATTTGTTGGCGCATCGTCTTGCCGGAAAACCGCTGCACACATTTCCGGATCATGCGCTAGCTAGCCGCCTCGATGGCCGGCAGCCCGAATTTCCGCCGCGCCATCGCGCATTCGGCATCGCCAGGCATGCAGGTGCGGCATACCTCTGGCCGCACGGCGTAGACGCCGCAGGCGGTCGATTTTCCGATCTCTCCCTGTAACGCCGAACAACGGTCGCCCGCGCAACGCATGCCCGATTGACGTTCGTTGACGAGCTTTTCCGGGATCGCCGCAAGCTCCTCATCGCTCTCGGTCGAGAAGCGCGGCCAGTTCGCCGAATAGCCGCAACAGGCGCCGCAACTCTGACAGCAGCTCGAAAGATCGATGGTGGGTGTCTCGTCCATCGTCACGTATCCTTCGGCGGGCCCCAGACCAGGCTCTGCCGCCATTTCGCGCGCAGCACGTCGCGCCGCTCCGGATACCTTTCGTCGAGATAGGTCGCATCCACCACGCGGTCGGTGCGGAAGCTGCGAAAATCGCTGCGCAGCTCGCACCAGGCCGCAAGCAGGCGGACCGCTTCGAGATAGCCGACCGAAATCGGCCAGATCATGCGCTCGCTCGGGCGGCCCTGCTCGTCACGATAGCGCAGCATGATCTTCTTGCCTTCGTGGATCTGGGTACGCGTACGTGCCATGTCGAGGCGGTCCGGCTCCTTGTTCCAGCTCGGCCGCGCGCGGCTCGCGGGCTCCAGCACGAAGGGACGCAGGCGCTCGGGCACGGTGTCGGCGATCTTGGCCATCAGGTCTTCGGCCGCGCGCGCCAGTGTCGTGTCGGCATGGCCCGCAACCCATTGTGCCCCCAGCACCGCGGCCTCGATCTCGTCCGGCGTCAGCATCAAAGGCGGCAGGTCAAAACCCTTTTCCAGGATGTAGCCCATGCCGGCTTCGCCGCGGATCGGCACGCGCTGGCCGATCAGCGTTGCGATGTCGCGATAGATGGTGCGCTTCGAGGTCTCGAGCTCGGCCGCGATCGCATCCGCCGTCAGCGGTTTGCGAGTGCGCCTCAGCACCTGGATGATCTGAAACAGCCGGTCGGCGCGTCTCATGACAATTCTCTTTGCAGTGGCGAATTAAGAAACGGCGCGTGGATGCTGACAGGATGTTGGCAGCAGGGGAGTTCTATACCGGGACAACGCTTCGACTGAAGAGGATTTGTCCATGATCATTCCCACCCATTTCGTAGCGGCCGGTCCGCTGTGGCGGGCCCAGGCTTCGCTGCACGCCTGGGCGTTCGGTCGCCTCGTGTCCCTCGATCTCATGGCCGTTGACCTCCGCTTTGCGCTCCTGAGCGTGGCGACGCGCGCGGTAGCGCAGGCGGCGGATGCGCTGGTCCGCCATGTCGTTCGTCATGTCATGGGACGCGCCTGGCGGGGGGCCCGTTTCGCAGAACATATCACAGCTGCTGCCACCATGGTGGCAGCAGCCGGCCGATAGGTTCCATCAACTCTGTCGTGTCCAGGAGAATTGCATGATCACACTTTATGGCTTTGGCACCGGTTTCGGCCTGCCGGAAATCAGCCCCTTCGTCACCAAGACGGAGGTGCAGCTCAAGATGGCGGGACTGCCGTATCGGAAGGAACGGGCGATGCCGCCGGCCTCGCCCAAGGGACAATTGCCCTTCATCGACGATGGCGGCGAGGCGGTGGCCGATTCCACCTTCATCCGTGCTCATATCGAGCGCCGCTACGGCTTCGACTTCGACGCCGGGCTGACGCTTGCCGAGCGTGCGCAGGCTTGGGCGTTCGAGCGCATGATCGAGAGCCACGTCTATTGGGCGCTGGTCGGCGCACGCTGGGTCGATCCGGTCAACTTCGCCAAGGGACCCGCGCATTTCTTCGACGGTGCACCGGAGCATAATCGCGAAAAATTACGCGAGGATGCGCAATTCCGTGTGGCCGAGAACTACCTGCTCTCCGGCCTCGGCCGCCACGCGCCCGACGACGACGTCGATCTCGCCTTGCGCTCGCTGTTCGCGCTCTCGGTGCAGCTCGGCGACAAGGCTTATCTGATGGGCAGCAAGCCAAGCGGCATGGATGCGACCGCGTTCGGCGCACTCGCCGGAATTTTGACGCCGTTCTTCGAATCGCGCCTGCGTGAGCGCGCCGAAGGGTTTCCAAACCTCACTGCCTATGTCGACCGCATGATGGACACGTATTATCCCGAGTTCGCCTGGACGCCGCTGCGGCAGGCGGCGTGAAGCCTGATGGAATGAGACCCGACTAGCGCGATTAGCGCGCCGAAGGAGGTGCGTTCCCTCCCCCCTTGCGGGGGAGGGCTAGGGAGGGGGGTAGCCCAGGAAAAGTGCCGGTTGTGATGATGCACCGAAGCGGTGCGCGATGGAAAGAATCCCCGTGTGGCACCCCCCTCCC
>NZ_VSTH01000038.1 GCF_008123965.1 Bradyrhizobium hipponense | reverse complement strand
ACCGGGCACGGTGCCCTGGAATATCCAAAGATTGTGCAGCGGGATCCTGGAAAATGTTTCTGCCGGGACGCCGAAGTTCTTGGCCAGGATCTCGGGCGGTGTATGCGCGAACCAGTCCGTGACGAGCAGGGTATTGAATTCATCGGCATGCCCGTCATCGAAGCAGATCACGAATTCGCATCCATCCGGGCCCAAGCCCTGCAGTGAATGCGGCGCTCCCGGCGGGAAATACCAGAGATCACCCTCCTTGACGTCCGCAACATAGGGTCGGCCCTGCGCATCGAGAACCGTCACACGGCACGTGCCATAGGTCATGATGGCCCACTCGGCAGCCTGGTGCCAGTGCAACTCGCGGATGCCGCCGGCCGTCAAGCGCATGTTGACGCCGGAGATCTCCTTGGAAATGGCAAAATCGGCAACTGTGACCTGCCGCGCCCATCCTCCATTCTGGATCCGCTTCGGTGCGTTGTTAAACGATGCCCAGGGTGTCGGCATGTCGCCGACGTCCGTCGCCGGGGGAGATTGCGCGGAAGGAAATTGATTGCCTAGAACCTCACTCTGCGGGCCCGGATCGCTGAGATTTCCTGGGCCCTTCGCGTTGATGGCGCCTTGGGGTGGCTCGTCCGGATTGCCGAAGGATCCGGCCTTTGCTGCAGACACCGTCATTGCCGCGCCCATTGCCGACGCCGCCAGTAAGTTTCGCCTCGAAATCATGATCGCATCTCCAGGAGGATTGCACTGCAGAGCCGTCGACCGCGGCCTCTCTTTCGATGGAGTTAGGAAAGCGCGGACATGTACCAATCCGGAGAAGGCATCAGCTTTTCCGGAATGCACTGTGACGTCTTCGTGATCCCACCTTCCGGTCCGTCGCGCTGGCACGAACCGGCATTCTCGAAAGAAAGTCAGCGGCCGGAATTGCAACTGTTCTGCATCGGTACCCGCAGAGGTTCTCGCGATGTCGGAACGGAAGGAAATTCACCCTTATCATCATCCGGCCGGTGGGTGGGGTGCGCTCAAGGCCCTCAGCGAGCACCTGATCGAGCAGCGGATTCCGATCAAGGGAGCGAAGACGCTCCGATGCATGAATCAGCCCGAAGGGTTCGACTGTCCCGGGTGCGCCTGGCCCGATCCGAAACACACCTCGTCATTCGAGTTCTGCGAGAACGGTGCCAAGGCCGTGGCGTGGGAAGCGACTGCCAGGCGTTGCACGCCGGAGTTCTTCGCCGAACACTCGGTGGCCGACCTTGCCACCTGGGGTGACTATGATCTCGAAATGGTGGGCCGTCTCACGCATCCGATGGCTTATGATGGAGCAACGGACAGCTACCTCCCGGTCAGCTGGAGCGAGGCATTCTCGATCATCGGTCGCCATCTGAAAGCGCTGCCCGACCCGAACATGGCGGAGTTCTATACCTCCGGCCGCACCTCGAACGAAGCCGCCTTTCTCTATCAGCTCTTCGTGCGGGAATACGGCACCAACAATTTCCCCGATTGCTCCAACATGTGTCACGAGGCAACGAGTGTCGGCTTGCCGCAGTCCATCGGCGTGGGCAAGGGGACGGTCCTGCTGGAGGATTTCGACAAGGCAGACTGCATCTTCATTTTTGGCCAGAACCCCGGTACCAACAGCCCGCGCATGATGACCAATTTGCGCGATGCCGCCCGTCGTGGTGCTTCGATCATCTCGTTCAATCCGTTCCGCGAGCGCGCGCTGGAACGGTTTCAGGCCCCGCAGAGCCCGGTCGAGATGGCGACATTGAGCTCGACGCAGATCAGCTCGCGCCTCCACCAGGTGCGAGTCGGCGGTGACGTCGCCGTGATCAAGGGCCTCATGAAGGTTCTGGTCGATGAAGACGCAGCGGCGCGGGCGAGAGGCGAGCAGGCCGTTCTGGACTGGGATTTCATCCGTGAGCACACCCAAGGCCTTGATGAACTGGAAACTGACCTGAGGGCCACGCAATGGACTGATATCGAGCGTTACTCGGGACTCAGCCGCGAAGAGATCGAATATGCCGCGCAAGTCTACATGAAAGCCCAGCGCGCGATCATCGTCTACGGCATGGGCATCACCCAGCATCGGCGTGGCGCACAAAACGTTCAGCAATTGGCCAATCTCGCCCTGCTGCGCGGCCACATCGGCCGTGAAGGCGCAGGCATCTGCCCGGTTCGCGGCCATTCGAACGTGCAGGGAGATCGTACGGTCGGCATCACCGAGACGCCGTCCGCAGATTTTCTCGATCGGCTGGAATCCCGCTTTGGTTTCAAGGCGCCTCGTGGGCACGGTCACAACGTCGTCACGGCGCTTGAAGCGATGATACGTGGTGACGCCAAGGTATTTATCGCGATGGGTGGCAACTTTGCCGCCGCTATTCCGGATTGGCAGCTGACGCAAGATGCGCTCAAGCGACTCGATCTCACGGTCCACATCTCGACCAAACTCAACCGCAGTCACCTCATCCACGGGCGCGATGCCCTGATCCTGCCGTGCCTCGGCCGTACAGAGATCGACGTCCAGGCGACCGGGCCGCAGTCCATCACCGTGGAGGACTCCATGTCGATGGTGCACGCGTCGACCGGTCGCAACCAGCCCGCGTCCGAGCACCTTTTGAGCGAGCCCGCGATCGTTGCCGGGATGGCCCGGGCGACTCTAGGGCAGTCCTCCGTCGTCGATTGGGACGGCTTCGTCGCCGACTACGATCGTATTCGCGAGGCTATCGAGGCCGTATTGCCGATATTCGAGGCCTACAACACACGAATTCGCGTGCCCGGCGGCTTCCATCTCGTCTCGACCGCGCGCGAGCGCGTCTGGGCGACGCCGAGCGGCAAGGCCAATTTTCTGGTCTTCGGGGGCCTCGGCGAGGATCCGAACGACGATGATCCGGAGACACTCTGGCTGAGCACAATTCGCAGCCATGATCAGTACAATACCACGCTCTATTCGCTGTCCGATCGCTACCGGGGCGTCTATGGCCAGCGCGACATCGTGTTCCTCAATCAGTTCGAGATGGAGAAGCGCGGTCTTGCGGACGGCGACCGCATTGACCTGGTGACCGCGTCGACGGACGGACTGGAACGGCGGGTGCGCAACTTCCGCGTGGTCGGATACTCGTTTCCGAACGGTTGCTGCGCGGCCTACTACCCGGAGACCAATCCGCTGGTGCCGCTCTATGCGCACGATCCCCTCAGCTTCACGCCGTCCTCCAAGGGCATCCCGGTCCGGATCGAGCGCACCGGCGCCAACGTCACGGACGAGTCCTCGCATCAGGACCAGTGCAATCAGAGGAGTTGAGACAGATGAAGCCGAGCACGAACGTCACCATCGGCATGGCTGCGGCCGTGTCGATTGTGGTCACCCCCGACATGACGGTCGGGCATTTCGTTCCGGGCATGCCGCAGGTCTATGCAACCCCGATGATGATCCTGCACATGGAAATGGCCGCTGGCCTCGCAGTCGCGGCCGCCCTGCCGCCTGGTTACGTCAGTGTCGGCATGTCGGTCGATATCCGGCATCTGGCGGCCACGCCCATCGGCGGTCGCGTACGCGCGCTCGCGCGTGTCAAAAGCGTCGAGTCAAAGAGCCTGCTTTTTGAGATCGAGGCGTGGAATGACCTCGGAAGAATCGGTGCCGGGACCCATCGCCGGGGGATCGTGAATGTCCCCGAGTTCGAGAAACGGTTCGGCGTTCACAAGGCCGTTGCCTGACGCCTCAGCGCATTGCTCGACGCGCCAAGCGGCCATCCCACAGCGCAAGCAGTCTTGATATCGACGGCCTCGCTTCCCGCAGAAGATCGGGCGTGCCGTCACAGAAGCTCTGCGGCGACGTGCTCGAGCTCGGACCGCGGGAGCATGTGATTGCCGACGCGCCAGTTCCGGGGCGTGCATCCCGTGAACTTCTTGAAGACGGTCGTAAAGTGCGCTTGGGTCTGGAAGCCGACCGACAGCGCGATCTCCATGATCGGCATCGTCGTGTCCCTGATTAACTCCGCCGCTCGCCGAATACGCCGCTGCAGCAGGAATTCGTGCGGACGCAGGCCTGTGGCCACGCGGAATTGAGAGGCGAAGTGCATGCGGCTAAGTCCTGCGACCGCAGCCAGATCGCGCGAGTTAATCTTCGACGACATGTCGGCATCGATGTAGTCGACGACGCGTTTGAGTCGCCATTTCTGCAACCCCTGGACATGGCGGCCGCGAACAGAGACTCGATCGGTTCTGGCCGATCCCTCCACGGCAGTCCGTAGACCAAACTGCCTGACCGCAATCGCGAGCCGAAGCGATTCCATGCATTGACGATCATTATTGTGCGTCGCGACCTTTAGGGCTTCAAACAGCGACTGAACGACTTCATCTCCGGACCCGATCTCAGCGGGGGTCGACGGCACGGCCGACAGGTGACCACTTGCAATGGAAGCTGAACGTCCTGGCTCGTGCCCGCTTGGGGCGGAATGCGCGAACAACTGCCGAAGGGGATCGTGGGTCTGGACGGACATCTTGAGTCGCTCCGGGATAAAGAATGCTGTCAGGTCTTCACGATGTGGCGAGATGCCGTCAATTCGGTGCGTGCGAGGCGATCTCGGTGCCGGTCGACGGCATCAAACTGGTGGCCGCCGGCAGCGCGTGACGCAGGGAGGAGATTTCCTCCTCCTGCTGGCTCACCATTCGCCTTGCGAGTTGCCGAAGTTCGTCGTTGCGGCCCCACTTGATCTCCGGACGCGCCATGTCGATCGCGCCCTGGTGGTGAGGGACCATCACATTGACGAAATCGCGGTCGATGTCGTCGGTCGACGTCATCAGCATGCTGCGATTCATGTTGCTCATCGCAAGATCGATATCGAGCAGAAATTGCTGCTCGTCCGCATCCGTCACCCTACGGGCTTCAGAACCGTGCTTTGGATCCTGTGCGAGGGCGAATGATGTCGCCATGACCGATAGGCTGGTTGCCAGCGAGATAGCGCGTCTGCGTACGAATCCACGGGAAAACAAGGGCACATCGAACTCCATGGCAAGCTAATGTGATCGGTGTCACGCGGACGAGTGCGTGTTGCTGGCTTGAAGATGCCAAGGGGGATCGATCAGCTCAATTAAAACTGGATTTAAGGTTCGGCGAGCGAGACGCGCGCCGGCGCCGGCTAAATCCAAATTCAGATTTCTTAAGCCCAATTTAGTGGCCGCCCCATCCGCGGTCTTCCTACAGTTGAGGTGCCGGACTCAACGTAGGAGCAGGAAATGCAGCCTCAAAAGGCCACCGCCAATGTCACCGGAGTGCCAGCTCTGCAATCAGCTGGCATTCTCGCCTATTCGGCAGCCATCAAGCGCTTCGATCTGCTTGAGCCTAGCCGAGAGCAGCAGCTCGCACGGCGTTGGCAGGAGCGGCGCGACCAAAGCGCGACTGACGAGCTGGTCACGAGCCATCTTCGCCTCGCCGCCAAGGTGGCAAGGGGCTACAAGGGATACGGCCTTCCGATCGCCGACCTGATCGCGGAAGCCAATCTGGGACTCGTGATTGCAGCCTCCCGTTTCGAACCCGGACACGGCGCGCGATTTTCGAGCTATGCTATGTGGTGGATCAAGGCGACCGTCCACGAATACATCTTGCGCTCATGGTCTCTGGTCAAGATCGGCACGGCGGCTGCGCAAAAGAAGCTCTTCTTCCGGCTGCGCGGCGAAATAAGGAAGCTCGCGGGCGAGACGACAGCCCTGACTCCTGAAATGGCGCAGGTCATTGCAGGAAAGCTTGAAGTGACGGTACGCGACGTGACTGAGATGGATAGCCGGCTCTGTGGTGATCTTTCCCTGCATACCCGGGTTGGTGACGGCGATGGATCGGCGGAATGGGAAGCGACGCTGGTCGATGAGTCTCCGGACGCAGAGGAGATCGTCGCGGAGCACGACGAGGTGACACGCAGGTCAAGAGCCCTGCGCACTGCGCTGGAGGTCTTGACCGAGCGTGAGCGGCGCGTGTTCGAAGCGAGACGGCTTGCAGAGCAACCGTTGACGCTCGAGCAGCTCAGCTGCGAGCTATCGATTTCGAGCGAACGGGTGCGGCAGATCGAGACAAGTGCGTTCGCCAAGGTCAAGCGCGCGACGATACTAGCGGCCAGGGCGGGCAGCGAAGCCATGGCTGCGTGAAGCGCGCGGACATCGCGTGCCGAGCTTTGGTGTGCGCATGCTCATCTCGAAGTGAATAGGAACCGGCAGCCGATCACGGCTGCTCGAAGCCTGACCAAAAAGTGAAGTCGCGCGATGGCTTCGTCATTTCATGTTGCGGCGCCCGAATCCCAACTTGGTTGAGCGGGCTGCCTGGCGACTTCATGTCTCGTCGCGTTTTCAGAACCGGCAGCGGCGCAGGGATCCAGAATGGGAATTGTTCGATTTGCACTGAGGTTCCCGCACACCTTCTACGTGGTGGCGGTACTGATCCTGTTTCTGGGCGGTGCGGCGCTGTGGTCGATGCCGACCGACATCTTCCCGGAAATACGAATCCCTGTGGTGACTGTCATCTGGCAGTACACTGGTCTATCCACGCCGGAGATGGAGCAGCGCGTCAGCACCTATAGCCAGTATTCGATCAGTGCCAACGTCAACGGCATCAAGAACATGGAGTCTCAGACCCTAAACGGTCTATCGGTGCAGAAGATCTATTTCCAACCCGACGTCAATCTCGACCTGGCTATCGCGCAGATCGTCTCCGCAGCGAACTCGATTCGTGCGTTGATGCCGCCGGGCATCCAGCCGCCGATCGTGGTGCAGTTCAATGCGTCGAGCGTTCCCGTGCTGCAGCTCAGCCTGAATTCGGACAATCTCAACGAGCAGCAACTCTATGACTTCGGCATCTATCGTGTCCGGCAGCAGCTTGCGCCCGTTCCTGGCGTCACCCTGCCCACGCCGGCCGGCGGAAAGTACCGCCAGATCATGGTGGACATCGATCCCGACAAGCTCCTGTCCCGAGGGCTGACGCCGCTCGACATCGTCAACGCGGTCAATACTCAGAATCTCACGCTTCCCTCCGGCACCGCGAAGATGGGAGATATACAGTACACGGTACGCACCAACGCGACGCCGGCGACCATCGACGATCTCAACAAGATTCCGGTCAAGTTCACGAACGGCGCGACCATCCTGCTGAAGGACGTTGCCCAGGTACGCGACGGTTCGATGGTGCAGCAGAACATCGTTCGCGAGGACGGTCGTCGCTCGGTCCTTCTCAGCATCATCAAGAACGGCAACGCCTCGACACTGGCAGTTGTCAACGGCGTGAAGAAGGCGCTGACCGCCGTTCGCGCTGCCGCGCCTCCCGGACTCAAGATCACGGAACTATTCGACCAGTCGGTCTTCGTGACGAATTCGGTGAATGGCGTGCTTCGGGAGGGGGCGATCGCGGCGGGGTTGACCGCCATGATGATTCTCCTGTTCCTGGGGTCGTGGCGCTCGACCCTGGTGGTGATGATTTCGATCCCGCTGGCGATCCTGTCGTCGCTTGTCGTGCTCTATTTTCTCGGGGAGACGCTGAACACGATGACGCTGGGCGGCCTCGCCCTGGCGGTCGGCATCCTGGTCGACGATTCGACCGTCACGATCGAGAACACCCATCGGCTGTGGACAGAGGAGGGGATGTCGCTCGCGGATGCGACCTTGCACGGAGCGGCCGAGATCGCGGTGCCCACACTGGTGTCTACCCTTGCCATCAGCTGCGTGTTCACGTCGGTGGTGTTCCTCGAGGGGCCAGCCAAATACCTGTTTACGCCGTTGGGGCTCGCCGTCGTATTTGCGATGCTTGCGTCCTACGGATTATCGCGGACGCTGACGCCGATCACGATTGGGCTGCTGCTGAAGGGCGAACGCCGGCATGTCCACGGCGAAGTCTCCGCCGGGCTATTCTCGGGCCTGTCCGCCGCCTTCGAGCGCAGCTTCGAGCGGCTGCGTGACGGCTATTCCCGGCTTCTCGGCTTGCTGCTTCGGCACCGCGCCGTTGTGCCGATTGTTGCGATCCTGATACTCGGTCTGGGTGTGGTGATGCTGAGCCTCGTGGGAAGGGATTTCTTCCCCTTGATCGACGGAGGCCAGATCCAGCTCCATGTCCGCGCGCCGGCTGGAACGCGTATCGAGAGTACCGAAGCCATATTCCAGAAGGTCGAAGACAAGATCCGCGAAGTCATTCCTGAGAAGGATCGCTCGCTCATCGTGGACAATATCGGGCTGCCCGCGCGGGCGTATAACCTAGCCTTTGCCGACGGCTCAACCATCGGCATCAACGACGGAGTCATCCTGGTCTCGCTCCGGGACGGCCACAGGCCGACTGCGGAGTATATCAAGAAGCTGCGTCAGGTCCTGCCGGCGTCGTTCCCCGAGGACACTTTCTATTTCCAGGCCGCCGACATCGTCACGCAGATCCTGAACTTCGGACTGCCGGCGCAGATCGACGTTCGAACCGTCGGCTATGGAACGGACAATCTGGCGGTTGCCAAGAAACTCCAGAAGCGGCTGGCCGCCATTCCGGGCATCGTGGATGCCCATCTCCAGCAGGAGATCGACGGTCCGGCGTTCTATGCGGATATCGACAGGACCCGTGCCGCCCAGCTCGGGCTGAACGCCAGCACGGTCGCGACCAACATCAATGTCAGCCTCAGCTCGTCGGTGCAGGTCTCGCCGAATTTCTGGACCGATCTGAGCTCCGGCATTCCCTACTATCTCGCCGTGCAGACGCCGGAATACAAGATCAATTCGCTGAATGCGCTGGCCAATACGCCCGTGTCCACGTCACTCGCTGCGAGTGGCGAGACGGTGCCGGGCATGCTCGGCAACATCGCGACCTTTAAGCGCGATACGGTGCCGACCAACGCCAATCAGAGCAATGTCCAGCCGGTTTACGAGGTCTATGCCAGCGTGCAGGGCCGCGATCTCGGCGGCGTCGCAGCCGATATCGGCAAGGTTACCGCCGATCTTCAAAAGCAACTCAAGCCCGGCAATTCCATCCAGGTCCTGGGCCAGATCCAGAGCATGAACGACTCGTTCCGGGATCTCGGCATCGGCCTCGTGTTCGCGGCAGTGTTCGTCTATCTGCTGATGGTCGTCAACTACCAGAGCTTTGGTGAGCCTTTCGTGGTTATCCTGGCCTTGCCCGCGACGCTGTGCGGCATCGTGACCATGCTGTTCATCACCGGGACCACGCTCAATGTCCCGTCGCTGATGGGCGCGATCATGTCCGTGGGCGTCGCATCGGCGAACTCCATCCTGCTGGTGACGTTTGCGCGCGAGCAGCAGTTGAAGGGCCATTCCGCCTTTGAGGCGGCATTGAGCGCCGGTCGCACCCGCATCCGGCCAGTGCTGATGACGGCTGCCGCGATGATCGTCGGCATGATCCCGATGGCGATCGGCGGTGCCGGCGAGGAGCAGAACGCGGCACTCGCGCGCGCCGTGATCGGCGGACTGCTGTTTGCAACGCCGACGACCCTGCTCATCGTCCCCTATCTGTTTGCCATGCTGCGCAAGGGCAATGACGGAAAGCCGCAGCATGGCGTGTTCGAGGAAATGCAGGCATGACTGAGATAGATGTGTGGCCCGATCGGCCGCTCCATAACCTCGATTTTCCGGACGATGCGGATAGGCCTCTGCTGCGGACCGAAGGCCGGCTCAAGCGGCGGTCCGGAGCAGCCGTGTTCGGGTCAGCGGCGCTGTTCTTGCTTGCCGGAGGGCTCGCTGTGGGTGGCTGGCGCCACTATGAGGCCGAGCGCGCGCTGGCGGCGACGTCCGAACAAGCGCGTATGCTTGTGCCGGAAGTCCGCGTCGCAACCGTCCGCGCCGGTGACAGCAAGATAAATGTCACCTTGCCGGCGACAACGGCAGCCTTCGAAGCTGCCAACATATTTGCCAGGACCAGCGGTTACATCGAAAAGCGCTATGTCGATATCGGCGATCGGGTGAAGGCAGGAGCGTTGCTGGCCGAGATCGCCGCGCCCGAGCTGGACCACCAGATCGCGCAGGCCCAAGCCACCCTGGCGCAGACCCAGGGGACTCTTCAGCAGACGCAGGCGAGCCGTGAACTCGCCGAGATCACCAACGCGCGCGATAGCGGTCTCGTCAAACAGGGATGGCTGACCGCCCAGCAGGGCGACAATGACCGTCTGACACTGCGCGCACAGCAGGCGGCCGAGGCCGTGGCGAAGTCGAACATCGCTGCTCAGCAAGCTCAGATCAAGGTTCTGGAGCAGGACAAGGCCTATCAGCGCGTAGTGGCTCCCTTCGACGGCGTGATCACCCAGCGCAGTATCGACAATGGCAGCCTCGTGCAGGCCGGTTCGACATTCATGTTCACGTTGATGCATGCAAATGTCATCCGCACGCAGGTGTTTGTTCCGCAGGACGAGGCGGTCGGAGTTCAGCCGGGTGTCGATGCGGTCATCCGGGTCCCGGAACTGCCTGACCAGGCGTTTCCGGGAAAGGTCACGCGGATTGCCACCGCGCTCCAGCCCGGGAGCCGTACATTGCTGACGGAGATCGACGTCTCCAATCCGAATGGAGCGCTTCAGCCGGGTATCTATTGTACCGTCGAGCTGTACATTCCGCGCAAGACGCCGTCGTTGATCGTACCGGCCGACGCCGTTGTCTTCGATGAGAACGGCCTGCATGTTGCGGTCGTGGAAAATGGCGTCGTTCACATGCAGAAGATCGCGATCGCACGCGATTTCGGCACGCAGGTCGAGGTGCACGACGGTGTCAAGCCGGGCGATCAGGTGATCCTCAATCCGATGCTGAGCCTGACGGAGGGTAGCCGGGTTTCTGCCCACAGGCCGCAGACGAGCTAACGCGCGGCCAAACCCGACGAGGCGCCGATCGAAAGCACGGATTGCTGGATCGTAGCCTCATATTCCAGTCCGCGAGCATGCTTCTCCGAACCGTCAATGGTGACCGCCAGATGATCCGGCGCGAGTGCCTCCGTATTCAATGTCCGCGAGGCACTGCGTGCCTTGGCTCCTCCTGGTTCGCGGGATTAAAGACTCGTAAGCGCCTCACAGCTCATTGAGCGCCTGTGAGCAAGTCTTGCATTCGCCTCCGCTGCATCGATCCGCACCTCGCTCATAGGGCAACACGTTCGTTGCATTTGAATGGAGAAGGTCGATGACGATGTTGAAGATCTTGTCGGCGGGACTGATCGCGACCGCGATGTTCACGACGGCCGCCAGTGCACGCGAGACTTACGCGAACCAACGGCACATCACGGAGCGCGCTCATCACGCGGGTGTCCTTCCGTTTGCAGAACCTTTCGGCGCCTACTCCGCAGCGCCCTCGGAGCAGCCGGACGGCATTTGCGATCACGGTGACAATCCGGAGATTTGCTGAGGCAGAAGGAGGCGCGGCGGCATAAGCCCACTGCGCAGTAGGATGCCGGCGCCTCCTGCCCACCTCCACATGTTCGGGTCGCCCCCGACTGTCGTCTTCGACCATGAGACATTACCCGCCACATCCTAGACTGACGGACTCACTCCGCGCGACCGGGCACGGCGCAGCGTCCCGGACCGCGCCAGCGAGCCCGACCATTGGGCTCAGTCGACCGAGTTGTCGATGATTGCAGGCGTTGCGCTTAGCAGCCAGCAGGCGGGGATGCGCCCGCCGTCGCAGCAGTGCCGTTGGTGAGGGGACTAGCCGGAGCCGGATTAGTGAGGTCCATCGAAATGCTTTCGGGACATGCGCTCGTGTTCGGGGTGGGCATCACGCTCGGCACGGGGCTGATGCTGGTGTCGGCGTTGATCGCCGGCGGCTGAATGGTGCCGGGGGCAGGGGTTGACGGAATATCAGGCGTTGACGCCGGCAGAGCCGCAGCATTGGTCAGGGTGCTTCCGGGTGCCGATGTGCACGAGTTTCCGGGAGTGGAGCTGCCGAGTGCGGGCGCCGGCGCCACAGTGCCTGTCGTGCTGCCAGTGACAGTGCCGACGATGGTCACGGGCATGGCCGCCGGCAAGGTCGGCGGCAGGCTTGTAACGGTCATCGGCGCAGCCAGCACCGACATGCCAGTGATGGTTCCCATTGCGCCCATCGGGCTCGTTGTACTCATCGCCACGGCGGGGCTCGCAGAAACGCCGCTGCTTGTGGCGGTGACGCTTGCTACGGAAGGCGAAAGCTCCACCTCGGTCGGCGCGCAATTCACGCTCGTTCCTGGAAGCGTGGGATCTTGTGTCAGCGGGGGCGAAGTCAGGGTTGTTGCTGGCGCGCCGGGAACAGTCGCGGCCGAGAAAAGGCTCGTGAACGGGCTTGGCCCTGCCAGCGGGGACGACACAATCGCTCCCGGTGTTGTCGGAATAGCCATGGCGGTCGTTCCCATGGTCGAGACCTGTGCCAGGCAGCCGCTACCGCTCAACAGGAGGGCAGCTGTCGCGCAGATGAGCGTACGCATTCAAAATCCCAGGCGTTCTATTGTCGAGATCAGACGTAAGCATTGGGGCCGGTAGATCCAATTCACGTTCGAGAGCGGAGATTGATGGCTCCAGGCAATCGGGTGCCGGCAGCGCCCGTGACGCGGGATACACGTTAAGCTCAGTAACTTCGCACGAACTCTCGATCAGAGAGTTTCAATTCGCCGTCATGATCCTTGCCGGAGCGCGTCTATCGCCTAGTCTTTATCCAGGACGATCCAATCGTCGGTGATGCGCTCCCGAAAGAGCCGCTGTTTGCGAAGGTGCTGCATGCAACGAATTCCTTTCATACTGATCTGTATGACAATCTCGGTGTGGTGGGCGCCGGCTTATGCGGTGCCGGTCGTCCCCCCTGATCCACCAATGAGCGCCGAGAGGATCGCTCAGCTTCCGTCCGAAATCAGGAGGATTGTTTTGTCCAGATGCGGCTCCGACGCTGAGGCTGGACACTACTTCGCGACATATGACGACAACTCAAACGTCGTTCGGCTCGACTACTCGCTCCTCCAATGTCCGAAGGCCCCTGAACATTGCGCAGGCTCCAGCTGTGTGCAGACGTTTGTTCGGCGCGGTGGCCAATATGTGCTGTCCAGGCCCAGCGGCACTCACTTTCGATGACCGCGTCCGGGACGTTGTCTGCGGTGGGGATCCCTTCGCAGATCTACCTGACAGGGCAGCCAGGATTGGCTGTTGTCGAAAGGTGGCTGTGAGGTGAATCTCAAGGCCGAGCTGGAAATCCGTCATTTGTACGGGAGCTCGATCACCGATGTCCGAGAAAAGTTGCGACGGCTGGCCGGGAGACAGCAAACCCAATCGAGTGGCTACGCAGGATCGCGAGTGCCCCAGGATCCTATGCGGGAACTTCCAATAGCAAACAGGGTGCGCCGCAGGTTGCGGCAGCACCCCGTATGACGCTTCGCGACGCCCTGCGCTCAGCGGTATCTCGGCCCGATATGGACGTTGCGGCCGGCGAACACGGGAGCCGCGCCGCCGGCGCGCTCGAGACCCATCCTGCCTGCCGGCGTCAGGGCGCCGCCGTTCAGGACGTCCCGGTTCGGATACATCGACGCATACGCCGCAGGCTCCTGGTCGGCGAAGGACCACGCCGCAAATGCGGATGGGATTGACGCCGTTGAGATCAACGCCGCAGCAATCAGTGTCTTGAACACAGTCATCATCATTCTCCATTGTCTCATTCGTGCGGAGAATTAGCGGCTCGCGATTACTGCTACTCTCCTTGTTGCGTTTCCCGAACCGAATCTTCTTGATGTGTCTGAAGTAGGCATTTCCGCGGGCGATCGTGCATCGTCGCAGGTCACTCTTCCGAGAAGGCGCAATACGCTTGGAGCTGTGAACAAGCCGATGTCGAATCTGTATTCTTTGTCATGATCGCTCTCGCCATCGTGCTCGGTGCCGGACGTGCCTGATGCCTACTTCGAGCTCAGGTCATCTCAACGCCGGGAGTATAAATCATGAGGCTGTTGTCCTTGCTTTGCTTCGCACTTTGTCTCGTCCTCTCCGCCACCGCAGCATTCGCCCGCGGCGGCATGGGATCGATGGGCTCGCACATGTCGATGGGTGGCGGCGCGCTCGGCACGAGTGCTGCGGCGCCGGGAACGAATTCCCTGGGCACCGCGCTGCCCTCATCCGGTACAGCAGGTCATGCCATGAAAGGCCCACCGCTCGGTACGAACGCTGCGATCGACAAGGAGGATGCGCGGGTTGAAAAGATGCTGGAGGGGTCGATCTGTCGCGGATGTTGAGCGCGGGCATGTCGCCAGGCCAAATGATGATACCCGCTCTTCTCGTGCTGCCTGCGTGTGAGCTCGCCGGCAACGCGCTGCACTAAATTGTTGGGACTTCTGTTCGTGCCGGCGGATTTGTCGGCCTGGTCGCGGAGATCAGCGTGTTGTGAGGCTCACACGCGGTTGCCCTTTCCAGGGCGCCGAAGGCCGCGACCACTCCTAATGAGCACTTGGAGAAAAGTTCGATGCGCTCTCTTGACTGCTGGCTTTCTGATTTCGCTGATCCCCTGTGCAAGCGCAGCTCCCAGACAACGCCAGCTCGTCCTGGTCGCAGGCCTGACGCTATTTCGTTCCCTTTGTGCTGGCCAGATAATCGACAATCGCGGGCACGTCGCCCTCGTCGATGGGCGCTCTGTAAGCCTTGATCATCTTGTGGACCTCGGAGTCCCAGGCGGACCTGGAGAGAGCAGGTTGGTTCAGCACCATGTCTGCGGAGTGACAGGCCAGACAGTTGTTGTTGATGGCGTCCGCGCTGGATCCGCCCGGAAATAGCGCATCGCCCGGTGGAAGCTCGACGTTCGTCGATTTGATCGCCGGAGCGGGCTGAACCTGGGCGGCGGCGGGCGTCAGGAGGGCTGCGAATGCGGTGCCCAGAGCAATGATGGAGTGTCGCATGAAATCGCTCCTAGATGGCGGTGATGTGAGCTGTCTCGACGGCATTGAGCATGAAACCGCTATTGTTCCAGTTGGGCATCGAGGGCTGAACCTCGCCACTCAGATTGGTGCAGCGGACCAGGAGTGAATTAACGCCCTTCATCAGCTGGGGAATGTTCACTTGCCAGCGGCGAAAGCTGTACTTTCCAAAGTCATCAGCCAGTGTCGCGAGTTGCCAGGTCCGGCCGGTATCCATCGAAAGCTCGACCTTGGCGACGCCCGTGTCGCCTCCGAAGGCGATCCCGCGGATTGCCGCGCTGCCACCAGCCGGAAGCGACGCACCTTCCGTAACATTGGTGAAGAAGGATCGCGGCACCATCCGGCTGATGGGAATCATTTTCACACCGGTCTGGCCAGGCGTGACGTTGGCGTGCGGCGTGTCCGGGATGGTGTATGCGGTCGCCATCCAGTAGTTGTCGTCCGAGCGATCGAGGACCTCGATGTCGCTGAGCATCTTGACCCAATAGGTCGAGTACCATCCCGGCACGATCAGGCGCAGCGGAAAGCCGTTCAGCAGCGGCATCTGCTCGCCGTTCATCGCGAAGGCGATCATGACTTCGCCATCGCGAGCATGATCGAGGTCGAGCGACTTGCGGAAATCAGGTGCTTCGGGCACTACGGGCTCGTCCAGTCCGCTGAAGCGGACCTGTATCGCGCCGGACTTGATGCCCGCGCGGTCCAGCACATCCTTGAGCCGCACTCCCGTCCATCGCGCATTGCCCATCGCGCCATGCGCCCACTGCGCGCCGGGGACACGAGGCGAGAAGAAGCCCCGGGAATTGCCCGAGCACTGGTTGACGGCAGCGAGCTCGACGCGAGGCATCTTGAGCAGATCGCCGATGGACAAGGACAGCACCTGGTTGACGTGGCCGCGCACGGCGAGCCGGAAGGCGTCCACATCGACCGACGTCGGGATCACAGCCCAGTGCCATCGAACATAGAACTGGTCGTTCGGCGTGAACACGCTGCGATCGAACACCTCCATCGGGGTTTCCAACAACGGCGGTCGGGTGCGTTGCAGGATCATGGGTCCCTTCTGCGGGAAGTCAGGCGTGATCGGCCGCTGCTGCGGGCCGCTGGCGAACAGAAGGCGCACCGACTGATCGGCCCAGGCCGGTGAGCCGGCGAGCGCCATGCCGGCGACGCCGAAGGTCTTGAGCACGGCGCGGCGGGTCAGAGCTCGAACGTGTCGATCGTTGCGATGTAGTGGCATCGAGATCCTCATGCTAAAATGGGTTCGCGTTCGATGCAGGGCCGGTCATCCGAGGTTGATGTCCGCGAGGGGATCTTCGACCTGCCGGCGGGGTGGCGCCTGGCGAATGCATGGAAGGTGTCCTGTCGTAAAACGAAGGTGCTCCTGCGAGTGAATGTTGCTCCTGTTGCCCGAAAAATGCATCGTGCTGCCGGCATGCGCGAGCGGCGAACCGAGTAGCGAAGCGGGGGTGGCCAGCAAGACGATGGCGAGATAAGCGCGGGGCGAAGCGATCATGGTGAATCTCCATTTCGATGTTTTGGCAAGCAGAGTGTTCGATGTGCCTGCCGCTTCTCAAGGAGGTAGACCGCAATACGGCAGCAATCCAACGGGATGATCAGATCGTTCCGATCGCCGGCCACGATCGAATGCCCAAAGACGCTACCTTGCGCTGACGACGCCCGCGACATTGCTGACGAGGCATCAGTTCAATTGTTGCATGGAATAAAGGTGCGGACCCGCGGGTGCACGTCGTGCCTACGCAGCAGGGCCCGCTGTGATGCTGGACATCAACGCAGCTTCAGCCTTGCTCACATGCCGCTCCTTGTGACGCAAGGCGTAGAACGAACGCTTCGCCATTTCGCCTTCCAACTGGACCAGCCGCTTTGCCGCGATCGCGTTTTCGACCACCAGATCGGAGATGGCGGCGGCGCAACGGCCCGTCTCAACGGCGGTTCGAATGGCCTCGTTCGAAGCGAGCTCGAGCTGCACCGTGAGGCCGGAAAGGTGTACTCCGCGCTTCTTCAGAGCCCGTTCGAACATGGCACGCGTTCCGGACCCCTTCTCGCGAAGGATCCACGGTGTCGTGGCAATCCAGTCTGGAGGCAGCTTTCTCTGGTTCGCCAGAGGGTGTTGTGGGCCTACGACGGCGACCAGCGCATCGCCGTCGACACGTCGGGCCGATAATGCGGCGTCGTCAATATCGCCTTCGATAAAGCCGAGATCCGCCATGCCCTCGCGAACGTCGGTCGCGACGTGCTCGGTGTTGGCGATCTTCACGTCAAGTTCGATGCCGGGATAGGTGGCCTGGAAAGCCAATAGCCGCGCGGGCAGCCAATAGCTGCCGACCGTCTGGCTTGCGGCGATCACAAGCTTTCCGGCCTTGAGCCCGGCGAAGTCCCGCAGAACCTGCTCGGCCGCATGGGCGCGCGCCAGCACGGCACGGGCTTCTCCGAGAAACGAGCGGCCCATATGCGTGAGCACGATGCCGCGACCGACCCGATCGAATAACTTGACACCATAACGGCCTTCGAGCGCGGCGATCGCTGCGCTCGTGGCTGATTGGGTCAGATTCAGTTCGCGGGCGGCCTGCGTCACGTGCTGCTTGTCGGCGACCGCGGCGAAGATCCGGAGCTGTTCGAGCGTCATGGTCACCCCATGAGTTTGATGAGAGCCAGGCTGAAGATTGCAATGAACAGGAAGGCAAGTGCGCCCAATATAGCCGGACGCAGGCCCTGCGCGTAGAGTTTCGAGATATCGGTCTCTAGGCCCATGGCGGCAAGAGCTATCGTGAGCAGGAAGGTGGACAGGGTGATCGTTGCGTCCCTCATTTCCGACGGAATGGTCACGACACTGTTGACGGCAGTCACCGCGACAAAGCCAATTGCGAACCAGGGCAGGGGTGCCCGTGCCAAGCTGCCGGGCGCGCCTCGGGCCGCAAGCCGTGACCCGACGCTCAGGGCCAGCACCACAGGCGCAAGCAGCATGACTCGCGCAAGCTTGGCGACCGTCGCGATTTCGCCGGCGCGCTGGCTGTTCTGAAAAGAAGCGGCGGCCACCTGCGCAATCTCATGGATGGATGCCCCGCTCCAGAGGCCGTAGGCCCCGCCGTCGAGATGCAGAAGATGCGGCAGCACAGGATAGACGAACATCGCGATCGAGCCGAAGATTGTGACGCAGGCGATCGCATAGGCGACGTCCTCGTCGGACGCCCCGGTGACGCTGTTGGTCGCGACAACGGCCGAAGCCCCGCAGATCGAGGTGCCCGCGGCGATCAGCTCGGTGAGCTTTCGGTCGACGCCCAGGGCGCGGCCGGTTGCGAGGGTAAAAGCGAAGGTGGCAACGAGCGTCCCGACGACGATCAAGAGTCCCTTTGCACCCACGGCTGCAAGTTGAGTCAGCGTGATCTGAAAGCCGAGGAGAACGATCGCGGCACGAAGCAGACGGCGCACGCTGAAAGAAATTCCCGGGGCGGCGAAGGATGGCGTTCCGACCAGATTGCGCACGAATATCCCGATCGAGATGGCGAGGATCATGGGGCTGAACGTGGCAATCCCTGGAACGCCGTGAAGCAATTTGGCGACGAGAGCGATAGCTCCTGCCAGCGCCACCCCGGGGATGACGGCGCGGGCTGATTTCACCCGCGATACGATGGTCTCGCGGATGACGGGTTTGACTGGAGAAGTGCGGAAGTCGATGGCAGAGGTCATTGGCGTTACTCCGGGTTACGCCAAAATTGGTCCGCGGTAATAAATTTATCAAACAGATTGATATTTAAGGTATGATCGAAAAAATCGATCAATTCTCACTAGAGCATATCCCTTAAGTGGACGCTAACGCGTCTGTGATCGGGCCGAAGATCGTGCCCTAGTCATTGTCGCCGTTGGTTTATTTTCAGCCGCGTGCCCGCGAGTGAAGAAACCTTTGCGGCCGTTTGGAATAGAACGCGCGCCGCTTCGTCAAACTCCCATGCGATCAACATGGGAGTTCAGGATGCATCAGCAGTCCCGCAGATTCATTGCGACCCTTGCAAGCAGGTGTCGTTTCCGAAGACCAGGGCTCGCCGCGATCCTGTTGGGCGGGCGGGTCCTGATCGCTTGCGCGATCCCGCCGCTCGCGTTCGCGCATGAAGCCCATCCGGCCGATCCCGCGGCAGGGCTGACCGCCGAGGAATCTGCGTTCCTGAAAGAAAACGACGCGGCGATGACCAAGATGATGAACGACATGGCGGCGAAGCCCAGCGGCGATATCGATCGCGACTTCGTTGCCATGATGAACCCGCATCATCAGGGCGCCATCGACATGGCCGTAATCGAGCTGCGCTACGGCAAGAACGAGCAGCTTCGGCGGATCGCGCAGGAAATCATCGTCGACCAGATGCAGGAGATCGCCGCGATGAAGCTCGCAATCGGCGAGCCGGCGACCGACACGACGCCCGCGCCGACGCAACCGCAGGCCCTCCCTGCCGCGCACGATCACCATCACTCGGGCATGCAGATGGATATGTCCGCCGGAATGAAGCACTAAGGAGCGAAACATGAAAACGTGGAAAACTATCTTGCTGGCGGCAACGATGCTCGCAACCGGGTCCGCTGCGTGGGCCGGGCAAGCGCCCGGTGCGCTGTCCTCGCCCGACATCCCGATCAGCCATCACGACCGGATTTATGCGGCCGAGCAGTTCTCGAACACGGTCTCGGTGACCGATCCCGTCGACAACAAGCTGCTCGGCGTGATCCGGCTGGGCGATCCGCAGCCGCTCAATTTCAGCCCGCTCTACAAGGGGCAGGTGCTCGTCCACGGTATGGGCTATTCGCCCGATCACCACACGCTCGCGGTGGTGTCGATCGGCTCGAATTCGGTCACCTTCATCGACACCGCGACCAACGCGGTCAAACATATGACCTATGTCGGTCGTTCGCCGCATGAGGCATTCTATACGCCGGACGGCAAGGAGGTTTGGGTGACCGTGCGCGGCGAGAACTACATCTCCGTGATCGATGCCAAGAGCTTTGAAGAGAAGACGCGCATCACGACTCCGAGCGGACCTGGCATGCAGATTTTCTCGCCCGACGGCAAGTACGGCTACATTTGCTCGTCGTTCAATCCGGAAACCGATGTCGTCACGGTTGCCGACCACAAGATCGTCGCCAAAGTAAAGCAGGATAGCCCGTTCTGCCCGAACATCGCCGCGACGCCCGACGGCAAGCAGGTCTGGTTCACGCTTAAGGACGTCGGCAAGACGCAGGTATTCGACGCACGTCCTCCGTTCAGCCTCATCAAGACGATCGACACCGGTCCGATCACGAACCATGTCAACTTCGCACACACTTCGAAGGGATCGTTCGCCTATGTCACGATCGGTGGCCTGAATGAAGTCAAGGTGTTCCGCACCGATGATTTCTCGCAGGTCGCGACCATCCCGGTCGGCAATTTGCCGCACGGCGTCTGGCCATCGGGCGATGGATCGCGCGTCTATGTTGGCCTCGAGAACGCCGACGCGCTGGCGGCGATCGATACCGCGACCAACAAGGTGATTGCGAACATTCCGATCGGTCAGGCCCCCCAGGCGATCGCCTATGTCCCCAATGCCGCGCCCAATCCCGACAACCGCGAGAACCTGCAGCCGCTCGGCGTTGCCGGCCAGGTTGCCCATCTCGCCCTTGCACCCAAGCAGCGGACGGGCGACAGCAAGGTGCCGACCAGCGTGTCGCTGTTCGACCAGGGTCTGATCCAGATCCTGCAAGCCTCGGTGACGGGTCTCCAGCCCAAGCAGAAATACGTGCTGGCGCTTTCCGAGCATGAGGACGGCAGCGGCCCGTTGCAGCCGCTCGCAGCGTTCATGACGAACCCGGCAGGATCGGCTATCGTCAACGCTGCTGGCCCGATCCGGCAGATCGTCGATCAGAGGGCAAACGCCGACAGGCGATACCTTGTGATTGCGTCCGGCGAACCGGCCATGCCTGGCGAGGCGATCCAGATTGAGACCCGTTGACGTTCGAGAAGGAACGCAGGCGGAGGGCGAGATGAAGGACATGTTGGTTCAGGTCGAGCCGCTGATCCCCGCCCTCCGCCGCTATGCGCGCGCCCTCTTGCGCAACCGCGCGAACGCGGACGATCTTGTGCAGGACTGCCTGGAGCGCGCTGTCAGCCGCTGGCATCAGAGGCGGGACGGGAGCGTGCGCGCCTGGCTGTTCACGATCCTGCACAACCTCGCGGCGGATCAATTCCGTCAGGCGTCATCGCGCGGCAGGCATGTGCCGATCGAGGAAGCGGGTGAGGGCGAGTTTCGCGGGGCTGCCGCGCAGGAGCATCGGCTCATGTATCAAGACGTACTAGACAAGCTTGCGAAACTGCCGGGGGAGCAGCGAACCGTACTGCTGCTGGTTGCGGTCGAGGATCTCTCTTATGCGGAGGCCGCGAAAGTATTGAATGTCCCGATTGGCACCGTAATGTCGCGCCTGTCGCGGGCACGCGAGAGGTTGCAGCAGGAGCTCGACGGCGTCGCCGATGCGCCAGGGAACGTGGTGACGATGCGGAGGCTGACATGAACAACCGGCCGATCACGGAAGACGACCTCCATGCCTATGTGGATGATGTGCTCGAGCCGGAGCGTCGAGCGGAAGTCGGCTCCTACCTTGCCGATCATCCGGACGTCGCCAAGCGCGTCGCCGGCTTTGCCGATCAACGCGAGCTGTTGCGCGCGGCGCTGGCGCCGATTGCTGACGAGCCGTTGCCACCCGAGCTGAATCTCTCACGCATTGTCGAGGGTCGGAGGCGTCGTTCTCCGCCGGCATGGTGGGCGATCGCGGCGATGCTGCTGCTGAGTGTGGGCGGGTTTGGCGGCTGGGTGATGCGCGGCTCGTTGGAGGCGCCACCTGGCGGTCTGGCGGCGCTCGCGCAGGAAGCGGCCTATTCCTACAATGTCTACGCACCGGATCGGATCCGCCCCGTCGAGGTGCGAGCATCCGACACCACGCAGTTCGTCCAATGGATCTCGAGTCGGCTGAACCGGCCTGTCAAGGTGCCGGACCTGGCGAGTTCAGGCTACCGTCTGATGGGTGGACGCCTGGTCGCGACCCAGCACGGGCCAGCCGCAATGTTCATGTATGACGATGACCACGGCAGCCGGGTCGTCGTGCTGACGCGGCCGATGAGCAGCGCCGACCAGAACGCACCAATGACAGCACAGTCAAATGGCGGCGCCACCGGCTTTGCCTGGGCGGACGACGGCATTGGCTATAGCCTTGTAGGCCCGGCGCCGCTGAACTCGCTGAAGGCTATTGCGAACGAGGTTCGCAGGCAGGCGCGCGCAATCTGAATTGGCGGCCTTAAGTGTGGCGGATCGCATCCCCATGCGATCACCGTCATTGAATAAGAATTTAGGATGTCGAGCCGTGTAGAACAAGGGTTGTCGCCTATCTCTCACGAGAGAGGATCGATTATGATGACAACCAAATTTGTGAGTGCCGCCTTCGTAACTGTGGGGCTGGCGGTCGCGCCCCTTGCTGCGGAAGGGAAGAGCTACACGTATTTGAGGCACGATGTCTCGACGATGCAATCTGCCGCCTATGGGACGTCCGGACTGTCGACACCGCCATCCGGGACCTATGGGACGTCCGGAACGTCTGTCGGAACCCGTCACCGCACCCTCGGTGGGGTCGTACAACTGGCCTTCGGTAGGCGTGACAAACGCTGTGCCCACTTGGCGCAACACCAATCCTCGTGTTCGCAGATAGCGAGAAGTGCCGCCGTCTCGAAGCTCGTTGCGGAGGCGGCGCCACCGTCGATGAGCCCGGTTGGCATTGAGCGATTGTCTGGCCGAGACGCGACGCCTTGCATGCCGTGTGGTGTCATTGTCGTGAGCTGAATCCTCCCGCGAGTTCGCCGTGCCAGGGAATGAATTCGTATTTAATCGAAATCTGAGCGCGGACTCATACTTCCACTCTATCGACAACGTTGCGCGCGGTTCCGAACCACGTTGTCCGGTCCGTGAATGATTGTCGAGCGCCCGCCAAGAGTCGGTCGTCGGAAGTATCGCGCCCCGTGATGTAAGCAGCCCAGGAGTCCTGGCAATGTGCTCTCTTCATCAATTCAGTGCCTTCGCGGCGTCGCGCGGCGAAGGTCTTCACCCGAAATTGCGCGCAGTGCTCGAGCGGGCGGCCGCATCGCCGTTTTCGGAGGTCTCGCTGCGCCACGATGGTCTGGTTCAGGCCGGGCCGGATCCGGATTCGGAAATCGTATCGTCGCGCGCCAAGGTAGTTTTGCTCTCGCGACAGCCGCCAATGAGTAAGCGCGCCTAAATGGAGTTTTAGTGGTGACGGGTTGACCGCGCCCTACTTCTAGATCGTGCGTACAAAGTAAGGAGACGATCATGAACGCCACCACATCGACATCTGCGTTCGCGACCAACCACGACGAATGGATCAGTTGTTCTCACTGGGGCATGTTTGCATTGCCCCCAAAGGCGCGCTGACTTCGCGATCGCGCCAGTTCAAAGCCGGTTCCGGCGAACAGATCATCAGCATGTCTCGACCCAAGTTCCTGCCTGAGAATTTCACCCTGGCGTTGATCGCGACCGTCGTCGCGGCGAGCGAGCTGCCATGCCGCGGCACGGCGGCGCTGGTGGTGGATCACCTCACCGACCTCGCCATTGCCTTGCTGTTCTTCCTGCATGGAGCAAAGCTGTCGCGCGAAGCCGTGATCGCTGCGGCAGGTCACTGGCGGTTGCATTCCCTGGTGCTGCTGACGACATTCGTGCTGTTTCCGCTGTTCGGTCTGGCTTTCAAGCCGATCCTGTCTCCGCTTGCGACGCCGACGCTGTACGCCGGCATCCTGTTCCTCTGCGCCCTGCCATCCACGGTGCAATCCTCGATCGCGTTCACCGCCATCGCCAAGGGTAACGTTCCGGCGGCGATTTGCAGTGCCTCGGCCTCAAGCATCATCGGCATCTTCGTGACGCCGCTCGTGGCAGGTCTCGTACTCTCAAATCACGGCGAAGCTGCCTCAGGCTGGGACGCTATCGGACAGATCACGTTGCAGTTGTTCGTGCCGTTTGTCTGCGGACAACTGCTCCAGCCGTTCATCGGCGGATGGATTGGACGTCATGATGGCATTGTCGGCGCGGTCGACCAGGGATCAATCTTGCTCATCGTCTATTCCGCCTTCAGCGCGGCCGTCAGCGAGGGCTTGTGGCATCAGGTTCCGCCAGCTGCGCTCGCGGGGCTGGTCGTCGCCGACGGCATCCTTCTTGGCGCCGCCCTGATCACGACCGGACTTCTCGGCAAATGGTTGGGCTTCAATCGTGCCGATCGCGTGGCCATTATCTTCTGTGGCTCGAAGAAGAGCCTGTCCCAGGGCGTTACCATGGCCAAAGTTATCTTTGCTTCCCACGGGGCGGGTGCAGTGATCCTCCCACTGATGGTCTTCCATCAGATTCAATTGATGGTCTGCGCGGCGCTGGCCCAGCGATGGGGTCGTCGTGCAGAGCTCTCTGCACCCGCCTCGGCCGGCGCCAGGTCCGTTGTGATGCGCTGACGAAAGCCGTCCCGACGGTTTTCACCTGCCCATGAAAGGGACAGGCTGATCGGCGCCTTTGGCCTCTTGCACGGATTCGGGCAAATTGAAAAGGAGGCCGCCACCCGTGCCTTATCTCTTTAGGCGGTGGTCACAATCGAAAATTCCGGCAGGGACGATTGCTGGTGTGGCCGATCAATGCAGCGCGATGGAGATCGTATGATGTCTGCAGTCCCGACCCGCCTCGTTGGGCTACCTGGTAGTCTCCGCAAGGAATCGTTTTCGCGCGCAACCCTCGCCAGTTTGCGCGGTAGCCTTCCAAGCAGGACAAGCCTCGAGATATTGAGCCCGGAGCTTCCACTCTACAATGAGGATGAGGATGGAAATCATGCTTCCCTCAAGGTGCGGCAGTTTCGGAATGCGGTGGCGAACAGCGCCGGCTTGATCATCGTCACACCGGAATACAACCACGGCATGCCGGGGGTCCTGAAAAATGCGCTGGACTGGGCGTCCCGCCCATATGGGAAGTCCGTTCTGATCGACAAGCCAGTCTTAGTGATATCTGTGTCTCCAGCCTTCACCGGTGGTGTTCGCGCCCACGCGCAGGTCAACGAGACGCTGCTTTCAATCCCCGCTCGCCTCGTTGGCGGAGCGCAGGTCGTCATCGGGAACGTCACGAAAAAGGTGTCGGACGGGGTGCTGGATCAATCGTTCCTCAGCTTTGCAATGCAGTCCGTCAATCGATTGATCGAGCTTTCACGGAGCGCCTCGGCACTGGCCGCAATCGGGGCGCTTCAGTAGACGTCTGGGTCGCCAAGGCTATATGGAAGATGTTTGGGTTGAAGAAGGGCGAATCTGACTTTTGCTTTCGGGGCAAACGCCTACGCTTCCTGTCACGGACAACGCGAAGCCGCGCTATGGCTCCTTCATGATCTCGATCGCGAAGATGACGGGCCATTCGCGGAGTAAGCTTTTATCGGAGGCGAAACCTATTTTCCGGCCGAAGCTCGACCGGTAGATTTAGGTCCGAATAGGTCGAAAACGCCTTTTGTTTCAATGGGGATTGACTGACACTCTCTGCCGCACTGCTTCTCCACTGTGTCCGGCTGTGCGAACTTAGATTTCGCTGGCTTTGATTGGCTGGACCTGGCTCAAACTTTCCCATGATGGATTGGACCTACTGAGGATTGAAGCAGCGTTCTTCATAACGCGCGGGGCTTCCGAAATGATCCCCTCGTCATTCACGCAACTGAGCGCATTAAGACCGGTCTCCCAGCGGAGTTAGTTCCGTCGGGGCGGGCGCGGGATCGCGCACGCCCGAGCCAATCCTGCAGCGCATGATCTTGGTTATCCCTTACGCGCGTTTTCCCATCGGCCCCACGTTTCCATTCCTCCGCGGCACCAGGGACACGACTGCCGCCCTTGCGAGGTCTTCCAAGGCGGTCGCAATGTATTTCGCGTAGTGCCGCTCGATCATTTTGACTGAGGTGTTGTGCAGTTTGGCGACCTGTTGGATGGGCAAGCCCTTTCGCAGACCGCGCACGATGCTCGAGTGCCGCAAAGCATAGGGAATCACCTCCGGCATACCGGCGTGCTCGCGAATGGCCTTCCAGGGACGTGCAAGTTCGCCCCTTTTCCACGGACCGCGTTCAGACTTCTTCCATGCGATGCCCCCCGGCTCCTGTTCATGGATCCATCGCTCGAAAAGAGGGGCATCGCTTGGCCGCCCGGCGATTGCGGGCAAAAGCACCTCAATCACATCGTCGCCCACTGGGATCGGGTCTGAGCCGCCATTGCCGCCGCGTCCCTTGTAGGAGCCCGGCACCATCAAACGTCGAGCAGAAACCTGTACGTCGCCCACGCGCATTCGCCTGACCTGGGCATACCGCGCGCCGGTCGCGGCCAGACATACGACGATCCGATATAGGTCGCCATCAAATCCTTGCTCCTGATCGACTTCACACGCAGCTTGAAGGATGCCGCCAACCTCCTCATCCGTGAGAATCTGGTTATCCCGAGCAACGGACGCATCATCGTCATCATCGATCCGCTCGGCTTTGAAGCCGGCCTTCACAATGGCGAGGAACGTCGGGTTTAGTTTCTTCCGATCTGCGGAAAGCCGCGGCCACGCGGCATTTAGTGCGGCCTTGAGGTCATTCGCGAACCGCTGCTTGGTCGTGACCTTTAGGTCCTCCGGCAAACCCTCACGCCACGTTATCAAGTCGTCTTCTGTCAAGGCATGCAGAGGCACCGATGCGAGAGGAGCCGATCCCACAGCTTCCTGATTGCCGCGCTTTTCTTGACCAAGAACGTAGCGCCGCAGCTTGGTACCGGCATCGGATCGGACGTCGCGACCTGTTCGGCGTCTTTCTCGAGCGTCGCGTTCCTTGACATATGATTCAACGGCCGATCGTACGGTAGGAGCCGGACCCGCCGCCTGCGACGCGGCTTCTGTTCTGGCTCGAGCTACGGCCTCCCGTGCCGTTCTCACGGCCTGTGCGAAGGTCAGAATCCCGGCGGCGGGCTTGTCATTGATGTCGTTGGCGACGCCGACTGGCAGCTGCTTGTAGTTGCCGCCTTCGTGGTGATTACGCCAGCGGACAAACCAAACGCCGCTTTGTTTTCCTTTGCGATAGCCCAGATGCGCTTCCGCATCGAGGCGACGCCAATGCACGCCAGGTCCCAGCCTGGAGCGCGCATTAGCCGTCGTGACCTGAGCCTCGGTGAGTGTCTTCGACCATAGCGTTCGTTGCACTGTTATACGTCGAATATCTGTCGAATATAAGACGTGTACGTCGGCGGACAATACCGGACTTTGTACATTGAATTTATTGAAATAATCGGACATCGGCGAACGCTGGCGGATGGAGAGGGACCCATTATTTGGCTCTCTCAAGGCTGAAACAGGGTTCGATTCCCCTAGGGAGCGCCGCAACGGGCGAAGATGAGAACTACGTCTACGCTATACCACTCTGAATGCAGGGTGCTGTCGGACACTTGCTGACCGGCGGCCCACTGCCGGATATTGATGATCACCACGTTTTCCGCTCGTCGGCGGAAACGCGGGTCCTCAGAAGTACCGACATATCGAGGCCGGTTTTGCAGCCATCGCTTTCGCCGACCATAGAGCCGCCGGCTTCTTGCCGGCTCGGCTCAATCGGGCGCGAGGCGGGCCGCTATGAAGTGGGTCACCTTAGGGGCGCCCGCAGCGCCGAACTCGCGGATGGCATCCTGCACGACCTTGTCGGTGTTCGTCACGCGCTGGTGCTGTCGGAGATGCTCAAGCCAAGACGCCACCATGAACGTTTCCAAGAAGCGTCCGCTCTCCGCGGCATCCTCAAAGACGTCCCATGAATAGGCGCCGTCCCGCTGGCGTTGCTGGCCCAGGTCTCGGATTGCGGCGAGGAAACCGTCACGCTTCTCCGGATTGATCTGATATTCGACCGTGACCAGTACCGGCCCGCGGTCGGCATTCGCGTCGACCGCGAGCACGGGGGCTGGCCAATGCATGGAGGGCGCGAGGTCCACCCCCTGGCCGCCCTGCAGCTTCCAGCGCCAAGTCAGCGCGATGCCCGCTACCGCTCCGGCGGCCGCGATGAAGTGCGCCGCGGGCAGGCCGAACGCCGAGGCAAGCTGCCCCCACAGCGCACTGCCGGCTGTCATCGCGCCGAAGAACACGGTCACGAACATGGCCAGCCCACGCCCGCGCACCCAATCGGGCAGGGACATCTGGACCGAGACGTTCAGGCTCGCGAGAACGGCGATCCATGACATGCCTGCGAGGAGGCAGGCCGCGAAGCCGAGCGCGGAATAACGTGCGACACCGAGCAGGACCAGGCAGGCCGCCGTGCCGAGCGTGCCGGCCGCGACGAGCCGGTCGGGTCCCAGAGCCGCCTTCAGCCATGGCAGCGTAAATGCGCCGCCGACGGCACCGATGCCGATCGCGCCGAGCAGAATGCCGTAGAGTTCGGGACCGCCCGCGATCTGATTGCGCGCGACGAGCGGGAGTAGGGCCCAATATGCGCTGGCGAAGAAGAAGAACGCCACCGCTCGTATGAGAGTCGCGCGCAGAACGGAGTTGTATCGCGCGTGCCGAAAGCCGATCACGAGGGCACCGGTCAGGCGCTCCGGCGGAAGTCTGCTTCCTTGCGATGTCGGTGGGCGCCACCAGAGCAGGGCGCCGATCACGGCGAAGTTGCTCAATGCGTTGATCCAGAACGGCGCCGCGATGCCTAGTACGCCGATCACGACGCCACCGAGCGCCGGTCCGATTGCCCTGCTGATATTGACACCGACGCCGTTGGTCGCCACCGCCGCAGCCAGGTCTTGCTTCGGGACAAGCTGAGGCACGATTGATTGCCATGCGGGAGCGGTGAAAGCCGAACCCGCACCGAGGAGGAATGTGAGCAACAGCAGGATCGACGGATTGATCAGGTCGAGCCAGACCAGAACCGCGCTCACCGCCGCGACGACGGTGAGTAGGATTTCCGATCCGATGAGAAAGCGGCGCCTGTCGACGATATCGGCCAGAGCGCCGGCGGGCAGCGCGAAAAGGAACATGGGAAGGCTGCTCGCGACCTGGACCAGGGAGACCGTGAGTGGATCCGGATTGAGGCTCGTCATTAGCCATCCGGATGCCGCGTTGTACATCCAGGTGCCGACATTGGCGACGACGGTCGCGATCCAAACAACCGCAAACGCCTTGTGTCGGAACGCGATCCAGGGCGACGCGCTCCGCGTTAGATCTTCGTCAATCTTTGTCATGTGCTTTGCTGTGGCAAATCGCACCCTTTCGCTCTGGCGCAACGAAGGATCGAAAGGTGCAAGGGATCGGCTAGAAGCGAGGCTACACCACCTAGGGCGAAGGGTGGATCATGTCGCGAGCATATGCGAGGCCGATTCCGTACCCGCCGCCGTGGGTTTCCACGATAGATCGAGCTCCGTCGTAAGTTTCCCGACGCGTCCAGTCCCGCTGAAATTCCAGAAGAACCTGGATCCATGATGTCATATGTGCGCCTGCGTCACTCATGCGTCGCAAGGCGAGATCATGACTCACGGGAGTGAGACCACCGCACGCGTCGCCAACCACAAAAACGTCAAGGCCCTCGTGAAGCGCTGAAAGTACCGGAAACGAGACGCAGGCTTCTGTCAGAAGGCCAGAAACGATCAGGCTTCGCTTGCCTGTTTGAACTACCGCTGTTCGAGCCGCGTCATCTTCCCACAAATTCATGTTCCGGCGTTCGATGGGTTGGATATCGGGAAGAATCTCCCGAATCGCCGGCATCAGCGGACCGCTGTAGACCTTGGAGGCCGACGTTGATGCGACAATCGGTAGCCCAAACACCTTAGCGGTTCGTGTGAGCGCAATCGTGTTGTTGAGAAGCACCTGACGGTCAATCGATCCGACCCCGAATGCGAGGCCAGCCTGCTGATCGATCAGAACTAGAGCACAATCGCTGGGTTGCAGCAGAGTCTTACTGTCGTTCATGACGTGAACCTCTCTCCGAAGTGCGCTGTTGAGTTCTCGGGGATTCCAAGTTCGTTCAAACAGACGGCAGTCGAGCAGCCTATATGAACCGGTCCCCCGGCTCTTGAACAATTGGACTGCGCGGTTCGGGCAGGAAGCTCTTCCCTTGTGTTGGCCAGCAGTTGGGGCCGGCGACCACGGTTCAGACGCGCGGGTCTGGCCTGCGAGCCGAAGGACGCGCCTCCTCCGGAGAGGCTACTCGTCGCAATTCGTCGAGCAGAGTCTTGGCGCGCCGGAATGGTACGGCCTCAAGGCCCTCTGCGAATTTTCCGAGCGTTCGATCCAGTACCGCCGAAGCTTCTTCGTCTTGGTGCTTTCGACGCAAGAAATTTGCAAGACTCTCGGCCGATCTAAGCTCCCATCCAAGGGCCCCCTGCCGTACGGAAACTTCGATCGATTCACGCAAATTGACCTCGGCCGACTGCGAGTCGGGACCCTCCAATGCGGCCAGGACGTCTCCGTGAATCCTCAGGGCATCCGGTAGCAACCAGAGAGCATCGGTCGCCTTTGTTCGCTCCAGGCACTCCGCCGACGCCAACAGTCCCTCTTCGGGGCGACGATCAACCACCAGGAGCTCCGCCAAGCGCCCGAGGAATGGAATGGACACATTGTCGTATTGGGCGCCGCTTAGCTTCGAGAGCGCCTCCCGCAACAACCTTTCGGCGGGCTCGATCTCGCCTCTCAGGAAAAGCAACCTGCCTTCGAAACCGATCGAGGCAAACACATAGCTCTTGATGTTGTTGTCCTGAGCCACTTGCTTGAACCTCTGTATAGCGCCGGCCGCCCGGTCCAGGTCCTCCAGGCTCAGGAACAGAGAAGCCCCGCACCAACTTAACGCCTGACAGATCGACGTCGGATTGCCGGTCTCTTCTGCCTCGGAATGCGCCGAAAGGCAGGCCCGAACGGTTCGATCGAAACGTCCAAGATTCCAATAGGCCCGCGCCATCACGCATTGCGCATAGATCGAGTGGTTCAGACCCCAGCGGCCTATATGCGAGGCGTCGCTGTGAGTTCGGAAATATTCGTGCGCCTCGCGCGCAAGGTTCAGGGCCGTCGCATACTCCGCTCGGAAAAAGAGCGAGGCGCTCTTCACGCTCTTCGTCATCGCGACGGCCGCGGGCTCGCCGGCGTCCGCCACGAGCCTTTCGATCCTTTTCGTTCCTTCCAACGCCCCCTTGAAGTCGCCGCGCCGGTGCAGGAAGAGCACGAGGCCCAGCCGGGCCCGAAGCTCCCATTGCCGATCACCGAGCTGCCCCGCCAGCTCGATCGATCTGTTCAGAGCTTCTCGCGACCGACTCGTCATCCCCTCGGTGAACATCACGGCGAGTCCGAAAGCGGCCTTCAGAATCATTTCGCTTCGTTCGCTTTCGGCGGTGGCTTCGAGAGCCTCGATCGCTTTCGTCGTCCAGACGATGCACTCCGTCAGGAGCGAGTTCTCCAACCAAACAGGCACAGCGGCGGCCGTGAGCGCAACGCCCGCCTGCGGCCGGCAGCCGGGCGAGAACGCCCAGTTCAGGATCCCGCGCACGTTATCGAGTTCCTGGACCGCTTCCCTGAGCGTTTGCACCCGCTTCGGTCCATCGGCGCACTTGCGCAGCATCTCGGTGAGGCAAGAGGCGAGGCGGACGGCGAGTTCGTCCCGCTCCGATTTCTCGATCAGCTTCGCAAGCACGAACGCTTTTGCGATTTCCAACAGCCGAAATCTGGCGCCCTCGGAGCCGACGTCGACGGCGAGCAGCGATTTGCAGACCAGATCCGCGAGGATCGATGCGGTATCGATCCGCTCTCTCGCTGGAATCACGGAGACGGCCGCATCGAGCGTGAAGCTGCCGGAAAAGATCCCGACGCAGCGGAGGACGTATTGTTCGTCCTCGCTTAGAAGTTGGTAGCTCCACTCGAGCGCCGCTGCGATGGTGCGGTGTCGTGCCGGGCTTCCGCGGTGGGAGTCCGCGAGCAGGTGCATGCGGTCCTCGATCCTCGCGGCTAACCCCTTGACGCCGAACGCATCGACGCGCGCGGAGGCGACCTCGATCGCGAGCGGGTTGCCGTCCAGTCCTCGGCATATCTGCGCCGCGAAGGCGGCGTTGGCATCGGTGAGCTCGAAACCATTGACGATCGCGGCCGCCCGCTCGACGAACAACTGAACCGCCGGGTAGCTCGAGACGTCCTTCGCGCCGAGGGTCGCTGCCATCGGAGGCACTTCCAGGGGAGGGAGCCGGAAGACCTGCTCGCCTTCGATGCGCAGCGGCTCCCTGCTTGTGATCAGCGCCTTGATGTCGCCGGAGCCGCGCAGCAGCTCACGGATCGCCGCCGCCGCCCCGTCGATCAGATGCTCGCAATTGTCGAATACCAGAAGCAGGTTCTTGTAGCGTAGCGCGGCGGCGATGCCGGACAGCATGTCGCTCGAGCGGACGTCGATCGGGAGCGCGGATGCAATCACGCTCGGAATCAGCGAGGCATCCGCGATCGATCCGAGGTCAATCAGCCAAACGCCATGCCGAAACTGCGACAACATCGTTTCCGCAAGTTGAAGCGCGATTGCGGTCTTTCCGACGCCCGGCGGCCCGACGATGCTCACGAGGCGGCCGTCGGTCAATTTTCGTTTCACCGCCTGAAGCGCTTCTGCGCGTCCGACCAACCGGGTCAACTGTGCCGGCAGGTTGTGGGCCTCAGGCGAGGCTGGCTGGTCGAAACCCGCGCGACCCTCTTCCAGCACCTTTAGGGGGGCGACGAAACGGTATCCACGTCCCGGGCTGTTCACGATGTACTGATTGGCGGTATCGTCCTCGCCAAGGGCGCGGCGAAGCGCCGCCACCTGCACGGTAAGGTTCGCTTCGACGACGAAGGTATCGGGCCAGGCGATCTCGACGAGTTCGCGCTTGCTCACCAGTTCCCCTGCGCGCTCGACGAGCGCGATCAGGATCTCGATGGCTTTGCCGCCAAGGCGAACGACGCGGTCGCCCTCAAGCAAGACCCGCTTGGAGGTGGAAAGGCGAAACGGCCCGAAGAGGAATGTGCGCTCTGGTCTGTTGTCGCGATCGGACATCCTTCAATCAGTCGTCGGCTTTTCGTAAGGGTCTTCCTTACGCCACCGGCGGGAGAGTGTCCATCCATCGAGGTCGCTCGAACAGACACATCAGAGGTCGCGCAGGACCTGCACGGCAACCGCTTTTCGGCGCGCGATGATCGCGGTCATCGTGATGCGTTCGGCTTCGACCGCGGACAGTGTCGCCAATTCCACTGCGACCGTGGCCAGTTGCTCGATCATGTCGGCGCGCGCGTGAAGCTGCGCCGTCTGTCGCCTGGCTACCCATCTGGACAGCGTTTCGGCCACGAGTGCGGCGTCGCGTTCAAGGCCGGCCTGCAGCATCTCGCGGAGCTCTGCTGCGCGCTCGGAAAACTCCTTCATGGGAGCGTGCATTCCTTCCAACCGGCCCGCGAGTTCCGCATCGTTGGCGATGGCGGCCCCCGCGAACAGTCCGTTGATGTTGTCAAGGCTTGCCTGCAGACGAAACAGATGGAGACGCAAATCTTCGCCAAATTGTGTCAGGTTGTTCATCGCATCCGCGTCCTTCGAGAACGCCACACTCTTTCGCGAGGACTGGTCGAAGCCAAGTAAAATGTTCCAAAAAAGCCAGCCCGGACTGCCGCTTTCTGGGGCAAATCCTGTCTCGGAAATTTTGGAACGATTTATTTCCCTAGCGACGGTCCGGCGAATAACACCAGAACCTGAAGATGAGAGGTCGAGGATGCCGACGATCAGGACGAAGGACAACGTCGAGATCTTTTACAAGGACTGGGGCTCTGGCCAGCCGATCGTGTTCAGCCATGGTTGGCCGCTGTCGTCGGACGACTGGGATGCCCAGATGCTGTTCTTCCTCGATCACGGGTATCGCGTCATCGCCCACGATCGCCGGGGTCACGGCCGCTCGACCCAGGTGGCGGAAGGCCACGACATGGACCACTACGCCGACGATCTCGCGGCTCTGACCGCTCACCTCGATCTGAAGAATGCGATCCACGTCGGGCATTCCACCGGCGGCGGCGAAGTTGTGCACTATCTGGCGCGCCACGGCGAGAGTAGGGCCGCCAAGGCGGTGATAATCGCGGCCGTGCCGCCGCTGATGGTGCGAACTGCGTCCAATCCCGGCGGCCTGCCCAAGGAAGTATTCGACGATTTCCAGAAACAAGTCGCCGACAACCGCTCGCAGTTCTACCGGGAGGTCGCGGCCGGCCCGTTCTACGGCTACAACCGCCCCGACGCGAAGCCGTCGGAAGCGGTGATCCAGAACTGGTGGCGCCAAGGCATGATGGGCGGAGCAAAGGCCCACTACGACGGCATCGTCGCGTTCTCGCAGACCGACTTCACTGAAGATCTCAAGAAAATCTCCGTTCCCGTGCTGGTGATGCACGGCGACGACGACCAGATCGTGCCCTATGCCGACTCCGGACCGTTGTCGGCGAAGCTTCTGAAGAACGGCACTCTCAAGACCTACAAGGGTTTCCCGCATGGCATGCCGACGACACAAGCCGCCATCATCAACGCTGACTTGCTCGCTTTCATTAGAAGCTGAACTGCGGAACCGACCATTTGCGTGGGCTTTCTTCATGAGCGCACGGATCCGCCCGAGGACTTCACTCGCTCGATGCCCGTCCCCAACGATGCGAGCGAGCGCCTGTCCGACGATGGCCATCTTCAGCGGAAGCGGCCCCTTCGGTCGTCCTGTCGAGTTCGGGCCACGCCCGTCGGTTTACATACCAAGGCATACTTCCAAGGGCCGATCCTTACTACCATTACCGGTGCCGCATCGTTCGCCCGGAGAACTGTGTCGCTCATGACCGCCCCGCACGACCAGGCTCAGGCGCAGTCCGCTTTGCGGGATCACGCAGACCCCTCGGTGTGGAAGCGTCCGTTCGTCCCGAAGCGGGAAGGCACGACGGTGAAAAGTCTCCATTCTCGATCCTGGAGCGGGCTTACCGCCAGCGTGACCGAACTTGTCTGCACCAGGTCATACTGCGCAGAGCTGTGTTACGATTGCGCCCGGTTGTCGATAATGCTCGACCTTGTCGGCAACCTTCCGGAATTGCGTAGCGAAAAGCGGCGGCGCGGCCCGGATCCGGCAAATGCGATCCACAACATGAATTTTGCGCCTGCCAAGATGGAGACGTGGGCGCTGGGCAACGAGACGCGCTACATGCGTCACATCTCCTTCACGTTCGCAGAGGACGCGTTCAAGCAGTTGGGGGCCGAGGAAATCGGCCCCTCCGCATTCGCCCCGCGTCTGTTGTTCCACGATCCTGCACTTTTCCATATCGCAAGGCTGTTCGAAGCCGAGTGCAGTCGGGAAGACGATTCTCCGCGGCTGTACGGCGACAGTTTGTCGGTAGCGCTGCTCCTGCGCCTCGCGGCCTTCGGGAAGGCGTCCCGAATGCCGGCCAGGGGCGGGCTGCGGCCCCGCCGCCTGCGGATGGTCACCGACTATCTGCGAGACCATCTTGCGGATAACGTTGGTTTGCTCGAACTCGCGAACATCGCTCAGTTGTCACGATCGCATTTCTGCCGGGCTTTTCGAGCGTCCACCGGTCTGTCGCCCCATCAATGGCTGCTCATTGCGCGCATAGAGAAGGCGAAGGAGCTGCTGGTATCAGATATGCTTCCGATCTCGGAAATAGCGCTCCTCACGGGATTCGCCGACCAGGCCCATCTGAGCAGGCATTTCAGCCGGACAGTCGGTTCTAGCCCTGGTGCGTGGCGCCGCCAAGCAGCCTCTTAAGTCCAGATCGTTGGAGCAAGCTCTTCCCCCACTGCCAATCCGATCCCTTCGAGCTCAAGAGCACATCAGCGGAAGAGGGCCGAAAGGAAAATCCGGGCCATGAGTTCGTCCCGCTTGCGGGCAACTCGGCTGCGCGGCACACGCTCGCAAATCACGCGAGCCCCCGCTTCGGTCAGGCATTTCTCGATCTGTAGCGCGGTTTCGTCTGCTGATCCAACGCCCTCTAGCGTGGTCAGCAGCACGTCCATTCCACCGAGGTTCGTAGCCGGCGAACGCATGGTGTGTGTAGGGTTGATGATGACTGCAGCGCTTATCGCATCTGCATGGCAAGCGATCAGAGCGAGCGCAGCGTCCGCTCCTTCGGCGTGGCCGACCACGACCACGGGGACCAGCGTGAGTTCGTGGGTATGCATTGCACTCCGAATCGACAGAGCTAGACCATTGGCAAAATCTCTCGATACGGTCCGGCCGTTAGCGGCGGAGCGCGGGGTCGACACCGCCAGAATTCCCGAGCCGGCGCTGACAGATCTGCAGAAGTGCAAGAAGCCAAAGGGGCTATCCGCCCAACCTGGGATAGCCAGCAACAAAGGCGCACTTTCGTCGCTGCCAGGATGAAACCTGCAGATTGTTTCCAATCGCTCCAAAGGGAGGCCTCTTGCGTAATTCGACGTCGTCTAGTGCCGGGACGGTCGCCTGCGTCCCGCACAAATAGCCTCATCCATGTGCGGTATTTCGTGATGGCTGTATCGCGGAAATTGCGCAAGACAGGCAGAACGTGAGCCGTTTGTTCAAAATGCGCTTCGTTCGTTAGCGACCGCCGGACGCATCCGTAATATCACTTGGCTCCAAGAGCATACGCCCTCGTTCTGCCGAGGCGATTGCAGCGGAGTTACACATGTGTTCCCGACAGCAAGCATACGCCGGTCGCGGCGATCTGCATGGACTCGGGCGCACCTGGTTTCGTCGCTGCGCATCGCACTCAGTTTCCACCAGCCCGCTCACATGAGCGATTCATCACATGAAGGAGATCAAAATGTCGAAACTCGATATGCTCACCCCCGACAACAGCGCCATCGCACTAATCGACTATCAGCCGGCGATGTTCCAGGGCGTTCAGTCGCATGACCGTCTGGTCACGATCAATAACGTCCAGATCCTCGCAAAGGCCGCCAAACTGTTCAAAATCCCGACCGTGCTGACCACGGTGGCCAGGGATTCGTTTTCCGGACCGTTCATTCCGGAAGTCACCTCGCTGTTTCCGAAGCACGACGTCATCGACCGCACGTCCATGAATTCCTGGCTCGATGCGAACTTCCGAAAGGCGGTGGCTGCCACCGGTCGCAAGAAATTCGTGCTGGCCGGTCTCTGGACTGAGGCCTGCGTGATCTTTCCGACCTTGGACATGCTGAAGGAAGGTTATGAGATCTACATTGCCACCGATGCTTGCGGCGACCTTTCGCTCGAAGCCCATAACCGGGCAGTGGAGCGCGCGATCCAGGCGGGAGCGATCCCCATCACCTCATCGCAGTACGCCTACGAGCTTCAGCAGGACTGGGCGCGCACCGAGACTTACGAAGGCATGATGGACATCCAGCGTGCGCATTCGCCGTACGGAATTCAGATCCGGTTCTCGAAGTGGGCGCTGGGCGAGCACGCATCGGAGGCGGGACCCAAGTAAGGGCCCGGCTTGCTCATGAAGATTTATCTCCTGTCGCTTGGCGCGGGCGTTCTCGTCGGGGTGATCTACAGTCTCCTCAACGTGCGCTCGCCCGCGCCCCCTCTGGTGGCTTTGGTCGGCCTGCTCGGCATTCTCGCCGGCGAGCAGATTGCCCCGGTCGCCAAGCAGATGATTGCGGGTCATGGCCTGGCCGCCGCATGGCGGCAGGCGAAGTGCGCGCCTCACATGTTCGGCATGCTGCCCGGGCGGCATGCCGACGAGGCCAAGGAAACCACTAACGTCGCGGAGAAAGCATCATGAACGCTCCCGATACTATCTTCCACCGTGGCCTCTTCACCACGCTCGACCGTTCCAACCCGACTGCAAGCGCGGTCGCCATCAAGGATGGCGTCTTCACGGCGGTCGGCCACGACAGCGAGGTCATGAGGCTGGCCGGACCTTCGACCAAGGTCGTCGATTTGAAGGGGCGCCGCGTCCTGCCGGGGCTGATCGACAACCACCTGCACATCATCCGCGGCGGTCTGAACTTCAACATGGAGCTCCGCTGGGACGGGGTGCGCTCGCTGGCCGACGCGATGGACATGTTAAAGCGGCAGGTCGCCGTCACGCCGCCGCCGCAGTGGGTGAGGGTGGTCGGCGGATTCACCGAACACCAGTTCGCGGAGAAGCGGCTTCCGACGATCGACGAACTCAATGCCGTCGCGCCCGACACGCCGGTCTTCCTGCTGCACCTCTATGATAGGGCCATACTGAACGGCGCCGCCCTTCGTGCGGTTGGCTATGCGAAGGATACGCCTGAACCGCCGGGCGGCGAGATCATGCGAGACGCCAAGGGCAATCCGACGGGCTTGCTGCTGGCCAAACCGAACGCCAACATTCTCTACGCGACCCTTGCCAAGGGACCTAAACTTCCCTTCGATTATCAGGTCAATTCGACCCGTCATTTCATGCGCGAATTGAACCGGCTGGGCGTCACCGGTGCGATCGACGCCGGCGGAGGATTCCAGAACTATCCGGAGGACTACGCTGTCATCCAGAAGCTGAACGAAGAAGGCCTCCTGACGATACGGCTGGCCTATAATCTCTTCACCCAGAAGCCCAAGGGCGAGAAGGAGGACTTCCTCAACTGGACGAAGACCTCGAAGTACAAGCAGGGCGACGACTATTTCCGGCACAATGGCGCCGGCGAGATGCTGGTGTTTTCGGCGGCCGACTTCGAGGACTTCCGGGTCGCCCGTCCGGACATGCCTCCGGAGATGGAGGGCGAGCTCGAGGAGGTCGTCCGGGTTCTCGTTCAGAACAAATGGCCCTGGCGGCTCCACGCGACCTACGACGAGACGATCTCGCGGGCGCTGGATGTGTTCGAGCGCGTCGATCAGGACATGCCCCTGGAAGGGCTGCATTGGTTCTTCGATCACGCCGAGACGATCTCGGACCAGTCGATCGACCGCATCGCGGCGCTCGGCGGCGGCATCGCCGTGCAGCACCGGATGGCATATCAAGGCGAATACTTCGTCGAGCGGTACGGGGCCGGGGCCGCCGAGGCGACGCCGCCGGTCAAGAAGATCATCGACAAGGGCGTTAAGATCTCCGCCGGTACCGACGCCACGCGCGTGGCTTCCTACAACCCGTGGGTCTCTTTGTCCTGGCTCGTCACCGGCCGAACCGTCGGCGGATTGCGGATTACGCCCCAGCGCAACTGTCTGGATCGCGAGACGGCGCTGCGGATGTGGACCGAGAACGTGACGTGGTTCTCGAACGAAGAGGGTAGCAAGGGCCGGATCCAGGTCGGCCAACTCGCCGACCTCGTCGTTCCGGACCGCGACTACTTCTCCTGCAGCGAGGCCGAGATCGCCGACACCACGTCGGTATTGACCATGGTCGGCGGGCGGATCGTCTTCGGCGCGGGCGATTTTTCGAGACTGGAGAGCGTTACGCCGCCTCCCGCCATGCCCGATTGGTCGCCAGTGCGGCGTTTCGGCGGTTACGCGGCTTGGGCCGACGACAAGGCCAAAGCAAAGGAAGGCAACCTCGCCATGAAGGCCATGCAGATGTGCGGCTGCGCCAACTCCTGCGGCGTGCATGGACACGATCACGCTGCGGCCTTGTCGAGCCGGCTCCCTGTCTCCGACCTGAGGAGCTTCTGGGGCGCTCTCGGGTGCGCCTGCTGGGCGGTCTGACATGGGGTCCAAAACGTCACCGAAATGGATCTCGGCGATCCTTCGCTGGCCGCTTCTCTGGCATGCGGCCAGGCTGGCTTTGGTGTCGGCCTATATCCTAGGCGGCTTTACCAAACTGCTCGACCTCGCGGGTGCAGCGGCCGAGCAGGAGCACTTCGGCCTGCATCCGGGATTGCTGTGGGCGTCAGCCGCCATCGTGGTCGAACTCTGCGGGTCTCTGCTCGTCGTCGTCAACCGCTTGGTTTGGCTTGGCGCTGGCGGCCTCGGCGTCCTCACGTTCGTGGCGATGCTTACCGCGAACGCGTTCTGGACCATGGGTGGTCATGAGAGATTCATGGCCACGAATGCCTTCTTCGAACATCTCGGATTGATCGCAGGCCTCGTCATAGTAACGATTCTTTCCGAGGAAGCCGTCTTTCGCCCGAAGCCCGCAGCGGGATCTCAAGCTATTCAAGGAGTCTCTCGATGAAACCGACAAGAATATTGGCTCTGCTTGCGCTCGCAGCGGCTGTCGCGGCGACTACGCCGGTCATCGCAAAGGACGCAACGAAGTCCAGGGACGCGGCGGTTGCCGTTGCCCCTCAGTACGACACGACCCACGTCTACGTGGCGCCCGACGATGTGGACAAGTTCGCCGCGAGTTTTTTGGCGACCTTCGGCGGCAAAAGCACAAAGCAGGTGGTGGCGACCGTCACGCCCACGCCGAGCAGCACTACGTCGCAACTGTTGCAGACGCCCGTCGGCACCGTCTCGGTGTTCGGCTTCAAGACGCCGATCCCGTACCCGTTCGGCGCCGAGCGGAACGGCTATCTGGTCGGAGACATGGACGAGGCGATCAAGGCGGCACGCGGGGCGGGCGCTGACGTGATCGTCTCCACCTTCCCGGATCCCATCGGGCGCGATGCCGTGGTCCAGTGGCCCGGCGGCGTCAACCTGCAAATCTATTGGCACACGACGAAACCCGACTACGCTCCGTTCGAGCGGATTCCGGAGAATCGCGTGTACGTCTCGCCCGACAAGGCCGCCGCCTTCACCCGGAGTTTTCTTGCGTTCTCGCGCGGGAAGATTGTCTCGGATGACGCGAAGGCGCCGGGCGTCGAGATCGGCCGGACTGACGCGACCTACAAGCGCATCCGGATCGAGTCCGCGTTCGGGAAGATGGTCGTACTGGTCACGGATGGTCATCTGCCGTATCCCTATGGGCGGGAGACGACGGGCTATGAAGTCGCCGATCTTGCCGCCACGCTTGCCAAGGCGAAGGAGACGGGCGCTACGGTACTCGTCGAACCCTACACGTCAGACGGCCGCTCCGCGGCATTCGTCATGTTCCCGGGCGGCTACATCGCCGAGATCCACTCGCTCGCGGAGAAGAGCGCCGCGCGGGCAGCGGGGAAGTAAGGGGTGATGAGCTTGACGCCAGATTGGGCCCGTCTGCGCGGATTCTGGATCGTCCTGTCGATCGCGGCCTTCAGCGCCGGCGCCGACAGCGCGTTCGCGGATGATGGGGACGCCACGCTCCCGAAACGGCCCGCGATTCTGGCGAACCGTTGGGCGGAGGATTGGTCGGTTCTCGCCGATCCGAGACTGCGGACCGAGCCGTTCGACGAGCTCAAGTACATTCCGCTTTGGGCCACCGACCCGAAAAGTTACATCTCGCTGGGCGCTACGCTGCGCGAGCGTTTCGAGTACAACAACGCAGCGGGCTTCGGCACCGGCAATACGCCGGCGGACAGTTACCTCTTACAGCGTCTGCAGGTCCATGCTGATGTTCACTTCAACGAGAATTGGCGCACCTTCATTCAACTCGAGGACGATCGTTCCTTCCATAAGTTCAACGTCACATCCGTCGACCAGGACCGACTAGACCTTCGTCTTGCCTTCCTCGAGTACGTCAACACGTTTTCGGGCGGGACCTTGAAGGCGCGCATAGGACGACAGGACTTCGCCTTCGATCTTCAGCGCTTCGTATCGTCGCGGGACGGGCCCAATGTCCGACAGTCGTTCGATGCGCTCTGGGCCGACTGGGAAACGGGAGCCTGGCGTTTCATCGGTTTCGTCAGCCGTCCGGTGCAATACTTTGATGGGCGTCCCTTCGACGATACATCGAACGACAACTTCCGATTCAGCACGTTGAGGGTCGAGCGCAAGGTGCTCGGCGATAACGAGCTGTCCGGCTACTATTCTCTCTACGAACGGAGCAATGCCAGATATCTGGATGCCCTTGGCGAAGAGCACCGGCACGTCTTCGATGTCCGCTTTGCGGGCAACGCCCAACACTTCGATTGGGACCTCGAGGCCATGGGGCAGGTGGGCCAGGTCGGTACGACGGACATTCGCGCTTGGGCCGTAGGTGCGCGGACAGGATATACGTTCGCGAACGCGCCATGGCAGCCTCGCCTGGGTGTCCAGTTCGATGCTGCCTCCGGAGACCGCCGTCCCGCGGACGGAACGCTGGGTACGTTCAACCCGCTCTTCCCGAACGGTTACTACTTCACCCTCGCCGGTTACACGGGGTACGTGAACCTGGTGCACCTCAAACCCTCCATAACCGTCAGTCCGGCGGAGCGGCTGAAGGTGATGGGGGCGATCGGCTTGCAATGGCGCGAAACGACGGCCGATGCAATCTACGTCCAGCCCAACGTGCCGATAGCGGGCACCGCTGGCGTTGGCAGCAATTGGACGGGAGCCTACGGTCAACTCCGCCTCGACTACGCGTTCAATGATCATCTCACGGGCGCCATCGAGGCCGTCCATTTCGAGGTCGGTGATACGATCATCCGCGCCGGCGGGCACACCAGCAACTATCTGGGTGTCCAGCTTCAATACGGTTGGTGACATGCCACGCAATATACTTCTGCTTCCGCTCCTGATGAGCCTGAATGCAGGTTTGGTCGATACCGCCGGCTTTCTCGCGCTCCAGGGGCTGTTCACTGCGCACGTCACCGGCAATTTCGTCACCTTCGGTGCGGCCATGGTGTTGGGGACATCCGGTGCCTTGGCCAAGCTGCTCGCGCTCCCGGTCTTTTGCCTGGTGGTGATCACCACTCGGATATTCAGCTTCGTCCTGCCTGCAATCGGGTTGCCGATCTTTCGTTCGATGCTGGCCATCAAGATCATACTTTTGGCGGTGGGCGGTGCCTGTGCCGTCTACTTCGGGCCGTTCGTCCAAGGAGATGGCTGGCAGGCGATCTGCACTGGCATGATTTTGGTCGCCGCCATGGCGATTCAGAATGCCGCGCATCGCATCCATATGGGCACCGAGCCCCCCACCACCTTGATGACGGGCACGACCACCCAGATCATGATCGACGTTGCGGACGTCTTGCGCGGCGCGCCAGCTTCGGTATTGACCGTCGCCAAGCCGCGGCTCGGCAAGATGGCGGCGAGCGTGGCTGCCTTCGCACTGGGATGCGCCGCCGGCGCCTGTCTCTACGCGAAGTTCGGGACGTGGTGTTTCGTCCTCCCGCCGCTGATCGCTTTCCCAGCCGTGTTCTTGGCTGCCGCCGAGCCGAAGTGACGCGGCAGGAGTGATCGGGATTGAAGGACCTGGCAAAAGTGTGGCCCGGTCGACGTACGTCCACCGGGCACTTGCAGTGTCGGAGGTCGCTCGTCAGGAGGCCGTCGCATGATGCTTCGCTTCAGTCAGCCACGCGCGGGCGAGCGCGGCATCGATATGCGAAAGCGATGGCCCGCGGGCTCCCGCTGTCGACAGCATGGCAGCCAGCGCATCTGTGTTGTCGGCAGTAAACGCGAGGGAACAGAAATGGCTTCCGAGACTTCCGATCCTTCGCCTCGATCCTATCCCCCGTCGGTCTCGTTCGTGCGAAGAGCCGGCCCGATCGTCGTCGCCCCCGGCATCGCGGACACTTTCGCCCAGATCGAAAAATGGCTGCTGGAAGAGGCCTCCGCCGAGCGGCAGATGATTGACCTCCTCGCGAAGCTGATCCGACAGATGAAGGCCGCCGGGTCTTCGGTCGATCGACTTACCCTGCACATAGGCACACTCCATCCCCAGCTTGTCGGATTCGCATGGGTCTGGAACGCCGACGATGGCTTCTGCGACGAGGTGCGGGTAGCTGACGCCGCGGTCGATTCCGACGCCTACAGACTCAATCCGCTGCAGCGTATCGTCGAAACCGGCGAGACGATCCGGCGAGAGCCGACTGAGCCGTCGTCGCAGGCGGAATTTCCCATCATGATCGAGCTCGCGGCCGCCGGCATGACCGACTACGTGGCGATTCCCTTGTCCGGTCTGGACACCCGTAACGTGATCACCATCGCGACGAAAGAGGCCGGCGGCTTCGCCGAGGCGGAGATAGATTCCTTGGCCCGTCTCTTCAAGCTATTCGCGCTGCATGTGCAACGGCACAGCGAGCTGAAGATCTCCGAAAACGCCTTGGGTGCCTACCTTGGTTACGGCGCCGCCGCCAAGGTCCTCGAAGGTGCAATCAAGCGCGGCGCGGGAGACTCGATCCGCGCCGTGATTTGGGTCTCGGATCTCAGAAATTTCACGAAGATGTCGGATGTTCTCGCCCCGGCCGACATGCTGGTGCTGCTGAACGCCTACTTCGAAGCGATGGCGAGCGCCGTGGCCGCTCACGGCGGCGAGATTCTCAAGTTCATCGGCGACGGCATGCTCGCGGTCTTTCCGGAGACGGTCGGCGTCGCCGAAGCGTCGCGCGCGGCCGTCTCGGAGGCAAGGGAGGCGATTGCCAGACTCGAAGCCTCCAATCGGACCATCCGTGTCGCGTCCGACGCCGAAGACCGCACCTCGCTGCGGGCGGGCATCGTCCTTCACGAAGGTGAGGTCTTCTTCGGCAACATCGGCGCCCCGGATCGCTTGGACTTCACGGTCATCGGCGCGGCCGTCAACGAGGCCTGCCGCGTGGAAGCGCTCACCAAGACGATAGGCAGAGACCTCCTCCTGACGGAAGCCGTTGCCCGACATCTCTCTCATGATGTCGAGCATCTCGGTAAGCACCAGTTGCGGGGCGTTTCCGCTCGAATGTCTGTGTACGGAATGGCGGGATGAGGACCAATGCGCGTGAGCAGGAGTTCGGCCGAGGCAGTCGAGACGCCGGCCCGCTGCAGCATCCGGATCTCACGCTCCTGGGCGCGGAGTTGGCCGCGCACGACACTCGGGCTAAACCACGTCTCCTCCTATGTTAAGCACTTTGGGTCACTACGGAAAGCCTATGCGATGATCGGATATGTAGCGCCCCGCGACCGCGACTGGTTAGATACCAGGAAATTCTGGGGCGCCGAACAAGTGAGGCACGCCACTGAACTCGCGGAGGTCCTGAGCGCTGACCTTGGTCTTGAGGCTGAACTTGTTCAGGGTGGGATCAGTCTTGATATTGGCGGCGTACGCCAAGTTTCGTTTCTCGTTGCACGACGACTCGCGCAGCGTGGAGCGGACCATGCACCGCAGTGGAAAGCCTATCGAAGGCAAATTTCATCCGGACTGCTCGCAGTGATGCGGTTGGACGCGACGAACAGAGCAATCGAGGACTATGTGCTGTTGTCTTCCCCGTTAAGGGCTGGACGCTATGTCTGGCTTTCATCCGATTCTCTCCGCCGTCATCACGGAGTCCCCTGCGCCGGGAAGGAGGAATTGATTAAAGCGATCAAGGCGAGGTTAGCGAAATCCAACCATGCCGCCCGAGCCAGCTCAGCGCCGCTGAACAAGCGAACGAAGCTAAGCCGGTCCAAAACCAAGGGCTCCGGCGAACGGCGTTTATAGTGCGGAGATACAGGAACGCTCCGATGAACCCGCCGTAGTTCTTCCGGAAGTCTCCATTTAGCTTCGCGAGCTTGAACAATTCCGAGGATGTGTCGACTTCATCGGCCATCGGGCTGGCTCCTCCGGTTTGCTAGGACCAGCACCCTATGAACCACTGTTTTGCCCGACGGAGCAAGAAGAATTCGCATTATCAGAATGCTCTAGATGGCGGAACTTGCCCGGGTCGCACGTCTGTAGTCTGCAGCGAAAAAGCCGCTTCGGACGGAGGCGTTAAGCGCTGCCTCCGCTGTCTTCTTTCTCACCGGTCGCCACTATCTTCAGTGACCCGTCCTGAAGCGGCCGCTGCAGCGCCTTGGCCTCGTCCCAGGGGGCGCGCATCCACACGTCCACCTCGGCGGATGTCGTCAGGATGACGGGCATCGCCTTGGGATGGATCTCGCCGACCTCGGCATTCGCGTCGGTGGTCAGGAAGGCGAACAGGTCGTTCGTGGTCTCGCCTTCCTTGACCTTGCGGACCGATGTCCAGTTCGTCCAGAGGCCAGCGAAGCAGGCGAGGGGACGAGTCCCGTCCAGGGCAAACCAGATGTCACCCCCAGCGGCCTTGTTAAACTCGCTGAACGACGTGAACGGTACGATGCAGCGATACTCCGTGCCATACCACCGGCTCCAGTGTTTGCTGTTCAACCGACGGATGTTTGTCGTGCCGCCATCCGGCTCCATCCGGAGCAGCTCCTTGAAGTCGACGGTCTTGCCCTTGGCTTCCAACTTCTGCGCGCGCTTCTTGGTTGCTTCCAAGAGGGCGCTCTGCGACGACGGCATGCCCCAGCGTGCCATCGCGACTTCGCGCCCGTCGACCCCGTTGCGTACTATCGGCGCGGAGTAGTCCGGGAAGATGCCCGGCATCGACGGCAGGTTTCCGACGCGGCTGTTCAGCGCCCCGAACAAGCGGCGGATCGCATCTACGTTTTTGGTCATCGAATAGAGATTGCACACGATCAGGTCTCCGGTGCGGCCTGGCGGGAGCGCGATGCCAGCTGCAGAAGGGTAGCTGAGGGCCGGCGGCCTGCCTTGCCACATTTGCTGCAGCGGAGGCGGCTGGCCAGGTCATGGACGAATGTGGTCGGTGGATGGCGCAGCGCCGCCAGGTCGACGTCTCGCCGGGTCTTGCACCGCGAGCACTCGATCTCAAGCCAGGCGTAACCGCCGTTGATGGCCTGATCGACAGTCGGCGATGGGTCGATCGGTCCTCCGTCGGCCCACATCCTCTCATTCCACGATTCGCAGAGCAGCTTGTCTGCCTCTCGGATGAGGGTCTCGCCCTTAACGCGGGCTTCGGCAGACTGGCCAGCGAGAATCGTCGTCATCGTGCGCGCCCTCCCCAATTCCTTGGTGAGCGCCTTGCGGTCGCCCCCGCTGAGGGGCGTCGGGTGATGTTTCGGTGCCATGGCAGCATCCAGTTCCGCCCGCGCCGGCGACTACTCGAACGCAGGCCAGCAGCCGTCTTCCTCGTGGCGCCCGGTTCGCTGCGCGCACGTATTGTCCAAGAGTCGCCGCCCGACATCCTTCCAGAGCGCCTCCCGACCATAGAGGCGGACGGCATCGACCTTCTGAATTTCGACGACCCTGGCGCACCGTCGGCAGCCTACCCTCAGGATATGTTGAGGAATCTGGCTAAGCCGCAGCGCCCCTCCGGCGGGGCCCGACCTGCTCTCCGCGCGCGGGTCGTCCAAGAGCGCTTGCCAGTACTCTGCGGGCAAATCCGCCTCGGGGGCTAATCCGGGCTGCTGCAGTACGTTTCTGCCAGCGAGAGCGGCAATTTTATCCATCTGCTTGGGTGTCGGCATGCGCCAGCTCGAGGGTCGGTCTGTCATGGTCAATAGAACATAACAAGAACAAAGGAGTCGAGAGCCGGCGTAAAAAATATCCGCTAGTCAGCCCGTCCTCTGTGTCGGAACCATGCGCTGCCGTTCGTCTTGAATCCGTCCGAACTGGAGTTCTGCGTACCATGGCCCCCAGAGCTAACTGGAAGGCTTCTTGCGTCTGTCGCTCGTCACCTGCCCGGTGGCTCTCTACCCGGCGACATCGGAATCCGAAAAGATCTCGTTCAATCAGCTCAATCGAGCGACCGGTCACCGGATCAAGTATGTCAAGGTCGACGCCGATACCGGTGACGAGGTCGCGAACGAGGACATAGTCAAGGGCTACGAACTCGACAAAGGACAGTACATCGAGGTCACCAAGGAGGAGCTCGAGGAGCTGGCGCTGGAGTCGACGCGGACCATCGAGATCGACGAGTTCGTCGACAAGGCAGACATCGATCCGCGCTATCTGATCCGTCCGTACTACCTGCGTCCCGACGGCAAGGTCGGTCACGACGCCTTCGCGGTGATCAGGGAGACCATCCGGGATATGGACAAGGTGGCGATCGGCCGCGTGGTTCTCACCAACCGCGAGCACATTATCGCGCTCGAGCCGTTGGAGAAGGGTCTCGTCGGTACGCTGCTGCGCTACCCCTACGAGGTCCGGTCCGAGCAGGAGTACTTCGACGAGATCCAGGACGTCAAAGTCACCAAGGACATGCTCGACCTCGCAAGGCACATCGTCAACCAGAGGACGGGCACGTTCGACCCCGAAAAGTTCGAGGATCACTACGAGACCGCGCTGGTCGACCTGATCAACCAGAAGCGCGCAGGCAAGACCATCCGCCCGAAGGAGCGGCCCAAAGGCGAAAACGTGGTCGATCTGATGGAGGCTCTGCGGCAGAGCGTCGGTCGGGAGGCTGCGCCGGCGAAGGCAGCAAAGCCCGGCAAGAAGCCGCGCAAGGCGGCGGCGGGCCAGAAAGAGATGTTGATGCCGATCCAAGGCAAGAAGCCGGCGAAGGAAGCAGCGGCGAAGAAACCCGCGACGGGCCAGCGGCGGAAGTCGGCTTAGGCGGTTGATGACCGGGGCACCGCGGTGCATCAGGAAGCCGCGGCCCAACGCGCGATAAAGTGCTTCAACCGGACGCTTCGATGACCTTCACCATCGGCATCATCTCGGATACGCACGGCCTTCTCAGACCGGAGGCGCTGCGGGCGCTGGCCCATGTCGACCACATCATTCACGGCGGCGACATCGGCGATCCTGAGATCATCACCGCGCTGCGGAGAATTGCCCCCGTCACGGCAATCAGAGGAAACGTGGATACTGGCGAGTGGGCTACCGAATTTGCCGAGACTGAGTTCGTACGGCTCGCCGGACGGCAGTTCTACGTTCTGCACGACCTCAACACCATGCAGGTCGATCCCGTAGCTGAGGGCATCGATGTCATTGTTTCCGGCCACTCCCATGTGCCGAAGATCAACACCGTAGACGGCTTGCTTTATGTGAACCCAGGAAGTGCAGGGCGCCGACGCTTCAAGCTACCGATCACGCTTGCGACCCTCGAAATCACGCTCGACGGACTGAAACCGATCATCCACGATCTTGAAGTCGGATAGGCCGCGCCGCGGCACGTCCAGTCAGGCGAAACTTTCGGCGCCGTTTCGGCCGCCTGGGCGTCGAGCCAATCGCGGACCGATGGATGCGGATAGATGCCGGGCAAAGTACGCCCCCTATCGAAAGTCATGGTCCCGATTGACCTAAGCCGCAACACTTCCGCTCGCGGAAATCAGCAAATCCGCCGGAATATGGAAACGTTCGCGCAGACGCTTCACCATCGTCATGCTCAATTCGCGCTTGCCGGACATGACCTGACTGACGCGACTCGCAGTGCCCAGAAGCGGCACAAGATCAGCGCGCGTCAAACCATGTTGCTCCACCAGATAGGTCAGCAAATCGGGCAACGGCGGCGCTTTGCGCGGCCAGCGCGCGCGTTCATACGCCTCGATCAGGCGAGCCTGCGCTACCATGCGCGCTCGATCAACAGCCTCGTTAGATTTCATCAGCTTGCCGACAAGCGCCTTGGCCGCCTCATGATCGGCCTGGTTCTGAATAATTATCAATGTTGCCTTCATCACACCGTCTCCGCGTCCACCTTGTCATAGTCTTCATAACTGCCGAAAAAGCGGATCATCAACACGCCATCACGATATTGAACCATGGCGATCAGGCGGTAGTCATTGGCCTTGATAATGGCCTCAGATCGGCAGATCCAGCTGCGGCTCGGCTAGATCACTAGCCTGCAGCGATGAAAGCGAGACCCCCAGTAGCCGCACGGACTTAGGCATCGGCATCTCGGCCTGCAGCAGGCCGACGGCTAGGCTTTCGAGATCGTCCCGGCTCGGAACCGGCGTCACGACGGACCTGCTGCGGGTGATGATCTCGAAATCGAAGAACTTGACCTTGAGCGTCACGGTCCGTCCCCGGTTGCCGGTGCTCTCACAGTGGCGCCAGACCTTGTCGATCAGTGGCCGGAGCTCGGCCGCCATCGCGTCGAATGTCGTGAGGTCCACCGAGAACGTGTTCTCGGCGCCGATGGACTTGCGGATGCGGTTGGCGCGGACGGGACGATCGTCGACGCCGCGCGAGATCCAGTAGTAATAGGCGCCGGACTTGCCGAAGTTTGCGTTCATGAATTCGAGCGTCTGGTTGCGGATGTCCATTCCGGTGAAGATGCCGAGGCCGTTCATCTTCGCGCTCGTCGCCGGTCCGATGCCGTGGAATTTGTCGACCGGCAGCGACTCCACGAATGCGGCCCCCGTCTCCGGAGAGATGACGTACTGGCCGTTCGGCTTCCTGTGATCCGAAGCGCGCTTCGCCAGAAACTTGTTGTAGCTGATGCCGGCCGAAGCGTTGAGGCCCGTCTCGGCCTTGATCTTCTCGCGGATCCGCAGGGCGAAGTCGCGGGCGAGGGGGATGCCCTGCAGGTTTTCGGTGACGTCGAGATAGGCCTCGTCCAGCGACAGCGGTTCGATGATCGGCGTGTGCTCCGCGAAGATGTCGCGGATTTGCCGGCTGATCGCCTTGTAGACCTCGAAGCGCGGTTTCACGAAGATCAGGTCCGGACACTGCCTCTTGGCGGTGACGGACGCCATCGCAGAGCGGACTCCGAACTTGCGGGCCTCGTAGCTTGCCGCCGCTACCACGCCGCGTTCCGCCGAGCCGCCGACCGCGACCGGCTTGCCCCGCAAGTCCGGATTGTCCCGCTGCTCGACCGACGCGTAGAAGGCGTCCATGTCGATGTGGATGATCTTGCGGTGGGAAAGGCCGGCGTCGGGGCGGCCTTGGGCCGGTGCGTCCATCTCTACGGGTCCGTCCTTCGCCGCTCCGCCTTGACAAATAGAGCTATCAGAACAAAAAAGGAACGATAAAACCGTATGCGGCTGGTCGTTGAGGACAGATTCGTTGACCCAAACAGTTGGGAACCCGGCGCGCGTCAAATGAAGCCTACCACGTTGCCGGTCTACTATTATCTCGACCATTTCGTCGAAATGCTCGACTTCGTCGAGAGGACGTATGGCGAGATCCTCACCGACGAGCACCGCTCGTTCACCTCGCGCTTTCGCGTCCTTTCGAAGGACACGCAGTGTCTGCTCATCCGAATGGTCAACCGGCGAGGGGCGATCTTCAATCGCGCACTCTTCAAATATCCCGAGATCACCGACCTCGAAGCTGCGGCGCGTGACTTGATCGACTGTGGCCAGGCGCGCGGGCTGCGCGCTGAGGACTACTCCGCTTTCGTCCTTTGCTTGCCGAAGACCGCACTTCTCGACGGCGCCCGTGCTGCGGGGTTCGGCCGTGACATCCGTACTTCGTGGTCGAAGCCGGTGCTGGCCGACTTCTTCGTCGCCGCGATCCCGTTCGATCTTGCCGCGAGGCATTGCGGCGCCGGCGGCTTCATAGCGCTCGACAACACGCGGCCGATCGAATTCCTGCTGTATCTCTACTTCGGGAAGACGGCCGACGACCTCAAGAACTTCGCTCTGCGCGATCTCGGCGTCCTGCGCACGAACAGGGAGACGTCGTTCAGCGCGCGCTTTGCCGACGCCGACGAAGCGTATGCGTGCTTTCACTACAGTCGGGTGCTGGACCGTATCGAGGTCCGCTCCGCCGACATCTACCAAGCGGCGGCTGCGGCGATCCTGGACGGACCCTCGCGGACAACCGAATACGCCGCCGACCTTGCGGCCCGCGCCGCGTGCCAGGTCGGCCAGTTCTTCGAGAAGCAAGGCGACGAGGATCTGGCCGAAAGGCTCTATCGTTTCGGCGGCTCGGGCGATTGCCGCGAGCGCCTCGTCCGGTTGCTCTACGCGAACGGCGATAAGGAGACGGCTGAGAGCCTGCTGCGGGACATGATCGACGATCCCGAAGGCGACGACGAGCACCTCTTCGCGACGGATTTCTACGCGCGCAAGTTTGGCGGCCGGAGGACGGGTCTGTGCACCGAGTTGCTGCGATCGGGACGGACGATCGTCGTCGACGACCTACATCGCGGGAATCTCGAGGCGGGCGTCGCCGGCATACTGCGGCGCCAGGGCGGGCAGGTCTACTTCGCCGAGAACACGCTGTGGCACACGCTGTTCGGGCTGCTGTTCTGGGATGAGCTCTTCGAATCCGGTCAGCTTCACAGCGGTTTCGACTGGGTCCCTCATTGCCTTCGCGACCGGACCTTCTATCGGCGGTTCGCCTCGCAGATCGACGGCAAGCTCGCGGAGGTCAGATCCGGTAATGCGCTTCCGATTGTCTTGCGCACTGTGACCGCCAGATGGGGCCGGCCCAACGGAATCTTCGCTTGGGACCACGTGCAGATGGACGCATTGCGTGCCTTGCTCGAAGGCGCCGGCGCGGACGGCTTGGCTGAGATTGTTCGGGCGATGTGCGACGATTTCCGCGGCATGCGGGACGGCTTCCCCGACCTGATGCACGTGCGCGACGGCAAGGTGTCATTCGTCGAGGTCAAGACGGAAGGCGACGCCATACGCCGTAACCAACTAACCCGTCTAGGCCAACTGGAGAACGCCGGCATCCCGGCCCAGATCGGTCGCGTGGACTATCGGTTCGACCCTGAGCAGGACTACGTAGTTGTCGACATCGAGACCACGGGAGCCTGGTCGTCCGGTGATCGCATCACTGAAATCGGAGCGGTCAAGGTGCGTAACCATCAGGTGGTCGACGAGTGGCACTCTCTCGTCAATCCGCAGCGGCCGATCCCCGCGAAGATCGTCGAACTGACCGGCATCACCAACGAGATGGTCCGGGACGCGCCTATGTTCCACGAAGTGGCCGACAGTTTTATGGCGTTCATGGGCGACGGCATCTTCGTCGCCCACAACGTGAACTTCGACTACGTTTTCCTGTCTTACGAATACGAACGGCTCGAACGGCGCTTCCGCTTTCCGAAGCTGTGCACTTGCGTGGGAATGCGGCGTCGATATCCCGGGCATAAATCGTACGGGCTCGGGAAATTATGCGCGATCTACGGGATCGAGCTCGAGAATCACCATCGAGCACTATCTGACGCGAGGGCAGCGGCCCATCTGTTGAATTTAATCAATAAGAAGCGCGAAGACAGCATAGACGCCGAGCAGGCACGATCACTGCTTCCTAACGGTTTTGCCGCAAAGTCGGTCTAAGAACGAATCCTTGAAAACGAGTTTTTTCTGGATGCAAACCTGCGAGACCGTGATGTTGCGTCTGCGGTCTGAATGCGGATTTCGACGCTCGGTGCTACTTCACGATCCAGACGGTCATGCCCGGCTCAAGGCCTGCCGCCTCCCCCTGCGGGTCGAGGCGCAGGCGCAGCGTGTTGCGGTCATGATCGCCAATCACCCGCTCTGCCTGCCAGGTGGCAAACACGCCGAGCGGCCGCAGCTCGGTGATGACCGCCTTGGTCGCGCTATTGGCGCCGTTCCGCATCACGGTCGCTGTTTCTCCCATCGCGAGACGATCGAGATGGTCCTCACGTACGTTGAATGAGAGCCATTGCCTGCCCGCAACCTCGACCATCAGGATCGGCTGGCCCGCGCGAACATTTTCGCCGACCTCGGCGGCGATGACGCTGACCACGCCGTCGGCCGACGCGCGCAACACCATCTTGTCGAGGCGGCGCTCGAGCACGGTGACAGCGGCGGCCGCGGCCTGCACCTGCGCGTCGGCGATCGCGCGCTCTTCCCGGGTCGGGCCCGCCACGGCCGCATCGTAATTGGCCTGGGCCTCGGCCACGTCGGCGCGCGCGCTGGCAACGTCGTTCTCGGCCTGGTCGAGCGACTGCTGGGATTCGAAGCTCTGGCGCGCCAGCGTACTGGTCCTGGTGAGTTGGGCCTGCACGAAGTCGAGGCGGGCGCTGGCCTTGTCGATGGCGGCTTTCAGCGAGTCGACCTGCTCGCGGCGGACGCCGGCATAGACGTTGTTGCGGTTTGCGACGGCGGACGCGAGTGCCGCACGCGCCTGGTCCGCCTGCGCCGTCAACTCGATCGCCGAGAGCCGCGCCACGACGTCGCTGGCCTTCACAGAGGCACCCTTCTCGACCGCGATCGAGACCAACTGGCCGTTGACCTCCGGCTCGACCCTGATCTCGGTCGCGCGCACGACGCCGACGATGGCTGCCGGCGGTGCCGAGTGGCGTATGACGTAGAGCAGCGCGCCCGCCGCGACCAGCGCGAGCGGAATCGCGACGAAGGCGGCCGGTCTAAGGTTGGGCATGTCCCTGTCTCCGCTTGACGGCAAATGCCGAGATCACCGCGAGCGCGAAGTAGCCAAGCACGAGGCACCACAATGCGAGCCAGTCATGCGCAACCTCCCAGATGCCGGCGCCGAGCTGGTTGATGCGCACGAGGCCGTCGATCGCGGAGTCGGCCGGGAATAGCCGGCCGAACGCAAGGGCCACCTCCGGAATCGCTTCGCGCGGCCACGCGAAGCCGGCCATGAAGAACTGCGGCAGGCTCGTCGCCAGCAGCAGGATGGTTGCGTTCTCCGGTCGTGTGAACCAGGCCCCGACGGCCTGACCCATGAAGCTGGTTGCCAGCAGAAAGACACTCGCGAGCGCGAGGATCTGCGGAAGATGGCCGAGTGCCGAAAAACCGTAGATGCGGGGCAGCACGATGGCGTAGAGCGCGAGCGCAGGAAGGTAGACGGTCAGATGCGCGATGCCGCGGCCGAGCACGCCGGCAAAGGCTGCGCCTCCGCTCGCCAGCGCGGTGCCGGTCAGCATGGCCGCGCCGATCAGCAGGGTCTGCTGCAGGATCAGGATGAAGGCCGCCGGAACGACGTAGCTCGCATAGCCGCCCACCGGGTTGAAGATCGGCTGCAGCAGCACGTCGGCCGGGCTCGACGTCGCGAGCTTCGCCTTGACGAGGCTCCCATCCGAGCGCGCGCCGCGCGAAACGAGCTCGGACGTCAAGGTTCCGATGGCGGTGGCGACCCCGCTGGCGCTCGATCTGAAGATGAACAGATAGGTTGCGTCCGCATAGACGGGTATGTGGGCGGTGATGCCCTTGAGCACGTCGCGTTCGGTGTCGGGCGGGATCTCGACGGCGGCAAAGGCCTGCCCGCGATCGATCGCGCTGCGCGCCTCGGCGAGCGTTCGGGCGCGAACCGTCACGCTCAATGCGCCGCTCGCATCCAGCGTCTCGACGATCTGTCGGCTGAGATCGCTGAGATCGTTATCGACGACCGCAATCGGAAGCTTGCGAAGGATCTGGTTCAGATAGGGCTGCGGATAGTAGATGCCGTAGACCAGGGGAGCGAGAAACAGCAGAGCGAAGGCGCCCCGCGTTCCCAGCACGCGCCGCCACTCCGCCACGAAGGCGCCGCCGACGCCGCGCGGTGTGGAGATGGCTTCGGATGGCTCGTCAGGCCGCGCTATTGCAAACCAGCCCTTGCGGGTGACGTTCGCCATGCGCATCCACGCCAGGCCGGCAAAGAGCAACGCCAAACCCGCAAGCGCCTCGAAGGGAATAGCGGAATCCGCGACCGGCAATCCCCGCGCGGCTTGTCCCAGCAGGACGGCCATGTACCAGCGAAGCGGCAGGATCGCGCTCCATGTCTGCGCAAAGGCATTCATGCCGATGGTGGGAAAGCCGACGCCGGCATAGCCGAATGCGGGCGAGGCAATGAGGCCCGCAAGCCCGAGTCCGGTGGCGAGATCGCCGGCCAGAAGCTGGAGCAGGGCGCCGAGCGACAGATAGGCGACGATCAGCAGCGAGGCCGCAGCGATCATCAACGGCAGGTCGCCCTTGAAGGGAATCTCCAGCACGCCCTCCAGGAACAGCGGCTCGGCCAGCATGATCAAAATGAAGAGGCAGAACAGCGGCGCGAGCTTGCCGGCCAGCGCGACAAGGGGATCGCCGCCGGCACTTTCGAGCCAGGCCCGCGCGTCGCGGCGGCGGAATTCGGAGCCGACGGAATAGCCGGCGGCAAGGGTAATCACAATGTGGATGATGGTCGGCAGGAGCGCGCGCAGCAGGAACTGCGCGTAGTTCTTCTGCGGATTGACGAGCGCCATGGTCTCCGCCTTGAGCGCTCCCAGGGACGCCGGCGCAGGTGCCGCGCGACTGGCGGGAGCGGCCACGGCTGCCGCGGCGGAAAGTGAATCGCTCAGACCCGAGGATGCGATGCCGGAGGGAGTCAAGAACTGCTGGTTGTAAAATCCGACGATCTGCGGGCGGCGCGCAGCCTCCAGGTCGCGCTCGAAATCCGGCGGGATGTAGACGGCCGAGATCGACCTGCCCGAACGTATGTCCTGCACCGCCGTAGACAGCGTCCCCGAGCGGTCGACGATTTTCAGGCTCGGAGACGCCGCGACATATTCCACCAGGGCCCGCGAGGCGTCCGACTTGTCCTCGTCGACGATCGTCACGCCGAGCCCGCGAATGACCGGATGGCTGAACACCGTCGTAAGCACCACGAAGGCGAACAGCGGCACGCCGAAGATGAGCAGAAGCGCCACGCGATCGTGAAACAGCCAGCGGCACTCGCGTCGCGCGACCAGCAGAAATCCGGGCTTTGGCGCCGGCCTCATGGCCGCAACCGCCAATCCAGATAGGCGCTCATTCCCGGTCGCAGCTCGGGCACGGGCTGGACGGGATAGGCACGGATCGAAAACGTACGCAGGTCGAAATCACCCGAAGCACGCGTGGCCCGCCAGCTCGCATATTCGCCCTTGGTCGCGATGAGCTTGACCTCGACCGCGACGGAGCGGTCGCCGAGGGCCGGAATGCGGACATCGAAGCGATCGCCGACCTTCAGGCCTTTGACGAGATCCTCGCGCAGATCGAAATGCACCCAGAGGTCGGCCAGATTGATCAAGGTCACCAGCGGCACGCCCGGCGAGACGTATTCGCCGGGTTCCACATTGCGCTGATAGATCTGCGAGGCTACGGGCGCGTAAACCACGAGCTGGTCGATGATCGATTGAACGCTCTGGATATCAGCACTGGCCTTTTCGACATTGGTCTTGGCAATGGCCCGCTCCTCCTTGGTGTAGCCATTGACCGCCTGCTCATAGGCCGATTTGGCCTGGTCGACGGCGCGTTCGCTTTCGTGCAGCGCATCGGTTGCCTGATCGAGCCGGGCTTGCGGCGCGTTGCCTTGCTCGGTCAAGGTATGTGTACGGTCAAACGTCTTCTGTGCCAGCACCTGCGCCGCCTGGGCGCGCTCCATCTCCGCCTTCCGTGCCGCGACGACCTCCACCCGCGTTCCGACGAGTACGTTGGCAAGCTGGGCGTCCGCGACCGCCTTGGCTGCCTTCATCTGCTCGTGTTTGGCGAGCGTTTCCAGATTGTCGATCTGGACCAGCACCGCGCCCGCCGCAACGTTCTGGCCACGTTCGACGGGGATCTTGCCGACCCGTCCGTCGACACGCGCGGCGATATCGAGCCGCGTTGCATCGACCTCGCCCTGAACGAGCAATGGTTCCGGTCGCAAGAGATAGAAGGCGGAAAGCGCGACGACGACAGCCGCAACGACACCGACGATGATGGAAGGAGTACGCGACGGGTTGCGCGAGATTTTCGCCTGTCCCTTAGCCGGCTCGTCGGGTGTGTTTTGAATGTCTTTGTCAGAGCTCGGCACGTCCATGCCTGACTCCCTTTCTCGTGACCGGATGGCCCACTCTATTCGGTTGCCAGGCCCAGTCGCAATCGCGAGGCGCTGATTTTTTCGAGTCAAAACCGACCATGTAACCTGTCCGTTGCCCGTGCTTGGACATTTGATGCCGTACTTGTCAAAAGCTGCTGCTCTCGCATCGATGATCGTCCCGTTGTCCTGGAGGGGCGCAGGGGATCGAGCAGCAGACCCATTCCAGCGGTGACATTCCTGTCCAAGATGACGGACGGCGATCGCGTCATAGTCGCGTCACCTGACCCGGTTCGCGGTCGGGCCAGGATGCAGGTGCTACATGCCAAAAGCCGTCACGAAATCAAGCCCCTCACTCCCTCGTCTCTTCGTTCTCGAGCTGAATGCTGGTTGCATTCACGCCATGAACACGGATGGCTCAGAACGCACGACCATCGTGACCGGCTGCCACCTTCCGGACGGCATCGTCGTGGATGTCGAGGCTGGCCATATCTACTGGACCAACATGGGCATCCCGAACCTGAACGACGGGTCCATCGAGCGCGCCGACATCGACGGCAAGAACCGCAAGACAATCGTCCCGCAGGGACACACCCACACGCCGAAGCAGATCATCCTCGATAGGAAGGGCGGCAAGCTCTATTGGTGCGACCGCGAGGGCATGCGCCTCATGCGCTGTAACCTCGACGGCTCGCAGCTGGAGACGCTCATCGAGGCGGGGCACAGCGAAGCCGATCGCAAGGACCAGACCCGATGGTGCGTCGGACTGGCGATCGATCCGAAATTCGGACACATCTACTGGACGCAAAAGGGCCCCGTCAATGCCGGGCTCGGCCGCATCTTCCGCGCCAATGTTGAAATACCCGCCGGCCAGACCGCAGCCACAAGATCCGACATCGAGATCTTCTATGACGGTCTGCCGGAGCCGATCGATCTGGAGATCGACCACACGAATCGGATTCTCTATTGGACCGACCGCGGCGATCCCCCGCGGGGCAACACGGTGAATCGAGCTTCGATCGACAACAAGCCCGCCGAGTCCGAGATCGTGGTGACCCATCTCATGGAAGGCATCGGCATCGCGCTCGACGTCCCGAACGATCGCATGTTCGTGACCGACTTCGCCGGCTCGGTCTACTCGGCGCGGCTCGACGGATCCGGCGAGCGCAACTTCCTCTTCGCCCAGGGCAATCTCACCGGCATTGCCTATGCCGAAGTCTGACCAACGCATTGGAGAGAATGACATGACCGACACCAAGCCCATTCGCCGCATCGCCATCATCGGCACCGGCGTGATCGGCGCGAGCTGGAGCTCGCTGTTTCTCGCCAAGGGACTTCAGGTCGTCGCGACCGATATCGCGCCGAACGCAGAAGCAGCGCTGAGGAAGTTCGTCGAGACGGCCTGGCCGGCGCTCGAGCGATTGGGCCTGTCGTCCGGAGCGTCGCAGTCGAACCTCACATTCACGCCCGACATCGCGCAGGCACTCGCCGGCGCCGACCTCGTCCAGGAGAACGGGCCCGAGCGGATCGAATTCAAGCAGAAGCTCTATGGCCAGCTCGACGAGCTGTTGCCGCCGGACGTGATCATCGCATCGAGCTCGTCGGGGCTCACAATGAGTGAAATCCAGAAGGGCGCCGCGTCCCATCCCGAGCGCTGCGTCATCGCCCATCCGTTCAATCCGCCCCACTTGATTCCGCTGACGGAGATCGTCGGCGGCGCAAAGACCTCCGAATCCACGATCCGTCGCGCAGAGGAATTTTATACGTCGATCGGACAACGGACGGTGCGCCTCAACAAGGAAATGCCAGGGCACGTCGCCAACCGCCTGCAGGCCGCGCTGAGCCGCGAGGTCTATTACCTCGTAGCAGAGGGTGTGGTGAGCGCCGCCGACGTCGACACCGCCCTGAGCTGGGGGCCGGGCCTGCGCTGGGGCGTCATGGGCAGCATGATGCTCAACCATCTCGGCGGCGGTCCGGGCGGCATCGAGCACTTCTTCCAGCAGTTCACCGGCCCGATGACAGCCTGGTGGAAGACCCTTGGCTCGCCGGTGCTGACGCCGGACGTGCAAAAGAAGCTCATCGACAGCGTCCATGCCGAGGCCGGATCGCGCACCATCGCGGAGTTGGAGGCGGAGCGCGACGAAGTTCTGCTCGGCCTGATCGAGCTGCGCAAGAAAGCGGCCAAGCCGAGCTAACGAAATCGGCGGCGGCGACGAGATCAATCAGAATCAAACCGGTCCTTCACTTTTCAGGCTTCCGAGCCGCAGCGAGGAGAGATTCCAAATGCCCACCGCAACCCCAGCAAGCAAAACCGCCGCTCCGAAGCCGCCGCCTGCGCCCGATGGCGACTTCTATCAGCTGGTCGACCTTCTCACCGCCGACGAGAGAGCGCTCGTCAAGAAGGTGCGGACCTACATGGAGACCAAGGTTCAGCCGGTCATCAACAAGTACTGGTCAGACGACGCGTTTCCGTTCGAGCTGCTGCCATCGTTCAAGGAGCTCGGCCTCGGCGGGCTCGGCTTCGAGGGTTACGGCTGCGCGGGCGGGAGCCAGAAGCTGTTCGGCTTCGTCGCCATGGAGCTGGCGCGCACCGACGCCTCGTTCTGCACGTTCTTCGGCGTGCACAGCGGCCTCGCCATGGGCTCGATCTATCTTGATGGCTCCGAGGAGCAAAAGCAGAAATGGCTGCCGGCGATGGCGCGCTGGGAGAAGATCGGCTGCTTCGGCCTCACCGAGCCGCTGGTCGGTTCCGGAACGAGCGGCGGTCTGACCACGACGGCCAAGCGCGAAGGCGATACCTGGATTCTCAACGGACAGAAGCGGTGGATCGGCAACGCACCATGGTGCGATCTCTCCATCATCTGGGCGCGCGATCTCGCGGACAACCAGGTGAAGGGTTTCATCGTCGAGAACAAGTCGACGCCCGGCTTCAGCGTCGAGAAGATCGAGCACAAGATTGCGCTCAAGGTGGTCCAGAACGGCCAGATCACGCTGAAGGACGTGCGGGTGCCCGAGGCGAACCGCCTCCAGGGAGGTAACTCGTTCCGCGATACTGCGCGCGTGCTGCGGATGACGCGGTACATGGTGGGCTGGGCGTCGACCGGCATCCAGATGGGCGCATATGAAGCCACCCTCAAATACGCCCAGGAGCGACTGCAATTCGGCAAGCCGATCGCCTCGTTCCAGATGATCCAGGATCTGCTCGCCAAGATGCTCGGCAATCTGACCGCGTGCCAGTGCCTGATGCTCCGCCTAGCGACGCTCGATGACGAAGCCAAGCTTGGCGATCATCACGCGGCGCTGGCGAAGGCGTTCTGCACCGCCAAATCGCGCGAGACCGTCTCCTGGGGCCGCGAGGTGCTGGGCGGCAACGGCATCGTCGCCGACTACAACGTCGCGCGCTTCTTCGCCGATGCCGAGGCGCTCTACTCCTACGAAGGCACCTATCAGATGCAGAATCTGATCGTCGGCAAGGCCATCACCGGTCACGGCGCCTTCCTCTGACCTTTCGGCGGGGCCGGCGCATCAGCGCCGGCTGCCCTACCCAGGAGATATGACCATGGCTTCGGGAACTGCACCATTCACCACTTCGCCTGCAACAGCACCAAACTCCGTGCCCAGAGCGGCGCTGGCCCTTGCGAACGTCCTCTACGAGAAAAAGGGGCCGATTGCGTACGTCACGGTCAATCGGCCGAAAGTGCTGAACGCGCTCAATACGCCGACCTGGACTGATCTGCATGCCGCGTTCGAGGACGCAAAAGCGGATGCGTCGGTGCGCGGCGTGATCCTCACCGGCGCGGGCGACAAGGCGTTCATCGCCGGCGCCGACATCAGTGAGCTCGCACATGTCGATGCCTACGACGCCGAGGAGTCGAGCCGGTTCGGGCAGCGTGTGCTGGATCTGATCGAAAATCTCGGCAAGCCCGTGATCGCGGCAATCAACGGTTTTGCCCTTGGCGGTGGCTGCGAGACCGCGATGGCCTGCACCATCAGGATCGCAGCGGAGCACGCCAAGTTCGGGCAACCGGAGGTCAAGCTGGGCCTGTTGCCCGGCGGCGGCGGCACGCAACGCCTGCCGCGCCTGGTCGGAAAGGGGCGTGCGTTGCAGCTGATCCTCACGGGCGAGACGATTTCCGCGCAGGAAGCCTATCGCATCGGCCTCGTCAACGAAGTCGTTCCCGCCGGCCTGATTGATCGTGCCGAGACGATCCTGAAGCAGATCATGGCCAACGGTCCGATCGCCGTGAAGTTCTCGCTGGAAGCCGCCAACAAGGGGATGGAGACGAGCCAAGGCGAAGGCCTTGCACTGGAAGCCTCCTTCTTCGGCATTTGCGCCGCCACCGAAGACAAGAAGGAAGGCACCGCCGCCTTCCTCGAGAAGCGTGCGCCGCAGTTTCGCGGACGCTGAAGCAAGGCCGCCCCTACGAGGATCTGGAAAGGACACCCATGGCAAACGACAATATTTTCTCCGGACTGAAGGTGGTGGACCTCGCGAGCTTCATCGCGGGCCCCAGCGCCGCCGTGATCTTGTCCGATTTCGGCGCCGACGTGATCAAGGTCGAGCCGCCGAGCGGCGAGCTGTGGCGGCACGCAAACCATCTCCCGCCGCAGCCGGTCGCCGACGATGCCTATCCCTGGCATCTGGCCAATCGCAACAAACGCGGCATGGCGCTCGATCTGAAATCTCCGAGCGCGCATCTGGTTCTCGAGAAGCTCGTCAAATGGGCCGACGTTCTCATCGTCAACACGCCGCATCCAGCGCGCAAGAAATTGAAGCTCGAGTATGAAGATGTGGTGGGTTGGAATCCGCGGCTGATCTACGCCGACATCACGGGTTTCGGCGACAAGGGACCGGATGCGAATCTTCCCGGCTTTGATATCACGTCGTACTGGGCCCGCAGCGGATTGCTGTCGATGACCCGCGATGCCGGTGCGGCGCCGACCTGGCCGGTGGCCGGCAGCGGCGACAACGCCACCGCCGTCGGGCTCTATTCGGCGATCGTCACCGCTCTGTATCGTCGCGAGCGCACGGGGGAGGGGGCGCATGTCACGACCTCGCTGCTCGCCGAGGGCGTGTGGTCCGCCAGCGTCTCGATCCAGGCAGCGCTCTGCGATGCGAAATTCTTCGGGCTGCATGATCGTATGCACCCCGCAAATGCGGCCATGAACGTGTACCGCGCCAAGGATGATACCTGGTTCGTTCTCATCATCACGCCCGACAAGGTGGAGGCCGTGGCGAAGGCGATCGGCCGACCCGGTCTCCTGACTGATCCGCGGTTCTCCGACCCGGCCAAGCTGATGGCGAACATGACGGAGCTCACGGCGATTCTCGACAAGACCTTCTGTTCCGAGCCGATGTCACATTGGTACGAGGTGTTCAATGGCGTCCACGTGACCTTCGGAGCGGTACGTGGGCCGCAGGAGGTGATCAATGATCCCCAGCTCCGGGCGAACGACATCATCGTTCCGCTCAATGGTGCCGGCGGCAAGCTGACGTCCACAATCAGCAGCCCGCTTCAAGTGCACGGCGTCGCCAAAGTACCCGCGAAGCGCGCCCCAAAGATTGGAGAACACAACGAGGAGGTTCTCCGGCAGCTCGGATTTAGCGCTTCTGAGATCGACGGCTTGCGTGCGGGCGGCGCCATTCCGAACACAAAGGAACCTTCGGCATAGGTCGAGGCAGCCCCAGTCAACCAAAACTCACGGTCTGCAGGCCCGTTCATCGCGTCATTGGCCGTGCAGAGCTCAATGCCAGGGTCGAGAGTATTCTCGTAGAAGACCGCCGAACATGATCTATGACGATGTCTTTGCGAAGGCCTTGACGCGGTTGCGCGACGAGCAGCGCTACCGCATCTTCATCGAAATCGAACGCATCGCAGGGCGCTGTCCGTACGCTATCTGGAATTCCCCGCGCGGTCCGCGAGAGATTGTGATCTGGTGTTCGAACGATTATTTAGGCATGAGCCAGCATCCGGATGTGATCAGCGCCATGTCCGAGACCGCGTCGCGCACCGGAACCGGTGCCGGTGGCACGCGCAACATCGCGGGCACCAATTCACCGCTGGTCGAGCTTGAGCGCGAGCTTGCCGACCTACACAGCAAGGCGGCGGGTTTGGTGTTTACCTCCGGCTATGTGTCGAATCAGGCCGGAATTTCGACGATCGCAAGGCTCATTGGCGACTGTCTTATTCTGTCGGACGAATTGAACCACAACTCAATTATTGAGGGTATCAGGCAGTCGGGCGTTGACAGAAAGATCGGGCAGCACAACGACGTTGCCGATCTTGAGCCCCTGCTTGCGGCAGAGCCCGCAAGGCCCAAGCTAATTGTCTTCGAAAGCCTGTATTCCATGGATGGCGACCTTGCGCCGGTTGGGCAGATTTGCGATCTGGCCACCCGCTACGGCGCTATGACCTATTGTGACGAGGTCCACGCTGTCGGGTTGTACGGCGCGCGCGGAGCCGGTATTGCGGCGCGCGACGGCACGATTCATCGGATCGATGTGATCGAGGGAACTCTTGCCAAGGCGTTCGGATGTCTTGGTGGTTATATCGCGGGGAGCAGCAATCTGATCGACGCGGTTCGTTGCTACGCGCCCGGCTTTATCTTTACTACCGCTCTTCCCCCTCCGCTTTGCTCTGCCGCGACTGCAGCGATCCGGCATCTCAAGACGTCCGACCAGGAACGCCGGCTGCAGCAGGCGAGCGCGGCACGCCTGAAGCAGGTTATGAGCGCAGCGAGGCTGCCGGTCATGCCGACAAGCACACATATCGTGCCGTTGATGGTCTGCGACGCCGGCCTTTGCAAGCAGGCCAGTGACTTGCTGCTGCGCGACCATGGGATCTATATCCAGCCGATCAACTATCCGACGGTGCCGAAAGGAACCGAGCGGCTTCGGATAACGCCGACGTCTTTCCATGGTCAGGCGTTAATAGACCAGCTCCTCGATGCGTTGATCGACGTTTGGCGGAGACCGGAGCTGCCATTCGCTCGATCGCCGTTGGCGGCGGAGTGACCGCTCCGGGCTGACAGGGGTCAAAATTGTCCAGCCCACATCTCATCAAATTCGTGGTGGCACGCAGCGCTGAAGCCTTGCAACAGATCGATCGTGCCGTCGATGGCCATTTCGCGCAGCTCGACGAAGCTCTTGTCCGGCTCCAAGTAGGTATCGAGGATTTTTCGGGCGACTTCGTCGGCACGCTGGACCACCGGCGCTGAAGACACGGCCCTCATCCTGCTCAACTTGGCGTAAAGACCGATCAGACCTGGAATGTCGCCTTCACCGTGCTGGAGCGCATCTATGTAGCACTTGGAGGCATCTTCGATGAATTCCGCGTAGAGGATCTGCCGGCGGCTCTTTTCGTGAAGCAGCCACTGGGCGCGGAGCTGACTTCGATGGTTCAACCAATTCGCAAGCCCGCTCGTCAAGCCACCGACAGCCGCTCCCATGAGGGCGGCGAGCCCGGAGATGATAGAAGCGTCCACAGATGCAGTCCCCAACCAGGTGCGGAATCCACCGGTAATAATTACTCAGCCTAACTATGACTATGACCCAGACGACCGCGGCCCTTCGGAAATCAGCCGTGAGCTCCGTTGCCCGGACAGATAAGTCCAGAACCATTGCGTTTGAACGCGGAACCGGTTCTGAAGCTGCGGCAGTGCGAGCACATGTAGTGCGGCCCACACCATCCAGGTCAGAAAGCCGCTGCTGCGCAAACGTCCGGCCTCGAGGATCGCAAAATTCTTGCCGACCACCGCCATATTGCCTTTGTTTCGGTACCGAAACGGTCGACCGTCCTTGCGTCCCTTGACACGGTTGGCGATGACACGCCCGACAAATCGTCCCTGTTGAATGGCTGCCTGCGCCACCCCGGGGACGGGGTGACCATCCTGGGTCATCGTAGCTGCGTCGCCGGCCACAAATACGTTGGGCGCCTCGGGGACGTCCATGAAAGAGCCAACGAAAGCGCGTCCGGCGCGGTCCGTCGTCGTTCCGAGCATTTTTACCACAGGCGAGGCGCTGACGCCCGCTGTCCAAAGCACGGTGGCGCTGGAAATCCGGGCGCCTGCCGCGATCACGCCCTGATCGTCAACCTTCTCGACCTTTACGCCCGTCGAAACTTCAACGCCGAGCTTCGTTAGTCGCTTGGCAGCCTTTCGTGACAGCGACTCTGCAAAGGTCGGAAGAATGCGAGCGCCCCCGTCCAGTAACAAAATTCGGCTCTTGGCAGGGTCGATCTTGCGGAAATTGTCGCGCAGGGTCACCGTGACCAGTTGAGCGATCGAGGCGGCAAGCTCAACGCCGGTCGGGCCACCGCCCACCAGCACGAAGGTCATTTGGCGAGCGCGTTCTTTCGGGTCGTCAGTCGACTCCGCCAATTCGAATGCACTCAGGATCCTGGTTCGAATGGTTTCAGCGTCGTTGAGGCTCTTGAGGCCTGGCGCGAACCGCGCGAACTCGTCATGACCGAAATAGCTCGGGCGCATTCCGGTGGCGACTACCAGGAAGTCGTAGTCGAGTTTTCGACTGCCAATCTCTGGGCAAATGACCTCGACCGTGCGAGCCCCGAGATTGATGCCCTTGACCTCGGCCAGCAACACGCTGAGATTCTTCTGTTTCGCCTCGAGCTGCCGGATCGGCGCCGCGATCTCGGATGGCGCCAGAACAGCGGTGGCGACCTGGTACAGCAGCGGCTGAAAGATGTGGTGATTGCGCCGGTCGATCAGCGTGATGTCGACATCGGCTCGCTTCAGTGCCCGTGCCGCTGCGATACCGGCAAAGCCACCGCCGACGATCAGGACGCGCTTTTTGCCCCGCGCCGCTTGTGTTGATGGCGGCTTTTCCTGCGGGAACGCTTTGGTCAAAACTGTCGTCATGGGTGCACCGACTCTTGGGGGCCAGCCGGCCCGACAGGATAATGCAGGGGAGGTGCGGACTGTTCTTGGATGGCGCTGCGGCGCATTGAACGGCCGTGCCTCATCATACGGGGGAGGGCGAGAGGCGTTCGTACAGCATGCGCGGGAGGATCAGCCCGAAGGCCATGGCCATGATGATCAGAAATGCCGTGGTACCGCTCGCGACGATACCGGTCAGCAGAGCCGCCGGCGCGTCCGGACCGATTGAGACCAATTCGACAAGGCCCGTCGCGGCATTGAACAGGAAGAAGCCCGGCATCAACGAGACGACGGCGGAGAAGGCGACAGCCGCAAAGGGCAGATGCAGGCGATCGACGACCGGCGCCGTGAGGATGCTGACGAGCATGCAGGCGACGAGCGCCCCCATCGGAGCACTTCCCCCGGCGAGGTAGATCAGCGCCCAGCGGGCCGCATGCGCCAGCATGCCGACCGCGATTGGGAACGTTAGCAGGCGCGACGGCATCGAGAAGAACGTGCCGAAGGAGGCGACGGCGCATCCTGCCGCGATCACGTCGATGATCAGGGGAACTGGCGGAGACGATCCGGCTATCGCGAGGTTTCCGCCGGCGGCGGTGAACCCAAACAGGCCGCCAGCGCAGATCAGGAGCACGATGACGCCGGCATAGGCCAGGCGCGCAGTTCCCAGCGCGATACGCGTACGAGCAAGGTCGATTGCACCGTTGAGAATATGCGGACCGGGGACCAGCACCATACAGGGACAGAAAGCGACCAGCGTTGATGCAACCGATAGTTGGATACGGCTGGCAGCAGCGGCCACGACTCCGGCGATAAGCGCGCCACAAAGCGGCTGGATGAGCGGGTTATGGCTGAAACCGGACAACCAGCGGCGGGCGAGCGCACCGATGGCGGCACTCGCTGCGATCAGCAGAAGGCTTGTCGTATCGAGCGCACCGAATATGACGCCAAGCGATGCCGCGCCGACGGCTGCGAACAAGATGAAGCGTGGCGTTGAGGACGGTGGCAGACGGCCGGCCGACTCGAGTGCGGATTGGGCAGCCTCGACCGGCAGTTTGCCATGGCAGACCTGTTCAATCACGCTCGAGACCGCAAGAACCCTGCCCATGTCGACACCGAGTGGCTTGGCGGGAACGATGTGTGAGAGGGGCGCGCTGTCGACCTTGACAATGAGCTCGCCCCAATATGGCAGCACCTTCACGGCCACGCCGAGTACGCGCGCAAGGCGCTCGGCGGCGACAACCGTTCGTTCCGTGGTCTGACCGTGAGCAAACAGAAGCGTGGCTGCCAGCGCGGTCATCTCCAATGCCGCCTCGCAGGCCGGTGGCTCGAGATACGACGTGTTCGTTTTCAGATTGGTCAATTGCGCTGTGCAGTCCAGTAGCCGGAGCATCGCTCACTTCCGGTGTGACCGCTCCATCTGCCGCCGCCCGTGGTCGCTGTAAGCCTGCCCGTGCCGGACGCGAATTTCTCATGAACCGTCACGGACGCTCGAACCGAGCCGGATTTCGCGACGTACCCTCTGAATTTCACCAGATTGGGGTGGGTCACGATGCCGTCGGAAATATTGACGGTGAAGTTGTAGCTGGGATCGCATGTGCCCCTTTGCGTCACGAAGACGAGATCCCAGGAGCCGTCATAGGCGGATCGCGCCTGTGCGGCGGACGCCGAGGCCATGAGGCAAACAGTTGCAACCATCCAGAGTGACGACGTCTTCATCGATAGTCCTCCAAGCCGCGTTGCTGGTATCCGAACGATGATCTGCATTAGAAAAAAGCCGGCGCAGGGCGCTTGTTGAAATGTGCTCAAATTGTCCTGAATCGTGCGATCGCAACGCGTGTCGTCAGGCCGGAATTCGCCAGCAGGAAATTTTGAGCAGGATTGGCCCCAATCGAGCAGCCCCGTTCAATCGCCGCCGAGGGCGCGAATGCATATTGCCTGCACGCATCGACGGCCAGCCGAACGCGAGAGGCGACACCGTTGAGAGAACCAGGAGGCAGCGAGATGAACGTCAAATCCATCGCTGTCCGGCTTGAGGAGAGACGGGGGCGCTTTGCATCATCGTCTCGTTTGGCTCGTCCGCAGGCCGGTCATCGCCGTGCATCCGACTTCGCCGCGCTCACGAAGCCGCGGGTGATGATTCTTGCCGTCTTCACAGCGCTCGTCGGAATGAGCATCGCCCCGACTCGACCTGATGTGCTAACCACTCTTGCCGCGGTTCTTGCCATTGCCGCCGGGGCTGGATCCGCCGGCGTCCTCAACATGTGGTACGACGCCGATATCGATGCGGTCATGAGCCGCACTGCCATGCGGCCAATTCCCCTCGGCAAGATCTCCCGGCTAGAGGCTCTTGTCCTTGGCCTCGTTCTTGGCGGTCTTGCTGTGGTGGTCCTCGCCTTGGCGACGAACCTCATGGCAGCCGCATTATTGGCCGGCACGGTTCTCTTTTATGTCGTCGTGTACACGGCGTGGCTGAAGCGGACGACGCCACATAACATCGTTATCGGCGGCGCCGCAGGTGCGCTTCCGCCAGTGGTCGGGTGGGTCGCGGCAACCGGACAAATCGGGTTGGAGCCGCTGACGCTGTTCCTCATCATCTTCCTGTGGACGCCGCCGCATTTCTGGGCGCTAGCGCTCAACCGCGCCGATGACTATGCCCGTGCAGGCGTGCCGATGTTGCCGATTGTCGCAGGACGCGCTGCAACAACGCGCCAGATCCTGATCTACAGCGGCCTTTTGGCTCTCGCCTCGGAGCTGCCCTGGGCGATCGGATTTGCAGGCACGGTGTATGGTGCGATCGCCGCCATCTGCGGAGCGCTTTTCCTTCTGCTCGCAGTTCAACTGAACAGGAGCTTTGGGCCTGATCGCCGCTCTGCTCACAGGCTATTCGTGTTTTCCATCGCCTACTTGTTCGTGCTGTTCGCGGCGCTCCTGGTCGATCGTGGCGGCAATTCATCCCCGCTCATGCGTGCCTCGCATGCTGGCCTCGGCATCTCGGTGCATGGCGAGCTTCTGTCGGAAACCGTCCGCACCGCGTGGCGCACCATCAACCTCAGCGAGGTCTAACATGCGATACGGCTTATTGGCTGGCCTCCTTATCGGAGCCATGATGCTCAGTGGTTGCACGGAAGGCGTGCTCGATCCGAAAGGGCCGATTGCGCTGGCGGAGCGGCAAATTCTGTTCAACGCGCTTGGCATCATGCTGGCGATCGTGATCCCAGTAATCCTTGCGATACTCGGCTTTGCTTTCTGGTTTCGTGCATCGAATGAGCGTGCGCGCTATCGGCCAGATTTCACATATTCCGGACGCTTGGAGTTGCTGGTCTGGTCCATCCCCGCGATGACGGTGCTCCTGGTCGGCGGCGTTGCATGGATCGGCGCACACGACCTTGATCCGGGCAAGCCGATTAGCTCAACCGTCAAGCCTGTCAACGTTCAGGTCGTCTCACTCGATTGGAAATGGCTGTTCATCTACCCGGAGCAGGGGATCGCAAGCGTCAACAAGCTAGTCGTACCGGTTGGCACGCCGATCAGCTTCGAGCTGACCTCATCGAGCGTCATGAACAGCTTCTTCGTGCCTCAGCTCGGGAGCCAGGTCTACACCATGTCCGGTATGGCGACGCGCCTCCACCTGCAGGCGGACCATCTCGGAACCTATGCAGGGATATCTGCCATGTTCAGCGGCGACGGCTTTCCCGACATGCGCTTCACGGTCGATGCAGTGACAGACGATAGATTCGCACAGTGGGTTCGCCAGGCCCGCGAAACCGGTTCGGCGCTCGATAAGCAGACTTATGCCGACCTGGTCAAGCCAAGCAAGGCGGTCGCGCCGTTCACCTATCGCGCCGTCGCCCCCGATCTGTTCAGCAGCATCGTAAACGCTGACATGGGTGCGCAAGACTCCTCTCTATCAATTTGTTCAACCTCGCAGAGGGCAGAGCGATGAATCTCCTTGGTAAGCTCGATTGGAACGCGATTCCCCTCCATGAACCGATCATCATGGGCGCGACGGGCTTCATGGTCCTGGTCGTGGTGGTTGTTCTCGGGTTCGTCACGGCGAAGGGAGCCTGGCTCTATCTGTGGCGCGAATGGCTCACCTCGGTCGACCACAAGCGGATAGGCACCATGTATTGCATATTGGCGCTCGTCATGATGCTGCGCGGCTTCAGCGATGCAATCATGATCCGCTCGCAGCAGGCGCTCGCAGCCGGCGGTGCACAAGGTTATCTGCCGCCCGAGCATTTCAATCAGATTTTCTCTGCCCACGGCACGATCATGATCTTGTTCATGGCAATGCCGTTCGTGGTGGGGCTCATGAACTTCGCGGTGCCGTTGCAACTTGGTGTTCGCGATGTCGCATTCCCTACGCTCAACTCCGTCAGCTTCTGGCTGACTGCGTCGGGCGCGTTGTTGGTCAACATTTCGCTGGCGGTCGGCGAGTTCTCAAAAGCCACCTGGTGGGGTTATCCCCCCCTGAGCGAAATGCAATATTCGCCCGGCGTCGGCGTCGACTACTATCTTTGGTCGCTGCAAATCTCCGGTATCGGCACCTTGCTGGCGGGCATCAACTTCGTCACGACAATCCTCAAACTGCGCGCGCCAGGGATGAGCTATATGCGCATGCCGGTCTTCTGCTGGACCGCGCTTGCCGCTAACCTGCTCATTGTCGCGGCTTTTCCGGTCCTGACCGCGACGCTCGCGATGCTGGCGCTCGATCGCTATCTCGGCTTTCACTTCTTCTCGCTCGAAGGCCAGGGCAATCAGATGCTGTACTCCAACCTCTTCTGGGTATGGGGGCACCCCGAAGTCTACATCCTGATCCTGCCGGCGTTCGGCGTATTCTCGGAAGTTATGGCGACCTTCTCCGGCAAGCCGCTGTTCGGCTATCGCTCGATGGTGGCCGCGACGATGACTATCTGCATCCTCTCCTTCTTGGTCTGGCTGCACCACTTTTTCACAATGGGTGCCAGCGCAAACGTCAACGGCTTCTTCGGCGTCATGAGCATGATCATCGCTTTGCCGACGGGCGCGAAAGTCTTCAACTGGCTGTTCACGATGTACGGCGGCCGGGTTCGGTTCTCGGTGCCGGTGCTGTGGTCGATTGGCTTCATGGTGACTTTCGTCATCGGCGGCATGACCGGCGTGCTCCTGGCGGTGCCTCCGGCCGACTTCCAGCTGCACAACAGCGTGTTCCTGGTCGCGCACTTCCACAACGTCGCCATCGGCGGCGTCGTGTTTGGCGTGATGGCGGGGTACAATTATTGGTTCCCCAAGGCATTCGGGTTCAAGCTCGACGAACGCTGGGGAAAAGCCTCGTTCTGGTGCTGGCTCGTCGGCTTCTATGTCGCCTTCATGCCGCTCTACGTGCTGGGCCTGATGGGCATGACCCGGCGCATGCAACATTACGATAATTTGTCCTGGCGGCCGTGGTTGATAGCGGCGGCCTTCGGCACCGCTATCATCTTGGTCGGAGTCGTTTGCCAAGTCGTGCAACTTGTTGTGTCGATCCGTAATCGCGAGGAGCTGCGCGACGTGACCGGCGATCCGTGGAACGGTCGTACGCTCGAATGGGCGACAGCGTCTCCGCCGCCGGCATGGAACTTTGCGTTCCAACCCAAGGTCGCCGAGCTGGACGCGTTCTGGAGCAGCAAGAATCGCGCGCAAGCGACAAAGGACGAGCCGACGCCGACGCGCAAGTACGAGCCCGTCGAAATGCCGAAGAACAGCGCCACCGGCTTTGTTACCGCCTTCTTCGCCGTCGTCATCGGCTTTGCGCTCATCTGGCACATTTGGTGGCTGGCCAGCGTCGGAGTGTTCGGCGCATTCGTGACGTTGCTTGCCTTCTCATTCCGCCGCTACAACGAAATCGAGGTGCCGGCCGAGGAGGTCGCCCGGTTCGTACGATCCCACCAGGCAGGAGTTGCAGCATGAATATCGCCGTCGCAATTGACCAGATTCCGCAAGACGAACTGCCAAGTGCGAGTGAGGCGGGACCCGCTCCAAAGAGGATCGTGGTCGCCTATGGCTTCTGGATCTTCCTGCTGAGTGACATCATCATGTTTGCCGCGTTTTTCGCGAGCTACGCGGTCCTCGTGCGCTCCACAGCCGGCGGGCCGACCGGCGCTCAGTTGTTCAATCAGACTACGGTCGCGATTGAAACGGTTTGCCTGCTCGTTTCGAGCTACACCTGCGGACTGATGTCCTTGGCGATCAATTCGCGCCGCTACCTCAGGACCTATCTAGGGGCCCTGATCACTTTCGCACTCGGAGCCGCGTTTCTCAGTCTCGAGATTCGCGAATTCTCTAGCATGATCGCCATCGGTGCCGCGCCGCAGCGGAGCGCCTTTCTGTCCGCATTCTTCACGCTTGTCGGATGTCACGGGCTGCACGTCGCGCTCGGACTGATCTGGCTGATCGTGATGATGGTGCAGGTGGCGGTATTCGGATTCGCTGCGAGGGTGCAGCATCGCCTGCTCTGCTTTTCCTTGTTCTGGCACGCCCTCGACATCGTCTGGGTTGGGGTATTCACGGTGGTCTATCTGATGGGAGTGAGTTCATGACCGACGCTCGACACGAACGCGCACCCGGAGACAGGCCGAGCCGCGAGATGCACGCATCGGCTCCCTCCGAGCTTCTCGTCTACACGATCGGCCTGTTTGTGGCGGTTCTTCTCACGGCCACGTCGTTCTGGGCTGCAAACACGACGCTGCTTTGGCCGGGCGGCGTACTCCTCGGGCTCGCTGTCCTCGCCATTGCCCAGATGGGCATTCACCTGGTGTTTTTCCTGCACATCACCAGCGGGCCGGAAAGCACCAACAACGTACTCGCGCTCGCCTTTGGCGTTCTCATCGTATTCGTCGTGATCGCCGGCACGATGTGGATCGTGGCAGATATGAGTACGAACATGATGATGCCTTCGGGTGCGCCGATGAGCATGCAGCACTGAGAGAGCTTGAGCCAAGACGCTACGTCGCGAGCTTGGCGAACGGATGGAGTGCGGAGAAATTCCGATGGATGGAATGATGACCGAGGCTTATGGACACCGGCTTGGCGAGCGAGCGCGAGTCGAAAACGCGTCTGCGATCGTTTCCCGAGCACTGCGCAACGCTGATATGGCCGTCACCGAGGTTCGATGCGATAATCCACGGCCGGGAATGAGCGGTCCGATTCGACCGGAAGATGCGTTCCTCGTCTCCGTGCAACTCCGCGATTGTCTCCATCGCAATACTGGTCGGATGGCCGACGAGCGTCAGTGTGCGATCTGCGGGCTGGCGATACTTCACTCCATGACCTGAGGCGAGATCCTGTCACTCTCCTCGACAAGCCCTATCACTCTCTGGTCGTTTATCTGCCGCGTGCGGTGCTGGACGTGATCGCTGACGAGGCCAACGCACCGCGAATTCGCGATCTGAGCTATAAGCCCGGTGTGGGCGTCAACGACATTACGATGTCCAGCCTCGGGAGCTTGCTGCTGCCCCCCTCAGACATCCCGACCAGGCCAACCCGTTGTTTGTCGACCACGTTCTGCTGGCGGTTGTGGCGCATGTCGCTCAGACTTATGGAGGCATGCGGCCAATGTCACAGCCGGTCCGGGGTGGGCTTGCGCCATGGCAGGAACGGCGCGCGAAGGAGCTGATCGACGCCAACCTAGGTGGTGTGCCTGTGGAGGAGTTGGCTCGGGAATGCGGGTTCTCCAAGGCCCATTTTTCGCGCGCGTTTAGCCAATCCGTAGGAATGGCGCCTCACCGATGGCTCATGAAGCGCCGCATTGAGGTGGCAAAGGAAACGCTGCGCGACGGGCGGCTGTCGATATCTGATGTGGCCGTGGCCTGCGGCTTCTGCGACCAGAGCCACCTCACGCGGGCTTTCACAGGGATGTTGGCGTAAGTCCGCGCGCGTGGCGCCGGGCTCTCGAACAGTAGACCCGCCACCAATAATCAGTAGATGCTCCTCCGGGAAGTCGTTTCAGCGAGCGGCTTGTTTTCGGACGGAAGGCATGTTGTCAGAAAATGTGCCTATCGGAGTATCTGGACCGATTGGACAACGCGAGTCATCTAGTCACCCTCGATATGCTCAGTTCGCTGTTGATCGGCAGCTTGCGCAGGTTCGTGACGTGACACACGGCCACAACGCAGATCAAGTGCCGAGCCAGCCAATGCGTCTACGACGACCTCGGCGAGCCAATGAACTGTCCACTCGATGATGGCGCCGAGGATGACTTCGCTGCCGCGATGTAGTGCGACCAGGAGCATTGGGACCGACGGTTGCGCAGTCAGCAGAATAATCGGGCAGGTCCACATCGCAACGCGAAGCGTTGGAAGCTCGCGCACGACCAGCGCACAGAGCGCCACCGCAATTGCCATCTGCACGGCAGTGGAGATTGCAGTGCGTGAGGCGATCTCGTTCACTGCGACGGTCACGCCGATCCCAAGCAGTGTGCCGAGAATGCGTCCTGTCAAGGACGAGCGCGTCTCGTGCAATCGTTCTTGCGAAACGATCATTGCCGACATCGCGGCCCAAAGTCCCTGCAGTCCCAGGAAGAACACGAACTCGTAGGCGACGGTTGCTGCTCCGGAGCAACGAAGGACAAAGGCAATCGCGCGAACGATCTTGCTTGCCACGGACGCCGCCCGATCGTCAGCGCGACAGTTGGCGAAGATGTCGATGAGTTCGCTGTGGTCGCGGCGAAGCGATCTTCATGAAAATCTCCGATCGGCTGCACGGCAGATCTGACACGCCGCCGTGGCTTGTTCAAGGTTGTTCACCGCCATTTTGAGCATGATCAGTCACGATCAAGCCGTCGCGTCCAAGAACGAACCGTCTGGAGAGAGCATTGTGTGTACGCAGCGACAAGTGCAGCGCTGCGAAACGGGATGAAATGCCGTTGCCGGAGCAGCGTGATGAATATCGAGACGACTGACGAAATGCGGATCGGCCTGGCGTCTTCATCGCGCACCGGGTTCTCCCTGCCACAGGGAAACACGCAGAATGGATAATCATATTTCCTGTTCACCGGAGAGCGAGCAGCGAGATATTCGCTGTCGGCGGCTTCTCTTTCGGTGCTGGCATCGCGGAACGCAGGAAAGCGACCTCATTCTCGGCCCGTTCGCCGAGGGCTCCCTCAAGACCCTGGACAGCAATCAACTCGGGCGGTTTGAAGCACTGCTCGATTGCACGGACCCGGATCTGTTTGACTGGATCTTCGGCGTCAGCGTTCCGCCGCCGGAACATGAACACGACGTGATGAGACTACTGCGCAGTTTCTGCACCGAGCGAGATCGTGCAGCGCGGCAGATTGGTCAGCATTGAAATCGGAATATCGACCGGAGCACCCCATGGAACGTCCGCTATCGCCCTTCATGTTTCCGATCTGGTATCGCTTCCAGATCACCTCGGCGCTGTCCATCCTTCACCGACTCACGGGCATCGCGCTGGCAATAGGCTCAATCCTGCTCGTCTGGTGGCTCATCACCGTGGCGACCGGCGGTGAACTGTTTGCAACCACCCATGCATTTCTCGCTTCGCCGATCGGCCTTGTGCTGTTGTTCGGCTGGTCGGTCGCCTTCTTCTACCACCTATGTAACGGCGTCCGTCATCTGGCTTGGGACGCCGGTTACGGCCTTGAAATCAGGGGCGCCTCTCGGAGCGGCTACGCTGTTCTCGCCGCGACCGTGCTCCTGACTGCCATGACCTGGCTCTGCGTGTTTCTGGCCTAGGAGACTCCAATGACAAAGACTTCCTCTCTATCGGACAAGACGGCGCTGCGCGACGAGGTGGTGCCTCGGCGCGTCCGCCAGTTCGGCAGCGCGCGCGACGGACTGCGCGAATGGCGATTGCAGCGCTTGACGGCCATCGCGCTGATCCCGCTGAGCGTCTATTTCGCAGTGTCGATCCTGTCACTCGCGACCTCGGACCGGAAGACGGCCGCCGACTGGCTTTCCTTGCCTGTACCAGCCCTGCTCGTGATCCTCGTCGTTCTTGCCGGGATCACGCATGCGCTGATCGGCGTACGCTCGGTCATTCTCGATTACGTGCACACACGCGCCCGGCTGCTGGCAGCCGAACTTCTCTTTCGGGCAGTTGCGGTGATCCTCGCAGGCGCCGGCGTGCTCGCTGTCCTCAAGCTCTTTCTCGGCCACTAAGGAGACCAGAATGCCAAACGCCTACGAAATCGTTGACCACTCTTTCGACGTGATCGTCCTCGGTGCCGGCGGCGCCGGACTCCGGGCCACACTCGGGATGGTCGCGGCCGGTTTGAACACAGCCTGCATCACCAAGGTCTTTCCCACCCGCAGCCATACCGTCGCGGCGCAAGGTGGTGTCAGCGCTGCCCTGGGAAATATCGAAAACGACGACTGGCGCTGGCACATGTTCGACACGGTGAGGGGGTCCGACTGGCTCGGCGACCAGGACGCGATCGCGTACATGTGTCGTGAGGCGGTAGACGCTGTCGTCGAGCTTGAGCATCTGGGGGTGCCGTTCAGTCGAACCGATGCCGGTAAAATCTACCAGCGGCGCTTCGGCGGGCACACGACGGACTATGCCAAGGGCGACATGGCTTACCGGGCCTGCGCCGCGGCTGATCGCACCGGCCACGCCATCCTGCACACGCTCTACCAACAGTGCCTGAAGCACAAAGCCCGATTCTTCATTGAGTATTTTGCACTCGACCTGCTGATGGACGACGACGGTTTCTGCCGTGGTCTGCTCGCCTTGTGTCTTGAAGACGGATCGATCCATCGTTTCCGCGCCAACATGACGGTCATCGCGACAGGCGGGTGCGGCCGCGTCTACCAGTCCTGCACCTCGGCGCACACCTGCACCGGTGACGGAAGCGCGATGGTGCTGCGCGCCGGCCTGCCGCTGCAGGACATGGAATTCATTCAATTCCATCCCACCGGCGTCTACGGCGCGGGCGTTTTGATTACCGAAGGCGCCCGTGGCGAGGGCGGCTATCTGACCAACAGCGAGGGCGAGCGGTTCATGCCTAAATATGCGCCGCGAGAGAAGGATTTGTCATCACGCGATGTCGTCAGCCGGGCCGAAGCTGTCGAGATCCGAGAAGGCCGCGGGGTCGGTGAGAAAAAGGATCACATCCATCTTCACCTCGAACATATCCCCGCGGATGTGCTCGACGCGCGTCTGCCCGGCATTGTCCAGTCAGCGCGTACGTTCGCCGGCGTTGACGCGCATAAGGAGCCAATTCCCGTTATTCCGACGGTGCATTACGTCATGGGCGGCATTCCGACGAACATCAAGGCTGAAGTCGTTCATCCGACAAAGGACAGCACAGAGACAGTCGTGCCGGGACTGATGGCGATCGGTGAAGCGGCATGTGTTTCGGTGCATGGCGCCAACCGGCTAGGCACCAACAGCTTGCTCGATCTTATTGTCTTCGGGCGGGCGGCAGCGTTGCGCGCGGCCGAGTTGATCAAGCCGGGAACTCGTGCGCGTGAGGTGAATGGTCACTCGCAGGAGGCCGCGTTGGCTCGTTTCGACCGGACCCGCCATAGCAAGGGCGGCAACAAGCCCGGTGAGATCCGTCCGCTGATGCAGGAAGCAATGCAATCGGGCTTTGGCGTATTTCGTCGTGAAGACACCTTGCAGGAGGGAATGAAGAAGCTGAACGACCTGCGCGATCCCCTGGAGCGCGTTACGGTCGATGACTCCTCGCTGAAGTGGAACGTCGCGTTGGTCTCGGCCCTTGAGCTCGCAAATCTGTCCGAGCAGGCGGTCGTGATTGCTCATTCCGCCGTGGCCCGCACGGAATCGCGAGGAGCACACGCGCGTGATGACTATCCGCAGCGCGATGACAAGAATTGGCTCAAGCACACCGTCGCCCGGAAAGATGCAGACTGGAAGGTCACCTTCGACTATCGCCCGGTGCGTCTGGAAACGCGCTCCAACGAAGTGGAAAGCTTTCCGCCGGCAGAGCGCACTCATTAGCGCGTCGGGTTCATCGATAGCAGCGAGTCATCATCAAACCAGGAGAGTCCCGAAATGTCGGAGTTCACACTTCCAGCGAATTCCAAAGTCGGAAACGGCAAACGCTGGCCGACACCGAACAATGGCGCGCGGGTCAAGAGCTTCCGGATCTATCGCTGGGATCCGGACAAGCAAGCGAATCCAACCTTGGATACATACGAGATTGACCTCGATCATTGCGGACCAATGGTTCTCGATGCGCTCGTCAAGATCAATGATCAGATCGATCCATCACTGTCGTACCGGCGGTCCTGCCGTGAAGGCGTGTGTGGCTCTTGTGCGATGAACATCGACGGACACAATACGCTGGCCTGTCTGACGCCGATCGACAGCCTGAAGACAGGCACGAGCCGGATCACGCCGCTTCCGCATCTGCCCGTCTTGAAGGATCTCATTCCTGACTTGACCGGATTGTACGCGCAGTACGCGTTGATCGAGCCTTGGCTGCAGTCAGATCAACCGCCGCCGGATCGCGAGCGCCGGCAATCCCCCGAGGAACGAGCCAAACTCGACGGCATGTGGGAGTGCATTCTCTGCTTCTGCTGTTCCACTTCGTGCCCGAGCTACTGGTGGAACCAGGACAAGTATCTCGGTCCGTCGATCCTGCTGCAGTCCTATCGCTGGCTTGCCGACAGCCGGGATCAGGCCACCGGGGAGCGGCTTGACCGCCTCGAGGATCCGTTCCGCCTCTATCGCTGTCACACGATCATGAACTGCACAAAGACGTGCCCGAAAGGGCTGAACCCCGCGCGCGCGATCGGCAACACCAAGCACATGATTTCCGAGCGCGGCTGATGTCACGGAGCAGATGAGAGCACCATGTCAGAATTTCGTACAGAGGCCGACAGCCTGGGCCGGGTCGAAGTGCCAGCTGAAAAGCTCTGGGGCGCGCAGACCCAGCGATCCCTGCAGCACTTCAGCATCGGTCGGGACCTGATTCCGCGCGAGATGATCGCTGCCTACGCGGTCATAAAGCGCGCGGCTGCCACGGCCAACCACAAGGGCGGCCGGCTCCCTGATCAAGCTTACGCGCTAATCACGCGCGTTTGTGACGAGATCCTTGGCGGCAGACATCAGGACATGTTTCCGTTGCATGTCTGGATGACCGGCAGCGGCACTCAGTTCAACATGAACGTCAACGAGGTGGTCTCGAACCGGTGCTGTCAGCTGACCGGCACGGAGCTCGGCAGCAAGCATCCGGTTCATCCAAACGATCACGTGAACATGTCGCAGTCGTCGAACGATTCCTTTCCATCGGCGATGCACATTGCCGCCGCCGTCAATGTCAAGGAGCGACTGATTCCTGCCGTCACCGCGCTACGCGATGCGATTGCGGCCAAGGCCGCCGAATGGGACGACATCGTGAAGATCGGCCGCACCCACATGCAGGATGCGACGCCACTCACGCTCGGCCAGGAATGGTCGGGTTATGCCGCGATGCTGGCGGACGACCTGGAGCGGGTCGAGCAGGCGCTGCCGGGTGTCTACCGACTCGCGCTCGGCGGTACCGCGGTCGGGACCGGGATCAACAGCGCGCCCGGCTTCGGAGAAGCCGCCGCCGCGGAGATCGCCAGGCTCACCAACCTTCCCTTTGTGAGCGCACCCAACAAATTTGCTGTTCAGGGTGCGCATGACGCGCTGGTGCAGCTCTCGGGGACGCTGCGCACCCTGGCGGTGTCTCTCTACAAGATCGGCAACGATATCCGGTTGCTCTCATGCGGCCCGCGCGCCGGTTTGGCTGAGTTGCTCATTCCCGAGAACGAACCGGGGTCGTCGATTATGCCGGGAAAGGTCAATCCCACGCAGGCTGAAGCACTGACGATGATCGCCGTGCAGGTCATGGCGAACGATATCGCGGTCGGCTTTGGCGGCGCGGGAGGCTATCTCGAAATGAACGTCTACAAGCCCGTGATGATCGCCAACATCGCCCAGTCGATTACGCTGCTCAGTGACGGGTGCACGAATTTCCGGAAATTTCTCGTCGAGGGCACGCAACCGAACCGCAAGAAGATCTCCGAATACGTCCACCACTCACTGATGCTGGTTACGGCACTCGCGCCGGTGATCGGCTACGACAAGGCTTCGGCGGTCGCCCATTTCGCAGCGGAGAACGATCTGACCCTGAAAGAGGCCGCACTACATCTCGGCCATGTGGACGAGGCGACATTCGACCGCGTGGTCGACCCGGCAAAGATGGTCCGCCCCTACGTAGCAGACAAAGCTGATCATGGCGTTCGGGGCGCAGACACTGTCGAAATCGCACGAATGGAGCAAACACGATGAACGCACTTAGCCAAAATGACTGCCAGGCAGCTTACGGGTCATGAACCGGCAGAGGACATGATCAATGGCAACTCTTTCGTCATTTGATTCCGGACTGCCCTTCGGTGATTTTCGCGCACTCATAGAGCGGTTGCCGCCGCTGGATGAGCGCGCGGCTGCCCGCGTTCGCGACGATTTCGGCCGCATCGAAAAACCCAAGACATCGCTTGGCCGCATCGAAAGGCTTGCCGGCTGGCTCGCCGCCTCGACGGGTCGGCCGCCGGCTGTTCGACGCCCGGTCGTGGCGATCTTCGCCGGCAATCACGGGATCGCGCGGCACGATGTCTCGCCGCGCCCGGTTGAGGCTACCCAGCGCTTTGTCGAGCTTGCGACGGCCAGCGGGGCGGGAGTCAACCAGGTCTGTGCCGCCCACGGCCTCGGGCTGAAGCTCTACGACCTCGCTCTCGACCTGCCGACTGCCGATTTCACCATGGGCGCCGCGATGGACGAGCGAGGTTGCGCCGCAACCATGGCATTCGGCATAGAGGCAGTCACCGACGGCGTCGATCTCATCGCAGTGTCGAGTATCGGCGTCGGTGCTTCGACTGCAGCCGCGGCGATATCGGCCGCGATCTTCGGCGGCAGCGGTGCCGACTGGGTCGGCGCGGGGTCAGGGGCCGATGCGGCGATGATCGGCCGGAAGGCGGAGACTGTCGATCACGCGCTCGCCCTGCACTCCGGACATCTCGAGGATCCGCTTGAGGTTCTGCGACGCTTGGGCGGGCGCGAATTCGCGGCGATCGCCGGCACAATCATCGCCGCGCGGACCCAGGCTACCATCCTCCTCGAAGGCTTTGCGGCGACAGCGGCCGCCGCGGTGCTTCATCGCGCCAATCCGTCGGCTCTCGACCACTGCCTGTTGGCCTATGTCGCCGCGACCGAGCCCGGCCATCGTCAACTCGCGGAGAAGATCGGCCTGACACCGCTCTTCGATCTCGGGATGGGCGAGGGTGAGGGCACCGGTGCCGCACTCGCCGCCGGCATGGTCAAGGCGGCTGCGCTCATCCATTCGGGGATGCACGCAGCAGACACTTTCGAAATTGTACAAAAGGAGCAAGCACGATGAACGCACCAGCCAAAATGACTTCGAAGCAGCTTACCGGTTACGATCGGCTGCACAACGCGCGTCTCAACAAAGGTACCGCATTCACGGAGGCAGAGCGCAGTGCTTTCGGTCTCGAAGGCTTGTTGCCGCCGGCCATGCTTTCGCTTGAGCTGCAGGTCGCGCGCCGACACGATGAGATCGTCCGCCTCGAAAACGATTTGCTCAAATACCTCGTATTGTCGGATCTGCAGGCACGCAATGAGACCCTCTTTTACGCGGTTCTGAGGTCGGATCCGGCGACCTACATGCCGATTGTGTATACGCCGACGGTCGGCGAGGCGTGCCAGAAATTCGGCCATATCTTCCGCCAGCCGCGCGGCATTTACCTGCCGATCAGCGCGCGCGGTCGCGTCAAGGAGCTGTTGTCCAATTGGCCCGAAAAGGACGTGCGCTTCATCGTCGTCACCGACGGCGAGCGCATCCTCGGGCTGGGCGATCTCGGCGCCGGCGGCATGGGCATCCCGATCGGGAAACTGGCGCTGTGCACGGCATGTGCCGGCGTGCCGCCGCAGTATTGCCTGCCGGTCGTTATCGACGTCGGCACGAATAACCAGGCTCTGCTCGATGACCCGCTCTATTTGGGACTGCGGCAAAGCCGCGTCCGTGGCGGCGAATACATGGCGTTCGTTGATGAGTTCGTGACGGCGGTGCAGCAGCTCTACCCGAAAAGCTGCATCCAGTGGGAGGATTTTGCCAACATCAATGCGGTGCCGATCCTCGAGCGGTACCGCAACGAGATCTGTACGTTCAATGACGACATCCAAGGCACTGCGGGAGTGGCCCTTGCTGGTATCCTGGCCTCGTTGCGCATCACAAAACAGAAAATCACCGATCAGCGGTTCCTGTTTCTCGGCGCTGGCTCGGCGGGGACAGGAATTGCAGAGCTGATCAGCAAGGCCATGGCAGAAACCGGCATGGATATACACGAAGCGAGGCGCCGCAATGCCCTCTTCGATGTCAATGGCCTGCTCGTCACCTCTCGGAAGGATATCGCGGATTTTCAGCGTCCGTTCGCACAAGACCGACAGCCGATCGCGAAGTTCGTCGAGGCGGTCAAGGCTCTGAAGCCGACTGGCATCATCGGGGTCAGCGGAATCCCGAAGCTGTTCACCCGTGAGGTGGTCGAAACCATGGCCGAGCTCAATCAGCGGCCGATCATCTTTCCGTATTCCAATCCGACCTCGCGCTCCGAATGCTCGGCCGAGGAAGCCTATCGCTGGTCCGGGGGGCGCGCCATTTTTGCCAGCGGCAGCCCGTTTCCTCCGGTCGAGATTGGCGGTCGGAAATTCGTGCCGAACCAGGGCAACAACGTCTACATCTTCCCCGCCATGGCCATGGCGCTCTTTGCGACGGAGGCGGAGCGGGTCACCGACGAAATGTTCCTTACCGCCGCGCAGGCCATTGCCGAACAGGTCAGCGAGGACAACCTCGCAGCGGAGCTCATCTATCCGCCGCGCGAACGGATTTTTGCCACCTCGCTGCACGTGGCCGAGCGGGTTGCCGCTTGCATTTTCGACCAAGGTTTGGCGCGAGTGCCGCGGCCTGCCGATATCGGCGCGCTGATCCGATCGTGTGTCTACCGCCCCGTCTATCCGGAGTGAGGACAATTTGAACCATTGATGAAAAGGTCTTCGGCCGTGGAGACGGTCAGCGACCCGCTCCGCACGAAGTTGCTAACCTTTGTGCTGAGCGTCATCGCAGGCAGTGTGGACGTGATTGGGTTCCTCGGGCTGGGAACCCTGTTCATCGCCCACGTCACCGGTAATCTGGTGATCCTTGCGGCAAGATCCACCGCAGGCGAGCACGCGTCGGCGGCGCATTTGCTGTCCGTGCCCGTTTTTGTCATCGCGCTCGTTGCAGCGCGACTTCTGGCGGCCGGACTCGATCGGTCCAGGATTGTTTCTCTGAGGCCACTGCTGCTCCTGCAGTTTCTTCTCCTTTCCGGCCTTCTCACGATCTGTATAGGGGTTGGCTCCCTCACTGATCCGGATGCGGCGATCATGATAGGTGCTGCCATGCTCGGCGTTTCCGCGATGGCCGTACAAAACGCACTTGTGCAACTCTCACTGAAGGATGCGCCATCTACTGCGGTGATGACGACCAACTTGACCCGGCTGGTCCTGGATCTTGGTGAGGTGTGGCTCGGAACGAACCCCGATAGCCGCGCCAAGGCCGTGACGCGGGCACGGCGAACCGGAGTAGCAATTGCGGGCTTTGTTGCCGGGGCGGGCCTTGGCGCCTGGTGTCAGGCGCACGTCGGACTGTGGTCGCTCGTATTGCCCACCGGTCTTGCGCTGGCGGCGCTCCTCATCACCTGTTGGTCACCCCGGTTCGAGCAGGCTGCGGATCATGCTCAATCATCGTTGTGAGGCGAAGCCGATTGACCCTGCGCGGCGGTGCCCCGAGAGGTGCCGGTTCAAGAGCGCGCTCGGCTAAGCGGGTCTGATCCGTAAAGGAGGCCAGTTGCTAATCAAGCATGCCTTCACGGCGGAGCGTGTTTTCGAGAGTCCTGGTGGCTTGGTCGATCAGACGGGGGTTGCTATCGGCGCACTTGACGGCGGTCTCCGCGGCGACCCATAGCCGGGTGCGGTCGCCGTGCATGTCGATGAACGCTGCCGCGTCGCAAAGGTCGACGATAATGGCGGGCCGAGCGCAAACATGAGCGACCAACTGCCGCGTGAGCCTCAGATTATTCTTTACCTGGTACATGCCTTGTCATAGAGCTGGAACTAGCGTTGTCGGCGCCGCGCAGTAGCACCCCCACCTGTCAAAACAAGATTGGAACAGGCGGATGTGTCTCGAGCATCAGCCACCATGATCGCGCCACGCGCTGTCGAGCAGCGCTGTCGCGACATCAACGGTCAGCTTCGGCCAGGCGATAGCGAGTTCGAACGGACTCGTTGAAGCAATCAACCCGACAAAGCCACTCATCACCATCCATTGGGGGTAGCAATCGATGCCGCAATAGCGTTTTGAGGTGGAAAGATCATGCAAGTAGCCCCGTTCCAGCGGTCGCGAACACTCCGTGCAGACAGAGGGCCTGCGCGGCGCCATGTCGTTCACCAGCATAAACTTCATTTTGTGAACAGACATCTCACCGATCCCTCTATCTCGAGGTGCGTTTGCGAGCTCCGGTGCTTTCGCTCGCGCTGGGAAGCTGCTTCATTCCCGCCTCGAGCGCCGCCCTGCATGCATCGCTGAGCTCGACATTCTTCTCTCTGAGACAAATCGTTATCTCATCTGCATTGGGGATGAATGCACTGCAAAGTCTGAACACGTCGGGCGTACACGCCATGCGTTGTTCTAATGTTCCTTGTGAGAAGGAGGGAGACGTCGTCGCGGACAGCAGGGCCAGCGCGACGCACCACTGCAGCGAGGACCTTAGCCGAAGTATCATCCCTATATTCTGGCGTTCTACATTCATTACAGGACCTGCCATTGGTAATCGATCACGGCAGAAACAAATACGCCCTCGCCGAGGCCCATGCTTGTAGCAAAGCGTCAGCCTTTGGAGCTTTCGACCTCGCTGCAGTCCTTCCGCTTCCCAAAAGCGTGAGTGCGGCGCATCGATTAGATAAGTGAGGCTGTTCGGTCTGATCGAATTCGCCATCAACATCGGGGGTGCACAAACCACCAAGTCACCGCACGTCTGTCCAAGCGTTGGGAACGACACCAACACTAACGTTGCACGTTGAAGTGACGAACGGCTAATACGCAATTGGTGGTGGGGACGAGGAAATGCTCAAAGGATTCACCGCCCCTCGGTCCCCTTTGGGCGCTGCTGCATTGGTCCCTTCGCCGCCCTGGCATTTTGCAGGCGACGTTCTGGCGGTCGAGTTCTGGAATGACCCCGATGTGTCAGTCCATACTCTTCCGACGGGTGTCGAGCTTGACACGAAATGTCCGGGCCACTCTGTTGCACTCTTCACGGACTACCAGTTCACCGCGCAGAACAATGAGTATCTCGATCCTGCCAGATACCAGAGTCGCGGATTCAGTGTCCTCCTGGACGCGATGTGGAAGGGGGCACGAATAGCGTGGTGTCCATATTGTTATGCCGATAACGATGCCGCCTTGATGAGAGGCTGGATCCAGGGATATCCAAAGAAGTTCGGTGCCGTACACCAGACCCGCACTTTTGCCGCCCCGAGCCCGGCCTCGGCACAACTCTCGCAAGATAGCAGGTTCGCCGCCTGCATGTCCGCTCATGGTCGGTTGCTGGTGCAAGCCCGCGTCACCTTGCGTGAAAAGGTAGACCGTCTTGTTGGCTTGCTCGATCGCCGGGTAGTGGGACGGCGATATTTTCCGCGGCTCTCCGCGGGCATGCACGACAAGCCAGCCGTGGATGAACTGGTGCGATGCGTCTCGGACCGCCTCCTGATCACAAACATCTGGAGTGGCGAGGGTGAGCTCAGTTTTCCGGAAGCCTATGGCGAAGAGCTGGAAGTGCTGGGGCCACTGAAGGTGGGGCGCGGATATCGGTTCTCGTTTTCCTATTCGGTCACCGATATCGAGATCCTGGCAAATCTGACCGCCTAGCAAATGGCGCGTGATGCTAACAAGCGCGTTCTCGATTGTGGCAGGAATAAACAAGTCAACGCACTTCAATCAAATCAATTGTGGCTGGAGTCGGTAGGCTGTTTGCGGAAAGAGATGCGTCAGGACACGAGAATGCTAAAGGGCTTTACAGTTCCGAAATCGCCATTCGGCCAGGCCGCTCTAACTCCGCCACCACCTTGGCACTATGCCGGCGACGTTGTTGGAGTCGAGTTCTGGACGGACCCCGACGCGACGGCGGCGACATTGCCGAGTGGTCTTTCCACAGATCCGAACTCAAACGGTCACGCCGTCATGATGTTTCTGGATTGGCAATTCACGGCCCAGGACGACGAACATCTCGAGCCGGCTCGTTATCAGTATCGCGAAGCGTTTATCTTAGTCGCCGCGATGTACCGCGACGTGCCGGTGATGTGGTGTCCCTACATCTTTGTAGACAATGACGCTGCGCTGGCGCGCGGTTGGACGCAGGGTTTTCCAAAGAAAATGGGTAGCATTTTCCAGACGCGATCCTTTGCGGCCTCAGGTCCCGCCGCGGCGCCGGTCGCGTCCGGGGGCCGGTTTGGCGCCAGCCTTTCCGCACATGGCCAGCGTCTTGCGGAAGCCTGCGTCACCTTGCACAAGCCGGTCGCAAACGGACTGTCTCTCCTCAGCCGACCCACGGTCTTGATGCGATATTTCCCGAGATTGGCGGCCGGCTACCAGGACAAGCCTGCGGTCAACGAACTGGCGATGTCGATCACCGACAATCTCACCGTCGCCGGCGCATGGATCGGGAAGGGCGAGCTTAACCTTCCGGAAGCGAAAGGTGAAGAACTCCATGCGCTCGCGCCAAAAAGGATCGAGTCCGGGTTTCGTTACTCACTTTCTTACTCCGTGAGCGATCTGAAGGTTCTCGAAGACCATAGCTGCTAGGGGGCTGAAAGCACCCTCGCCGTAGCGGCGAAGCGTCGAGTCCCTCGCTCCGCCGAGAGGGTCTCTGCGGCACCCCCGTCCCGTGGAGACCCTCAGCGGGAGTCGTTCTTGTGATAGGAAAGAAAATTCGATGAGCAGAACTGCATCTGGATATTTGGTCGAAGCTCTCGAGAAGGCTGGCGTGAAGCGCGTCTATGGAGTTGTGGGAGACTCGCTGAACGGCTTTACTGACGCGCTGCGGCGAAGAAAATCCATCGACTGGATTCACATGCGGCATGAGGAGGCCGCGGCCTTTGCGGCGGGCGCTGAAGCTCATCTTACCGGCAGCCTTGCTGTGTGCGCGGGGAGCTGCGGTCCAGGAAACCTTCATCTGATCAACGGCCTGTTCGACTGTCAGCGCAACGGCGTGCCTGTTCTGGCGATCGCGGCCCACATCCCCAGCAGCGAAATCGGGATCGATTATTTCCAGTCAACCCATCCGGAAAACCTGTTCAGGGATTGCAGCCATTACGTCGAGCTGGTTTCCAATCCCAAGCAGCTTCCGCAGATTTTGAAACGTGCAATACGGGTCGCGATCGCCAAACGTGGTGTTGCAGTTGTTGTGCTACCCGGCGACGTCGCACTGATGAAGATTGATGACGACGTTCCGGAATGGATAGCACCCACCGCGCCTGTTTTGCGGCCAAGCGAGGCCGATATCGGGCATCTGGCAGACTTTCTCAATAAAGCATCCCGGGTCACCGTGTTCTGCGGCGCTGGGTGTGCAGGCGCCCATGCAGGGGTCATAGAAATTGCCCGCAAACTGAAGGCTCCGATCGTGCATGCCTTTCGCGGCAAGGAGTTTGTCGAATACGACAACCCATACGACGTGGGAATGACGGGCCTGGTCGGCTTTGCATCCGGCTACGTCGCCATGAAGAATTGCGATGCGCTCTTGATGCTCGGTACCGACTTCCCATACCGGGCGTTCTATCCGGAGCATGCAAAAATTGCTCAAGTGGATATGCGGCCTGAAGCGCTCGGCAATCGCTGCTCGCTTCATCTAGGCTTGCTCGGCAATGTCAAGGACACGCTCGATGCCGTGCTACCTTCGATCAAGGAGAAGACGGATTCAAGTCATCTCAGCGATGCGCTGATCGATTACCAGAGAACGCGCAGAGACCTCGACGCCTTGGCAGAGAGCGGTCCGAACGGCGACATCATTCATCCCCAATATGTCACCCGCGTGGTCAGCGAATTGGCGGCCGATGATGCGATCTTCACCTGTGATGTCGGAACGCCGATTATCTGGACTGCACGCTATCTCAAGGTCAACGGCAGGCGCCGCATTATTGGATCGTTCAATCACGGATCAATGGCGAATGCGATGCTGCAAGCAATTGGCGCACAGGCGACCTATCCGAAGCGCCAGGTTATCTCAATGTCGGGCGACGGCGGTTTCAGCATGATGATGGGAGACTTCATCACGCTGACCCAGATGGGACTTCCAGTAAAGGTCATCGTCCTCAACAATGGAACGCTCGGCTTTGTCGAGATGGAGATGAAAGCGAACGGATTCCTGGACACAGGCTGTGATCTCAAGAACCCCGACTTTGCCCTGATGGCGGAAGCCATGGGCGTCCGCGGCATCAGGGTTGAAAAGCCGCGGGAGTTGAAGGCCGCCATCGAGGCAGCACTGGCGCACAAGGGACCGGTTCTCGTCGATGTGATGAGTGCTCGGCAGGAGCTTGCCATGCCACCCAGGACCACACTGGATCAAGCCTATCATTTTGGGATGTACATGATGAGGGCCGTTCTCGATGGTCGGGCGGCCCAGCTTGTCGACCTCGCGAAGGTAAATCTCTCCCGGTGACTGCGGGAGGTAGGAGCAGGGACATGATGGGGGGCGAGCTTCTACGGGGGGCGTGGCGCTTTCCCAAGGCATTCCAGTTCATTGCGGAGGACCAGAGCCGTCCCTTGAGAGCACATGACGTTCGCGCATGGTAATACCGGTTCACATATGGGTCTATGCCTTCAGGATATGGTTGGCGGCCGTAATCGCGCTTTACGTCGCGTTTTGGCTGCAGCTTGGAGGAGCCTCATCGGCAGCCGTTACGGTGGCAATTCTGGCGCAGCCGACGCGTGGCGCGGCGCTTGCCAAGGCAGCCAACAGGATCGCGGCCACACTTATTGGCGCTACCATGTCAGTCGTGATCGCCGGCCTCTTTGCCGGCGAGCGGATCGGAATGCTCGGCGCTTTCATTTGCTGGATATGCGTTTGTGTATTCCTCGCAAGCTACCTCCGCGGCTATCAAGCCTACGCTGCGGTACTGTCCGGTTACACGGTCGCAATCATTACCCTCGTTAACATCGATACTCCGCAGAATGTGTTCACGACGATGACCGACCGAATGGCTGCGATCACGATCGGCATCCTGTGCGTGACCTTGATAAATGATGTCTTCGGATCACCGCCGGTGTGGCGCGGATTGGAGCGCCGAATAAACGATATCTGGGCCGATATTCGAAGTTATGTGCGCGTTGTGCTGAGTGGGAACGAGGAGAAGTCCGAGCATGCGGGAGAACTCCTTGCACAAATCTCGGGATTGAGAGATCAGGTCGATATCGTCGCTCACGATATGGCGGACGGGCAGCATCGGGCTGCGGGCGCAAGGAGCGCCATGCTCGCGCTCGTCGAGATCGTCCAGCAGGTTCGGCTGTTGCGTTTGCTTGCCCACGGAGATCCGTTGGCCGTCACCATCAGAGATCAATGTCTTGCCGTTATCGACGATCACCACTCCGAGGCACCTAACCTCCTGACAAAGCTGCGTGAGACCGAGCTGTCCCGCCCGGATGTTGTGATCGGGGCGGTTTGGCAGCTTCAACAGGCTATCCGCTTCGTGGAATCGAAAAGCCTTCTCGATGACGGACTGCTGTCTTTGCGCGAAGGGCTTGAGCCCGCGCGTGACATACGCCTGCCGCATCGCGGGGAATTTGCAGTTGCATTGGGCAACGCAACGCGCATCGGAATTGCGCTAGTCGCTGGAGCGACATTCCTCGTGTTTGCCGGCTGGCCCGCATCCGTTGCTGCCCTGACGATTACAGCGATCCTGTGCGCGCTCAGCACCACAATGCCAAATCCTTCAAAATTCGCGGTAGCAGCTATGGTGAGCTTCGCGCTCGCCTCGGTGAGCGCTGGAATCGTACGCTTCTACGTCCTGACGGAGTCGCAGGATTTCTTGAGACTTGCCGTTGCAATCGCGCCCGTCGTGTTTTTTGGCTGTTTGCTCAGTGTCCGTCCTGCGATTGGCGGCATCGGTCTGATCATGAATATCATTTTCCTGGTCCTGCTCGCGCCGTCCAACCCTCAGGTCTATAACCCGCTCACTTTCTATTCCGAATGCGTGTTCGTCGCTCTCGCCCTCGGGGTGGTGTTTCTGGCCTCCCGCCTGGTGTGGCCGGTGTCCGCGCTCGACAAGCAGCATGCGGTCGTCAAAGCGACACAGGAAAGCTTGACGACATCCGTTTCGGGCACCGAGTGCAGCCTGCCAGCGCTGGAGTGTGATTTGGCGTCCCGGGTCGCCGACTACGTCACGTCGGCTGCCGGCGCACGCCGGCCGCGTCGGCAAGTGCTCAAGGCCCTCCTTTCGATCAATGACTTGTCGCTTGCTGCGGCGTCGGCCCACCTTCATTTGGTGCAGAGCTCGGACGACCCGGCAATCCGCTCGAGGATTGATCAATTGCAACGTGCTCTTTGGTCCGGCAACAGCCGAAGACTTTTAGCTGGCGCCAGGTCGGTTCTCCGACGGATGCGCGGAAGTCAAATCGAGGCACGCGAGGCGCTTCTGGCGGCGGCGACGGATCTCTGGACGGCAGGGCTGGTGCTTGCGCACGAGCAGCGAAGGATCCGGCACTTCTGTGACCATGGCTCGGTCAGGAAAGGAGATGTTCCATGGTCGTTGCACTGAAGACGAGAAGGCGGGCTGCGCTCAAGGCGTTCCGTTATGTTGCCACCGGCGTACTTGTCGTCGCGGCGCTTGTTGTCGCACGCCATGGCTGGCGGATTTACATGACATCTCCGTGGACGCGCGATGGTATGGTCCGTGTGCAGGTCGCAAACGTTGCACCACAGATATCGGGGCAGATTGTTGAGGTGCGAACAAACGACAACCAGCATGTTCACAAGGGAGATGTGCTCTACGTCATCGAAAAGTTTGATTTCGAGGTGGCGCTGGACAATGCCAAGGCGACGATCTTGACCCGAGAGGCCGACCTCGCAGTCAAGAAGGCGCAGAACGCCCGGCGCGCGATTCTTACGACGCTGTCGACCTCGATTGAGGAGAAGCAGGTGTTCGACGGCAACGCGAAAATGGCGGAAGCCGCGCTTGCGAGCGCCAAGGCAGGGCTCTCGCAGGCCGACATCAATCTTCAAAGGACGGAGGTGCGGTCTCCCGTCGACGGCTACGTCACAAACCTCCTGATGCGCGTGGGAGACTTTGCTCGAGCCGGTACGCCAAACTTGTCGGTGATCGATGAGCATTCTTACTGGATCGATGCCTATTTTGAGGAGACAAAACTCGCCAACATCCATGTCGGCGATCCAGTTGAAGCGACGCTGTTGGGTTTTCAAGAGCCGATCAGGGGGCAGATCGAGAGCATCACGGGGGGCATCAGTGCTGCGAACGCGGCAAGCAGCACACAAGGGCTTCCAAACGTCGACCCGATCTTTACTTGGGTTCGGCTTGCGCAACGAATTCCGGTGCGTGTCAGGATCGAACAAGTCCCGCCGGAGGTACCGCTCGTTGCGGGAATGACCTGCAGCGTCTCGGTTGTCGGAGGAGAGGGAATGCCGGCGGCCAGGCGCGACCGGGGGCTCTTCTATCGGCTGGAAAACCTGCTTTAGGGAAATTCGATGGGCGCACCAAGGGATATTGATTTGGGAGGCATCCTGGTGGATCCCTTTGTGCGATATCTGTTTTTCGCGTTGGTGATTCTGATAGCCGTCCGATTTGTTGTCGGTCGCCTCGGATTGAGATCAATGTTCGCGAATCCTCCGCTCGCGGAGGCGGCCCTGTACGTCTGCATCCTCGTTTCCCTTGTAGCGCGTTGGATCTGAGCCAGCCTAAGGCGTTCCGCACAGCTCTTGTTGTCGGCGATCGGTCCGCGACTGGGGCCCCGTCGCGCCGGCAACGAATTGAAAATAAACAGTATTTCATTCGATCCGAGCGTTTGCTCATGGAAAGGGCATTTGCCCATCTTTAACAGTTCAGAACGCTACTTAACAAGCCAAGGCGGGCTCCTTGCTGCACTCTCTCGCCGACCCGAAGCCTCGGATAGAGTTCGTCGAGGGAGTGATCATGGAAGGACTTCAAATTGGACCCGACTCTTCTCTGGCAGCCGGCCAGCAGTTCCACCTTGTTGCGAGCAGCCTGGCCCAGTTGCTTGAAACCGCGACGCGAGAGTTCGCGCGTGATCGGGAGGCGGCCAAGGCGTCGTTGGTCACAGCATCGCACATCCTGCAAGCGGAGATTGAACGCTGTTCAGGCGCTAACGGCTCCACAGAAGGCGGTCTGGCGGCATGGCAGGTCGCTCGCGTGCGAGCTTACGTTGACAGCAATTTACACCGCACCATTCACATTCGGGATCTCAGTGCGGTCGCGCGTCGAAGCAAGGCGCACTTCTCTCGGAAATTCAAACTGGCCGTTGGCGAGTCGCCGCATGCCTACGTGGTGAAAAGGCGTCTCGAGAGAGCCTGCCATCTAATGATGACCAACGAGGCATCGCTGAGCGAAATAGCCTTGAGCGTTGGCTTTTCGGACCAAGCTCATCTATGCAGGCTCTTTAGACGGGCCTTTGGTCAAAGTCCGGCCCGCTGGCGACGCGAGCGCGGAATCCATGGCGAAGCCTCGAGAACCAGCGCGGGCGAGAACATCCCATGAGCGGTCAGCAGGGGAAAGTCCTGAGCTTCGGCCCCTTCGAGCTGTCGATCGGAAGCAGACTTCTGACAAATGGTTCCAAGGTCGTGCCGCTTGGCGCGCGCGCCATGGATCTCCTGATCGTCCTAGTGGAGCAGGCAAACAAGGTCGTCGACAAGAGAGCTCTGATCGAGTTCGTCTGGCCAAAGAGAGGAGCCGAACAGGTCAGCCTGCGCGTCCATATCTCGGCACTACGGAAGGCTCTCGCTCAGACTGACCCTGGCAGGCGATATATCGCGAACGTGCCCGGGCGGGGATACAGCTTCGTTGTTCCGGTAACGTCACTCTCCTCGCCAACGCCGGGGGATCTCAAGCCATCCTCGAGGTCCCAACTGCCTGCGCGCTTGATGCGGATGCTCGGACGAAGAGAGGCGCTCGCCGCAATCCAGATGAAACTGGCCGAGCAGAAGTTTGTGACGATCGTCGGTCCTGGTGGCATCGGCAAAACCACGGTAGCTGTGGGAGTTGCCCATGAGATGAGCGCTACCTTCAATGGCGAGCTTCATTTCGTCGACCTGAGTGCTCTCAGCGACGCTTGGCTCGTCGCACCAGCCGTGGCCGCGGCACTCGGTGTGTCGGTACAAACAAATAATGTCGTACCAGCCTTGATCGACCGTTTGCAGGATAGGCCAACGCTCATCATTCTCGACTGTTGCGAACACCTTATCGACGGGGCGTCGGCTTTGGCAGAAGAACTGATTCGCCGTGTCCCGACACTGCATTTGCTCGCTACCAGCCGGGAGGCGATGCGTGTTGAAGGTGAGCATGTCTATGAACTCTGCCCGCTTGAATGCCCTCCTGAAGACCGCAGCGTGTCGGCACACGATGCCCTGCAATATCCCGCGGTTCAACTGCTGGTCGACCGTGTGCGGGCCGTGCGAGGTGCCTTCGAGTTGGTCGATGCGGATGCGCCGATTGCCGCGGGAATGTGTCGGCGGCTTGATGGAATTCCATTGGCGATCGAACTCGCAGCCGGCAGGGTTGACATATTTGGCCTCAGCAAGACCGCGAGCTTGCTCGACGACCGACTAAACCTGTCATGGGTGGGGCGTAGAACGGCCCTGCCGAAGCACCAGACCTTAAACGCCGCGCTGGAGTGGAGCTATGATCTGCTCGGTGAAGCAGAGAAGCGCGTACTGAGCCGGCTTAGTGTTTTTGCCGGCGGATTTATGTTCGAAGCTGCGGTCGCTGTTGTCGCTGACGAGATGATAGATGAAGCACATGTCTCGGATTGCCTTTGGGAGCTTCGTTCGAAATCGATGATTGCCGCTCGAGGGCAGGAAGGGCGGCTGCGTCTACTCGACACCACTCTTGCTTTTGCTTCACAGCGGCTTGCCAAAAGCGATGAAGGAAACCACTGTCGCCGGCGCCACGCCCTCTACTTCTTCGACTTGTTCAAACAAGGCGCTTCAATGGATATGCCTGAAAGGCTCAGGGCGCTTGGGGGCGAGGTCGACAATCTCAGAGCCGCCCTGAACTGGGCTTTTTCAATCGAGGGTGATGCGAAAATTGGCGTTGAACTTGCTGCCGCCTCGGCAAGCACCTGGATGGCAATTGCTCTTCTTACCGAATGCCGGGAGTGGATGACGAAAGCCATCAGTCGACTCGACGATGCAAGTGCCGGCTCCCGGCAAGAAATGATAATTCAGTCCGCACTCGCCAGTTGCATGATGTTTACAGATGGTATGACCGAAGAGTCGTACGCGAGCTGGGCGAAAGCGCGCCTTCTTGCCGAGTGCCTCAACGACACCGAATGCCAGCTCGATTCTCTGCTTGTTCTCTGGGCTCACCAGATACGGGTTCCAAGTTATGCCGAGGCAACAGAATTGGCAGATCGATGCGGCGATGTCGCTGAGGGGAGCGGCAATCGTGGCGCGATCGCAACGGCCAATTACATGCGCGGCGTAACATACCACCACATTGGGCGAATATTGCAGGCCGAAACTCATTTCGAATTGTCCCTGCATCGCGATGATGAAGCGTCTCGACAATCTCTCATCAAGCGGTTTGGCTACGATCGGAAAGTCGACGCCCTGGCCGTATTGGCCAACCTGGCCTGGCTCCGGGGCTGTCCTGATCAGGCGCGGCGCCTTAGCCTGATGTCGATCGCTGAGGCACGCCAACTAGATCACGCGGTACCGCTCTGCGTGGCGCTCGCCTGGGCAAGCTTCAACACGTACCTGACAAGTCCGGACGATCTCGAGACTGAAGCGCTCGCCAACGAACTTGTCGACTACGCTGGAAAATACGCCGTGGAGAGCTATCACGGCTTTGGCCTCAGCATGCAGGCTCTCTGCAGAGTCAGGCGGGGCGAGGGCGATGCAGCTTCGGCGACGCTCTACCGCGGTTTGGAGAAGTTGTCAGCGGCGCGCTATGGAGTCTTCAATTGGATCCTGCAAGCAGAGTTTGCAAGATGTACGGCGGTCGCCGGTCGGCCCCGGCAAGCACTTGCTGTCTTCGAACGAGCGAAGGTCAATCTTGACGATACCCAATGGTACGCTCCGGAGCTGCGTCGTATCAGGGGCGAACTGGCCCTTGGCAACGACGAGGGACTTGCAGTTGGCAGGCAGTATTTTCTCAGTGCGCTCGAACTATCGGACAGACAAGCGAGCTTGTCGTGGGCGCTCAGGGCCGCGACCAGCCTTGCAATTGTCGAAAAGTCGGCCGGGCGAAAGGAGGCCGCGTGGCGGACCTTACAGGCCACTCACGCGAAATTTCGAGAGGGGTTTGATACTTCCGATCTACGGTTGGCCACGCAGGTATTGAACGGCTCATACCGGCCCGATAGCGCCATCAACTCGTTACACTGACCGCTTGTTGCTGGAGGAGGTTTCGGCTAACATTTGATGGGGCGGGGTGCAAGCGGCCTAAGGCCATGCTCAGACGCCGCCTGGCGAATGAAACATTCATCGACCGGCCCTGCTCCGTGGCTTCGACGATTGCGCGCCCCGCAACGCGGATCAATAAACTCCAATTTATTTGTCCTCGAATCGTCCGCCCCTTACAATTTGCACAAGACTGACGGCGAACGATCGAATCGTCGAAGATCTTGGCGGAATAACTCATGTCGATTCAACAAATTGGCTCACCGGGTGCAATCCGGCTCCGGTTTGGCCCATTCGAGCTGAATGTCGCCGAGCGCTCTCTCAAGAAGGCAGACCAGGTCATTCCGCTTGGCGGCAGGGCCTACGACATCCTGATTGCTCTTCTCGAAAAGCCGGGTGAGGTTGTCGCGAAGGCCGAGCTGATCGCAAAGGCGTGGCCTGACGTAACGGTCGAGGAAGGCAGTCTTCGCGTCCATCTATCGGCGCTGCGCAAGGCACTTGGCGACGGTCAGTTCGGCGACAAGTATTTCGCGAATATCCAGGGGCGCGGCTATAGCTTCATCGCGCCGATCACGCGTCTTCCCGCGGACCGCGACAGGGGTGGCGCGTCTGAGGGATTGTCCAACCTGCCGCCCGCACTGGGCCGCATGGTCGGTCGCGACGATGTTGTTCGTAAAATTCAAGTCAGGCTCCAGACGGAACGTCTGATCACGATTCTGGGTGCCGGCGGCATAGGCAAAACGACGGTTGCTCTGGCCGTCGGACACTCGGTGCTGGCGCGCTTCTCCGGTGCGGCTTCCTTTGTCGACCTTTCGATAGTTAGCGACAAGGAGCAGGTCATAGGCGCCATCGCTTCTGCGATCGGGCTCGGTCCGCAGTTAGTCGATCCAAAGGAAGCGTTGCTTGAATTTCTACGCCCTCGCAGGGGGCTTATCATTCTTGATAGTTGCGAGCATCTGATCGAGAAAACCGCAGAGATCGCCGACTATATTTTTCAAAATACCACCGACGTCTACATAATTGCGACCAGCAGGGAGGCGTTGCACGTCCCTGGTGAAAACGTACTTCGTCTTTGTCCACTGGATTGCCCGCCAGAGCAGCAGCCGGGACAGACCGCGTCAGAGGTGCTTGCCCATCCGGCTGCACGGTTGTTCGCTGAGCGTGTCAGTGCTCGCCGCGGCGACTTTTCGCTCGGTGACGACGAAGCCCCCATGGTTGCCGAGATTTGCCGCAAGCTTGACGGCATTGCGCTCGCCATCGAGCTCGCCGCCGGAAGGGCCGCTATCTTTGGCGTCGGGAACACGGTGGAAAGACTGGGTTCACGCCTCGATCTCTTGAAGTTCGGCCGACGAACCGCAAATCCACGGCATCAAACGCTCATCGCAACGCTGGACTGGAGCCACGACCATCTTTCGGAGATCGAACGAGTCCTCTTGCGACGTGTCGCAATTTTCGTGGGGCACTTCACGCTGGAGGCAGCGCTCGCCGTGGCGGAGGAAGTGGGGATAGACAGGTCTGAGATCGCGGGTGCGTTAGTAAATCTCGTCAATAAATCCCTGATTGAGGTTTGGACCAGCTCTCGGGGACCGCGCTACCGGTTGCTTGATACGACGCGCGCCTACGCTTTGGAGAAGTTGGCCACCAGTGGCGAGCAAGATTCTATTGCTGAGCGGCACGCGAGCTTCTCGATTCAAATGCTGGAAGGCAACCCGGTCAACCTCTTCGATCTGGAGTCCACAGAAGCGGCAGCCAACGCCGTGCGAGACCATCTTGGAAATATCCGCGCCGCGCTTGAATGGAGCTTTGGTCCCAATGGAAACGACCTTAAAGCCATAAGATTGGCGGCTGCAGCTTCGCAGCTACTCCTGGCCATGTGGCTTCTTTTGGAATGCCGAACATGGATGGAGAAGGCGATCGACCGGATGACGCCGGACTGCGATCCTCGGCATCAGATGAAGATTCAGGCAGCGCTGGCTTTGTCGCTTATGTATACCGAAGGGAATAGTGAGAGGGTTCGCGAGGCTTTCCATGCAGCGCTGAACTTTGGGCAGCGGCATGAAGATACGCGTCTGCATTTGTCTCTACTTAGCGGAATGTCGATGTATCTTCATGGCATTGTCGACGCGGCAGGAACGTATGAACTCGCGCTTCGTAGCGAGGCCGTCGCACGGAAAACCGGAAGTCCAGACGATGCGGCCATCGCTGATTCCATGCTGGGGGCAGCATACTGTCTGCGTTCTGACCAACTGCGGGCGCAAGAGCATCTGAAACGGTCATTGCATGGCTTGCCTCAGCTCCGACGGTTCAACGCGAGCCAATACTTGTTCGATTTTCGGAGTTCTTCGCTTAGCGTTCTTACCCATTCACTTTTTTTCTCTGGCCATCTCGACCAAGCCGTCGACTGTGCCAAAATGAACATTGAGGAGGCCGCAAGGTCAGGGCATCCAATTGGACTGTTTCGGTCGCTCACCCACCCGATGCGGCTCTATTTTTGGATCGACGATTTAGAGCAGGTCGAACTTAATCTTTCAAAGCTTGAGCATACCGCTGAGAGCTATTCGTTGGCACCAGCTCGTGCGGTCGCTTTGGGGCTTAGGGGCCGCTACTTGGTCCGTGTCGGCCGAATGGCAGATGGCATACAACTTCTGCAAGAGAGTTTGGAGAAACTTGCAATTCACCGGCACGAAGTACTGACGAGCGATTATATCTCTGAATTAACGGTTAGCTTGGCGAAGCAAAACGCGCGCGCGGAAGCATTGACGCTTATCGATCGATCGATTGCCGCTGTTATCAAGGCCAAGAAGCCTCTTCACCTGCCCGCATTCTTCCTGGCGAAAGGCTCGGCGTTCGCGTCCGGGGACGGGCCCGAGAGTCTCTTGGCAGAGGAGTTTTTTGCGAAGGCGATGATGCAGGCACGGCAAGAATCAGAGCTGCCGTTCGAATTGCGTGCTGGATTGGAACTTGCGCATATCTGGATAGGGCGCGACGAAGTGCAGAGGGCCCATGATTTGATCAGTCCCGTCTACAGTCGGTTCTCCGAAGGTCTCACTACACCCGATCTCATTTTGGCTAGGCGAATCCTCGAACAGACGAGCGTTCGGGCGCGGCAAACCGGGCGAAGGGTGGCGAAATCATCAGGCAGAGCGAAAGCTTGAACGGACGGTTGCCCGAATGGCAAATAATTGAAACACAAGCCGAATCCAAAACGTCGTTTGTTTCTAGCGCTGCGACCACCGAAACTCTCGAGGGGTAGTGCCGAGCATATGACGGAAATGACGCGCCAGATGACCTTGGTCGAAAAAGCCCACGGCGAACGCAATTTCCGCTAACGGAAGATCCGTTTGAACCAACATCTCCTGGGCACGTTCGATTCGCTTTTGCGTGAGATAGGCATGCGGGGGCATCCCGGCGGATTGCTTAAATTGTCGCGCAAAATGATGCACTGATAGTCCGGCGACTCCAGCCAGCGTCGACAGATCGATGCTTTCGCCCAAATGCACTTCGACGAATTCCCGCACCCGACGCATCGCTCCGGGCGACAATCCGCCCTGTGCTTGCGGTGCTGGTGGCAGCTTTGAAATATCGATCGAGCCCAGGCGCGGGCGCGTGTGCAGGTTGGCGTCAGTCATGGGGTGACCGGGTGGAGTCACAAGCGCTGGCCGGCTGTCATTACTGCCGGCGATCAGCAATCGCGCAGCGATATCGGTCGGGTCCTGGCGCCGGAAGAGGTCGATGTTTCGCTCGAAAATCGACCACAAGCTGGTACCTGCATGGAGCCCGCGATCATCGAGCATGAGGGACGTGCGCGCGGCCCGGTTTGCGCCGACGATGCGTTGGTTGCCGGCAACCGCCAGCAGCATATCTGAAGCGCCTCCTTCCGGCGGCGCTACCGCGACGATCCACTCTCGACGAAACTGCTCACGAAAAAATCGTTCTTCTATCGCGCGCGCCGATCGTACCGTGAGCACGCCGGTCAGCGCGTGCGCTCGTTCGGAGAGTTCAGGATCGATGGCAGAGACGTCCAGGACTGCAATCAGTCGCCCATCGACCCCGAACACCGGCGCGCCAGAGCAGCTCAAGTTAATGTGTCTGGACCTGAAATGCTGGCTTCTGTGAACGGTGACAGGCCGCTCTTCGGCGATGACGGTGCCGATGCCGTTTGTGCCCTCCACCTCCTCGGACCAAACCCCGCCGAGCCAGGTTCCCCAATATTGGAACTGGCTTGCCAGCGCGTTTTCACCACGATGCGCGACTGCGACGCCCGAGCTATCACAGAGCAAGACGGTGTATCCAGCCTCACGAACCACCTCGTACAATTCATCTATCTCCTGCCGGGCAGTGAAGATGAGCTTATCCAGCGGTTCGCGAAAATGTTTCAGCTCAGCAGGCGTGAGGATGCGTGGCGCCTGGCTATCGAGTGGATCGAGGCCGTGTTTTTTTGCTGATCTTTGCCAGGAGCTTGATACCGGTTGTATCCCCAGCGGAGGCGCTGCCCCCTCGGCAACCGAATAAACGTGTTCAGCGTGCCCCGCGATAGTGTCGAGCGAGCTCGCAGACCGCTCCAAGAGTCCCATCACCGCACCCGGTTTACTATGGACGCGCTCCTGGCGACGGCGCGCCGTCCAGTTCTCGACCGTGGCGAAACGCGTTGTCGCGGTGAACGGCGCCGCAGCTCCTCAAAACCGCGGACACCAAAAGGCATTGTCGTGGCGGTATCATGATACGCCATGCGAACCACCCCTCGATCGCCGAAGGCGATTAGCGGAGCTGTGTCCGCCAATTTAGCAAAGTGCGCGCAAATTGCCGATTCCGAAGTAGCCAGATTTGGACAATCGAGCCCGACCCGTCTCTTAAAGGCGCAACAGGCCAAAATTCCACATGAAATAAGCAAAGGCCTCCGGGCCGGATCAAACTCCTCCAAGAGGGCATTGATCATTCGGGGGATGCTTACGCCGCCAGATATGCCTTCCTGCGGATTTGTGCTCCGTTCCGAGGATGCCGAGAGCACTATGATTGATTATTCGACATCTGGGCGCCGCGCCCCTTGCGCAGTTTAGCCCCGCGACCGGCTGTGATCACCAACAGGGGCTAGTCCGGCGATGGAGATGACCTTGTCTCGCAGCATAGCGAAGAGCCGAACGCGAGGTCGCAAGCTTCACTTGACTGAAGCGAAGGCGCGCGTTGGTCGGGCTCGCAAGACCCGCGCCGATCTCGAACAGGAGCTCAAAGTATCCAGACGAGAGATCGCCGACGCGCGTGAGCGCCTCGCCGAGGCGAAGATGCAGCAGCGCGCCACCTCCGAGATGCTGCGGCTGATCTCGAACTCGCCGATTCAGTCGGTGCTGGACACGGTGGCCGAAAATGCCGCCCGCCTGTGCGATGCGAACAATGTGGAGATCTTCCGCCTGGAGGACAACCTTCTTCGGTTGGCAGCTTCATACGGGGAAATTCCAGTGGTTATCCATGCCTATCAGGGCGTTCCCGTAAATCGAGACACGGTGACCGGACGGGCCGCATGCGATCGTCGGACCATTCATGTCCATGATCTCGCTGCAGAGGAGGGCGAGTACCCGGTGGGCAGCAGTAACGCAAAACGCGAGGGCCACCATACCACGCTTGGCACGCCGTTATTGCGCGAAGGTACCCCCGTTGGGATAATTCTAGTACGGCGAATGGAGGTCCGACCGTTCTCCGATCAACAGATCGCGCTTCTCGAGACCTTCGCCGATCAGGCGGCTATCGCGATCGAAAACGCGCGCCTGTTCAACGATCTCCAGGAGCGGGAGGCTAGGATTCGACGCCTGGTCGACTCGAACATCATCGGCATTTTTATCGGAGATTCTCGGGGCCGGATCATCGAAGCCAATGATGCCTTTCTGGGGATGCTGGGCTACGACCACGATGACGTTACCTCCGGTCGGATGCGTTGGACAAAATTGACACCCACCGAGTGGGTTCTTGCCGACGAAGATGCGTTGGCCCAGCTGAGCTTGACCGGAACCTGCAGACCTTACGAAAAGGAGTATTGCCGCAAAGACGGCAGCCGTGTCCCGGTTCTGGTCGGCGGCGCATTTTTCGAGAGAAAGGCAGACGAGGGAGTCGTCTTTGTCATCGACATGAGCGACCGCAAGCGCGCCGAAGGGGCATTGCGGGAACGCGAAGCGAAGATCCGGCGCTTGGTCGATTCCAATATCATCGGGATTTTCACTACAGGCTTGGAAGGTCGGGTCCTTGAGGCCAATGACGCGTTTCTTCGTCTCGTAGGACATGATCGGGACGATCTTCTTTCAGGTCGTGTACGCTGGACGGACCTGACCCCACCGGAATGGCACGAGCACGACGAGCGCGCCCTACGGGAGCTATACTCCAATACGGTAGCTCAGCCTTATGAGAAAGAGTTTTTCCGAAAAGACGGCAGCCGCGTTCCCGTGCTTATTGGAGGCGCGTTGTTCGAAGAGGGTGGCGACGAGGGCGTCGCGTTCGTCCTCGATTTGACGGAGCGAAAGCGGGCCGAGCAAGCACTGCGAGAGAGCGAATACAGGCACCGCCAAATCATCGATACGGTACCGAGCCTTCTCTGGTCGGCGGGGCCCGACGGCGAACCGACCTACGTCAATCAGCGCATTCTGGACTATACCGGCACGCAACAGGAGGATTTTAAGCATCGTGGTTGGGAGGCATTCCTGCACCCGGACGACCTTCCGGAAACTGCACAGGATTTCTATCGGGCAGTTCAGACCGGCACGTCCCACGAGGCTGTGCACCGTGTGCGTAGGTCCGACGGCGAGTATCGTTGGCACCATACTCGTGCGGAGCCCCTGCGCGATCAACTGGGACGCATCGTCCAGTGGCATGGCGTTTCTGTTGACATCGATGAGCGAAAGAAGGCCGAAGAGCGGCTACGTCGCAGCGAAACCTATCTGGCGGAAGCACAAAGGCTGAGTCACAGCGGTGTGGCGGCCTACAACGTGACGGCGATTCTATATGGGTCGGAGGAGACATACCGCATCTGGGGATTTGACCCGGCGCAGGGTGTTCCGACCCGCGAAGCCATATTCCAACGGGTCCACCCCGACGACCGGGGTGCGTTGTACGGAGAAGTTGAACGCGCGGTGAGCGAGAAAAGAGACTACAAGGCTGCGTACAGGATCGTGCTCCCCGATGGGACAACCAAACACATCGAAGTAATCGGCCGTCCTGCGTTTGCCGCGAGCGGAGAACTAGTCGAGATTGTCACTACCCAGATCGATGTGACGGAGCGCAAGCGCGCCGAGGAAGCATTGCGTACAGTAGAGGCAGAAGCTCGCGAAAGCGAGCGGCGCTACCGTGAGGCGCAACTGGAGCTCGCGCATGCCAACCGCGTCGCGACGACGGGCCAGTTGACGGCCTCGATCACCCATGAAGTGAACCAGCCGATCACGGCGGCAGTCACGTACGCGTTAGCCGCTCGGCGTTTCCTAAGCGCCGAGCCACCGAACCTTCGCGAGCTGGATGACGTGCTCTCTCTTATTGTAAGGGAGGGGAATCGCGCAGGCGAGGTGGTCGGGCGAATCCGCGCACTCATTAAGAAGGCGCCCGCACGAAAGGACGCCGTAGCGATCAACGATGCCATCCTCGAGATTATTGCTCTCACGCGTGCGGAGGCCGCAAACAATAGCGTCGCGGTGCGGACGCAACTCGCAGAAGGCTTGCCGCCTGTCCAGGGAGATCGGGTCCAGCTGCAACAGGTATTGCTTAACTTGATCATCAATGCCATCGAAGCGATGCGAGACGTCGGCGAAGAGGAGCGAGAATTGCTCATCAGCACCCGTAACGAACCGGATAGCGTGTCAGTCGAGGTGCGAGATTCAGGTCCTGGCTTCGCGCCAGAGACTCTTGACCGCGTGTTCGAAGCTTTCTACACCACGAAACCGAGCGGTTTGGGGCTTGGGCTGTCGATCTGCCGGTCGATTATCGAAGCGCATAACGGACGATTGTGGGCGAGCCATAACGTGCCACGTGGCGCTGTCTTTCGCTTCATTGCGCCGGCTCATCCTGCCGCCTCATCGTGAGTGGAATGCCGCTTCGGATGGAAAACAGGACAGACGTCGAGCCTAACAGGCGCCCTGATGATCGGTGGTGAGACGCATCGGATCATTACGGCGGATGCAGGTTGAGCGTTTGCGCTAGGCAACGCGACCCGGGTTATGCGGCTTTGTCGGCGTCAGCTGTAATTGGTCGGCCATGCGCGCCAAGTCAGGCAAGGACGAGGCCCGCATCTTGCGCATGACTTGGCCGCGATGAACTTTTACCGTGATTTCGCTCACGCCGAGATCGGCTGCGATCTGCTTGTTTAACCGCCCGGTCACCACGAACGCCATGACCTCACGCTCCCGCGGCGTCAACGTTTCGAAACGAACTTTAAGCTCTGCGATAGCTCGTTCCCGCTCAAGCCGCGCTTGGTCACGGGCATGACCAAGCTGAATCGCTTCAAGCAAATCCTGCTCTCGGAATGGCTTTGTCAGGAATTCGATCGCGCCACCCTTCATTGCCTGCACCGACATTGGAATGTCACCATGTCCGGTAATGAAGATGATTGGCAACTGCCTTTTGGCACCTGCCAGTTCGCGCTGCAGTTCGAGTCCACTCTGGCCGGGAAGCCGCACATCCAGCACCAGGCAAGCGGGTCCCTCTGGCCGTTGCGCCGCGAGAAATTCGCTCACCGAACCGAATAGGCTGACCCGAAAGCCCGCCGATTGAAGTAGCTTGCCTAATGAGTCCCGCACTCCCGGATCATCGTCGATGACCATCACTGTTGGCGGTTGCTCTACCACATGTTCCTCGTTGACATGCGCATTAGCTTTGCCAGTTCACGATGGAGCATAGCGAGATTATCGCGTGGGCGATAGAGGGGAGGACGAGCCCAATTCGGTTCCGCGGATCGCAGCCATCGGCGAACCGGCCGGTTGAAGTCGGCCGGTGTTCTGCGACAGACGCCAGGTGCCGCCAAAGTCGGCCCGACTGGCAGCCCAACCTTTGTATAGTGTGCATGCGCCTATTTGGTAACCGACCCTTCCGCCGGATCAATTGTGAGTGCCAACGTGTGCCGTTATGGTCAGGCTCTCCTCCCTCGAGGCCGATCACTCCTGCGGCCTCTCTTGCCCCTCCAGCGCGGTCTACGCTGGAGGGGCCTCTTGCGAGCTAACAGGGGTCAGAGTCAACGAGGGGTCTATGCCCGTGGCGCCGCTTGCTCCATGGACGACCAGATTTCCGGCCACCGAAGTCAATCGTTGAGTACCTATACATTTGTACAATCGAAACACGTAGCGGTTGTGCCTAAGCTAGATAAGAAAGAGTCGTCACGGGCGATATCCCTTGCTCCGTGGAAGCTGCTCGCGGTTACCGGTCCTGCCAAGTGCCACATAGCCAACCAATAGTTGCCATAGTCGATGACGACCAAGCGGTTGGAAACGCAATCGAAGTTCTGATGCGTTCGATAGGGTTGGTCGCCCAGGCATTTTCGTCGGGGGAGGAGTTCTTGCGCTCACCCGAACTGAGCCGCACAGGCTGCCTGGTTGTCGACTTCGACATGCCCAAGATGAGTGGCCTTGATCTGCACAACAATTTGTCTCGATCGGGTAAAACGATTCCCACGATACTGATAACGGCCTATCCGAGCGATGAAATTCGTGCTCGCGCACTTCAAGCTGGGGTCATCTGCTATCTGCCCAAGCCGTTCGATGAGAGCGACCTCCTGAATTGTATTCAATCCGCGCTAGATCGCACAAAGGGGAATAGAGGCGCGCACTAGTTTGCCTATGTCGCGTCAATAGCCACTAGCCCGGCCAAAGGTCGCCTCCGCTGGCCACCGCCGATGCAACTCAATTCACATCGGCATCTCAGAGTGCGCGAACAAAAGATCTGTCCATTATCTGCGGACCGATCCTTGTGCAACCGGCGTCAGCGGCTGGACGCGCAGCGTAGGGCGGGTTGTGCAGCCGCATGCTGCTCGTTCTCGGTCATTGTCGTCGCAGCGGCGCGGCGTTCGGCTTCCTCCGCATTGAGCGCCATCGAGTTATACCAAGGTTTAGTTCGTGCTTTCCAAAGGCATGGGAAAGCCTACGAGCTTCGTAGTAGCCAACTTTACGCGCGCACAGTTGCAGCGTTTGCCGACCGGCGGTAGGCATACTTGGGAAATCCCTCATTTTGGCTGACACATGTCTGGCGCCGCCGTTCATAGGAAGCTGAAGTTCGGCCCTTTCGAACTTTCGATCGGCGAGAGGGTGCTCCGGCGCGACGGGCAGGCGCTCCCCCTCGGGGATCGGGCGCTGGATATTTTGATCTACCTTGCCGACCGCCCGGGTGAAGTCATCGCGAAGCAGGAGCTGATTGATCGCGTCTGGTCAGACGTCACCGTGGAGGAGGGGAGCCTCCGGGTCCACGTGGCCGCGATCCGCAAAGCGCTTGGTGATGGCCAATTTGGCAGCCGGTACATCGCAAACATCAAGGGCCGGGGCTATTCGTTTGTGGGCACCGTGGCCCCTCTTGGTGGCGGCACGGAAAGCAGGACCGCCAAGTTTCGGCACCAAGGCAGACTCCCCGTGCGACCGGTCATGCTGATTGGGCGCGAAACGGTCGTCAGCGAGGTTAGCGATAAGCTTCGAAATGAGCGGTTCGTGACACTGCTCGGCCCCGGCGGCATTGGCAAGACGACCGTTGCCTTGGCTGTTGGCCGCGCCGTTGCCGAAGAGTTTGGCGGAGAGGTCTACCTCGCAGACTTGGAAAGCCTTACCGATCCGCAGCATGTCGCGGGGGCTGTCGCGACATCCCTGGGACTTGCACTCAAATCGAAAGAACCCGGCTCGGAGCTGATCGACCTCGTTCGTTCACGAAAGCTCCTTATCATTCTCGATAGCTGTGAGCATGTGATCGAGGCGATCGCATTGCTCGCCGAGCAACTCTACCAGGAAACGGAGCAGATCTATCTTCTGGCCACGAGTCGCGAATTGCTCAAGGTAGAGGGCGAGCATTGTTGGCGGGTGCTTCCTCTTGATTTTCCACCAGATGACTCAGAGCAAACGGCAAATGCCGTGCTTCGATATCCGGCAGTGCAGTTGTTTGTACGGCGTGTGGCGGCGAAGGCAGGAAGCGTCCTTCTCACCGACGAGGAGGCGCCGTTTGTCGGGGAAATGTGCCGAAATCTCGATGGTATGCCGTTGGCAATTGAGTTGGCAGCGGGGCAGGTGGCCGCACTCGGCCTCAAGAGCACCGCTTCCCGCCTGGTGTCTCGGCCGGAATTGCTGAAACTAAGCCATCGGACGGCAGTTCCCAGACATCGGACCCTCAAGGCGACATTGGATTGGAGCTATGATCTGCTATCTGACGCAGAGAGGATTGTCTTTCGACGCATTGCTCCTTTCGTCGGCCATTTTACCTTGGAGGGCGCGCGGTATGTCGCAGGCAAACTCGGTGAAGACGCCGGTGAGATTTTCGACGCGATCGCCGGCCTGGTCGAGAAGTCGTTGATCGTAACTCGGCTTGACGATGGCCAGCAACGGTACCGACTGCTTGACCCGACGCGGGCATACGCACTCGGAAAATTGGAGGAGCATGACGAGCTCGATGTGATCTCCGGCCAACACGCGAAATACGTTGCGGAACTTCTCGAATCACAGAGGGAGATGATGCCGTCCTTGCCGAGAGCGAGGAGGACCGCAGCCTATTCCGACCAATTGAGCAGCATCCGTGCGGCGCTCGAATGGAGCTTTGGGCGACGCGGTGATGACGAGATAGCGACGCGACTGGCCGCGGCTTCAGCACAGGTATTTCTGGAGCTATCACTACTCATCGAAAGCCAAGCGTGGGCGGAACAGGCGATAGCGCGCCTTGGAATTCGAAATCAAGACTCTCGCCGGGCAATGGAAATCTATGCATCGTTATCGTCGGTATTGATGCATACTGAAGGTAACGATCAACACGTTCGAGCGTCTTTTTCGCGCGCACTGGAGATTGCGACCAATCTGGGGGACATCGCCTATGAGCTGAGGCTCCTAAGCGGACTCTTCATGTATTCGCATTGGACCATGGATATTCGTGGTGCGACCGACATCGCCGCCCGGAGCAGGGAATTGGCGCTGAAGACGCGGGACTCCGATGACATGGCGCTGGCAGAATCGATGCTGGCTGCCTCCAATCATCTGCTGGGAAATCACATCATCGCACAACAACACTGCGAGTCCGGTCTCCGCTACTCGCAGTCCGTTCCGCGCTTTCGACCCGGCCAGCACCTGTTTCACTACACTAGCTTCTTGCTCATCGGCATGGCACGTTCTTTGCTGTATAGCGGCTTGCTCGATCGATCACTGCAGTACGCGAAGCTCGCCTTAGAGGAAGGTGAAAAGTCGGGGCATCCGGCCACATTTTGCCGATCCCTGGCTCTGATCGTTCCTATCTTTCTGAACATGATGGACACTAGACGGTCGGATCAGTACATCGCCGAATTGAGCGATCTCTCGGCAGCGCACTCCTTGAAACCATACTCCGCCATAGCGACTGGTCTGCGAGGTCAATGGTTGCTTCTTCAAAACAATCTCCTTGATGCAATCTCCTTGCTGAAGAGGGCTTTGGAGGAGCTTCACGCTCAGCGTCAAGAAATGCTGAGTATGGATTTCGCCTGCGATCTGGCCGCAGCGCTCATGAAGGTTGGTGGGCACGAGCAGGCGTTGAGGCTGATCCTGGACGCAATCGACGTCCAGCAGCGCGTCGGAAAATTGCTGCACATGCCCGCCTTGTTCAGGATGAAAGGACTCATCTTGGCGTCTCGATCGGCCGAGCATCATTTCGAAGCGGAAGGGAGCCTGCTGTCCGCAATCGACTGGGCGAAACGCCAGTCTGCCACCCTATTTGAATTGAAGGCCGCGACGGACCTTGCCGAGCTATTGCTGGAACAGAGGCGCGTGTCAGAAGCCTACAAACATCTCAGGGCGGCTCTTGATCGAATGCCAACCGGAATTGTATCCCCCGACCACGAGCGCGCTCTGCAAGTCCTCAATCGACTCCAATCAGGCACCAAGGCCGTCGGCTAAAGCGGAGACTTCGACGATTGTGCGCTGTCTGCGCAGTCGGGTTCAAATCCTCGCATTCCAATACAAGCCCGAGCCTGAAGTCGGGTGCATGTTGTGGCAGGAATGGTCACAGCAGGGTTTGAATGCAATGGGCAGGCTGGTCGCGGACATCATTGTCGAAACCTTGCAGAATGCGGGCGTCAAGCATTGCTACGGCATCGTGGGCGACACGCTCAATCTGATCGCCCGCTCGCTCGAAAAAAGCGAAATCGAGTGGGTGTCGGTAAGACATGAAGAAGCAGGAGCGTTTGCCGCGCAGGCGGAGGCGCAGGCAGCAGATCGCTTAACGGCAGTCGCAGGCAGCTGCGGTCCCGGTAGTCTGCAGTTCATCAACGGGATATTCGAGGCCAATCGGAACCGTGCGCCCGTCATCCTGATCGCAAGTCAAATCGTTCGCGACGAATTGGGCTTCGATTTCATCCAGAGGTGGACTTCAGGCAGGTCTACAAGGACTGTAGCGTCTTCTGCGACATGATCCATACGCCGGAGCAGGCGCGCCGCAAGACCGTGATCGCCTGCCAAACGGCCCTGGCGAAACGCGGTGTCGCCGTTCTGATCGTGCCGGCGGATATCTCCGCATCCGTCGTGGATGATAATATCCCTTACTCGGTGCATGTCGCCAGGCCGGTCACACGGCCGAGCGACGCCGATCTCGCCGAGATCGCAGAAATCCTCAACAAAAGCGAAAATGTTGTGCTGTACGGCGGATCGGGCTGTCAGGGAGCGCACCAGGAGATTCTCGCGGTTGCCAACAAGCTGAAGGCGCCAATCGCGCACACGTCGCGGGCAAAGGACTTCCTTGAGTTTGACAATCCTTACAACATCGGAATGACCGGGATGCTCGGCAATGAGGCCGGCTACCATGCCCTGCTGGACTGCGATGCGTTGTTGATGCTGGGCGCAGACTTTGCTTGGCGACAATTCTACCCAGACAAGGCAAAGATCGTGCAGGTCGATATTGACCCGACCCATCTGGGACGACGTCATCCGATCACGAAGGGCGTAGTCGGCGATGTCAAGGCGACGATGGCGTCGTTGCTGCCCATGCTGGCCGAGCGCACCGACGACTCGTTCCGAAGCGCATACGTTAAGCGGCACGCGAAGTATCGGGAGTCGGAAAGGGCTAAAGTCGCTGTCGGCCACGATGGCAGCATTCCCGGAACCTATCTGACACAGGTGATGAGCCGCCACGCGGAAAAAGATGCGTTGTTCACGGCCGACGACGGTACCCCCGCCGCTTGGGCCTATCGCCATATCGACGCGAACGGTCAGCGCCGCATTTTCGCAAGCCTGCTTCATGGAACGATGGCCAATGGCATGCCGTCAGCGATCGGGCTCCAAAAAGCAGAACCCGGACGACAAGTTGTGTGCATGGCAGGTGACGGTGGAATTTCGATGCTGTTCGGAGATCTGATGACGGTCGTGCAGCAGGAGGTGCCGATCAAGATTGCCGTCTATGACAACGGCAAGCTTGGTTTTGTGGAGATTGAGCAGAAGGCCGAGGGGATGCTCGATACCTTCACGAAATTGAAGAACCCGAACTTTGCAGGGATTGCGCGCGCGTTAGGTCTCTGGGGCCAGGCGGTTTCGGATGCGGACCAGCTGGAGACCTCGGTCAAGGACTGGCTGGCGCAACCGGGACCAGCACTTCTGCACGTGCACGTCAACCCGATGCAGCTCGTCATGCCGCCATTCATGCGAGCCGGCGATCGGAATGGCGCTCTATTCGGCTCGCGCCATCCTGCGCGGCCGTGGAGGGGACGTCTGGGAAATGGTGAGGGAGAATTTTCTCTGATTGAAGGCGCGATGTGGCAGCGCGTCACCCCCAATCGAGCTGCCGCGCAGCATGCGTGTGGTCAAGAATCGCTGCCATGGGCTGACCGCGATTGCTCAATTCGCGGGAGCCATCGGCTGTGCCCATAGCCAGATATCTTATCGTTGTCGGAAGCGCGCTTGTGGTTCTTCTACTGATAGCCGGCTGGTCTTTGCCGGAGCCCCTGCCAAGTTTTTCTGAGCGGCCGGAGATCATCGACAGGGCGACTATTCGGATCAGATCTGAGCGCAAATGGCCGGAAAAGGTCGTCCTGGATACTAATCAGCCGACGATCGCAGCACCGTTCATTAAGGTGGCGCCGACCGAGCAGTCGGTCGCGCGCCTGCCCGACGAGATGACGGATCAAACGTCGGCGGACCCGCTGCCAAAGCCAAATCCTGATGTACGAGCGATCTATGCTCATCGCCGGCCCGCGCCAGCCAAGCGTAAGCCTGCAAGGGCAGTTCTATCGACGCATGTGGCCAAGGCCCGTCATCGCAACGAGTCCCCAACATGGGGCACGGGCGAGGAGTGCTGTCGATTGGAGTGGGCGGATAGGGCAACAATATCGAGAGCTGCATCGCGCAAGCGCATCGCACATCGGGCCCCATGGATGGGCTGGCATTTCCCGGAGGTAAATTGAAGGTCATGCCGCGTCTGTTAGCGTCATCCCATACTCCGTTGCTTGATTTGGCGCGATCAGAGAATGCGAGGACGCTACTATTTGCTCCTCTCGAAGGGGCGAGAGCAAAACCGCATTTCCCCTCTAAACAGGTCACGACTGAGCAAGATTGCTTTGGGTGTGTAGGATATCCCTGAGTTCGCGATGGGAGCACGATCGCCGACACCGTCGAGCAATCGAAGTCTCGCATCGAGAAGTGGCTTTCGAGCGCCATAGACCTTCGTATCGTTTCCGTGACGCCTTTGGATGCCGCACGATTACCTGCGTGCAATTGAGCCGTTAATCGCGATCGTCTTAAGTTGCATGCGTTGGAAAAGCGCACAGGCTGATGAAGTGCGACGGTGAAAAAGGGATGATCGACGAACAGCGACGATAGAATCAAGAGGAGGCTACAGTGCCAAACTGCTTCGAAAGCCTCAGATCTGGCAGAGCCGCGCGATGCGCTGTTTGCGATGGTAAGTCTGGTCTCGTTCGGCACTACTCGTGGCGAACCCAGCTTTGTTCGACGAAGTGCGTCGATCGCTTCAGGGCTCGCAGGGAAAGTGATCGCAGTTGGATGGGCTGGCTCCAAATCGCCTTTCGGCTGCCAGAGAACCGCGCGAGGGTTTCATGACGGTCCAGATCTCGCAACGGGGCAAGGAATATCTAGAGACAGCACGGACCTTGCTCCGCGCCGCCAAAACCATGACGGACCAAGCGATTGCGGGTCAGCTTAAGGCCCTTGCCGATGACTACGAGCGGCGAGCCGAGAAAGCTTCGTATGTTGATGCGGCCAAAGCATCCGCGCGATCGGCTGCCAGCGCTGAACGCGAGTGGACCTGATGAGCAGCTTCACAGCCCCACTTGCGGAAGAATGCCCAGTGACGTTGGGATGCGGGCGTGCGGCCCAGTCACGAGCTTTGTATTCCTTCGTTACCGTCTGCAGAGCTTCAAAGTTGCGGTGATATCCTAGATCGTTATGGAGTTATCATCGTCATCTAACGGCGGAATCGTTCTGCGGATCCCTTCTCTAACTAATGGTTTGGAGCGAGTATGGGAGAAATTATTCGATTTGTCTCAAAGTCTGAGCTTGAGCGAGTTCGCCTAACATTACAGTTGCGTT
>NZ_VSTH01000037.1 GCF_008123965.1 Bradyrhizobium hipponense | reverse complement strand
CCGGATTGCAGTCGCATCAAAGGTGCCCCTTCTCCCCTTGTGGGAGAAGGTGGCGCGAAGCGCCGGATGAGGGGTTCTCTCAACGTGCTCAGTTGCGAGAGGCTCGTTCGCGGAGAGAACCCCTCACCCGCCGCGCTTCGCGCGGCACCCTCTCCCACAAGGGGAGAGGGAAAGAGCTAGCCCGTCAACGCAGCCTTCACCAAGCCACTGGCCTTGCCGAAATCCATCTGCCCGGCGTACTTCGCCTTCAAGGCCGCGATCACCTTGCCCATGTCCTTCATGCCGGCCGCGCCGGTCTCGGCGATAGCGTCCGAGATCGCCTTCTTGACGTCGTCATCCGCCATCTGCTTCGGCAGGTAGGCCGAGATCACCGCGATCTCTTCGCGTTCCTGGGCGGCGAGCTCGGCGCGGCCGCCCTTGTCGTAGAGCTCGACTGACTCCTGGCGCTGCTTGATCATTTTCTGGAGCACGCCGAGCAGGTCGGCATCCGACAGCGGCGGCTTGCCGCTGCCGCGCGCCTCGATGTCGGCATTCTTGATGGTCGAGTTGACCATGCGCAGCGTGGAGAGCTTGCGCTCGTCCTTGGCCTTCATGGCCTCCTTGACCGCATTGTTGATGTCGTCGCGCAGCATGATCGTGATCCTCTCAATCCATAGCGCCTGATCTAGGACGTTCGCAGGCAAGAGGCCATACCGGACCCGCCGTGGTCCGGTCCATTGTTTCCCGTCCGGCCGCCTAAATTTGCAAAAATTTGCCAGTTCCAGCTTAAGTGCCCGAGAAGACCTGTCAAATATGCAAAAACGCATGTGAATCGGCGCTGTCCTGCTTTGACGGCGGCGTCCGCGGAGACTATGAACCGGGCTCATGACACAACATGACAACGACCCCGCCTGGCCGGACCACAAACCGACCGCGCTCCTTGTGCTCGCCGATGGCACGGTGCTCGAAGGCTTTGGTCTCGGCGCTGAGGGCCAAGCCGTCGGTGAAGTCTGCTTCAACACCGCGATGACCGGCTATGAGGAGATCCTGACCGATCCTTCCTATGCCGGGCAGCTCATCACCTTCACCTTCCCGCATATCGGCAATGTCGGCACCAACGACGACGACATCGAGACGGTGAACATGGCCGCGACGCCCGGCGCGCGCGGCGTGATCCTGCGCACCGCGATCACCGATCCCTCGAACTACCGCGCCACCAGGCATCTCGACGCCTGGCTCAAGGCGCGCGGCATCATCGGCCTCTCCGGCATCGACACCCGGGCGCTGACCGCGTTGATCCGCTCCAAGGGCATGCCCAATGCCGTGATCGCGCACGCCAAGGACGGCGAGTTCGACCTGCACGGCCTCAAGGAAGAGGCGCGCGAATGGCCGGGCCTCGAGGGCATGGACCTCGTGCCGATGGTCACCTCCGGCCAGCGCTTCACCTGGGACGAGACGCCCTGGCTCTGGGACAAGGGTTTTGGCCGCCAGGAAGCCCCGGAGTTCAACGTCGTTGCCATCGACTACGGCATCAAGCGCAACATTCTGCGCCTGCTCGCCGGCGTCGGCTGCAAGGTGACGGTGGTGCCGGCGACGACCTCGTCCGAAGACATTCTCGCGATGAAGCCCGATGGCGTGTTCCTGTCCAACGGTCCGGGCGATCCGGCCGCGACCGGCAAATATGCCGTGCCGGTGATCCAGGACGTGATCAAATCGGGCACGCCGACCTTCGGCATATGTCTCGGCCACCAGATGCTCGGCCTCGCCGTCGGCGCCAAGACCAGGAAGATGCATCAGGGCCATCACGGCGCCAATCACCCGGTGAAGGACGAGACCACCGGCAAGGTCGAGATCACCTCGATGAACCACGGCTTTGCCGTGGACGAGAGCACGCTGCCGAAGGGCGCAACCCAGACCCACATCTCGCTGTTCGACGGCTCCAATTGCGGCATCCAGCTCGACGGCAAGCCGGTGTTCTCGGTGCAGTATCACCCGGAAGCCTCACCCGGCCCGCGCGACTCGCACTATCTGTTCCAGCGGTTTGCGGATCTGATGCGGCAGAAGATGAGCGCGTAAGGCGCGCTCTCTGGCAGCAACCTGCACGACATCAGCCCGGCTCGCCCGGGCTTTTTTCGTCATTCCGGGGCACGCGTAGCGCGAGCCCGGAATCCATCAGGCAACGGATTCTGTGGCACGATGGATTCCGGACTCGACGCTGACGAGTCGCCCCGGAATGACGAGGGGTGGTGACGGAAGGAACGTGGTCTCACGCCCCACGTTGATCCCTGCCACGCTCACGCAGGAGCCCGCCATGTCCGTCGTCCGCGACAGTGCCGAGCCGCTCGCCATCGTGTTCGAGGATGACGGGCTGGTGCCGAACAACATCCTCCCCTTCCTGGTCTATCAGGGCGCAGTCAAGCTCGATCCGAAACACCCGGAGGAGTCTATCGAAAACCTGTTCGGCGCCAATGGCTGGGGCGGGACGTGGCGCAACGGCATCTTCGACTATCTGCACTATCACACGACGGTGCACGAAGTGCTCGGCGTCGCGCGCGGCAGCGCCCGGGTGCGCTTCGGCGGCGATCATGGCCAGGAGCTGGAGATCAAGGCAGGCGATGTCGCCATCCTGCCTGCCGGCACCGGACATCAATGCATCAAGGCGAGCGACGATTTCTGCGTGATCGGCGCCTATCCGCTGGGATCCAAGATGGAGATCACGCGGCCGACTCCGGAGAACCACGCCAAGGCGCTCAAGACGATTCCAAAGGTCGCGCTGCCGCCGTCCGATCCGGTCACGGGCAAGAACGGGGCGTTGATGCGGCTGTGGAGCCAGCCATAACCGCGGTGCGTAGGGTGGGCAAAGCGAAGCGTGCCCACCATTGCCGTCGACCGTGTGGATAGATGGTGGGCACGGCGCGCGAAGAGCGCGCCTTTGCCCACCCTACGCAGAATGCCCTTAACTCTAAGCTTCGTTGACTCTACGCCGCATTGCTGCCCTCCTGGCGGGTGGCTTCGAACAGGAACCAGGTGCGGCGCTCGGTCTCGTCGATGAAGACTTCGAGGATGCTGGCGCTGGCGACATCTCCGGCTTCGTCGCAGACCTCGTGCGCCTTGCGCATTGCGCTCGCGACATGCTTGTTGTCCTGCATCAGTTCGCGCAGCATCTCGCGCGGCGGGACGTAATCCTCGTTGTTGTCCTTGATGGTCTGCAGCTTGGCGACCTGGCCGATCGACTTCAGTGTGGTGCCGCCGATCTTGCGCACGCGCTCGGCGAGCTGGTCCGTGGTGGCGAAGATCTGATCGGACTGCTCGTCGAGCAGCAGATGATAATCGCGGAAATGCCGGCCGCTGATGTGCCAGTGGAAATTCTTGGTCTTCAGATACAGCGCGAATGCATCGGCCAGAAGCACGTTGAGCGCCTCGGAAACCTTGTTGACTGCCTGGGGCGACAGATCCGTAGGAGTATCGAGGTCGGGCGAGACCTTGTTGGGGGCTTTGCTCACGGGAAACCTTCCTGTTAGGACGCGGACATTGACGGCGCGCCGTCGCACCCCTAACGCAAGGCGGGCGGCGCCGGTTCCGCTCACGGAACCGTTAGGCCGGGACCTTCGAAATACCATGGATGATTGGATCGATTATTACGACTCCACGCATACGATCTATGTCAGCAAGTTGCATCGCGATTTGCACTTCCGGATCATCGCGCGGGACATCATCGGCTACATCTCGTCGCCCGAGGCGACCGTGCTCGACTATGCCTGCGGCGAGGCGCTCTCGGCCGAGCAGGTGGCATCCGCCTGCGGCAAACTGATCCTGGCCGAGCCCGCGCCGGGCGTGCGCGGCCGGTTGATCGCCCGGTTTGCCCCGAATACAAAAATCCGCGTCCGCTCGCTCGATGACGTTCGCAAGATGCAGGACCAGTCCATCGACCTTGTCGTGATGAACTCGGTCGCGCAATACATGACGCCGGAGGAACTCGATGCGGCGCTACGCAACATCCGGCGGTTGTTGACGCCGTCCGGCAAGTTGGTGCTCGGCGACATCCTCCAGCCCAATGTCGGCATGGCCCAGGACGTCACCGCGTTGCTCAGCTTCGCCTTGCGCCACGGCTTCTTGAAGGATGCGCTGGTCGGGCTGATCAGCACGGCGCTGTCGGACTACCGCCATCTGCGAACGCGCATTGGACTGCAGCGCTACAGCGAGGACGAGATCACCGCGAAGCTGGCTGCGGCCGGGTTCGCGGTCCAGCGTGCCCACACCAATATCGGCCATAACCGCTGGCGCATGACCTTCATCGCGCGGCCGCCAATGGTTCGTTAAGCATAACAATTGGCTGAAGTGGCTTGCCGTCTCCCGATCGGCGATGATCGCGGCGGCCCGGTGGCGGAAGCGTCGACGCGAGAGCAGTGCATTGCTCTTTATCCTGGTTCAAATCCAGGCCGGGCCTCCACGCTTCGCCCCTGCGGGGCTACGCGTGGCGCAGCCACGCCAGACCGGCAGGGGCGAAGCGTGTCCGGCGTAGCTTTAGCGAAGCGAAAGCGTAGACGAACTGGTGCTTCCTCGGCCCGGCACCTGCGCACAATCGACTCAGTTGCTCTCCGCGTCGACCACATCGCACCCGGATAGCAACTGAAGGCGGTCGGCATCCTTGGCTGCGGAGTTGATCACGGCGTCAAGCAGGCCCGGAAAGCGCGCTTCCAGATCCTCACGGCGCAGCCGCATGAACCGGTTGGTCCCCGCCACGCGTGTCTGCATCACCCCGCATTCGCGCAACTTGGCGAAATGATAGGCGAGGTTGGATTTGCCGGCGAGGCCGTTGAAGTCGCCGCAGCAGAGTTCGCTGCTGACACGTTCCTGCTGGGCGAGCTGGTAGACGATCGTCAACCGGATCGGATCGCTGAGGCAATCCAGGACCATCGGCAGCTCGATCTGCTCGCGGGTGGGATGGAGGGGTGTGCGGCTCATGATCCGGGAATCATAGCGAAGCAGCCGCAATGTTCAATAGTTCTTGAACCAATTGACTCCTCTCGCCTGCAATAGTTCAATAAACGTTGAACATAAGGACAAGATCGAATGAGCGTGTTCTGGCTGGCCCTGGCGGCCTTCACGATCGGCACGGAAGGCTTTGTTATTGCAGGGCTTTTGCCGGATATCGCCACCGACCTGTCGATTTCCGTCTCGGCCGCCGGCCAATTGGTCACCGCCTACGCCCTCACCTATGCCGTTGGCTCGCCGATCCTGGCGGTGACGCTGAACAACATCGACCGCCGCACTGTGCTTGCCCTGGCGCTGGCGATCTTCATCGCCGGCAATCTCGCGGCGATGGTGGCATCCAACTACGCCCTGCTGCTGGCCTCGCGCATGCTGATGGCGCTGGGCTCCGGGCTGTGCATGCCGACCGCGCTCGCGGTGTCCGTGGCGGTCGCCTCGCCCGAACGGCGCGGCCGCGCGGTGGCCCTCGTCACCTCCGGCCTCACGGTCGCGACCGTCATCGGCGTTCCCTTCGGCAATCTGGTCGGCAGCCTGTTCGGCTGGCGCGCGACCTTCGCCATGGTCGCCCTGATCGGCGCCGTTGCGCTTGCCGGCCTGCTGCTTGGTCTGCCCAAAGGCCTGCCGCGCAACACCGCTTCGCTCAGCGAGCGGCTGGCGGTCGCGCGTCACGGCAATGTCTTGATCGCACTTCTGATCACGATTCTATGGGCGCTCGGCGGCTTCACCGTGTTCACCTATTTCGCGGTCCCGCTGCGCGGTCTGGGATTCGATGCGTCGCAGATCAGCCTTGCGCTGCTGGTGTTCGGCGGCGCGGCCGCAATCGGCAACATGCTCGGCGGCGTCCTGGCTGACCGCCTCGGCACGCTCATGACCGCGGCGCTCGGACTCGCCGGCATGGCGAGCGCGTTGATCCTGCATTCGCTGGTCCTGAAGCTGATGCCGGGGCAGGCGCATTACGCCGTGCTGGGTGCGATCTTCCTCTGGGGCATTTCCGGCTGGGCGTTCTATCCGGCCCAGATTGCCAGCATCATCCGGATCGAGCCGCAGGCCTCGATGATCGCGCTCTCGCTGAACGCCTCCGCCATGTATCTCGGCTTCGCCATCGGCGGCGCCCTGGGCGGCGCGGTGCTGGCGACGCTGTCGCCGACCGACCTCGGCTGGATCGGCGGATCGAGCGTTACGGCGTCGCTTCTGGTGCATCTCGCCCGCGGCTGGCAGGCGCGGCCGAAACCCGTCAAAATTGCCGGTTGATGGGCATTTTTCGGGGTTTCGCCGCCCCGGAATCTGGTCTAAGACCCACCCGCGCGCGAGGAAGACCAACGCGCTCTCGGCCACAGGGGACGCGCAGCAAGCGCGCCCTTTTTTTGTGCCCAAATCCGACTTCGGCGAGAGTTGATGCCCAAACGTACAGACATCACCACCATCTTGATCATCGGCGCCGGTCCTATCGTGATCGGCCAGGCCTGCGAGTTCGACTATTCGGGCACGCAGGCGGTGAAGACGCTGAAGGAAGAGGGCTATCGCATCGTCCTCGTCAATTCCAACCCGGCCACCATCATGACCGACCCGGAATTGGCCGATGCGACCTATATCGAGCCGATCACGCCCGAGATCGTCGCCAAGATCATCGAGAAGGAACGTCACATCGTTCCCGGCGGCTTCGCGCTGCTGCCGACCATGGGCGGGCAGACCGCGCTGAACTGCGCGCTGTCGCTACGCCGGCAAGGCACGCTCGAAAAATTCGACGTCGAGATGATCGGCGCCACGGCGGATGCGATCGACAAGGCGGAAGACCGCCAGCTGTTCCGCGAGGCCATGACCAAGATTGGGCTTGAGACGCCGAAGTCGCGGCTTGCCAACGCCTCCGCCCTGAAGAAATCCTATCGCGACAAATACCAGGCCGAGCGCGAGAAGCTGTCCGGCGCAGCTCTCGAAGAACTCGAGCGACAATGGATCCTCGGCGAAAGCGACCGCCGCAAGCGCTACCAGGAATATGCGCTCGGCCAGGCGCTGATGGCGCTGTCCGAGATCGGCCTGCCGGCGATCATCCGCCCCTCCTTCACGATGGGCGGCACTGGCGGGGGCATTGCCTATAACAAGGAAGAATTCCTCGACATCATCGAGCGCGGCCTGGATGCATCTCCCACCAACGAAGTGCTGATCGAAGAATCCGTGCTCGGCTGGAAAGAGTTCGAGATGGAGGTGGTGCGCGACAAGAAGGACAATTGCATCATCGTCTGCTCGATCGAGAACCTCGATCCGATGGGCGTTCACACCGGCGATTCCATCACGGTGGCGCCGGCGCTGACGCTGACCGACAAGGAATATCAGATCATGCGCGACGCCTCGCTGGCGGTGCTGCGCGAGATCGGCGTGGAGACCGGCGGCTCCAACGTGCAGTTCGGCGTCAATCCGGACGACGGCCGCATGGTCGTCATCGAGATGAATCCGCGGGTGTCGCGCTCGTCCGCTTTGGCCTCCAAGGCCACCGGCTTTCCGATCGCAAAGGTCGCGGCCAAGCTCGCGGTCGGCTACACCCTGGACGAAATCGCCAACGACATCACCGGCGGCGCGACGCCGGCCTCGTTCGAGCCAACCATCGACTACGTCGTCACCAAGGTGCCGCGCTTCGCATTCGAGAAATTCCCGGGCGCATCAACCACGCTGACGACGTCGATGAAGTCGGTCGGCGAAGTGATGGCGATCGGCCGTACCTTCCAGGAGAGCCTGCAAAAGGCGCTGCGCGGGCTCGAGACCGGCCTCACCGGCCTCGACGAGATCGAGATCGAGGGTCTCGGCCGCGACGACGACAAGAACGCGATCCGGGCCGCGCTCGGCACGCCGACGCCGAACCGGCTGCTCCAGGTCGCCCAGGCGATGCGGCTCGGCTGGTCGAACGAGGACATCTTCAACTCATGCAAGATCGATCCGTGGTTCCTCAGCGAGATGCGCGGCATCGTCGAGATGGAAGAGAAGGTTCGCAAGAACGGCCTGCCGGGCAACGCCTTCGCCATGCGCTCGCTCAAGACGATGGGCTTCTCGGACGCGCGGCTGGCCGTGCTCGCACAGGCGACGGAGGCCGAGGTGACCGCGAAGCGCCACGCGCTCGGTGTCCGTCCCGTGTACAAGCGCATCGACACCTGCGCGGCCGAATTCGCCTCCCCCACCGCCTACATGTATTCGACCTATGAGGCGCCGTTCGCAGGCGCGCCGTCGGACGAGAGCATGCCGTCGGACAAGAAGAAGGTCATCATCCTCGGCGGCGGACCGAACCGCATCGGCCAGGGCATCGAGTTCGACTATTGCTGCTGCCATGCCTGCTTCGCGCTACACGACGCCGGCTACGAATCCATCATGGTCAACTGCAACCCGGAAACGGTGTCGACCGACTACGACACCGCCGACCGGCTCTATTTCGAGCCGCTCACCGCCGAGGACGTGCTGGAGATCATCGCGAAGGAACGTTCGAACGGCACGCTGCACGGCGTCATCGTGCAGTTCGGCGGCCAGACTCCGCTGAAGCTTGCGCGCGCGCTGGAAGCCGCCGAAGTGCCCATCCTCGGCACCTCGCCCGACGCCATCGATCTTGCGGAGGACCGCGACCGCTTCAAGCGCGTGCTCGACAAGCTGCGTCTCAAGCAGCCGAAGAACGGCATCGCCTATTCGGTCGAGCAGGCCCGCCTGGTCGCGGCCGATCTCGGCCTGCCGCTGGTGGTGCGGCCCTCCTACGTGCTCGGCGGCCGCGCGATGCAGATCATCCGCGAGGAGAACCAGCTCAGCGACTACCTTCTCGGCACGCTGCCGGAACTGGTGCCCGCCGACGTCAAGGCGCGCTACCCTAACGACAAGACCGGGCAGATCAACACCGTGCTCGGCAAGAATCCGCTGCTGTTCGACCGCTATCTGTCAGACGCCACCGAGATCGACGTCGATTGTCTGTGCGATGGCAAGGACACCTTCATTGTCGGCATCATGGAGCACATCGAGGAAGCGGGCATCCATTCCGGCGATTCCGCCTGCTCGCTGCCGCCGCACTCGCTCGATGCCAGGATGATCGGGGAGCTGGAGCGGCAGACACGTGAGCTGGCGCTTGGTCTTGACGTCGTCGGCCTGATGAACGTGCAGTACGCGATCAAGGACGGCGATATCTACGTGCTCGAAGTCAACCCGCGCGCCTCGCGCACCGTACCGTTCGTCGCCAAGGTGGTCGGCACGCCGGTCGCAAAAATCGCCGCCCGAATCATGGCCGGCGAGAAGCTCGCCGACTTCAAGCTGACGAAGGCGGACTTCAAGCATGTCGGCGTGAAGGAATCGGTGTTTCCGTTCGCGCGCTTCCCGGGCGTCGACACGGTGCTCGGCCCGGAGATGCGCTCGACCGGCGAGGTCATGGGCATCGATAGCTCCTTCGCGGTAGCGTTTGCCAAGAGCCAGCTCGGCGGCGGCACGCACGTGCCACGCAAGGGCACGGTGTTCGTCTCGGTGCGCGAGGGCGACAAGACACGCATCGCCGAAGCCGTGCGCGAACTGCATTCGCTCGGCTTCAAGGTGCTGGCAACATCGGGCACGCAGCGCTTCCTCACCGATCAGGGCATTCCGACCGAGAAGGTGAACAAGGTGCTGGAGGGGCGGCCGCACATCGTCGACGCCATCACCAACGGCGATATCCAGCTCGTCTTCAACACCACCGAAGGCCCGCAGGCGCTCGCCGACAGCCGCTCGCTGCGGCGCGCGGCCCTCTTGCATAAAGTGCCGTATTACACCACTCTTTCCGGGGCCATGGCGGCCGCGCAGGGCATCCGGGCCTATCTGGGCGGGGACCTTGAGGTTCGTACCCTGCAGAGCTATTTTTCGGAAACCTGATCATTGGCGGGGCAAAGCCTCCGCTTAGTGATTGGCAGTGAGGCCACAATGGCCGGAGGAACAGTCCGGTCGTGTGGCAGTTCTGTTCCGTCGCCTAGCCCCTTTCTGTCAACGTCCGGCGGCCCCTGTCTTGGGCCCCGGAATACCGACGAATCAAGGTTGCGGGCGCCCAACTGCGGATTGGGGCGCACGATCGAAGGACGAGAGAGAAGATGGAAAAGGTTCCGATGACAGCGGGCGGGTTTGCCGCGCTCGGGGAAGAATTGAAGAAGCGCCAGTCGGAGGACCGTCCGCGCATCATCGAGCATATCGCGGAGGCGCGCTCGCACGGCGACCTGTCTGAAAACGCGGAATATCATGCCGCGAAGGAAGAGCAGTCCCACAATGAAGGCCGCATCGCCGAACTCGAGGACAAGCTCGCGCGCGCCGACATCATCGACATCTCGAAGCTGTCCGGCGACACCATCAAGTTCGGCGCCACGGTGACGCTGATCGACGAGGACACCGAAAAGAAGGCGGTGTGGCAGATTGTCGGCGAGGTCGAGGCCGACGCCAAGAAAGGCCGCATCTCCATCACCTCGCCGCTCGCGCGCGCGCTGATCGGCAAGAAGAAAGGCTCGACCGTCGAGGTCAACGCACCCGGCGGCGCCAAGGCGTATGAGATCACCAAGGTGGAGTGGCGGTAAGGATTTTGCCGTCGCACGCGCCGACATTTGAAAAGGCCGCGCTTAGCGCGGCCTTTTTGTTGCTGCGCAAGAACGGGGAGAGGGAGAGATACAGCGAGCTATCTCCGTCCCTTCACGTCCAGCGGCACGGCCGCCTCGTATTTCGAATTGTGCAGCACCAGCGAGGTCCGCACGTTGCGGACATGGGGGGCCGCGGTCAGGTGCGTGACGAAATCCTGGAAAGTGGCCATGTCGGGCGCGACGCATTTCAGGATGAAGTCGACCTCGCCGGACAGCATCCAGCACTCCCGCACCAAGGGCTCGGCGCGGACGAACTCCTCGAAGGCGCGCAAATCCGCCTCGGCCTGGCTGGAGAGATGCACGGCGGCGAACACAGTGACGTCGAATCCGAGTTTCCGCGGATCCAGTAGGCCACGATAGCCATGGATATAGCCCTCTTCCTCCAGCGCGCGGACGCGGCGCAGGCAGGGCGGCGGCGAAATTCCGACGCGCTTGGCCAGCTCGACATTAGTGATTCGTCCGTTGGCCTGGATCTCGGCGAGAATTTTGAAGTCGATCTCGTCTAGGTTCCGCGACACGTGAATGGAACTCCTGGCCTTTATGGCGGTATCGGGTGGGTTTGCCGCAACCTCATAGCCCAGTCTTGGCGGAATGAGCAATTTTATTGCGCGTGCAGCGCAATCGACTTTTGTTCCCTGTTGGAAAAATCCGCCGATTGGGAATGCAATTCTTGCATGGCTCACCAGAAGGCTTAGATTACCTCTGATATTTCAGCGTCTCCGCGAGGCCTCCCGGCACGTTCCGCGCCGCGCTGCAATCCCCATGAAAGGCGCCTGTCACTATGTCCGCCCCTGTCCATGCAAAGGTCGTCATCATCGGCTCCGGTCCTGCCGGGTACACAGCGGCGATCTACGCCGCGCGTGCGATGCTCGAGCCGATCCTGATCCAGGGCATCCAGCCGGGCGGCCAGCTCACCATCACCACCGACGTCGAGAATTATCCAGGCTTCGCCGACGTGATCCAGGGTCCCTGGCTGATGGAGCAGATGGAGAAGCAGGCGCTCCATGTGGGAACCCAAATCAAGACTGACCTGGTCGTCAAGCTAGACACTTCGCACCGGCCGTTCCGCCTCACCTGCGACTCCGGCGACGTCTACCTCGCCGAGACCGTCGTCCTCGCCACCGGCGCTCAGGCGCGCTGGCTCGGGATCTCTTCCGAGGAGACCTTCAAAGGTTTTGGCGTCTCGGCCTGCGCCACCTGCGACGGCTTCTTCTATCGTGGCAAGGACGTGATCGTGGTTGGCGGCGGCAACACCGCGGTCGAAGAGGCGCTATTCCTGACCAATTTCGCATCAACGGTCACGGTGGTTCACCGCCGCGACCATTTCCGCGCCGAGCGCATCCTTCAGGAGCGCCTGTTCAAGCATCCCAAGATCAAGGTGGTCTGGGACAGCGCCATCGACGAGATCGGCGGCGAGGCCAACCCGAACAAGGTCACCCATGTCCGCCTGAAGAACGTCAAGACCGGCGCGCTCACCAAGGTGAAAGCCGACGGCGTCTTCATCGCCATCGGGCACGCGCCGGCGACCGAACTCGTGAAGGACCAGGTCAAGCTCAAACCGTCGGGCTATGTCGAGGTCGCCCCGAACTCGACCGCCACCTCGGTGCCCGGTCTGTTCGCCGCCGGCGACGTCGCCGACGAGACTTATCGCCAGGCCGTGACGGCCGCAGGCCTCGGCTGCATGGCAGCGCTCGAAGCCGAACGATTCTTGGCCCTGCGCGCCAGCGAGCGCGCGGCAGCGGAATAACGATCATGGCTAGAACACGCGACGGATTTACGGATATGGACTGGGACAAGCTGAAGGTGTTTCACGCGGCGGCGGAAGCGGGCAGCTTCACGCATGCGGGCGAGCAGCTCGGCCTGTCGCAATCGGCGGTGTCACGCCAGGTCTCGGCGCTTGAGCAGGAGCTCTCGGTCTCGCTGTTCCACCGCCACGCCCGCGGCCTGATCCTCACCGAGCAGGGCGACCTCTTGTTCCGCACCGCGCATGACGTGTTCATGCAGCTCCAGGCGGCGCGCGCGAAACTGACCGACAGCCGCGAGCGGCCGAGCGGCGATCTCAAGATCACGACCACGCCTGGCGTCGGCATCAACTGGCTGATCCCGCGGCTCGGCGAATTCACCGCGCTCTATCCGGAAATCCGGATCTCGCTGATCGTCACCGACGAAGAGCTCGACCTGTCGATGCGCGAGGCCGACGTCGCGATCCGAACCCGCAAGCCGACGCAGCCGGATCTGATCCAACGTAAGCTGTTCGCGATGGGCTTCCACGCCTACTGCTCGCCGGACTACATCAAGCGCTTCGGCACGCCGCGAACGCTGGAAGAGCTCGACTCCCACCGCATCATCACGCTCTCCGACGGCAATTTCGCGCCGCATCTGCAGAACCGCAACTGGCTGGTCGAAGCCGGCCGCAACGGCAGCGGTCCGCGCGAAGCTTATTTCAGGGTGAACAACATCCTCGGTCTCGTGCGCGCCTGTCAGCAGGGCCTCGGCATCGCCGCGCTGCCGGACTACCTGATCGAAGAGCAGAGCCGCTTGGTGCAGCTGTTCGGCGAGTCCGACTCGATCCAACTCGACACGTATTTCGTCTATCCCGAGGAATTGAAGACGGTCGCACGCGTGCAGGTGTTCCGCGACTTCGTGGTGAGCAAGGCGCAACGCTGGCCGTCCTGATTTCCGCATGTCTGACATGCGACCTCGGCGGTTGCTGCATGGCGTGGGGCAAGCTCATAATGTTTGCATACTGAGCCTTCGCGTTGCGCATTTGTCCCCCTCCTCCAGTGGCGCGGGAGTTCAGGAGTTCAGTAATCCCTCTTGGAAGGTGATTGTGTCGGCCTCACGTGGCCAATACCTTAAGCCGGGCTCGTTCGAGTCCGGCTTTTTTTTGAATATTTCGCTCTCGCTTTCCGCGTGTATTGACAGTTCCACGCATACCCCGCATCATTTGCGAATGATCACGAAGTCGTGCGCAATCTCGTTCGAGGCAGCCGTCTCGAAAAAAGGCCCCCGTTCGGGGACCTCGGATTATTGCGCGCGCTAGGCTGACTCATCGCCGCAATCTTCGAAAACCCCGCCGCCTGGACGGGGTTTTTTCATGTGCCCTCCGTCTCAGGTCTTGTCCGAGAAGGAGATGGAACATGACCGACCTATCAAGTCATTTGCACGGGCTCTGGCTGCCGCTGGTGACGCCGTTTCGCGACGGTCGTCTCGATGAGACGTCGCTGCGGCGGCTGACGCGGCATTACAGCGGACAAGCCGTCGACGGCTTCATCCTGGGGGCGACCTCCGGTGAAGGCATGACGCTGCGAGACGCCGAGCTCGAGCGCCTCGTCGCCGTCGTGCGCGACGAGATGGCGGCCGGCCGCCGCACGGTGCCGATCTGCCTCGGGCTCTCCGGCGCCGACACGTCGCGACTGAAGGACCGCCTGGATGAGACCGCGGACTGGCCGATCGACGGCTATTTGATCGCCAGTCCCTATTATGTGCGACCGTCGCAACGCGGACTGCTGGCGCATTTCGAGGCGCTCGCCGATCACGCCGCCTGGCCGCTTGCGCTCTACAACATCCCGTATCGCACCTCGGTCAACATCACCAACCAGACGCTGCTGCGGCTCGCTGAGCATCCAAACATCGTCGGGCTAAAGGATTGCGGCGCGAGCCGCGCGCAATCCATCGCGCTGCTGCGCGACCGGCCGCAGGGCTTTCGCGTACTCACCGGCGAGGACGCAAATCATCACGAAGCGCTCTGCGATGGCGCCGACGGCGGCATCGTGCTGTCAGCACATGTCGAGACCGCGACCTTCGCCGCGGTCCATGCCGAGCTCAAGCGCGGCAATCACGACGCGGCGCTGGCGCGCTGGCAGGAGGTCGCGGAGCTGACGCGCCTGCTGTTCGCCGAACCCAGCCCCGCACCTGCAAAGTACTGGCTGTGGCGAAGCGGCCTCATCGACAGCCCCGAGGTACGCCTGCCGATGGTGGAGATCAGCAGCGAGCTCGCCGCCGCGCTCGATCGCGAGATCGAACGGCGGGTGAGAGTTGCGGCCTAGACAATGTCCTCGTCATCTCGCCCAGCTTGCGACTCCTCGAACGAGGCTGCCGGCGTTCGCGCCCGCAGTCTTCACGCCAGCAGTCTTCAGGCCAGCAGTCTTGGGCTCCGCTGGTGGACCCGCGCGCTCGGCGCCGCATGGCAGCGGCTTCACGCACGGACCGGTACAAACGGGTCGAGACATATCCGGCCTCCGACTGGCTGCGCCGCGATATCGGGTTGACCGAAGACGTGATGGGGTGGACCGGATCGACGAGATCAAACGCAGGCACAGCGGGTGGTTTTTAGCTGAGGCGCAATCTCGCCGCGTGCACGCTGCCGTCACCTTCTCCCCTTGTGGGAGAAGGTGGCGCGAAGCGCCGGATGAGGGGTATCTGTCCGCGAACTCGATAGTGAGAGAGTCACCCGCGGAGACAGACCCCTCACCCGTCTCGCCGCTACGCCATAGCCGATGCGAAGCATCGGCGTTCTAAGGACGGCGGCCGAAGGCCGCCTATGCCACCCTCCCCACAAGGGGGGAGGGAAAGCCGGCGTGGTTAACCGCGCGCGAACGGCCTTCGCAGGCGCCGCATGGTGCATCCACGTCTCGTTTACGCGAGGGTGCCTATCGTTTCCTCCAATGTCTTTCAGAGGGGGAAATCATGGGACATCGTATCCGGCCGACGGCCGCGGAAAATTTCGCGCCCGCCGATCTCTTGCAGGGAATTCTGGTGGTGTCGTCGTTCGGGTTCTGGGCCGTGTTGCTCGGCCTGATCCCGGTGCTGGTGTTTCGCGTCTGGCTGGCCTGACACGGCCTGCTCACGGATGGTTAATCCGTGGTAGCACCTGTTTTCAAATACGCGCGACACTGCGACCCGGAATCTTAAAGCATCGTGCGTATCGTTCACGCCCATAAAGCGAAGAAATCGCGGGGGCGTTTGTGAATAGTCAGAATGATATGGCGTCGCATTACGACGCCGGACAGCAGAACTTTAGCGCCGAGGACATTCTCTGGGCTGTCGGCATCTGGTCGGTGATCCTGACGCTGTCGCCGGTCATCGTGTTCTACATGCTGATGGTGGCGTAACTTCCATCTTCACTTCCAGAAAACGCAAAACGCGCGGACATCCGCGCGTTTTTCGTCCCAGGGAAATGAATGATGAATTATGCCGCCTGCTTGTGCATTGCGCCGGATGCCGACGCCGTGCCGCGAATAGCCTTAACTGAACGCTCGATCGCCGCCCACAGCCTTGCAATTTCATGAGCCGCGCGGCTCTCGGCCTGATATTCCCGCGCGCCTTCGCCATGGCTCAGCGCCATCAGGAGATCGGAACGGTTAGTGATCTGGCCGCCCCATACGGGAGCGCGGAACTTTGCCAGCGCCTCGCGGGCAATGGTGACGATCGGGCTTTCGGACTCGTCGCGGCGGGCCGGCGCACCGTTGAGCACGACCGCATAGGGCTTGCGCGCCGCACGGCACATCTGAATGGTTTCCTGCACCGCGTTGACATCGAACACGCCGGGACGCGCCGGAATCACCACCATGGTCGCGTTCCTGATCGCATCGTCGACGACAGCCGACAGGTTCGGCGGCGTGTCGATCAACACCCATTCATATCCGTCGCGCTTGGCGGCGGAGACGATGCCGCTGACCGAGTTCACCGCCGACTTGATCGGCGGCTCGTTGGTGCCACGCAGCTTGTGCCACAGCGTGAGCGATCCTTGCGGATCTGCATCGACGAGCAGGATGGGCTTTGTCGCCTTGATCTGCGCGGCGAGATGTGCAGCCAGGGTACTCTTGCCCGAGCCGCCTTTACGCGATGCAAAAACAATAACGTTCATACCTTGGCCTCCAGATTGACCCCAGATCGCGAAAATGAATCACCACGCTGATTCGCGAAAGAAAAATTTACCGGGAGTTGCGCCCAAGCCACGAAATAACAAGACGTGTTGGCTTTTGAGTCACACTGCTTCGCGCGACGATAGACACAAACTGTCACGCAGCGCCCTTGGCACCTGGCAATCGTGCGTTTCTTGGCCAGCGCTGCGAGAAAAACGGAATGCAACCCTGCCGAGCAAGTCGTATCGCGGCTCTTTTTTATCGACGACGATCGCAATTGGCACAAGCATGCGCGCGAGCCGGCGAACAAAAGGAGTCCGGTAGCTGTCGCGGGGCTGATGCCTCGGTCATTTTGATTCAAGCGGCTGCGAAACAACGCACCGGAAAGGTGAACGCCCGCGACTTCGAGCCCGAAAACCCACTTCGCGCTTTTTCTCCGGGGCATGACGCAGTTTCGCGACAGGAACGTGCCAGGAAGCGCTCAGCCCTCGCTGGGCTTTTTCTTCTTGGCCGCCTTCGTGCTCTTCCTGGCGGTTTTGGGCGCAATGTTGGTCGGCTTGCCGGCGCGGACCTCGCCTGGCTCCGGTCCCTGCCGGAAGAACGGCCGGCACTGCGGCGAGAGCTGCGCCTTCTTCTGGATCATGCAGGCGGTAATGGCATCGACGTTCGGAACGAACTCGCCGCACAGCCGCATCGCGTCGGGCGTGCAGGCCTGCTGCTCCTCCTGCGTGTAGGCAAAGCCAGCGCGAGGCTGGAGTAGGACGGCCAGTGCAATCCCGAAGATCGCAGCAGCCAAGAACTTCTCAAAGCGGAACGCCGGCATCGATCCCCCCAAAATGTCGAGTCAGGGCGGAAGTGTGGGTGAACGGTGGTTGGTTGGCAACCGAGCGAGGAAGCGAAACCCGGGACCTGTGCGGTCTCGGCAACAGGCCGGTCAGCCCGGCACCAACCAGACCAGAGGCATCACAAAGGCCGGGGTGAGGGGTTATGCCGTCTTCTCAGCAAGGCGCGCACTGCGGCGGGTGACCCGGTTTCAGGAGACGCCGGACGGGCATCTATTGGTAAATTTCACGAAGCGCGCTCAATTATGCATTGCGAAAACGTGAATTGCGTTTTGGCCAGAATCCGGTATTTTGTTCGTACACTAATGAATTGAGCGACCCGCGGCGCCTTACGGTGCGCGGGGTTGTTTTTCGTTTTTTGCAAAGCCAGTTTCAGGACGCCCCAAAATGACAGAGCACAGCCTCTGGCGTTTTTCGCGCGCGTTGCACCGCGCGATCAACGACCGGCATTTCGAGGATATCGAGGCCCTGATCGACGAGGACGTCGACTGGGCGCTTTACGGCCCGATCGACATGTTCCCGTTCCTCGGCGCGCGCCAGGGCAAGGCGGCGGTGCTCGACGTGATCCGCCAGCTCGCCGACAATTTCCGGGTCCGCCGTTTCGACCGTGAAAGCATCATGCTCGGGGTGGATTCGGCCGCCTCGCTATTCGCTGACTGCGCTGGATTCCGACAAGCCGATCTCGCTGCGGGTGGCGCAGTTCGCCCAGTTCAGGGCGGGCAGGCTCGTCAACATGCGGGTGCTGATCGACACCTTCGATCTGGTCGAGCAGGCACTTGGCCGCGCCATTCATCTGCCGAAGATGACCAGCGTCGGCTGAGGGGGACACCAACGGGCCCCGGTTTCGGGACCGATGGCTGATGCTCCCTGCGACGCGTCCTGGCCTCCAGCCCCGCCGGATGCCGCCGTGGAGAAGCTCGTCATCGGGCGCGCGCCTTTCGCCCGGCCCGTTGGTTCGCTTTTTGAGTGGTCGTTTGAAATGAGGCCAGCGCCACAATTTCGCAACGATAGTTCCGCATCCTCCGCGCGAACTGGGCTCGCGGGCAGGACGATGGAATTGTCGACAGGTTTGGGCTGGACCAGGCTGCCAATGCTGGTGGCCGCGTTCATATTCGCCTCCGTGCTGACGGCATCGGCGCAGATCATCCCGCCAGCCGCGGCGGTGCCGGACGAGGAGGCCGAGGCCGCGGAGGCCCCCGACGTCAACGACCCCGACGTGCTCAAAGGCATCGACGTCGACAAGCTCGATTGGAGCCAGCTCGCGATCGACGCCGGCACGCTCAACGACATCACCGCCGCCAAGAAGCGCGCGCAGGCCGCCGCCAAGGACGGCCTCAACTGGTCGTCGAACGCCAACGCGAACGGCTCCTCGGCGGTGAAGGTGAAGCAATCGGTGTCGTCGTTCTGGGACGCCCGGATCGGTGCCGACATGACGGTAGCGAGCGAGCCGCGGACGATGTCCGAGCTTTTGGCGCAGAAGGCCACCAATGGCGGCAACCTGCCGCAATCCTCCGGCAGCGCCTGGGCGGCCGCGACCGCGCCGGGCGCCGGCTCGATCTGGGATAAAACCGCGGTGGAAGCCCGCGTCGATCCCGGCGCCGAGCAGAGCAAGGTGGGCGCCTCGCTCATCAAGTCAGTGCCGCTTTCGAACGACACGTCGCTGACGCTCCAGAACGGCTACAGCATCAACCAGCAGGGCACCACCGCGCTCCCCGGCGTCGGCGGGCACATCATGCGTAACTACGAGACCGACCAGTCCGCCAAGGTCACCCTCACCGACACCGGCACCAGCATCACCGCCGGCCAGACGCTGTCGACCACCGACGACAAATGGCTGCACAAGTTCGGCGCTGAGCAGAAGCTGTTCGACAACGTCACCGTCTCCGGCTCCGTCGGCGAGACCTCGCAGGGCGCGATCAACAAGAGCCTGACGGCCGGCTTCAAGAAAAGCTGGTGAGGTCTTTGCCTCTCCCCGCCTGCGAGGAGAGGCCGGAATTTGCTAGAGCAAATTCCGGGTGAGGGGGGAGCCTCCGCGCACTCAACTGTCACCGTCCCGCGGAAACTCCCCCTCACCCCACCCTCTCCCCGCAAGCGGGGCGAGGGAGTCGAAACCGACCGTGCCGTAAGTGCACCTCGTGCCCGCCGCGGCGGTATTCAGACATTTGTAACTTCGCGCCACGGCAAAGCCCCCGAATGGTCCGCCCTTGCCGCATCTTGGCCTATTTGCCGTCAAAATCGGACGCCCTGATGCAGAAGCCTTACAGACGTCGTCGTGCGGGGGACACTCGCGCTGCGCTCAACGCGATCAGGGGAACAACGATGAACGCCATTCGTCCGGAAAAGATCGAATCAACTGAGACCGAAACCGTCGACAACAATCTTGCCGCGGTGACCGAGGTCGAAGCCGGCATCCGCGATTTTGTCCGCAACGACATCGCCTATCTGCGCCGCCCGGCGGCGGGCAGCGCAGAGCCGGCGCTCGACCCGAGCGCGGAAGCCACCGTCACCAACGTCAACTCGCTGATCCAGCGCGTCGCCGGCACCTCGCTTGCCGAGATCGAGAACCTGATCTCCGAGCTCGAGAGCCTGCGCGACCTGCTCCATGCCGAAGGCCAGCGCGTCCAGCGTGAGATCTCCGGCTACGCCCAGCTCAGCCAGGCCGCGATGAAGTCGACCCGCATGATCTCCGACAACGTCGCCCAGTGGAAGCGCGCCGCCGACGGCCTGCGCAACAGCTGATCGCATCACACTCACAAGCCGCCGCGTTCCCGCAAGGGGCGCGGCGGTTTTGATTTATGGGCGGTGTCATCACCCGCCTTGTGCGCAATTGCGCACTGGAGCGGGTGATCCAGTATTCCAGAGACAGCGGGGCGAGAGCCGAGAAGCCGCGGCGTACTGGATGCCCCGCCTTCGCGCGGCATAACGGCGAATGCGGTCTGCGCCGCGTAGCCCAGCCAGCTACCGCGCTTTGAACTTTCCGCGCCCCCGCGCCGACCAATGCCCAGCGCCGGTCTATGTTGCGACCGGCCCGAGGGGACATTTCAGATGCAAAGCATTCGGCCCGACAACACGGACCCGATTCCGTTGCAGCCAGCGCCGAACCAGTTCGGCACGATCATGCTGCGCTTTGTCGGATTGTTGGCGATTGCGATCGCAGTGCTGGCGTTCGTCTACAGCCGCTGAGTGGAGACCGGACGCCAGCCTCAAGGAGTTAACGAACTCTTAACGGCTCGCGTCGACCGTCGAAGCTTCCAGGGTGTAACCGCCGTCCGCATAGCCCTTCACCACCATGCCGGCGACCAGCATCACGGCGAGCGTGGCGGTCGCGAAGATAAATCCGACCAGCTTGAGTGCGCCGCGGTCTGCCATGGTCCTCGTCCCCCTGTCCTCTGCCCAGTTCATTCAAATAGACAGCAACAGGTTCATAATTGGTTAGCAACTCGATGGTTCCGCGAACTGCTGCGCAGGTAGCCCATCTCGCGCTGGCTTATGGCAGCCACCCGGAAACGCGTCCATAGCGCGCGGGCAACAGTTCCGCGATTTCTCTTCGGCCTCGACCCGTTGGAGGGAGGGAAGCCATCGAAGTTTGTCGCCACGGACGGATGCGCATTGCTGTGCCCTCGCCCCTTGTGGGAGAGGGCAGCGCCACGGATCGACACAAGCTCGGTTGGTGAGGGGTTTGTTTCCGCGCGCGACCCTCTGGCACCTGAATCCGCGGAAGCAACCCCTCATCCGGCGCTTCGCGCCACCTTCTCCCACAAGGGGAGAAGGGAAGAAGGACGCTGGGCTCGATCGATTCTAAATCACGCGCCCTCTCGCATCGGAACGAAGGCGCTGGCGGTGATGGAATAGACTTGTTCGCCGCGCTGGTTGGTGCCGGAGGTGCGGGCCGTCAAAATGCCCCAGCCGGGACGCGAACCGGAGGCGCGCTTGTCGACGACCTCGTTGACGAATCTGACGGTGTCGCCGGCGAGCACCGGCCTCAGCCAGCGCAAGTCCCGAAAGCCCGGCGACGGGCCCCACACCGCGACCTCCTCACCGCGCGCAGCGGCTTCTCGCGCCAGACGCTCGCCGTCCGCGACAAGAAGACTCATGCAGGCCGACCCGACATGCCAGCCCGAGGCTGCGAGCCCGCCGAACAGCGAGTTCTTGCCTTCCTCCTCGTCGAGGTGGAAGCGCTGCGGATCGAATTTTGCGGCGAACGTCTTGATGGAGTCCGCGGTGAAAATGTAGGCGCCGATCTCGCGGCGATGGCCGATCTCGATCTCCTCGAAGAAGCCCATCAGACCGCCCCCTCGCGCCGCGCGATCAGGATCGGCGAGGTCATCTCGCACAGCGCCTCGCCTTTGGCGTTGCGCGCAGTGCATTTGAACTTGACGATGCCGAGCTCGGGACGGCTGTTCGAGGTGCGCGCGTCCACGACGTCAACGTCGAGCGTGAGGTCGTCGCCGGGCCGCAAGGGAGAAAGCCAGCGCACCTCGTCGACGCCGGGCGAGCCGAGCGAAGCGGCGCGGGTGATGAACCCGTCGGCCATCATCCGCATCATCAGCGAGCAGAGGTGCCAGCCCGATCCGGACAGGCCGCGCAGCATGCTCTTGGCCGCTGCCTCCTCGTCCAGGTGCATCGGTTGCGGATCGAACTCGGCGGCAAACGCCAGGATCTCGTCGCGGGTGACATGCCGCGGGCCGAACGTTCCGAACCGGCCGGGTGGGAAATCTTCGAAGGTCAGGGTCATCTTGGGAAAGCTTTGCGGGAGGGTCAGATTGTGGCCGCACTTTCCGGCAATCTCAACCCGCCGGCCCGCATGGCTCGTGCTACATTCGACGAGTGGGGCCAGACCTGCCTCGAATCGGTTGACGCAGCCGGAGGCGCGATTTGCCCGGGGGAGAGAGATGTTTTCATTCAGCGATCTGTTTCAATGGGACCGCTTCATCACGCCGACGATCATCAAGACTTTCTACTGGCTGGTGATCGCGGTGATCTGCCTGTTCGGACTGTCCGGCATCTTTGCCGGGTTGACGGCGATGGCGATCAGCCCGTTCGCCGGCTTCCTGATGGTGCTGGAATCGATCGCGGGCGTGGTCGTCGGCATCATATTCTCGCGCATCGCGGCGGAACTGATCCTGATCATCTTCCGCATCAACGAACACCTCGGCGCGATCAGGGACCAGGGCGGCGGGGTGCGGTGATCTTGTCATTCCGGGGCGCCTCGAAGCGGCGAACCCGGAATCCATCGAGCCGCGAGCGAGTGGATGAATGGATTCCGGGTTCGCGCTATGCGCGCCCCGGAATGACAGCGGATCGGTCTTACGTATTGAACCTAAAATGCATCACGTCGCCGTCGGCGACGACGTATTCCTTGCCTTCGAGCCGCAGCTTGCCGGCATCGCGGGCGCCGGCTTCGCCGCCCAGCGCGACGTAATCGTCATAGGCGATGGTCTCGGCGCGGATGAAGCCTTTTTCGAAATCGGTGTGGATCACGCCGGCCGCTCCCGGCGCCTTGGTGCCGCGATGGATGGTCCAGGCGCGCGTCTCCTTCGGTCCCACCGTGAAATAGGTGATGAGCTCGAGCAGCTGGTAGCCGGCGCGGATCAGGCGGTCGAGCCCGGCTTCCTCCAGGCCGAGCGTCTCCAGGAAATCGGCGCGCTCTTCGCGCGAGATCGTCGCGATCTCGGATTCGATCTTGGCGGAGATGACGACGGCAATTGCGCCTTCCTTCGCCGCCTGTTCCTCGACCGCCCTGGAGAAGGCATTGCCGGTCGCAGCCGATCCCTCCTCGACGTTGCAGACATAGAGCACGGGCTTCGACGACAGCAGGCCGAGCATCGAGAAGGCGCGCTCCTCCTCGGCCTTGCGCTCGACGAGTCGCGCGGGCTTGCCCTCGCGGAGCAGCACCAGGGTGCGGTTGACGAGGTCGAGCTGCTCCTTGGCCTCCTTGTCGTTGCCCTTGGCTTTCTTGGAGAGATTGTCGACGCGCTTCTCGAGGCTGTCCAGATCGGCGAGCATCAGCTCGGTCTCGATGGTCTCGATGTCGGCAAGCGGCGCGATCTTGCCCTCGACATGGGTGATGTCGGAATCTTCAAAGCAGCGCACCACATGCGCGATGGCGTCGACCTCGCGGATGTTGGCGAGGAACTGGTTGCCGAGGCCTTCGCCCTTGGAGGCGCCGCGGACGAGGCCGGCGATGTCGACGAAGGTCAGCCGGGTCGGGATGATCTGCGCCGATTTGGCAGCGGCCGCGAGCTTGTCGAGCCGCGGATCGGGCACGGCGACCTCGCCGACATTCGGCTCGATGGTGCAGAACGGATAGTTCGCGGCCTGCGCCGCCGCCGTCTCGGTCAGCGCATTGAACAAGGTCGACTTGCCGACATTGGGCAACCCGACAATCCCGCATTTGAATCCCATCGTATCCTCTAAGACGGTCCGTAGGGTGGGTTAGCGAAGCGTAACCCACCAATCCCTTTGCCGCGACACGGTGGGTTACGCCAAGCGGACTGCGCTTCGCGCAGCCGCGGGGCTAACCCACCCTACACATCACCGCTCATCTCGCGCAGGCCGCGATGACGAGCGTTATTCCTTGCCGTTGTCGTCCTTGGTCAAAAAGCCCTTCGCCTGCATGGCAAGATGCACCCTGTTGGCGAAGGTCGCGTCGGTGCCCTTGGCGACCAGCGCGGCGTGCTCGGCGACGGCGTCGCAGAGCGTCGCCACCCATTCGTTGTCGGCCTTGGCGAAATCCGACAGCACGTGGCCGTGCACCAATTCCTTGACGCCGGGATGACCGATGCCGAGCCGCACCCGGCGGTACTCGCTGCCAATATGCGCGGAGATCGAGCGCAGGCCGTTGTGGCCGGCGATGCCTCCGCCGATTTTCACCCGCACCTTGCCCGGCGGCAGCTCGATCTCGTCATGGAACACGGTGACGTCGCCCGGTGCGATCTTGAAGAAGCTGGCCGCCTCCTGAACGCTGCTGCCCGACTCGTTCATGTAGGTCGTGGGCTTGAGCAGGATCACGCGCTCAGGTCCGAGCGTGCCTTCCGAGGTCTCGCCCTGAAAGCGGCGGCGCCATGGCGAGAAACCATGACGCCGCGCAATCTCGTCGACGGCCATGAAGCCGATATTGTGCCGGTTTCGTGCGTATTTCGCGCCGGGATTGCCGAGCCCAACAAACAGTCGCATGACGCGGCGCGCCCCTCGCTCGGCGCGCGATCAGAGACCGCGCGCCAGCTTTGAGAGATTACTTCTTCTTGTCGCCGCCGGCGGGAGCCTTGGCAGCCGCTGCCGGAGCCGCAGCACCCGCAGCCGGCGCAGCCGCGCCAGCCGCCGGAGCAGCCGCAGCACCCGGAGCCGCACCACCGGCCGCAGCCGCAGCCGCAGCCTTCTGCTCTTCGGCATAGCCGGACGGCGGCACGATGGTGACGAGTGTGGCGTCCTCGCGCGCCAGCGTCTTCACGCCGGTCGGCAGCTTGACGTCGGACAGATGCAGCGAGTGACCGATTTCGAGCGAGCCGACGTCGACCTCGATGAACTGCGGAATGTTCTCGACGCCGCATTCGAGCTCGATCGCGTGGGCGACGATGTTGACGGTGCCGCCGCGCTTCACGCCGGGCGAGCCTTCCGCCTTCACCACGTGCAAGGGCACGCTGATGCGGATGGTGGCGCCTTCGCCGAGCCGCATGAAGTCGACATGGATCGGGAAGTCCTTGACGGGATCGAGGTGGAAGTCGCGCGGAATCACGCGGTGCTTCTTGCCCTCGAGGTCGATGTCGACCAGCGTGGTCAGGAACCGGCCGGCGAGGATGCGCTGGCGCAGTTCGCGATCCTCAATCGAGATCGTGAGCGGGGGCTGGTTGTTGCCATAGATCACTCCGGGCACTCTGCCGGCGCGACGCTCAGCCCGGGCGGCCCCCTTGCCGCTCTTCGAACGTGCGGTCGCCTTCAATTCCTTGACGGTCGCCATAACGTTAAGTCCTTGTTTTTGCAAAAGTTAATGGGCCGCAAGGCGGCCCATGGTGCCGTCCACAGCAAGCCTCCAGGGGTGCGGGGGCCGCGGACGTGGCGGGCTTTTACCCGGAAGAGACGGAAATGACAAGGAGAATGGGCGCAGGGCGGCCCCAAGAGTAGCCCGGATGGAGCGAAAGCGTAATCTGAGGAACTCGTGCAACAGGCGAGACTGGTCCCGGATTGCACTGCGCGCTCCATCCGGGCTACGGCCGTGTCAGGTGATTGGCGCCCCGCCGAGCTTGGCCTCCAGCGCCGCGATGCGCGCCTTCAGCGCCTCGTTCTCCTCACGGGCGAGGCGTGCCATGTCCTTGACCGCCTCGAACTCCTCGCGCTTGACCAGATCCATGTCGCGCAGGAATTTTTCTGCCTGGGTGCGCAACACGGTATCAAACTCGCGCTTGACGCCCTGGGCAGCGCCGGCGGCGTCGTTCATCAGGCGGCCGATCTCGTCGAAAAACCGGTTGCTGGTCTGGGTCATGGCGGCCTCCGAAACACTTTTGCGCGATCTCTCCAAAACACAATGGCAATCCGAACAGGCCGGTTCAAGGGCCGAACGGCGGTATCCTTGTCATGCCCCGGTTTCCTTGCAATCGTATTCAACGTCCCTGCATAACAAGAATCACAAGGCGCCTGCTCGCGCTCTATCGCCGCAATCTCGTCCAGACATAGAAGGCGCGATGCCCTTTCTGCTCATCGACTTTCCCGCCTTCAAGCCGATCGCAATCGAGATCGGCCCGTTCGCGATCCGCTGGTATGCGCTGGCCTATATCTGCGGCATCGTGTTCGGCTGGCTCTATGCCCGCTCGCTTCTGAAGAACCAGCGCCTGTGGGGCGGACCTGCGCCGATCTCGCTGCTCCAGATCGACGACTTCATCCTCTGGGTCACGCTCGGCATCATTCTGGGCGGTCGCACCGGCTACGTGCTGTTCTACAATTTGCCTTTCTTCATCGAGCATCCCGCCGCGATCTTCAAATTGTGGGAGGGCGGGATGTCGTTCCATGGCGGCTTCCTCGGATGCGTCGTCGCGGTGATGTGGTTTGCCTATCGCAACAGCATCCCGATCCTGTCGCTCGGCGACATCACCACGGCGGTCGCCCCGGTTGGGCTGCTGCTCGGGCGGATCGCCAATTTCATCAATGGCGAATTGTGGGGCCGCGCCACCGACCCGGAGCTGCCCTGGGCAATGATCTTCCCTAACGATCCGACGCAGCTACCGCGACATCCCAGCCAGCTCTACGAAGCCGGCATGGAGGGCATCCTGCTGTTTACGGTCCTCGCAGTGATGATCCGCTTCGGCGCCCTGAAGCGGCCGGGCATGATCCTCGGCGCCTTCATCCTGGTCTATGGCCTGTCCCGGATTGCCGGCGAACATTTCCGCGAACCGGACGTCCAGCTCGGCTACCTCTGGGGCGGATTAACCATGGGCATGCTGTTGTCGATTCCGATGCTTATTGTCGGCGGCATACTTATTGTATTGGCAGTGTGGCGCGGTGCGCCGAAGCCTGCCGGGGCTATTCGTTAATTCCTTCTGGGAAAGCAGGTCGTGACCGACTCGCCGCTACTCAACGAGATCAAGTCGCTGATCAAATCCTCGGGCCCCATGCCGGTCTGGCGGTACATGGAACTGTGCCTGATGCATCCGCGCTATGGCTATTACGTCTCGCGCGATCCGCTCGGGCGTGAAGGCGACTTCACCACCGCGCCCGAGGTCAGCCAGATGTTCGGCGAGCTGCTCGGCCTGTGGAGCGCGTCGGTGTGGAAGCAGATGGGCTCGCCGCAGTTCCTGCGGCTGATCGAGCTCGGGCCCGGCCGCGGCACCATGATGGCGGATGCGCTGCGGGCATTGCGCGTACTGCCGCCGCTGTACCAGGCGCTTCATATCCACATGGTCGAGGTCAACCCGGTGCTGCGCGAGCGGCAGATGGCGACGCTGTCGGGCCTGCGTAACATCACCTGGCACAATAGCGTCGACGACGTGCCCGAAGGCCCGAGCATCATCCTCGCCAACGAATATTTCGACGTGCTGCCGGTCCACCAGATGGTCAGGCACGAGAACGGCTGGCACGAGCGCGTGATCGAGATCAACGGCAACGGCAAGCTTGAGTTTGGCGCGGCGGCCGAGCCGACGCCGCGCTTCGAAATGTTGCTGCCGCCTTTGGTGCGCGCGGCGCCGATCGGCGCCGTGTTCGAATGGCGGCCCGACGCCGAGATCATGAAGCTCGCCACAAGGGTCCGCGACCAGGACGGCGCGGCGCTGATCATCGATTATGGCCATCTGCGCAGCGATGCCGGCGACACCTTCCAGGCGATCGCACGCCACAGCTTCACCGATCCCTTGAAGGCGCCGGGCCAGGCCGACCTCACCGCCCATGTCGACTTCCAGGCGCTGTCGCGCGCGGCCGAGGACGTCGGCGCCCGCGTGCATGGTCCGGTGACGCAGGGCGATTTCCTCAAGCGCATCGGCATCGACACCCGCGCGGCCGCCCTGATGCAGAAGGCGACGCCGGAAATCGCCACCGACATCTCGGTGGCGCTGAAGCGTCTGACCGATACGGGGCGCAGCGGCATGGGCTCGATGTTCAAGGTGCTCGGCATCTCCGAGCCGCGGCTGACCGCAATTGCGGGCCTCAGCGATCTCGAACAGGCTGGAGAGGGCTCATGACCCTTGCGTCGTCACTGCTGTCGGCGGTGCCCGGTTTGCGCCACGCCTTCTTCACCCGCGAGGGCGGCGTTTCCAATGGCATCTATTCAGCCCTGAACGGCGGGCTCGGCTCCAGCGACGATCCGGCCCATGTCGCGGAAAACCGCCGCCGCATGGCCGAGCATGTCGGCGTCGCGTCCCAACGCTTCCTCAGCCTGCACCAGATCCATTCGCCCGACGTCCTCGTCGCCGAAGCCCCGTGGCCCGGCGGACCGCGGCCGAAGGGCGATGCGCTGGTCACCAGGACCCCCGGCATCGCGCTCGGCGTCTCCACCGCCGATTGCGGTCCGGTGCTGTTCGTCGACCCCGAGGCGCGGGTCATCGGCGGCGCCCATGCCGGCTGGAAGGGCGCGCTCACCGGCGTGCTGGAGGCGACAATCGCGGCGATGGAGAAGCTCGGCGCCTCGCGCAGCGGCATCATCGCGGCGATCGGTCCCTTGATCCGCCAGGACAGCTACGAGGTCGGCAACGAGTTCGTGGCGCGCTTCATCGAGGCGGATGCGGACAATGCCATGTTCTTCATCCCGTCGGTGCGCGAAGGCCACGCGATGTTCGATCTCGCAGGCTTCATCCGCATGCGGCTGGAGGCTGCCGGCATTTTGATGATCGACGATCTCGGCCTCGACACCTACGCCGACGAGCGCTTCTTCAGCTACCGCCGCTCGGTGCATCGCAAGGAGCCGGACTACGGCCGCCACATCCACGCGATCGCACTGGAGGGGTGAACACGTAAGAGTCGCGACATTCACAGTCGTCATGCCCGGGCTTGTCCCGGGCATCCACGTCTGGCCGCACGTGAACAGTTTCGTGGATGGCCGGGACAAGCCCGGCCATGACGGCCGAAATCCCGTCAAGTCCCCAAATTTCACTTGCCGACAGGATCTGTCGCGCCTGCCCTAGACGTTAATGCGTTTTAACGATATCGCTGCCCTCCATAATGAGGGATGCGTCATCATTCTTGCGCCGCGCGGGCTCGCGTGGGCTGGCGGTCATGCTGCTGGCGGTGGCGGCCGCGCTCGGCGGCTGCGCCGGCGGGGGGGCTGCGAGCAATTCCTATGCGATGGCGCCGAGCGCCGGCAGTGCAGCGACGGTCGCCTTCGAGTCGATCGACGGGCCGCCGCCGCAGGTGTTTGACCGCATGGTCGGCGTGCTCGACAGCGAATCCAAGCTGCGCAGCCTGTCCGTCGTCTCCCGCGAAGGGACGGCTGCCTACCGTGTGCGCAGCTACCTCTCCGCCCAAATCGTGCGCGGCAAGACCGTGATCGCCTGGGTCTGGGACGTCTATGACGCCAACCAGCAGCGGGCGCTGCGGCTCGCTGGCGAGGAACCGACGGCCGGCAAGGGCGGCCGCGACGCTGCTCGGGATCCTTGGTCGGCCGCCGATGATCTGGTGCTGCGCAAGATCGCCCAGGCCGGATTCAGCGGACTTTCCAACATGATCAATGGAGCGCCGGATGCGCCGAGCCCCGTTCCGGGCCTGCGGGGACCAGCGGTGGCGAGCGTGATGCCCCCGGCACCCGCACCGGATATGCCGGCCGCGGCGCTCGGCTATGCCGAGCGATAACCACCGCTAAACCACGGCCTCAGGTATTTTTAGGACTCCTGCCAAACCGTTGCTCAGACTCGGGATTTTCGCAGGGGAAACGTAGCATCCCGGGTTGCCAGTGCGGCCCTCGGCCTGATATTTGCTCGCCCGTCGTAACCGTGCTTCCAGTGGGTATCTGTGATGTTGAACGTCGTATCCAGCAAAGCGCGGGAGGAAGCGTCGATGTCGGCCAAAAACGGCTCTATCAAGCTCGTCGCCGGCAACTCCAATCCGGCCCTCGCCCAAGCCATTGCGCAAGGCCTTGACCTGCCGCTGACCAAAGCGGTGGTGCGGCGCTTCGCCGACATGGAGATCTTCGTCGAGATCCAGGAGAACGTCCGCGGTTCGGACGCCTTCGTCATCCAGTCGACCTCGTTCCCGGCGAACGACCATCTGATGGAATTGCTGATCATCACCGACGCGCTGCGCCGGTCATCGGCGCGCCGCATCACGGCGGTGTTGCCCTATTTCGGCTATGCGCGGCAGGACCGCAAATCGGGTTCGCGCACGCCGATCTCGGCCAAGCTGGTCGCCAATTTGATCACCCAGGCCGGCGTCGACCGCGTCATGACGCTCGACCTGCATGCCGGCCAGATCCAGGGCTTCTTCGACATCCCGACCGACAATCTCTACGCAGCGCCGCTGATGGTGCGCGACATCAAGGATAAGTTCGACCTCTCCAAGGTGATGGTGATCTCGCCCGACGTCGGCGGCGTGGCCCGCGCGCGCGGGCTCGCCAAGCGCATCAACACCCCGCTGGCGATCGTCGACAAGCGCCGTGAGCGGGCCGGCGAATCCGAGGTCATGAATGTGATCGGCGACGTCTCCGGCTACACCTGCATCCTGGTCGACGATATCGTCGATTCAGGCGGCACGCTGGTGAACGCGGCCGATGCGCTGATCGCCAAGGGCGCCAAGGACGTCTACGCCTACATCACTCACGGCGTGCTCTCCGGCGGCGCGGCCGCCCGCATCACGAACTCCAAGCTGAAAGAGCTCGTGATCACCGACTCGATCCAACCGACCGATGCGGTGAGCAAGGCACCGAACATCCGCACGCTGCCGATCGCCAGCCTGATCTCGGACGCGATCGCGCGCACCGCCGCAGAGGAGTCTGTGTCGAGCCTGTTCGACTAATTTTCTTTCCCGGTCTCGTAGGGTGGGCAAAGGCGCAAAGCGCCGTGCCCACCTTTTTTGTTTCGCGGGAAGAGGTGGGCACGCTTCGCTTTGCCCACCCTACGGCAGTCTGCCTACCCCACAATCCCGGCCGCGACCTGGCCGCGCAGGCGCTCGAGCCCGAGCAGCGTGTTGGCGCAGGCTTCCGCGACCTCGACGCCCTTGATGGCGAAGTGGCGGCGGAAGAAGTCGTAGTGCACCTCGGTCTCGTGGAATTGCTGCGGCGTCAGCACCGCGGAGAACACCGGCACCTCGGTGCGCAGCTGCACGTCCATCAGCGCCTTGATCACGGTATCGGCGACGAACTCGTGACGGTAGATGCCGCCATCGACCACGAGGCCGGCCGCGACGATCGCGGTGTAGCGCCGGGTCTTGGCCAGGATCTGGGCGTGCAGCGGGATTTCGAACGAGCCCGGCACCTCGAACACGTCGACATGGGTGAGGTGGCGTGCTTCCGCCTCCTTGATGAAGGCGATGCGGGCCTCTTCGACCACGTCGCGGTGCCAGCAGGCCTGCACGAACGCCACCCGCTGCGGCTTGGCGAAACGCGGGTGCTCGGCCGCCGGATCCTGTGGAACCGGCGATGGGGCGGCTTGGGACGTTTCGGTTTGGGGATCTTGCAACATCTGATTCATGGCTTTCCTTCTTAAGGACCAGAATCAGGGCACACGGAACGACAAACAGCCGCATCCTGCGATGCGTCCGCCACCGACCGTTCTCTTTCATCCGGACTTTAACCGTCGGCTTCGGAGTTGCACCGAATCTGCTGACCCTTCCCTTCAGGAGAACCCTTGGGGGAGGCGCTCGCGGGCTTGGGTATTTCGACCCTTACCGCCGGTGGGGACTTTCACCCCGCCCTGAGAACATCGGCCGCTCGGGATGAACGGCCTGGGAGCAAATATGACGCCGGCCGGCGGCCGCAGCAAGCGCGTTCCGCATCGGAAAATCGCATGGTCCCATGCCGTCCCGGCGGGCTGGCCCTCGCGGGACGGAATTAACGATCGCCGGATCCGGCAAATCCGATTCCGGTTTGTTCTGCTCGTTAATAATTGTGGCCGAGATGAGCTGTGGACGAACGAGTCCTGACTTGTGGACGGACTCCGGACCCGGTTGCGCAGATTCCGCAAATCACATCACTTGATCCGCGACAGGCCCGTGCCGATCCGAGGGATCGCAACAGCGACTCCGAGGGGACGCCGTAGCGACGTTGAGGGAGCGCGCGCCGGGCCAACTGCGTGCGTATCAAAGACAACAAAAAGGCAAGAGGTCGAGACGGCATGTCCCTGCTCGAAAGCACAATCGATTCCCGAAACCATCCGCTCGCGGTGGTCGAGGATATTGCCGCCAGCAACGACTGGCCGTTTGAACGCTCCGGCGAAGACGAACTCACGATTGTCTCCAAAGGACAATGGACCGACTATCAGCTCTCCTTCACCTGGATGGGCGAGATCGAGGCGCTGCATCTGGCCTGCGCGTTCGACATGAAGATTCCCGTCGCGCGAAGGTCGGAGGTGCAGCGGCTCGTCGCCGCGATCAACGAGCAACTGTGGGTCGGGCATTTCGATCTGTGGACCCACACCGGCATGATCATGCACCGCCAGGCCCTGGTGCTGCCGGGCGGCCTGACCGCGTCGACCGCGCAATGCGAAGCCATGCTCGCCGGAGCCATCCACGCCAGCGAACGCTATTTCCCGGCGTTCCAGTTCGTGGTGTGGGCGGGCAAGTCCACCACCGAAGCGATGGACGCCGCGATGTTCGATACGGCGGGCGAAGCGTAGGGCGCCTCTCCTCCTCGACATGTAAGTGGGCCGCACCCGCCTCCTCAACGTCGTCCTGGACAAGCGAGCGGTGGCGCAAAGCGCCGCCCCTTAGCGAGCGCAGATCCAGGACCCATACCGCGAGGTCTCTCCGTACCGCGCGATGCTTGTTGCTCTGCCTTCCATCCACTAGAAACATTCGGGGTAATGGGTCCTGGCTTTCGCCAGGACGACACCGAGTTTGGCAGCGGCTATGACGAACAACAACACCCTCCAAAATATCACCGGCGCCATCCTGCTCGCCGGCGCAGGCAAGATGGGCGGCGCGATGCTGACGGGATGGCTGGCGGGCGGCCTTGACCCGCACCGTGTCGCGGTAATCGATCCACATCTTTCGCCCGAGATCAGCGCGCTTGCCGCCAAAGGCGTTGCGCTCAACCCCGATGCGACGGCGGCCGGCACAGTCGAAACGGTCGTGGTCGCGGTCAAGCCGCAATTGTTTCGCGAGGCGGGTGCCAAGCTGAAGCCGTTCGTCTCCGACAAGACCTCCGTTGTGTCGATCATGGCGGGAACCACGATCGCCTCGGTTGCCGAGGTCTGCGGCGGCGCCGTGGTGCGGGCGATGCCGAACACGCCGGCCGCGATCGGCCGCGGCATTACCGTTGCCGTCGCCGCGACGAATGTCAGCGCGCAGCAACGTAGCGTGGCCGATGCCCTGCTGCGCACCACCGGCTCGGTGGAATGGGTCGAGGATGAAGGCCTGATGGATGCGGTGACCGCCGTCTCCGGCTCGGGCCCGGCCTATGTGTTCCTGCTCGCCGAAGAGCTCGCGCGCGCCGGCGTTGAAGCGGGATTGCCCGAGGCGCTCGCAACCAGGCTCGCCCGCGAAACCGTCGCCGGCTCCGGCGAGCTCCTCCACCAATCGGAGCTTGCCTCCAGCACGCTGCGCCAGAACGTCACCTCGCCCGGCGGCACCACCGCCGCAGCGCTCGGCGTGCTGATGAGCGAGCCCGGCCTGCGCGACCTGATGATCCGTGCGATTGCGGCGGCGACGAAGCGATCTAAGGAGCTGGCGAAGTAGCAAGGTGTCGTAGGGTGGGGCAAAGCGAAGCGTGCCCACCATCCATCGCAGAGGCGGAGACATGGTGGGCACGGCGCTACGCGCCTTTGCCCACCCTTGTATTCGAGCTACGCCCCCAGCCGCTTGTTGAACATCTCGACATTGACGAGACCGCGGGCGTGGCGGCCTTCACCGAGCTTGCGCGAGCCCTCGAAGGCCTCGACCTCGAAGCGGATGACGCGGCGCTCGACCGCGACCACCTTCGCGGTGGTCCGCACCGTCGCGCCGACGCGGGCTGCCGCAAGATGGCGGATGTCGACCTCGGTGCCGACCGTGACCCAACCCGGCCTTAGCGCAGGGCGGATCGCATCGCCCGACGTCATCTCCATCTCCAGGATCATCATCGGGGTCGCATAGACAAAAGGCATGCCCGGCACGAAATGCCCGACCGTGCGCTCCACCGGCACCACCAGCGTGCGCTCGGCGCTCATGCCGACTGTGATGAAGTCGCGCGCGTCCATGGTCGCCTCACACACGATGTCGTCCCGGACAAGCACAGCTCTTGAGAACGCGAAGTGTTGTCGAGAGCGGAGCGCTGATCCGGGACCCATAGCCGCAGGAAGTCGTGACTACGGGGATTCGGAGTTACCGCTTCGCCGGATAACCACTGCCTGTGGCTATGGGTCCCGGATCTGCGCTTACGCTTGTCCGGGACGACGGCTGTTGTTGACGCTAAGGCGGTGGCTACTTTTTCGCCGCCGCCGCGCGTTCCACGAAGGTCTTGCCGCCCTTCATCTTGTGGGCGAGCGGGGCTTCGTTGATCTGGATGACGACGGCGTCGGCGTCGACGCCGAGATTCTTCACCAGTGCCTGGGTGATGTCGCGCATCATGCCGGCCTTCTGTTCGTCGGTGCGGCCCACGGCCATGCTGACGGTGATCTCAGGCATTGTCTTCTCCCTGCTGCTTTCGTCACGGCCGGGCATATGCCGGCCATTCACGATGGATGCATCAAACAGGACGTGGATGCCCGGGACAAGCCCGGGCAGGACGCCGCTTGCGAATGGCTATCCCCACTTCACGTCATGGCGCGCCAGCACCTCGCGCACTTTGGCGACGAGGTCTTCCTCGCTGCATGAGAATTGCGCCGGGCGGCTCTCGCGCCATTCCTGGTTGGAGGCGATCGCGGCGGCGGCTTTCGCGCCCTCGATCAAATCCTTGATCTGCACCTCGCCGCGCGCCTTTTCATCCGAGCCCTGGATGATGACGCAGGGCGCGTTGCGGCGGTCGGCATACTTGAGCTGGTTACCCATGTTCTTCGGGTTGCCGAGATAGAGCTCGGCGCGGATGCCGGCGGTCCGCAAGGTTGCGACCATCTTCTGGTAGTCGGCGACGCGGTCGCGGTCGAACACGGTGACGACGACGGGCCCGAAGTCCGGCCGCGTGTCGAGCTTGCCGAGCAGCGTCAACGCCGCCTGCAGCCGAGACACGCCGATGGAGAAACCGGTTGACGGCACCGGCTCGCCGCGGAAGCGCGAGACGAGGCCGTCATAGCGGCCACCGCCGCCAACCGAGCCGAAGCGCACCGGACGGCCCTTCTCGTCCTTGGTGTCGAGCAGGAGTTCGACCTCGTAGACAGGGCCGGTGTAGTATTCGAGGCCGCGCACGACGGAGGGGTCGATCTTGATGCGATCTTCGCCATAGCCGGCGGCAACCACGAGCTTGCTGATCTGGTCGAGCTCATCGCGACCCTGCTGTCCAACGACGTTCGCACTGAGACGAGGATCAATCGGCGCGTCTTTATTCTGTTCGATGGCGGAGACGACCAGCGCAATGTCTTCGTCCTTCAGCCCCGCCCCCTTGGTGAAGTCGCCGGACTCATCCTTGCGACCAGCACCGAGCAACTGCCTGACTCCGTCCAGGCCGAGCCGATCAAGCTTGTCGATCGCACGCATGACGGTGAGCCACTGGCCGTCGTCAGCGATGCCGAGCGCATCGCGCACGCCGTCGAGCACCTTGCGGTTGTTCACCTTCACGATATAGGAGCCGCGCGCGATGCCCAGCGCCTCCATCGTATCCGCCGCCATCATGCAGATCTCGGCATCCGCCGCCGGCGTCGCCGAGCCGACCGTATCCGCGTCGAACTGCATGAACTGGCGGAAGCGGCCGGGGCCGGGCTTTTCGTTGCGGAAGACGTAGCCGACGCGGTAGCTGCGGTAGGGCAAGACCAGAGCGTCGGTCCCGTATCGCTCGCCGACGTAGCGCGCCAGCGGCGCGGTCAAATCGTAGCGCAGCGAAATCCATTGCTCGTCGTCGTCCTGGAACGAGAACACGCCCTCGTTCGGGCGGTCCTGGTCGGGCAGGAATTTTCCGAGCGCGTCGGTGTATTCCATCGCCGGCGTCTCCACCGGCTCGAAGCCGTAGAGCTCGTAGACGGCGCGGATTTTCTCCATCATCTCGCGCGTGGCCCGGATCGCGGCGGGATCGCGATCTTCGAGCCCGCGCGGCAGGCGCGCCTTCAGTTTCTGCGGTTTTTTGGGTTTCTCGGCCATGCGCGGCGTTTACCAGCCGACGCGCGAAGCGGCAACTATTCTTGCCCTCTCCCCTTGTGGGCCCCTTGTGGGAGAGGGTGGCTCGCCGCGATAGCGGCGAGACGGTTGAGGGGTCTCTCTCGGCAGGTCGAACGTCGCCGTTGAGTTCGCGGAGACAACCCCTCATCCGGCGCTTCGCGCCACCTTCTCCCACAAGGGGAGAAGGAAACCAGACCGCCGCCGCTTAAAACACCTTCTTGATCCAGTTGTGCGGATCGTTGGTGCGGCCGTACTGGATGTCGATGAGCTGCTTGCGCAGGCCCATGGCGACGGGGCCGGCGGCGCCGCCACAGATGTCGAAGTCGCCGCTGACCGAGCGCACCTTCCCGATCGGCGAGATGACGGCGGCGGTACCGCAGGCAAACGCTTCCTTCAGCTTGCCGGAGGCCGCGTCCTTGCGCCACTGGTCGAGCGAGTACAGCTCCTCGCGCACGGTCTTGCCGGCATCGTTGGCGAGCGCGATGATGGAGTCGCGGGTGATGCCGGGCAGGATCGTGCCGAGCGGCGGCGTCGACAGCGAGCCGTCCTCGAACACGAAGAAGACGTTCATGCCGCCGAGCTCCTCGATGTAGCGGCGCTCGACCGCATCGAGGAAGACGACCTGATCGCAGCCGTGCTGGATCGCCTCGGCCTGCGCCCGCAGGCTCGCGGCGTAGTTGCCGCCGCATTTGACGGCGCCGGTGCCGCCGACCGCGGCGCGCGTGTAGTTCTCCGACGCCCAGATCGATACCGGCGCAGGGCCGCCCTTGAAATAGGAGCCGACCGGCGAGGCGATCACCGCGAAGATGTATTCGGACGACGGCTTGACGCCGAGGAAGATCTCGCTCGCGATCATGAAGGGGCGCAGGTAAAGGCTGCCCTCGCCGCCCGGAATCCAGTCGCGGTCGATGCGCACGACCTGCTCGACCGCTTCAATGAAGACGTCCTCGGGCAGCTGCGCCATCGCCATGCGATCGGCCGAGTCCTTGAACCGCCGCGCGTTGGCGTCGGGGCGGAACAGGTTCACGCCGCCGTCGTCGCGCTTGTAGGCCTTGAGGCCCTCGAAGATTTCCTGCGCGTAGTGCAGGACGGCGCCGGCCGGATCGAGCTGGAAGTTCGCGCGTGCCTCGATGCGCGCGTCGTACCAGCCGCCCTTGGCCTGGTTGTAGCGGACGATGGCCATGTGATCGGTGAAGACCCGCCCGAAGCCGGGGTCCGCCAGCTTGGCGACACGATCCTTTTCGGAAGTCGGATTTGCTGCGGGCTGGATGTCGAATTTTATGCTCATGTCCTTGGCTCCCGCTGTCCGGATCGGCGCTGTTCTGGCCCCTGCCTACCCTGTTTCGGGTCCGGCTGGTTTGATTAGGTTTGTGGCCGGACCACCGCCAGCCTTGTTACGGCCGGGTTCCGTGGCCAGCATGTCGCCGAGGACATGCTTTTGCGGAAGGCGGAAGTCCAGTATGTTTTGTCGAAATGCCGCTCGACAATCGCACGGTAGATCTGATCCGGCCGTGGCCGCTGTCCGGCTCTCTCCGGCCGCTTTTGAAGATGCCGCCCGACGCGGAACGATCTAAAATTTCGTGCGGGCTGATCGTTTTGTAACATTGAACCCAAGATACGTCAATATGCCTGACATAAATTTCGCGACTCCCCCTCAAAGCGCTGCCGAGCCGCGTCCGGCAGCAGGCGACGGAGGCAATTTGCGCTGGGATATTATCGAGCTGCTGTTCTTCGCCTATCGCGATTTCGTCGGCGACCCCGACCAGGAGCTGGAGGCTTTCGGCTTCGGCCGGGCCCATCACCGGGTCATGCATTTCGTCTACCGCTATCCCGGGCTCAAGGTCGCCGATCTGCTCGACGTGTTGCGCATCACCAAGCAATCGCTCGGCCGGGTGCTCAAGCAGTTGCTTGACGAAGGCTACATCGTGCAGAAGACCGGCGATAACGATCGCCGCCAGCGCCTGCTCTATGCGACACCCAAGGGCGAGGCGCTGGTGCAGAAGCTGGCTGGCCTGCAAACCACGCGGATCACCAAGGCGCTGTCGGAAATGACGCCGCAGGACGCCGAGACCGTCAAGCGCTTCCTGCGCGCGATGATCGACCGCAACGATCCGGACAAGGTGCTCGAGACGATCTTCGCCACCGTCGACCAAGACGCAAAGGAGTGACCGTGCCGCTCGCTGCCACGCTCGCCCGCCCGCCAGTGCAACCCGCCGATGACGCCCCGCATCTGCTGCTGGTCGACGACGACCGCCGCATCCGTGATCTGTTGTCGCGCTTCCTCGCCGGCGAAGGCTATCGCGTCACCACCGCCGCGAGCGCCGGCGATGCGCGCTCGAAGCTGCTCGGCCTGCATTTCGACTTGCTGATCCTCGACGTCATGATGCCCGGCGAGACCGGCTTCGATCTTGCGCGTTTCATCCGGACGTCCTCCTCGGTGCCGATCGTGATGCTGACGGCGCGGCATGAAGCGGAAAGCCGCATCGAGGGCCTGCAAATCGGCGCCGACGATTACGTGGCAAAGCCGTTCGAGCCGCGCGAGCTTGCGCTGCGTATCAACAACATCCTCAAGCGCGCCGCGCCGCCGCCGCAGGCCGCGACGGTCGAGAAGATTGCGTTCGGCCCCTACGTCTACCATCTCGATCGCGGCGAACTGCGCCAGGGCGAGGAGGTCATTCACCTCACCGACCGCGAGCGCGAGATGCTGAGGATTCTCTCGGAGACGCCGGGCGAGACCGTGCCGCGCAGCGCGCTCACCGGCAATGGCAGCGTCAATGAGCGCGCCGTCGACGTACAGATCAACCGCCTGCGACGCAAGATCGAGAACGACCCCGCCAATCCGCTGTTTCTGCAGGCGGTGCGCGGCATCGGCTATCGGCTTGTGGCCTCGCCCTAGAGTTCAAGCAGTGAAGCGCGAGCGATGAGCACGATCGATACCGGCCTGACGCTGCTTAAAAGCGCCGCCGGGCGCGTCTCCGCCGCCAATGGCTGGATGGGCAACGCGTTCAAGGGCTGGATGCCGACCGGCCTCTATGCGCGTGCGCTGCTGATCATGATCGTGCCGATGGTGGTGCTGCAATCCGTGGTCGCCTTCGTGTTCATGGAGCGGCACTGGAACACTGTGACGCGCCGCTTGTCGGCCGCGGTGGTGCAGGACATCGCCGCCCTGATCGACGTCTACAAGGGCTATCCGCAGGACAAGGACCGCGACCAGATCCGCCGCATCGCCCAGCAGCGCCTTGGCCTCGTGGTGGATTTCCTGCCCGCCGGCGATATGCCGCCGCCGGGGCCGAAGCCGTTCTTCTCGCTGCTCGACCAGACGCTGTCGGTGCAACTCGGCCGCCAGATCGGACGCTCCTTCTGGATCGACACGGTCGGCCGTTCCAATCTCGTCGAGATCCGGATCCAGCTCGACGATGCGGTGATGCGCGTGTTCGCGCAGCGCAGCGCCGCCTATGCCTCGAACTCGGAAATCTTCCTGTTCTGGATGGTCGGCACGTCCTCGATCCTCTTGATCGTCGCGGTGCTGTTCCTGCGCAATCAGATCAAGCCGATCCTGCGGCTTGCGGACGCCGCCGAAAGTTTCGGCAAGGGTCGCGAGGCACCGAACTTCCGCCCCAGAGGCGCGCGCGAGGTGCGGCGCGCGTCCGTAGCCTTCCTGGAGATGAAGTCCCGCATCGAGCGCACGATGGAGCAGCGCACCGCGATGCTGGCCGGCGTCAGCCACGATCTGCGCACCATCCTGACCCGCTTCAAGCTCGAGCTGGCGCTGATCGGCGACAGCCCCGAACTGGAGGGCATGCGCAAGGACGTCGACGAGATGTCGATGATGCTGGAGGACTACCTCGCCTTTGCCCGCGGCGATTCCGGCGAGCAGTCGCAGCCGACCGATATGGCCCAGGCGCTGGAAGAGCTGCGCAGCGATGCCGAACGTCACGGCCACACCGCGACCGTGACGTTCCACGGCCTACCGGTGGTCACGGTGAAGCCGGCCTCGTTCAAGCGGTGCCTCGCCAATCTCGTCACCAACGCCGCGCGCTACGGCAAAAGCATCGCCATCGCCGGCCAGCGAGATCACCGTTATTTGACCGTCACCGTCGACGACGACGGGCCGGGCATTCCCACGCATTTGCGCGAAGAGGTGTTCAAGCCGTTCCTGCGGCTCGACAACGCCCGCAACCAGGATGAAGGCGGCACCGGCCTCGGCCTTGCCATCGCCCGCGACATCGCCCGCTCCCACGGCGGCGACATCACGCTCGGCGACAGCCCGATGGGCGGCTTGCGCGCGAGCGTGAGGATCCCGGTTTAGCCCGGAATCGAAAAATTGGTTGGTGGCTCTTCCTTCTCCCCTTGTGGGAGAACGTGGCGCGAAGCGCCGGATGAGGGGTTGCTTCTACGCGCTCAGAGGCAAGAGATTTGCTCGCCGAGAGAGACCCCTCACCCGTCTCGCCGCTACGCGGCGGGCCACCCTCTCCCACAAGGG
>NZ_VSTH01000036.1 GCF_008123965.1 Bradyrhizobium hipponense | reverse complement strand
CAGTAAGATTAGCCCTGCGGCTGCGCGAAGCGCAGTCCGCTGGCGTAACCCACCACTTCTGTTGACGCGAAAAGAAAAGAGGTGGGTTACGCTTCCGCTAACCCACCCTACGGTCGCGACGACACACGCTACTTCACCGGCCGCTTCTCGAGCTTCCTTGCCAATGTCCGCCGATGCATCCCGAGGCGCCGCGCCGCTTCCGAAATATTGAAATCGGTCTCGATCAGGGTCTGGTGGATGCGTTCCCATTCCAGCGTCTTGATCGAGGTCGGCCGCGCATCGAGGGCGACTTCGGTGTTGCCTTCGGCCTTGTTGAAGGCGGCCTCGATGTCGTCGGTATTGGAGGGCTTTGCCAGATAGTGGCAGGCCCCCAGCTTGATCGCTTCGACCGCGGTGGCGATGCTGGCAAAGCCGGTGAGCACCACGATCAGCATCTCCTCATCGTGGGTGTGCAGGAGCTCGACGCAGGCGAGGCCCGAGGCACCGCCGAGCTTGAGATCGACCACGGCGTAGCCGAAGGACCGCTCCGCCAGGACCATGCGCACTTCTTCGATCGATGCGGCCAGCACCACCTCGTAGCCGCGGCGCTCGAACGAGCGCTTGAGCGTGCGGGCGAAGCCGGAATCGTCCTCGACGACGATGAGCGAGCGGTCAGGCGTCAAAGCTGCCTCCGATCGCGAGCGTTGCGAGCGGCAACGTGAGGCGCACGGTGGCGCCGCGCTTCCGGTGGTTCTCGGCCGTGACGCTGCCGCCGAGCTTGCGCACCACATTCACCACCAGGAACAGGCCGAGCCCGCCGCCGGCGCGGCCTTTGCTGGAATGATAGGGCTTTCCGAGCTGCGCCAGCATCTCCGGCGCAAAGCCCGCGCCGCGGTCGCTGATCGAGAGCACGAGATTGTCGCCCTCGCGCTCGGCCACGAGCTCCACCCACTCACGCGAGACCTCGTAGGCATTGTCGAGCACGTTGAAGATCACCTGCTTCAGCGCCACGTCGGAGACGATCGCGACGTCCTCGCCGAAGGTGTTGACGAAATACAGCGTGCGTGCCGAGCGTGCGTTGCGCCATTCCTCGACCAGCGCTGTGACGAAGGCCGTCACCGTCGTCGGCGACGAGCCTTCGCCGCGCGCTTCGCCGGCCGAGACCAGAATGCCCGTGACGATCGACTTGCAGCGCTGCAGCGAGGTCTCCATCTCGGCGAGATCTTCGGCGAGTTCCTGATCGGCGGCAAGATTCGGCATGCGGCGCCAGTCGCCGAGGATGACCGAGAGTGACGCGAGCGGCGTGCCGAGCTCATGCGCCGCGCCGGACGCGAGCAGGCCCATGCGGACGATGTGATCCTGCTCGGCTGCATGCTGGCGCAGCGCCGCCAGATGCGCGTCGCGTTCGCGCAGGTTCCGATTGATGCGGGTGACGAACACGACCAGCAGCACGGCGTTGAGGACGAAGCCCAGCAGCATGCCGGCAACGGTGAGGCTGTAGGTTTCGCTGAGCGGATTGGGCGGCAGGTCGAGCGGCCGGTAGGCCAGCGTCAGCCAGACGAAGCTGGCGCAGGTCAGCGCGACCAGCGACCAGGTCGAACGGGCATCGAGCAGCACTGCACCTAACGTCACCTGAAGCAGGAACAGCGAGGTGAAGGGATTGGTGGCGCCGCCGCTGAGGTAGAGCTGCGCTGTCAGGGCCGCGACATCCAGCATCAGCGCGACCAGCAGCTCGTTGTTGGTAATCGCTGCGCGATGGCGCACCCAGACGAGGCTCGAGACGTTGAGCAGCACCAGCGCGCCGATCACCGCGCCCATCCGGGCGAGCGGCAGCGAAATGCCGAGCCAGAAATGCACGCCCCCGATGGTCACGATCTGGCCGACCACCGCGGTCCAGCGCAGCTGGATCAGCAGCGCCATGTTCTTGCGGTTGGTTTCGTCGTCGGTCGGAGCCGCGCCGATCAGCTCGCTGCGCGCGTCCGCCTGCGATTGCAGCGTGACGACAAGCTCGCCTCGCAAAGGCGACTTCCCGTCATCAGGTCGGCTCGACGATCGTTCCAGCATCGGATCCCGTCCTGCGGGCGGCGGAATCGCCGGCCGGTTCGTGGACGAAGCGCCTGCGGCGGAACAGCCCGCCGCCGAATGTGACGAAAAGTTTACCGGCCAGCATGAAAGCGAGGGCAAACCACGTCAGCGCGTAGATCAGGTGGTTATTGGGAAAGCGGACCACGGTCAATCCGCCGATGGGGCCGCCGCCGGATTGTGATCCGGCGTCGGCATCGATGAAGAAGGGGGCGACATCGTGCAGGTCGCGCGCCGCGGCGATTGCGGCGACGTCGCGCGAATACCAGCGGTCGTGGACAGGGTCGTTGGTTCTCAGGAAGCCGCCTTTCGGCTCGCTCATCCGGAGCAGGCCCGTGACTTTGACATGGTCTTTGACCTCGCCTTGGACCAGGCCTTGCCGATTGCCTTCCTGTCGCGCCGAGGCGTCGCGCCGCTCGGACGGAACGAAGCCGCGATTGATCAAGACCAGCGTGCCGTCGTCGCGCCGTAGCGGCGTCAGCACCCAATAGCCGGGGCCTTCCTCGGTAACGGCCTGGACCAGCGCCTCGCGGTCGTGCAAGAAGCGGCCGGTGACGGCGACGTGCCTGTATTCATCGCTTGCGGCGGTGACCGTCGGCCACGATGTCGGCGAGGGGATCGGCTGTGCGGCGGCATGGACGCGCTGCTCGACCCGGTCGATCAGCGCCAGCTTCCAGGCGCGGCGTTCGATCTGCCAGACGCCGAGGGCGATCAGCAGCGCAAAAGCCGCGAGCGAGAGGACCGTGAGCCACAAGGGGGGACGCACGGCCTTGCCGCGCGCGCCCCTTGCCTTGCATGTCACGGTCTCGCTCACTTCATCCCGGTCATCTGATGGATCGGCATCATGTTGCTGTTGAGGTGGCTCATCACCCACAGCGAACCGGACAGTGCGATCACGACCATGACAATGGTGAAGATCAGCGCCATCATGCTCCAGCCGTTCTCTGACTTGGTGTTCATGTGCAGGAAGTAGATCATGTGCACGACGATCTGCACGACTGCGAACGCCATGATGACGAGCGCGGTGATCTGCTTGCTCGGAAGTGCACCGCTCATCACCAGCCAGAACGGGATCGCGGTGAGCACCACCGAAAGCACGAAGCCGAGGAGATAGGTCGAGAGCGAGCCGTGCGAATTGTCGTCGTGATGATGGTCCGCGTGGGCGGCGTGGGTGTCGGTGTTCATCGCAGAACTCCCAGGAGATAGACGAAGGTGAAGACGCCGATCCAGACCACGTCGAGGAAATGCCAGAACATCGACAGGCACATCAGGCGACGGCGGTTGGCCTCGATCAGGCCAAACTTCCAGACCTGCACCATCAAGGTCACCAGCCAGATCAGGCCGCAGGACACGTGCAGGCCGTGGGTGCCGACCAGCGTGAAAAAGGCGGACAGGAAGGCGCTGCGCTGGGGCGTTGCGCCTTCATGGATCATGTGGGCGAACTCGGTGAGCTCGATGCCGATAAAGGCGAGGCCGAACAGGCCGGTGATGGCGAGCCACATCTGCGTCGCGCCGATGCGGTTCTGCGCCATCGTCAGCATGGCAAAGCCATAGGTGATCGACGATAGCAGCAGCATCGAGGTGTTCACCGCGACCAGTGACAAGTCGAACAGATCCTTCGGCGCGGGGCCGGCGGAATAGTTGCCACCGAGCACGCCAAAGGTGGCGAACAGGATCGCGAAGATGAGGCAGTCGCTCATCAGGTAGATCCAGAAGCCGAGCGAGGTGCTCCAGCCTTCCGGATGCGGATGTTCGTCGGCGAGGTAGAAGATCGGCTCGCCCGATTGGGTGGGATTGACAGCGATCGTCATTTACTTGGCTCCGGCGAGCAGTTTTGTGCGCGCGTCTTCGGTCCGGATGACCTCGTCGGCCGGGATGTCGAAGTCGCGTTGATAGTTGAAGGTGTGGCCGATTCCGACGGCGAGCAGCGCGATGAAGCTCGCAGCCGCAAGCCACCATATGTACCAGATCAGGCCGAATCCCATCGCGGTGGCGAAGCCGGCGAGGATGATGCCGGTGCTGGTGTTGCTCGGCATGTGGATCGGCTTGAAGCCGAGAAGCGGACGGACGTAGCCGCGCTTCTTCATGTCCCACCACGCGTCATTGTCGTGAACGACGGGGGTGAAGGCGAAGTTGTAGGCCGGGGGCGGCGAGGAGGTCGCCCATTCCAGCGTGCGCGCATCCCAGGGATCGCCGGTGACGTCCTTGAGCTGCTCGCGCTTGAGGAAGCTGACGGCGAACTGCATCAGCATCGAGAGGATGCCGAGGAAGACCAGGAAAGCGCCGATGCCGGCGACGATGAACCAGATCTGCAGGCCCGGATCGTCGAACACGCGCAGGCGCCGGGTCACGCCCATCAGGCCGAGCACATAGAGCGGCATGAAGGCGAGGTAGAAGCCGGTGACCCAGAACCAGAACGACAGCTTGCCCCAGAACGGGTCGAGCTTGAAGCCGAACGCCTTCGGGAACCAGTAGCCGATGCCGGCGAATGCGCCGAACACCACGCCGCCGATGATCACGTTGTGGAAGTGCGCGATCAGGAACAGGCTGTTGTGCAGCACGAAGTCGGCCGGCGGCACCGCGAGCAGCACGCCGGTCATGCCGCCGAGCACGAAGGTCAGCATGAAGGCGATCGTCCACATCATCGGCAGCTCGAAGCGAATCCGGCCGCGATACATCGTGAACAGCCAGTTGAACATCTTCGCGCCCGTCGGGATCGAGATGATCATCGTGGTGATGCCGAAGAACGAGTTGACGCTGGCACCCGACCCCATCGTGAAGAAATGGTGCAGCCAGACCAGGTACGACAGGATGGTGATGACCACTGTGGCGTAGACCATCGAGGTGTAGCCGAACAGCCGCTTGCCCGAAAAGGTCGAGGTCACCTCGGAGAAGATGCCGAAGGCGGGCAGAACCAGGATGTAGACCTCGGGATGGCCCCAGATCCAGATCAGGTTCACGTACATCATCGGGCTGCCGCCGAAATCGTTCGTGAAGAAGTTGGTGCCGACGTAGCGATCGAGCGAGAGCAGCGCGAGCACGACAGTCAGAACCGGGAAGGAGGCGACGATCAGGACGTTGGTGCAGAGCGAGGTCCAGGTGAAGACCGGCATCCGCATCATGGTCATGCCCGGCGCCCGCAGCTTGACGATGGTGCAGATCAGGTTGATGCCGGACAGCGTCGTGCCGACGCCCGCGACCTGCAGTCCCCATATGTAATAGTCGACGCCGACGTCCGGACTGTAGCCGATGTTCGACAGCGGCGGATAAGCCAGCCACCCGGTGCGGGCGAATTCGCCGATGAACAGCGAGGCCATCACCAGCACGGCGCCGCCGACCGTCATCCAGAAGCTGAAATTGTTCAGGAACGGGAACGACACGTCGCGCGCGCCGATCTGGAGCGGCACGACGAAGTTCATCAGGCCGGTGACCAGCGGCATCGCCACAAAGAAGATCATGATCACGCCGTGGGCGGTGAAGACCTGGTCGTAGTGATGGGCGTTGAGGTAGCCTTCGGAGCCGCCAAAGGCGAGTGCCTGCTGCAACCGCATCATCAGCGCGTCGGCGAAGCCGCGCAGCAGCATCACGATACCGAGGATCATGTACATGATGCCGATGCGCTTGTGGTCGACGCTGGTGAACCACTCGCGCCACAGGTAGCCCCAGACGCGGAAATAGGTGAGACCGGCGAACATGACGAGGCCGCCGGTCGCCACCACCGCGAAGGTGCCGACGACGATCGGCTCGTGCAGCGGCAGCGATTCGATGGTGAGCCGGCCAAAGATGAGCTTGAGAAGATCAGGAGACATGCGTGCTCTCTTTAGGAGTCTGACTTCGGACGTTGTCCGAGGAAGAAGGACGAAGACTTGAGCGGCGCGAAGGTCGGCCGCTTCAGGCCGGCGCCGAGCAGCGGCGCGGTGTCGAGCGGCGCCTTGATGGCCGCCGTCGTCTGGCCCTGCGGCGCCTCGGGCGTGCAGGTGCCGGCGACGAAGGTCGGCTCCGGCCCAAGCGTCGTGCCACGGCGGGCGTACTTGTCGTAGGCCAGCGGCAGGGTGTTGTTGAGGCCCTCATGACCGAGGCCGCCCTTGGCGTCGATCGCCATCATCTCGCTCTGGCACATCTTGCCGGTCTCGACACACATGTTGAGGATCAGGCGATAAAGATCGGAGTCGATGGTGCCGTAGCGCCGCACCGGCTCGTTCTGGCTCGGCTTTTCGAGCTGGAGATATTCCGCGCGGCCGAGCGAGCCGCCGGCCGATTTGGCGCCGGCGATCCAGCCGTCAAAGCCCTTGTCGTCGAGGGCGTGGAAGGCGAAGTGCATGCCGGAAAAGCCGGCACCGCTGTAGTTCGCCGAAAAACCCTTGTAGGTGCCGGAATGGTTCACGACGGCGTGGAGCTTGGTCTCCATGCCTGGCATCGCGTAGATCTGGCCGGCCAGCGCGGGGATGTAGAACGAGTTCATCACCGAGGATGCGGTGATGCGGAAGTTGATCGGGCGATTGACCGGCGCCGCAAGCTCATTGACGGTGGCGATGCCGTAGTCCGGATAGATGAAGAGCCACTTCCAATCGAGCGCGACGACGTCGACCTCGAGCGGCGACTTGGACTGATCCACGGCGCGCTCCGCGTTGATGCGGCCGAGCGTGCGGTAGGGGTCGAGCAGATGCGTGCCCATCCAGGTCAGCGCGCCCAGGCAGACGATGATCAGCAGCGGCGCCGACCAAATCACCAGCTCGAGCTTGGTCGAGTGATCCCAATCCGGCTCATAGCGCGCGGTCGTGTTGGTCTGGCGGTAGCGCCAGGCGAACAGCACCGTCAGCGCCATCACGGGGACGACGATAAGGAGCATCAGGACGGTGGAGATGACGACGAGGTCGCGCTGCTGGGCAGCGATATCGCCGGCTGGCGCCAGCACGATATAGTTGCAGCCGCTGAGTGCAACTGCCAAGGGTAGTAGCGCCAGGATCTTGAGACGAGACACGGGCTGAGCCTTATGAGAATGAGTTTCCTTTGCGGGACCAAGGGGTAGCTGCGACGCAGCAATCCGGACATTGGACAATTTGTCCAATGTTGCAGTGCGGAATGTTGCGCCAGACAGGTCCAGATTGCCCGGCGCCCGCCGGGCGGCCGGCATTGGTTTTCAGGACGTTAAGGGCGCGACGCATGGCGACGGCACGGACCCCCGCAATGGCAGACCTCCACTCGGGCGAGCATGGCCACGACCAGGCCAGTGCCGGAGAAATCGCCATCGGCGTCATCATCGGGCGCACCTCGGAATTCTTCGACTTCTTCGTCTTCGCGATCGCCTCGGTGATCGTGTTTCCGCGCCTGGTGTTCCCGTTCGCGAGCGAACTCACCGGCACGCTTTATTCCTTCACGATCTTCGCGCTGGCCTTCATGGCCCGGCCGATCGGTACCGTCATTTTCATGACGGTGGACCGCGAGTACGGCAAGACGGCCAAGCTGATCTCGGCGCTGTTCCTGCTCGGTACCGCCACCGTCGCGATCGCGTTCCTGCCCGGCTATCGCGACATCGGCAGCGCCGCGATCTGGCTGCTGGCGCTGGCACGCATCGCGCAGGGTTTGGCCTGGGGCGGTGCCTGGGACGGTCTGGCTTCGCTGCTGGCGCTGAATGCGCCGCCCTCGAAGCGTGGCTGGTACGCCATGGTGCCGCAGTTAGGGGCGCCGCTCGGGCTGATCGTGGCGAGCGCGCTGTTCGCGTATTTCGCCGGCAATCTTTCGGCCGACGATTTCTTTGACTGGGGCTGGCGCTATCCGTTCTTCGTTGCGTTTGCCATCAACGTCGTGGCGCTGTTCGCCCGCCTGCGCATGGTGACGACGGAGGAATATGCTTCGCTGTTCGAGACCCGCGAATTGCAGCCGTCGCGCATCTCCGACACCGTCGCCCGCGAAGGCCACAACATCATGCTGGGCGCGTTCGCGCCGCTGGCGAGCTTCGCGCTGTTCCACATGGTCACGGTGTTTCCGCTGTCCTGGGTGTTCCTGTTCACCCGCGAAAGCCCGGTGCGCTTCTTGATCATCGAGATCGTCGCCGCCGTGTTTGGGGTCGGCGCAATCGTGCTGTCCGGCGTGATTGCCGACCGCGTCGGCCGCAAGTCGCTGCTCATGGGATCGGCGATCGCGATCGCGGTCTATAGCGGATTCGCTCCGCAACTGCTCGACGCCGGTGCGTTCGGCGAGACCATCTACATGGTGATCGGCTTCATCCTGCTCGGCCTGTCCTTCGGCCAGTCCTCGGGCGCCATCGCGTCCAACTTCAAGCAGATGTACCGCTACACGGCGTCCGCGCTGACGTCAGACATGGCCTGGCTGTTCGGCGCCGGCTTTGCCCCGCTTGCCGCGCTGTTGCTCGCGACCAACCTCGGCGTCATTGCCTCCGGTGCCTATCTGCTCTCCGGCGCTTTTTGGACCCTGCTGGCGCTGTGGCTCAGCGGCCAGCGCGAGGCGGGCGATATGGACGCGGGCGGTTAACGTCAGCTGCGATGTCGTCCTGGCGAAAGCCAGGACCCATTTTCAGCCCGACTGCTTATCACAACCGATGGATTCCGCGGTAAGGGTCCCGGATCTACGCTTACGCTTGTCCGGGACGACAGCGGAGATTGAGGCCTACGCCGCCGCAAAGCGGCGAAAGCCGTTCCACATCGCGGTCGCTGCACCCGAGGTCAACACCGGCAGAATTCGCGTGTCCTGGTAATTGCCGTTGAGCGAGACGCGCGGCAGCGCGGTGATCTGGCCGGCGCTCTCGGCGAACAGCATGCCAGGCCGCGTCGTTACCGCAGTCTTGAAGCCGGCCGCCGCCGCCAGTGCGAATTCGCGATTCCCCGCCGCCTCGCGGTCGCCATAGGGATAGGCGAAGTGCAGTACCGGCGCCTGCAGCGCGTGCTCGATTCGCAGCTTGCTCACCGCCATCTCCTGCGCTGCAAACTCCTCGCTCTGCCTGGCGAGGTTGCAATGGCTGATGCTGTGCGCGCCGATCGTGACCAGCGGATCGGCGGCGAGCCGCTTCACCTCGTCCCAGGACAGGCAGAGGCTGCGGCACAGCGCAGCGACGTCGACGCCGTATCTGGCGCAGAGCGCTTCGATCTCGCGCTTGAGATCATGCTCGCCCGGCAACGCGCGCAGCCAGTCGTGCAGGCGGTCGAACGCCGCCTGCTTTGCCGCAGGCGACGTCGCATCGAGCCGCAGCGCGGAATTGCCGATCTGCACGTCGACCTGATCGGTGTTGGCGATCACGGCTTCCAGCGCCGTCCACCACAGCCGTCCCGTGCCTTCGGCGAAATCGCTGGCGACATAGACAGCCAAGGGCGCGTCAAAATCGCGCAGCACCGGCAGAGCAAATTCGAGATTGTCGCGATAACCGTCGTCGAGGGTGAAGGCGGCGAAGCGGCGGTCGAAGTTGCCCTGCACCAGCCGCTCATGCAGCTCGTCCATGCTGACGATGTCGATGTCGCGCGAGCGCAGATGGCTCAGGGTCGCGCGCAGGAAATCGGGGGTGACTTCGAGATGCCGGTTCGGCTGAAACGCGGCCTCGCGGGCCGGCCGCACATGGTGCAGCATGAAAATGGCGCCGACGCCCGCCAAAAGCGGGCGCAAAAGGTGGTGCGCCCCGCTGAAATAGAGTGCTCCCAGCCCGGCGCGGATAACGTTGTTACGCAGTTGTTTCATGACCCGGCGGCCGACCCCTGGCATTCCGCCTGCAACTTACGGTCACACCCTTGAAGAAAAAGTTATTCCAATTGTCCACGCAGGGTCTTCGGAAGGGCACCATTTCCGGTTTGACAGCCTGCCAAGGGTTTGTTTTGTCTCCGGTTCCAGAGTTCGGGTCGTCGAATGCAAAAGCTTTTCAGGTGGGCCAGCAAATGGTGGCCAGGGTTGATCCCCCTTGCCGTCATGTGGGGATTTGCGGCTTGGAATAACACCTTGCCGGTGGAGGCCGACCTGTCGGCCCGCAGTTCCGCCGCGCTCAAGGACACCGTTCTGGACAAGACTCGGATCGCGGTCGACGGCCGCGACGTCGGCCTGGCCGCGGATGCCTTCTCCGAAGAGGGTCGCCGCGACGCCGTGATGGCGGTCGAGATCGTGCCCGGCGTGCGCCTGGTCGATGACCGCACCCGCCTTGTTCCTGAGGCAAAACCCTTCGTCTGGAACGCGGAGCGGGACGTCGTGCGGGTGACGCTGTCGGGCTCCGCGCCCTTGCCGTCGATGAAAGGCCGGCTGACAGAGGCGGCCCGCAAGGAGGTCGGCGGGGTCGAGGTGGCCGATCAGATGGGCCTGGCGCGCGGCGCACCACCGCGTTTCGAGGCCGCCGCGATGCTGTTGCTCGACCAGATCGGCAAGCTGAAGGACGGCAAGATCACGATCTCGGACACCAAGGTCAATCTGGCGGGCATGGCCCGCGAACTCGGCGGCCGCGAGGCGATTGCAGCCGCGCTGAAGAACCTGCCCGAGGGTTTTTCGATCGCCGCCAACGACATCAAGGCGCCGCCCTACATCTTCCAGGCCTACAAGGACCCGGTTGCCGCGACGGTGACGCTGACCGGCTACGTGCCCGACAACAACGTCCACTCTGCGCTGGCGACCAGCGCGTCGCGGAAGTTCTTCAACGAAAAAATCGTCGACAATCTCAAGGCCAGCATCGGCGCCCCCAGCTCCTTCAACACGGTCGTGCTCGCCGCGCTTGGCGCGCTGTCGCGGCTGTCGACCGGCACGCTGGTCGTTTCCGATCGCGAGGTGAAGCTATCGGGCGATGCGCTGTACGAAGGCGCTGCCAACGACATTCGCGCCGGCCTCGGCAAGGACTTTCCGAAAACCTGGCAATACAAGCCGGAGATCACGGTGAAGCCTGCGGCGGGGCCGGTCGATGGCACCGTCTGCCAGCAGCTGTTTTCGGACCTTCTGGGCAAAGGCAAGATACGCTTCGCAGCGAAACGCGCCGACATCGATCCGGATTCCGCCGGCATCCTCGATCATCTGATCGAGACGGCACTGCGCTGTCCGACCACAAACATCGAGGTTGCCGGACACACCGATACCGATGGCGAGGACGCCTTCAACCGGGCGCTTTCCGAGAAGCGCGCGCAGGCGGTGATCGATTATCTGGTCAAGGCCGGCCTGCCCGCCAACCGCTTCACCGCGGTCGGCTATGGCAGCACGCAGCCCGTCGCCGGCAACGAGACCGACGACGGCAAGGCCCAGAACCGCCGCATCGAATTTCTGGTGAGGTGACGATGCCCTATCTCGTTTCGTTCCATCTGGGTTGGTTGATCGGATCCCTGCTGCTGGGGTTTGCGATGGGCTGGATTTCGGTGGTCCAGCGCGGCAACGGCACTTCGAAAGTGACTGCGCGCTGGCTTGCCGCGCTCGCCGCCGCGCTGGTCGCGGCCTCGTTCGCTCATGTGGTCCCCGGCCGCTTCGGCTACTGGCTCGACCTCGGGCTGATCATGTTCGCCTGCTATCTCGTCGGCTGCACCATCGGCGCATGGCTGCGCGACCGGGTGGTTGCGCGCAGCATGCCGGCGGTCTGAAGCTTCGGCCGGGCGGCGACCAGCTCTCACGATAACTAATTGATTAACAAGCAGATTGCTTAGAGACAAGTCTGCGCTTGACTGTAATACGTACATACGTATTATAGATTCCATGCCAAAGCCGTCACTCAAAGACGCCATCCTCGACGCCGGCCTCAAGGTCATGTTTCGGACCGGCTATCACGGCACCAGCGTGCGCGACGTCACCGCTGCAGCGGGCGCCCCGCAGGGGTCGTTCACCAATCATTTCCGTTCCAAGGAGGCGTTCGCATCCGAGGTGCTCGACCGCTACTTCGACATCACCAGGGGATTGGTCGCCGAGGCCCTCTATGACGCCTCGCTGACGCCGCGCGCTCGGCTCAAGCGTTATCTCGACATCATCATCGGCCGGCTCGAGGCCGACGGCTTTGGCCGCGGCTGCCTGATCGGCGATCTCAGTCTGGAAGCCACGGGGAGCAGCGAGATGCTGCGCACGCGCCTTGCCGAAATTTTTGCCGAGTGGCGCATGCCGTTCGCGGCCTGTATCGCGGAGGCGCAGACGCGCAACGAGATCGCATCGAATTTCAAGCCGGAGGAGCTTGCCGACTTCCTGCTCGCGTCCTGGCAGGGCGCGATCCTGCGCATGAAGGTCGATCGCAATCCCGATGCGCTCGAACGTTTCAAGACCATCGCATTCCAAACGGTGTTCAGGGAGCCGACATGAGCAAGCCAGCCGAAATCGAAATCCGCAACGCCCCAGTCCTCGGCAGCACGATGGCCTATCGCGAAACGAGCGTGCGCGATCAGCCGGTCGCGCTGTTCCTGCACGGCGATCCCACCTCGTCGCACATCTGGCGCAACATCCTGCCGCTGGTGGCGCCGGTGGCGCATTGCATCGCGCCCGACCTCATCGGCTTCGGCCAGTCCGGCAAGCCCGACATCGCCTACCGCTTCTTCGACCATGTCCGCTATCTTGATGCATTCATCGAAGAGCGCGGCATCAAATCGGCCTATCTCGTCGCGCAGGATTGGGGCACTGCGCTCGCATTTCACCTTGCCGCGCGCCGGCCGGATTTCGTGCGCGGCCTCGCTTTCATGGAGTTCATCCGGCCGATGCCGAGCTGGCAGGATTTCCATCAGGCCGACGCTGCGCGCTACGCCTTCCGCAAGTTCAGGACGCCGGGCGAGGGAGAAGCCATGATCCTGGAGGCAAACGCCTTCGTCGAACGTGTGCTGCCCGGTGGCATCGTGCGCACGCTCAGCGAGGACGAGATGGCGCCTTATCGTGCGCCGTTCCCGACGCCGGCGAGCCGCCGTCCCGTCCTCGCCTTTCCTCGTGAGCTGCCGATCGAGGGTGAGCCGGCCGATGTCGGCGAAGTGCTCAATTCGGCGCATGCCTCGCTCGCTGCATCCTCATATCCAAAGCTGCTGTTCACGGGTGAGCCGGGAGCGCTCGTCGCCCCGGATTTTGCCGAGATGTTCGCGGCCTCGCTGAAGCACTGCGCGCTCGTCCGCCTCGGGCCCGGGCTGCATTATCTTCAGGAGGATCATCCCGAGGCGATCGGCCGCTCGGCCGCCGGCTGGATCGCCGGCATCGAGGCGGTGCGTCCGCAACTCGCAGCCTAAAACCAAAAAAGGAGGACGAGATGTCTGACGTGACCATCATCTATTGCCGGCCCTGCGGCTACGAGAAGCGTGCCAAAGACGCGGCGGCGGCGCTCCGCCGGCACTTGGCGCTGGAGGCGGACCTCGTGCCGGGCAAGGGAGGCATATTCCAGGTCAAGCTCGGCGACCGGATTGTCGCGAGCCGCAGCAAAGGCCATTTTCCCGGCACCGACGAAATCGTCGCCGCGGTCACTGCTGCGCGGCACTGAGCTGGGAGGGCTCCGTCGATGTCGATTGTCTGGGCCGACGATCTTGCTTGTATCGACTGGCACGAGCTGTCCGCGCTCTACCGCATCGCTCCACTCGGCAACAAAGCGCCGGCCGATCTCGCGCTGGTGTTCGGCAATAGCATGTTTCGCGCCTTCGCCTATGATGAAGGCCGCCTCGTCGGTGCCGGGCGCGTGCTGGCCGACGGCCGCGACTGTGCCTACCTCTGTGACGTCGCCGTGCACCCGGATTGTCAAGGACAAGGTCTCGGCCGCGAAATCATCGAGCGCTTGCTGGTGCGCTGCCGCTCCCATCGCAAGATCATCCTCTATGCCGTGCCGGGCAAGGAGGGTTTTTACGAACGCCTGGGCTTCCGGCGAATGACCACGGCCATGGCGATATTCGAGGACCAGGCCAGTGCCTATGGCCGCGGCTATCTGGCCGCACCGTGAGGCCACTCGGGGCGCTGCGACCTTGCGGCGCATCCGAAAATCCGTGCACAACACCGGATCGGCCCCTCTTTCAACAGGCGGGCGCGGTCCACAGATTGATATCGGCTTAAAATCCGACGGAACATTGTGCGGCCGAAATCATCAAAACTTCACGGCCCCTGCGCAGGATTGCCACGGAGATTCGCGTCAGCCTTGCCGTCGAAAGCGCCAAACCGTGCATCCTGAGCCCGCAAACCTGCCTAAAATATTGAAGGCACGTGATTTTGTTCGTATTGGCGAATTCCACTTCGCCCGAAAACGCGCTAGTGGAAGGTTGGGGGGCCTGCGCGACGCCGAAGCCGGCGGCAAGGGTTCGTTGAGTGCCTGTGCGTCGTTCGCCAGTTCGCCGGCCACCCTGGCCGCTGAAGCGTTGTTTGAGGTCTAGATGCTGGAAGCCATACGCAGGGCGGTGTCGTTTCTGCGCCAGAAGCAAATCCTGCATAAGCTTGGCGTTGTGATTAGCGTCGCGGTCATCGGCATCGCTTGCTATGTGCTCTACCACATGCTGCGAGGCATCGACTTCAACGAGGTGATCGAAGCGATCAAGAGCACCGAGCCGAGCCAGATTGCGATGGCGGCGCTGTTCGTTGCCGCGGGCTATTTCACCCTGACCTTCTACGACCTGTTCGCCGTGCGCGCGATCGGCCATACCCACGTGCCCTATCGCGTCAACGCGCTCGCCGCCTTCACCAGCTACTCGATCGGCCACAATGTCGGCGCCAGCGTCTTCACCGGCGGAGCGGTGCGCTACCGCATCTATTCGGCCTACGGCCTCAACGCGATCGACGTCGCAAAGATCTGCTTCCTCGCCGGCCTGACATTCTGGCTCGGCAATGCCGCCGTGCTGGGCCTCGGCATCTCCTATCATCCGGAGGCCGCTGCCGCGATCGACCAGATGCCGCCCTGGCTGAACCGGACGCTGGCGATGATGATCCTCGTGGCGCTGATCGGCTATGTGGTCTGGGTCTGGACCCAGCCGCGGGTGGTCGGCCGCGGGCCCTGGACGGTGGTGCTGCCGGGCGGTCCGCTGACGCTGCTCCAGGTCGCCATCGGCATCATCGATCTCGGCTTCTGCGCGCTCGCGATGTACGTGCTGGTCCCGGATGAGCCCAATCTCGGCTTCGTCGTGGTCGCGGTGATTTTCGTCTCTGCGACGCTGCTCGGCTTCGCCAGCCACTCGCCCGGGGGCCTCGGAGTGTTCGACGCCGCCATGCTAGTCGGCCTCTGGCAGATGGACCGGGAGGAGCTTCTGGGCGGCATGCTTCTTTTCCGCGTCCTCTATTATCTATCCCCCTTCGTCATATCTGTAATCTTGCTGACGTTTCGCGAAGTTATAATCGGCGCCAGATCCAAGCGCCTGCAACAAGCGGCGCTCAAGCTCGACCCAGGCCCGGCGCGTGAAGCTGCCTATGTGAGAGAGCGTAGCGACAGCGGCGCCTGACCGGCGCAAGCCCCTAGGAGAAGTCCGCCCCGATGGCGATCGACGCCCCATCTTCTCCCTCCGCCCAGCCCTGGTCCGACCGGCTGCGGCACTCGACCATCATCCTGATCGCCGCGGCGCTGGCGCTGTCGGTGGTAGTCTCGCTCGGCGAATTGTCGGTGATGGGAGGGGCGGCGGTGTTCCTCTGCATCGCGGCGGCGGCGCTGATCCCCTGGCGCCTGCACGATACGGCTGCCTCGCGCGACGACACCCGCCGGGTCAATCCGGTCGAGAGCGCCGCGGTGGCCGCGGTCGTCGCCGGCATGCCGGATCCGGCGGTGCTGCTCGACCGCGCCGGCCGCGTCATCCATCTCAATGCCGCCGCCGCGCAGCTGGCGCCGGCGCTGCGCAGGAACGAGCTCGCCCAGTTCGCGCTGCGCTCGCCCGAGATCATCACCGCGCTGCGCGAGGCGATCGCGACCACCGAGCCGCGGCGTGCGACCTATCTCGACCATGTGCCGGTCGATCGCTGGATGGAGCTGATGATCACGCCGGTGCCAGTGCCGACCACCTTTGGCGGCGCCGACAAATGCATGCTGATGACCTTCCACGACCAGACGCCGCTGCGCCGGGTCGAGGAAATGCGCGCCGATTTCGTCGCCAATGCCAGCCACGAATTGCGCACGCCGCTGGCCGCGCTGTCCGGCTTCATCGACACGCTCCAGGGCCAGGCGAAGGACGATCCCAAGGCGCGTGAGCGCTTCCTCGGCATCATGCACAACCAGGCCACCCGCATGGCGCGCCTGATCGACGACCTCTTGTCGTTATCGCGGGTCGAGCTGTCCGCCCATGTCCGGCCTGATACCCTGGTCGACCTGCTGCCGATCATTCTCCAGGTCGCGGACGGGCTCGAACCCCTGGCGCGGGAGCGCCAGGTCGATGTCGAGACCCATTTGCCGGAGGCGCCGGTGATGATCGCGGGCGACCGGGAGGAGCTGCTGCGCCTGTTCGAGAATTTGATCGAGAACGCGCTCAAATACGGTGCCTCGGGGGGGCGGGTCATCGTGTCGCTGACCTCTGCCGACGCCCCTGACGGCACCCAGGAAATCCGGGTCATGGTCCGCGATTTCGGCCCCGGCATCGCGCCCGAGCATCTGCCGCGGCTAACCGAGCGCTTCTACCGGGTCGACGTCGGCGACAGCCGCTCGCAAGGCGGCACCGGGCTCGGATTATCGTTGGTGAAACATATCCTTAACCGCCATCGTGGTCGGCTCCTGATCGAAAGCGTGCCCAAACAGGGCGCCACGTTCAGCGCCTGTTTTCCCCAGACAAGGCCCTCGGCTCCGAGCTGAAAATATAGCGATTTCAGTTACTTAGGCCTGTCATCCGACTGTCACGAAAGCTTCGTAAAAGCACAGCCGACCGCTCCTAAAGGGGCGGCACGGGGAGCGCGATCGGGCGCGTAAGGCGCTTCGCTCCCCTGTATGGAGACCAGCATGAATTTCCTCAAAACCATCGTCGTTGCTGGCTTGGTCGCCGCATCGACGTCGGCCTTCGCGGCCGATATCACGGGCGCCGGTGCTACGTTCCCGTTCCCGATCTATTCCAAGTGGGCTGACGCCTACAAGAAGGAGACCGGCAACGGTCTGAACTACCAGTCGATCGGCTCCGGCGGCGGCATCAAGCAGATCCAGGCCAAGACCGTGACCTTCGGCGCGACTGACGCGCCGCTCAAGGCCGAGCAGCTCGAAAAGGACGGCCTCGTGCAGTGGCCGATGGTGATGGGCGCCATCGTTCCCGTCGTCAACATCGAGGGTGTGAAGCCGGGCGAGTTGGTATTCGACGGCGAGACGCTTGCCAGCGTCTATCTCGGCAAGATCACCAAGTGGGATGATCCGGCCATCAAGAAGCTCAATCCGAACGTGAAGCTGCCGTCCGAGGCGATCACCGTGGTCCGTCGCTCCGACGGTTCGGGCACGACCTTCAACTTCACCAATTATCTCTCCAAGGCGAGCGCCGACTGGAAGAGCAAGGTCGGTGAGGGCACCGCGGTCGAGTGGCCGGTTGGCGTCGGCGCCAAGGGCAATGAAGGCGTCTCGGGCAATATCGGCCAGACCAAGAACTCGATCGGCTATGTCGAGTACGCCTACGCCAAGCAGAACAAGCTCACGTATACCGGCCTCGTCAACAAGGCCGGCAAGCCGGTGCAGCCGACGGTCGAAGCCTTCCAGGCGGCCGCCGCCAACGCCGACTGGGCCAAGGCTCCGGGCTACTACGTGATCCTGACCGATCAGCCCGGCGAGAAGTCCTGGCCGATCACGGCGGCGACCTTCATCCTCATGCACAAGGATGCGACCGACAAGGCCGCCTCGCAGGAAGCCATCAAGTTCTTCCGCTGGGCCTTCAAGAGCGGCGGCAAGGCGGCCGAGGAGCTCGACTACATCCCGATGCCCGACAGCGTCGTGAAGCTGATCGAGAAGACTTGGGCTGCCGACATCAAGAGCTAAGCTCTGTCGTCCGGAAGCGGCGTGGCAAACACTGCGCCGCTGAGCCGGGATCTACAAGACTTCGATTCCGGATCGGTGGCGCGTCGCAAACGATCCGGGGCCCGATCGACGACTAATAAACCCAATAACAGTGCAGTCTGGTACAGGGGATCGGCGTGGCAGAGATGGCCGTTGAGAGCAATGTAGTCGATGCCGCCGGACCGTATGACCGCGCCAAGGCCTTGGGCGCGTTCAAGCTCGGCGATATCACCTTCTACTGGATCACGCGGCTGAGTGCGATCTCGGTGCTGCTCATCCTCGGCGGCATCATCATTTCGCTGATCGTCGGCGCCTTCCCGGCGATGAAGGAATTCGGTGCGTCGTTCCTGTGGACGCAGCGCTGGGCGCCGTCCGCCGATCCGCCCGTGCTCGGTGCGCTCGGACCGATCTACGGCACGCTCGTCACCTCCTTCATCGCGATGCTGATCGCCATCCCGGTCGGTCTCGGCATTGCGATCTTTCTGACCGAGCTGTGCCCGCAATGGCTGCGCCGCCCAATCGGCATGGCGATCGAGCTGCTCGCAGGCATTCCCTCGATCATCTACGGCATGTGGGGCTTCTTCGTGCTTGGCCCGTTCCTGGCCAACACCTTCCAGCCATTCATGATCAAGATATTCGACGGCGTTCCCGTGCTCGGTGCGGTGTTCGCCGGCCCGCCGTCCTATCTCAGCCTGTTCAATGCGGCGCTGATTCTCGCGATCATGGTGCTGCCCTTCATCACCTCGATCTCGGTCGACGTATTCAAGACGGTCCCGCCGGTCCTTAAAGAGGCTGCCTACGGTGTCGGCTGCACCACCTGGGAGGTCGTCCGCAGCGTGGTCATCCCCTATACCCGCGTCGGTGTCATCGGCGGCATCATGCTGGCGCTGGGACGTGCGCTCGGCGAGACCATGGCGGTGACCTTCATTATCGGCAACTCGTTCCGGATCTCCTCATCGATCTTCGCCCCGGGCACCACGATCTCGGCGGCGATCGCGAGCGAATTCGCCGAGAGCGACGGTCTGCATCAGTCCGGTCTGATCCTGCTCGGCCTCCTCCTGTTCGTGCTGACGTTCTTCGTGCTCGCAGCGGCGCGGCTGATGCTGATGCGACTGGAAAAGAAGGCGGGGAACTGACGCCATGAACCCGATCTATTCACGCCGCCGCCGCAAGGACTTCGTCATCCGCGGTCTCTGCATCGCCGCCGCCGCCTTCGGCGTCACCTGGCTCGCACTGATCCTGGTCACGCTGTTCTACAACGGCGTCGCAGGACTCAACGTCCAGATTTTCACCGAGAACACGCCGCCGCCTGGCTCGACCGAGGGCGGCCTGCTCAACGCCATCGTCGGCTCGCTGATGATGACCGTGATCGGCGTCGGCATCGGCGCGCCGCTCGGCATGTTCGCCGGCACCTATCTCGCTGAATACGGTCGCAACGACAGGCTGACGTCGGTGATCCGCTTCATCAACGACATCCTGCTCAGCGCCCCCTCGATCATTATTGGCCTGTTCATCTATGGCGCGGTGGTTGTGCCGATGCGCGGCTTCTCGGCCATCGCGGGCTGTCTCGCGCTTGCGGTCATCGTGATCCCGGTGGTGCTGCGCACGACCGAGGATATGCTGCTGCTGGTGCCGAACGCTCTGCGCGAGGCGGCCTCCGCGCTCGGCCTGCCGCGCTCGCTGGTCATCAAGCGGATTGCCTACCGCTCGGCGCGGGCCGGCCTCATTACCGGCGTGCTGCTCGCCACCGCCCGTGTCGCCGGCGAGACCGCCCCGCTGCTGTTCACCGCGCTGTCGAACCAGTTCTTCAGCCTTGATATGACCAAGACGATGGCCAACCTGCCGGTCACCATCAACAATTTCGTGCAGAGCCCCTATGCCTACTGGAAGCAGCTGGCCTGGAGCGGAGCGCTGCTCATCACCCTGACCGTTCTTGCCCTGAATATTGGCGCGCGCATCCTTGGCGCCGAGAGGACCGCAAAATGAGTGATCTGTCCGTATCGATGAGCGCCTCTGGCGGCCTGCCCCAGACGCCGGTGCTGCCCGAGGCGCCGCCCAAGGTGACCGTGCGCAACCTCAACTTCTATTACGGCGAGCACCATGCGCTGAAGAACATCAACCTGACGCTCGGCACCCACCGCGTCACGGCGTTCATCGGCCCGTCGGGCTGCGGCAAGTCGACCCTGCTGCGCATCTTCAACCGGATGTACGATCTCTATCCAGGCCAGCGCGCCACCGGTCAGCTCATGCTCGACCAGACCAACATCCTCGATCCCAGGCTCGACCTCAATCTGCTGCGCGCCCGCGTCGGCATGGTGTTCCAGAAGCCGACGCCGTTCCCGATGACGATCTATGAGAACATCGCCTTCGGCATCCGCCTCTACGAGAAGATTTCGAAGTCCGAGATGGACGACCGGGTCGAGAAGGCGCTGCGCGGCGGCGCGCTCTGGAACGAGGTCAAGGACAAGCTCAATGCCTCCGGCCTGTCGCTCTCCGGCGGCCAGCAGCAGCGGCTCTGCATCGCCCGTACGGTCGCAGTGCGACCCGAGGTGATCCTGTTCGACGAGCCCTGCTCGGCGCTGGACCCGATCTCGACCGCCAAGGTCGAGGAGCTGATCCAGGAACTCTCCGAGAACTATACGATCGCGATCGTCACCCACAACATGCAACAGGCGGCACGCGTCTCCGACAAGACCGCCTTCATGTATCTCGGCGAGTTGATCGAGTTCGACGACACCAGCAGGATCTTCACGTCGCCGACCGATCGGCGTACGCAGGATTACATCACCGGCCGGTTCGGCTGAGGAGACGGGACATGGGTTCTGAACATACCGCAAAGGCGTTCGACACAGACCTCCAGGAGCTCACCCGGCTGGTCGCCGAGATGGGCGGGATTGCCGAGCGCATGATCGTGGAGTCCGTCGATGCGCTGATCCGGCGCGACGTCGCGCTCGGCCAGCGCGTCGTCACCATCGACACCGAGCTCGACGCCCTCCAGAGGCGCATCGAGGAGCGTGCGGTGCTCACAATCGCTCGCCGCCAGCCGATGGCGGTTGACCTGCGCGAGATCGTCGGCGCCATGCGCGTTGCGACCGATCTCGAGCGCATCGGCGACCTTGCCAAGAACATGGGCAAGCGCGTCGCGGCGCTGGAGACGGATTTTCATCCGCTGAAGCTGTTCCGCGGCCTGGAACACATGACCGACCTCGTGCAGCAGCAGGTCAAGTCGGTGCTGGACGCCTATGCCGCGCACGATCTGCCGGCGGCGATGGCGGTGTGGAAGGGCGACGAGGAAGTCGATGCCATCTGCACCTCGCTGTTCCGCGAACTCCTCACCTATATGATGGAAGATCCACGCAACATCTCGTTCTGCATCCACCTGATGTTCTGCGCCAAGAACATCGAACGTATTGGCGACCACGCCACCAACATTGCCGAGACCGTGTTCTACATGATCGAAGGTCAGGCCATCACCGACAAGCGGCCGAAGGGCGACATGACGACCTTCGCCACGACGGTCCCGAATACCTGAAGACTCAAGGGAGCAACGAGCCCATGGGCGCACGCATTATGGTGGTTGAGGACGAGGAAGCTCTGACCGAGCTTCTCCGCTACAACCTCGAAGGCGACGGCTATGACGTCGAGACGGTGATGCGCGGCGACGACGCCGACACCCGCCTCAAGGAGCATATCCCCGACCTGATCGTGCTCGACTGGATGCTGCCGGGGTTGTCCGGCATCGAGCTGTGCCGGCGACTTCGCACCCGGCCCGAGACCAAGCAGCTCCCGATCATCATGCTCACCGCCCGCGGCGAGGAGAGCGAGCGGGTGCGGGGATTGGCGACCGGCGCCGACGACTACATCGTCAAGCCGTTCTCGGTGCCTGAGCTCCTGGCGCGCGTGAAGGGCCTGCTCAGGCGCGCAAGCCCGGAGCGGCTCGCCACCGTGCTCGCCTTCGGCGACATCGAACTCGATCGCGACAAACGCCGCGTCGCGCGCTCAGGCCGTCCGATTGATCTTGGTCCGACCGAATATCGTCTGCTGGAGTTCTTCCTGGAGCATCCCGGCCGAGTGTTCTCGCGCGAGCAGCTGCTCGACAGCGTCTGGGGACGCGACATCTACATCGACGAGCGTACCGTCGACGTGCACATCGGCCGCCTGCGCAAGCTGCTCAATCTCGGCCGCGAGCAGGACCCGATCCGCACCGTCCGCGGCGCCGGTTACGCACTGGACGATCGTTTTGCGAAGGCGGAGCAGGCGTAGGGTTTGTAGACGTTGGTTTGGCGGCTGCGGCCACACTCTCAGAGTCGTCCCGGATCGGCGCGCCGCTCCGCGCGCTTGTCCGGGACGACGGCGAGTTTATTGAGCCGCCGTCGCGTGACCGCTCTCTCTTGATCTCAGAACGAACTTACCGCGGCCCGGGCTTGGACGGTGCACGCCTGCGGTCCGCCGCCGGCTGGTACGCGACGCGCGAGTGCTGGGCGCAATAGGGCAGGCCGGACAGCGCCCTGCCGCCGCAGAAGAAGAAATCGGGGCTCGAGGGATCGCCGACCGGCCAGTGGCAGGTCGCCTCGTTCAATTCCAGCAGCGACAGCCGCTGGCTCATCGGCACCACGTTGTCGTAGGTGACCGGCTCGGCCTCGACCTCGACCTCGAAGGCCTGCGCCAGCGCCGTGTTGCCGCGCGAGATCGGCCGGGTCACCCGCATCATGTGCTGCGCCGGGCGCGCCTTGCGCGGCCGGGGAGCAGCGGATGAAGGGCTCTTGGCGCGGCCGGACAGGCCGAGCCGGTGCACCTTTCCGATCACGGCGTTGCGGGTCACATTACCGAGCTCAGCCGCGATCTGGCTGGCCGAAAGTCCGGCCTCCCAGAGCTTTTTCAGCTGCTCGACGCGATCATCCGACCATGTCAAAACCGTCATTGCACCCTTTCCCTCGCTGCGCGCCGGCCATATCGGGGCCTCACAGCGAATGCTTAAGCCTTGAAAAACCCGTGCCGCCAGAATCCCTTAAGGCTCGCCGGACGCGCGAAGTGCGCCCGAACGTTTACGCCGGTACATGAGGACTTAGAGATCAGAACCGCTGCACGAGATGTCGTATCTGACAAGCCAAACGCTACAATATGGCGTGACTCACGCGCAAGAGTCCGCCGACTCGCTTCCACATGTTCCGTGGCTAAAACTCGCAAAATCGGCACCGCAAGACTACGGATTCAGCGTTTCGCGAGGCTTTCCGGGCGGCATTGACACCGGTTTTACCAGGCATAAGATAGTGTCACGTGCCGCCCTTAAAAGGCGGCACGTTTCGTTTTTCGGGCCGGTCAATGGTGCGCTGCGTAAGCGCGTTGAGGCCGGCCTCAACATCCAAGTGACCGACATGACCAACAGCGCCGCGCCGCATCTGCTTCCCGTTTTCGCCAGGGCCGACCTTGGTTTCGAGCGCGGTGAAGGCTGCTGGCTGATCGCGACCAACGGTGAGCGCTATCTCGATTTCACCTCCGGCGTCGCGGTGAACGCGCTCGGCCATGCCCATCCCGCGCTGGTCAAGGCGTTGCAGGAGCAGGCGACGAAACTCTGGCACATGTCGAACCTGTTCCAGAGCCCCGACGGCGAGCGGCTGGCGGCGCGTCTGTGCGATGAGAGCTTCGCGGACTTCGTGTTCTTCTGCAATTCCGGCGCCGAAGCGCTGGAATGCGTGATCAAGGTGGTGCGCCGCTATCACGCCGGAAAGGGCCATCCCGACCGCTTTCGCATGATCACGTTCGAAGGCGCGTTCCACGGCCGCACGCTTGCAACGCTGGCTGCGACCGGCTCGGCCAAATATCTCGAAGGCTTTGGTCCGCCGATGGAAGGATTCGACCAGGTGCCGCATGGCGAACTCGATGCCGTCAAGAAGGCGATCGGTCCGCAGACCGCGGGCATCCTGATCGAGCCGATCCAGGGCGAGGGCGGTGTGCGTTCGGCCACGCCGGCGTTTCTCAAGGCGCTGCGCCAGCTTTGCGACGAGCGCGGCCTGTTGCTTGCGTTCGACGAGGTGCAGACCGGCATGGGCCGCACCGGCGATCTGTTCGCCCATCGTCGCCTCGGCGTCACGCCCGACGTGATGTCGCTGGCCAAGGCGCTCGGTGGCGGCTTCCCGATCGGCGCGTGCCTGGCGACCGCGGAAGCGGCTTCCGGCATGACCCCGGGCTCGCACGGCTCGACCTTCGGCGGCAACCCGCTCGCGGTCTCCGCCGCCAATGCGGTGCTCGACGTCATGCTCAAGCCCGGCTTCTTCGATCACGTGCAGAAGATGTCGCTGCTGCTCAAGCAGAAACTCGCGTCCGTGATCGACCGCCATGGCGACGTCGTCAGCGAAATCCGCGGCGAGGGCTTGCTGATCGGCATCAAGGCCGTGGTGCCCTCCGGCGATCTGGTTGCGGCGCTGCGCGATGAAAAGCTCCTGACCGTCGGCGCCGGCGACAATGTCGTGCGTTTCCTGCCGCCGTTGATCGTTACCGAGTCCGAGATCGAAGACAGCGTCGCCCGGCTCGAACGCGCCTGCGCCGCGATTTCGGCGGGCCAGACCAAGCGGGCGGCAAGCTGATGAGCAAGACTGCCAACAAGACACCAAAGCATTTCCTCGATATCGACGAGCTGCCGCTATCGGAGCTCAAGAGCATGCTCGCCGCCTCCTCCGCGATGAAGGCGAAGCAGAAGGCGCATCAGCCGGTCAAGCCGCTCGAAGGCAAGACGCTGGCGATGATCTTCGAACGCCCGTCGACTCGGACGCGGGTGTCGTTCGACGTCGCCATGCGCCAGCTCGGCGGCGAGCCCATCATGCTCACGGGTGCCGAGATGCAGCTCGGTCGCGGCGAGACCATCGCCGACACCGCGCGCGTGTTGTCGCGCTATGTCGACGCCATCATGATCCGCATCCTCAACCACGATGCGCTGCTCGAGCTTGCGGCCAACGCGACCGTGCCCGTCATCAACGGCCTGACGCGGCGCTCGCATCCCTGCCAGGTGATGGCCGACCTCATGACCTATGAGGAGCATCGCGGCCCGATCGAGGGCAAGACCGTGGCCTGGACCGGCGACGACAACAACGTGCTGGCGTCCTGGGCCCATGCCGCCGAGCGTTTCAAGTTCCAGCTCAATGTCGCAACGCCGCCGGAGCTCGCGCCGAAGAAGGCAATGCGTGACTGGATCAAGGCGACCGGCGCCCCGATCATGCTCGGTACCGATGCGGAAGCCGCGGTTCGCGGCGCCGATTGCGTCGTCACCGACACCTGGGTATCGATGGGCGACAAGGAAGGCGAGCACCGTCACAACGTGCTCAAGCCCTATCAGGTCAACGCCAAGCTGATGTCGCTGGCCAAGCCCGACGCGTTGTTCATGCACTGTCTGCCCGCCCATCGCGGCGAGGAGGTCACCGACGAGGTGATCGACGGCCCGCAATCGGTCGTGTTCGACGAGGCCGAAAACCGCCTGCACGCGCAGAAAGGCATCCTGGCCTGGTGCTTCGACGCGGTGAAATAGGATCGGATCGTCGTCTCGCCCCTGCGGGGGCGATAACGGATGGAGACTATCGTTACATTCTCGGTGTCGTCCCGGCGAAGGCCGGGACCCATACCGCGTGATCTATCTCGTGGCAGGCTGGAGGAGGCCGATACTCTTCGCCAAACTTCCGCTTGTGGCTATGGGTCCCGGCCTTCGCCGGGACGACACTGCGTTTGCGGGACCTGCGTGCATACAACTGCCCCCCTTCCAATCCGCCCCTTCCGACCCCAGATAGAGCGCCATGGTTTTCCAATCCCCTGACATGAAAACCGGGCCGGAAGGCCCGGTTCGCGCGCCATCAGCGGTTCCGATCGATGACGCCGTGCTGCCCTACGAGATCGACGCGCTCGACGTGCGCGGGCGCCTGGTGCGCCTCGGCTCGGCGCTCGATGAGATCCTCACCAAGCACGACTATCCCGCCCCGGTCGGCAAGCTGCTCGGCGAAGCCATCCTGCTGACGACGCTGCTTGGTTCAGCGTTGAAGTTCGAGGGCCGCTTCATCCTGCAGGCTCAGACCGACGGCCCGGTGTCGTTCCTGGTGGTGGATTATAAGGCGCCGGATCATTTGCGCGCCTATGCCCGCTATGACGCCGCGCGCCTTGGCGATGCACGTGACTCCGGCTCGCTGCTCGGGCGCGGCCATCTCGCCATGACCGTCGACCAGGGTCCCGACATGAGCCGCTACCAGGGCCTGGTCGCGCTCGACGGTGGCAGCCTGGAAGACGCCGCCCACGAATATTTTCTGCGTTCCGAGCAGATTCCGACGCGCGTCCGCCTCGCCGTCGGCGAGGAGTGGCGCTCGAACGACGGCGGCAAGCACCGCTGGCGCGCCGGCGGCATGCTGATGCAGTTCCTGCCGAAAGCGCCGGAGCGCGCGCAGCAGGCCGATTTGCATCCCGGCGATGCGCCCGAAGGCGTGCAAGCGCACAGCGTCGCCGAGGACGATGCTTGGGTCGAGGCGCGTGCGCTGATCGACACCGTCGAGGATGTCGAACTGATCGATCCCGAGCTCTCGGGCGAGCGGCTGCTCTACCGTCTCTTCCACGAGCGCGGCGTGCGTGTGTTCAATCCGCTGGTCCTGAAGGCGCAATGCTCCTGCTCGCGCGATGCGGTCGCGTCGATGCTGAAGAGCTTTTCGCCGGACGATCGCACCGCCATGGTCAAGGACGACAAGGTCGTCGTGACCTGCGAGTTCTGCTCGTCGGTCTATGCGTTCACGCCGCACGAGGCGGGCGTGGAGGGGGCGTGATGCGCCCATTCTCCGTCATTGCGAGCGCAGCGAAGCAATCCAGAGTCTTTCAGCGGAAGGATTCTGGATTGCTTCGCTGCGCTCGCAATGACGAGGTTGGGGAAGCTGCGCGCCGCCCCCTCAGTTCAACACCCGCTTGTTGTCCGGGCTGTCGAGCGAGAATGTCGGCACGTCGATGTCAAAACGCTCGCCGCTTTCGGTGACCATCTGGTAGCGGCCGGTCATGAAGCCCGAGGCGGTCGTGAGTGGCACGCCGGAGGTGTATTCGAAGCGCTCGCCGGGCGCCAAGATCGGCTGCTCGCCGACCACGCCCTCGCCCTTGACCTCCTGCTGCCGGCCGGAGGCGTCGGTGATGATCCAGTGCCGCGTCTTGAGCTGCACGGTCTCATCCCCGGAGTTGGTGATGACGATGGTGTAGGACCAGAAAAAACGGGAGCGGTCGGCCGACGACTGCTCCGGAACAAAGTTCGGCTGGACGGTCACTTCGATCTGGCGGGTCACGGCGCGATACATGGCTGCCATCATAACGAAATCCCGGCCGGGAACCAAACGCCGGGGGCGGTTTTCCCGACATCGTGCCGCCAGAATTCGAAGGGAAGTACGCGTCAATGTGATCCGGTCGCTTTGCGAGACCGCAGCCGGACGATACACTCCTTAAATTAAACGTCGCGATTTGCGCGAGGGTTTCGGGCCCCGATGACCATTGCCGACCAAGTGACGGGATCGACGATCGCGGGAACCGCGGATGCCAAATCCGCAGGTAGGAGCCTCCGCGCCGCCGCGCCGGCCATGACGCTGCCCGCCATCGGCGAGCGTGAGCTCAGGCTCGACCTGTTCCGCGGCCTGGCGCTGTGGCTGATCTTCATCGACCATCTGCCGCCGAGCCTTCTGACCTGGTTCACGATCCGCAATTACGGCTTCAGCGACGCCACGGAGATCTTCATCTTCATCTCCGGCTATACCGCCGCCTTCGTCTATGGCCGCGCCATGCTGGAAAGCGGCGTCGTCATCGCCACCGCGCGCATCCTGCGCCGGGTCTGGCAGATCTATGTCGCCCACGTCTTCCTGTTCACGATCTTCCTCGCCGAAATATCCTACGTCGCGACCAGCTTCGAGAACCCGCTCTACACCGAAGAGATGGGCATCATGGATTTCCTCAAGCAGCCCGACGTCACCATCGTGCAGGCGCTGCTGTTGCGCTTCCGTCCGGTCAATATGGACGTGCTGCCGCTTTACATCGTGCTGATGCTGGCGCTGCCTTTGATCCTCTGGTCGATGAAATGGAAGCCCGACGTCACGCTCGGCCTCTCCGTTGTTCTCTACGCCGTCACCTGGGAATACGACCTCTACTTCTCGGCCTATCCGAACGGCTTCTGGGCGTTCAATCCGTTGGCCTGGCAATTGCTTTTCGTGTTCGGTGCATGGTGTGCGCTCGGAGGTGCGCGACGCATGTCGCGCATTCTGGCTTCGCCCGTGACGATGTGGATCTCGATCGCTTATCTCGTCGCGGCGTTCTACGTGACGCTGACCTGGTACGTGCCGCAATTGTCCCATCTGATGCCGAAGCGGCTCGAGCAGTGGATGTATCCGATCGACAAGACCGATCTTGACGTGCTGCGCTTCACCCATTTCCTGGCACTGGCCGCGCTCACGGTGCGCTTCCTGCCGCGGGACTGGCCGGGCCTGAGATCGCCCTGGCTGCGGCCGCTGATCCTGTGCGGCCAGCATTCCCTGGAGATCTTCTGCCTCGGCATCTTCCTGGCCTTCGCCGGCCATTTCGTCCTGGCCGAGGTGTCCGGCGGCCCGGTCATGCATGCGCTGATTAGTCTTTCGGGAATCCTGATCATGTGGGCCGTGGCTTGGGTGATTTCGTGGTACAAGCGCGTGGCTGACAAGAGCGGTTCGAAGACCAAAAGCGCCATCGGCAGCGCCGATATGGCGGGAGGGGGCTGATGAAGGCGAAGGTTCTCCTGAGCCTGATCCTGCTGTGCGGTGGTTTTGCCGCGCCCCCGGCGCGCGCGGACGATGCTGCGCCGGCCGTTCCTGCCGCGCCCGCCGCCTGCGAATTGCCGCCCTATCTGCTCGCGACCGAGAGCCAGCTGCACAAGGTCGCCGATGCCGTGAAGGCGGGCAAACCGCTCGAGATCCTGGTCATCGGCAGCCGTTCGACCACGATTCCGGCCTCGGAGGACAGCTCCTATCCGGCGCGTATGCAGGCGATCCTGAAAGAAAAGCTGCCGCCGTCGGAGGCCGTGCACGTCTCCGTAGAAATACAGAGCAAGAAAACGGCGGAGGAGGCCGCCACCACCTTCGTTAAGCTGATGGAAGCAAAAAGGCCTACTTTGGTCATCTGGCAGACCGGGACGGTGGATGCTATCCGAGCCATCGATCCCGACGAATTTCGCGGCGCACTGACCGAAGGGGTTGCTGCGTTGCAAAATGCAGGGGCTGACGTCATCTTGATGAACTTGCAATACAGCCCACGTACCGAAACCATGATCTCGGTGCCGCCCTATCTCGATAATATGCGGGTGGTGGCCCAGGAGCATGACGTGCCGTTGTTCGATCGTTTCGCGATCATGCGGCAATGGAATGATCAGGGTCAGTTCGATCTGTTCAGTCCGTCCCGCGGCCCTGAACTGGCGAAACAGGTCCATGATTGCCTTGGCCGCGCGTTGGCACAGTTTGTGATCGACGCTGCCCATCTGGGTCCGGCCCAGCCGCAAAATTGAGGTCTAGCGTTAATGAGTTCTCTCCGCCCTTTTTGCCTGACGACATGGCTGGCCGCGCCCGCAGCCGCGGCGCTGCTGTTGCTGACACCTGTTTCGCCGTCGCACGCGCAATCGCAGGCCGCACAGGCAACGCCAGCGCAAACCGCTAATCCTGCTCCCGCATCGCCCTCCCAGACCACCGTTGCTGCCACCAACCCGGCCGCCGAGCAGCGCGGCATCGCCGCGCGCGCCATCGACAAGGTGAAGCAGGTCGCGAAGTCCGCCGGCGATATTTTTGGCCGCGTGCCCTGCCTGACGCCCAAGGGCAGCTCGAAGGCGATGGGCTCGCTGCCGCATGTCGCGAGCAAGCTCGTCGCCGGCCAGCCCGTCGTGATCGTCGCATTCGGCTCGTCGTCGACGGCCGGCTACGGGGCGAGCTCGCCCGATTTCAATTATCCCAATCGTCTGGCCGCGCAGCTTCGCCGGCAATATCCGACCGCCGACATCACCGTCGTCAATGCCGGCGTCGGCGGCGAGGACGCGCCCGAAATGATGAAACGCCTCCAGAAGGAGGTGATCGACGTGCATCCGGATATGGTGATCTGGCAGGTCGGCACCAATGCCGTGCTGCGCAATCTCGATCCCGGCGACACTGCCAAGCTCGTCGAGAACGGTATCTCCCGCATCCAGGCTGGCGGCGGCACCGATATCGTGCTGGTCGATCCGCAATATTCGCCGGCGGTCAACCAGCGCGCCGAGAGCGCCGGCAAGATGGTGAAGCTGCTCGGCAAGGTCGCCGAGCTCCGTCACGTCGGCATCTTCCCCCGTTTCGAGGTGATGCGCGACTGGCACGAGAAGCAGGCGCTTCCGGTCGAGAGCTTCGTCATCGCCGACGGCCTGCACATGAACGATTGGGGCTACGCCTGCTTCGCCCAGCTCCTCGGCGATGACATCATCCGCTCCGTCGGCCAGATCAAGATCGGCGTCAACGTGCCCGCGGACGTGCGGACCTACCGGCCGATGTAGCGCTTACCCTCCCCTGGAGG
>NZ_VSTH01000035.1 GCF_008123965.1 Bradyrhizobium hipponense | reverse complement strand
CCCGCAACAGATCATCCATGCGATACGCCTTACTAACCTCGACTGGCGGCCGAAACTCGGCCCTTGATCGCGTCGGCCGTGGCGGCCGTTCGCGACCGGCAGCTTTGCCAAGCGGAGGGCATCGCGCGCGTCGCCTGCGCGTCCTTCGAAACCGACGGACGCCCTCGCCTAAATCGTTAGACATCCCATTTCACGGCCACGTTAATTTCAGCCTCCGTGCTAATACGGAGATTGAAGACAAGTTGTTTGCCATTTGGTTGCCGGGGCTGACGCGCTTCGGCAAAACCGGACCGTCATTGCCGGTGTGATGACGCTTTGAGTAAACGCGCCGCTAACGACGGTGTGAGGCCTCCGGAAAAGCTGCGGCCGTGGAAGGCGATGCCCGCATGGCGCACGAGCGGAATGGCTCCGCCGGCATCCGGCGTCCGTCATGGCGACGACATCGGACCCGGCGCAGCCGGCGTGCACCATCTTCAGGCGAGGTAAACGAAACCTTACCGCGAGCCTGCCGCCGTGGGCCTCTCCAAAGGACAGTTGATCGAAGTGGCGATGCTGGCAACCATGCGGGAGAATAGCCCCGACGCAATCATGGCGCACGCTGCGGCATGAGCAACTGTCGGGAGCCGGACATAGGCCCAATTGCCAATATATTTCAACGAGAACATGATGGACTTTACTCGCCCAAAGAGCGATTTCGCGTCAAGCGGCTCGCCGGCTCGGGAGACGGGAGGCAGCTTTGGAACCAATGGTGCGCCCAGCCAACGGTTTCTTGTCCGCGCTGTCGGCAGACGATTATGAACTGATCCGCCCTCATCTGCGCACGGTCGATCTGCCCCACGACGCGGTGCTGGTGGAGGCCGGCGACACGCTCAGGCGCGCCTATTTTCCCCACCGTGGCGTCATCTCGCTGGTGGTCAAGCTCGCCAAGGGAGAGCATGTGCAGGTGGCCATGATCGGCCGCGACAGCCTGCTCGGGACGCTCTCGATCATGGGCGATGCATGCGCGTTGAACACGGCAGTCGTGCTGGTCGCAGGCGTTGCATCCGCGATGGACCTCGACCGGTTGCGCGTCGCCGCCGATCAGAGCGCCGCCCTGCGGACGTTGCTCACGCGCCACGGGCTGGCAGTCTACGCGCAGGTTCAGCAGACCGCGGGCTGCAATGCCGCCCATCCCGTAGAGGCGCGGCTGGCGCGCTGCCTGTTGCACACCCACGACCTGTCCGGCGACTACCGCCTGCAGCTGACCCAGGAGGCGATGGCGCAAATGATCGGGGCGCGGCGCAACAGCGTGTCGCTGGTTGCCAATACGTTGCAACAGGCCAATTTCATCCATTACAGCCGCGGACACATCCAGATCCTCAACCTGGATGGGCTGCGCCAGACTGCGTGCGAATGCTACGCCACGGTGAAGGCGCAGTATGACAGGTTGCTCGGGCGCTGACGCGGCGCAGGCACATGGTAAATCAACTGCTAACGGCAACCTGCAAACTCCACGCGTCGCGCTACCGGAACCGAAATCGGAATGGCGTAGATCACCCGGACGCCTCGCGCCGAGGGCTCGCGATGCGCATCACGGCGGGCAATCGGGGACGGAGCCATGTTTGAAGCCACTTTCGCCACTGCGCTCGATGCCGAACCGCTGCTCGAACCAAATGCGTTCGATGCTCTCGTGCGCGAGATCGGCGAGGACGGCGCCGGCGAAGTCCGCGCCGTGTTCTGGAGCGAGACCTGCGCGCGCCTGCGACTGTTTCGCACCTTGGGACTGGAGCAATACCGCGCCAGGTTTGCGCGCGATGCACATTCGCTCAAGAGTACGGCAAGCACGTTCGGCTATCTCCGGCTCGCGGCGCTGGCACTGGCGCTGGAGAACACCGCAGAGACGCTCGGCGAGGCCGAATTTTACGATCTCCTGGCGCGGATGGATGCGGCCTATGCTGCCGCGCGACAGCAGGAACCGGAGGACTGACGACCCCGCGCGGAATTCCGCCGTACTACTACGGTTTAGGATTTTCACAGATGGCTAATCATAGGTCGCGATAGTCGCGGGAAACCAGGAGGGTTTCCATGTTCACCTATGAGACTGCGGACCAGAAAGAAGTCCGTCGCTTCCGCATCGCTCAGTTCAACGGCCGGATGGCGACAGTGCAGGCGGGTGAGTCGACGGTGACGGGTTTCGTGCGTTCGGTGCTGGAGCAGGACTCGAGCATCCCACCGCGCTGGATCATCACGATCATTCCGGGTGCGCCGAAGGAAGAGCCCAAGCAGCTGCGGCCGACCTCACGCGTGCGTCCGTTCTCCGAAGACTATTTCTGAGCGAGATCGGGTTCCAAGGCTTTTGCAAGTCTTGTCTCAAGTCTTGTCGCAAGTCTTGTCTCAAGTCTTGGCCGTGCTGCCGCCCGGCGGCGCAAGACAAGGACCTCAATCGATCGCATGCGTCAGCGCCGCGCGGACAAGGTCCGCGGTGTTGCGCGCGCCGAGCTTGCGCATCGCCTCGGCGCGATGGCTCTCGAACGTGCGGGGGCTGATCTGCATCCGCAGCGCACCCTGCTTGTTCGAATAGCCCTCGCTGATCAGCCTCAGCACCTCGCGCTCGCGCTTGGTCAGCCGCTTCTGACCCAAGTTCGAGACTTCGGGGCCCTTGATGTGCGCCGGCTGCGGCGCGCGGCCGACCTTCGCTTCCGCACTCCCAGTCAAGGACGACTGGGGGAAGTCCCCCTTGTGAGTTCCGGCAAGCTGCTTGACCAGGCCACAAACGCGCTCGGTTTGCGCCAGCGCATTCTCCACCACTCGCTGCAAATAGGCGCGGTCGCCAGAGACCGGGGCGAGCTGATCGCTGTGATGCTTGATCTCGCCCATGTAGAGCAGGAGCGCAGTCAGGGGACCGTTGAGCTCGCGGGCGATGGCGGCGGCCATCTCGTCGGCCGCCTTGGCGCGGGCAGCGTTGAGCCGGACGAAGTCGAGCTCTTCAGGCGGAGAAGCGCTGCCTTCGTACCAATCCGACGGCCGCGAATCAGCGGCCGTATCATTCTGTGACCCCATGTCACTCGTTTATCGGAACCCGGGGTGATCTGTGGTTAACTTTTTGCTCCGTAAGACTACGGTGATTTTGTCAGTTTTGTGCTAAAATGCCGGCATCGGCACAATTTATGCTTGCACAGCATGCCGCCGCACTACGCCAGGGTTGATAATCCGCCCGCATCACCGGAAGACAGGCGAAGGTCGTCTTAACGATCACCGCAATGCCAGATGCCCGCCGCCTCCGGATTTTACGGATAAATTAACGGCGATTTGCTTCTCTGATCGCAATTAAGAGCGCGCAAATGCCTCCTCGCATTGGACCGGCCGGCCTGCGGGAATCGCTGCGGAAGATTGCGTGCCATGAACGAGGTCAATCAACTATCGGAATTCCTGCAGAAGCTGACGCCGCTATCGCGCAGCTGTCTGCTCAGCGAACTCGAGCGGCTCGAGCTGTGCGGCATCGACATGCCGGGCTCGTCCGAGGTGCAAGCCAAATTGCGCGCCGAGTTTCGCAAGGACGGGTCGAGCCAGGCGCGTGCCACCAGTCCCTCGCGCTATTTCTTTGCGCCGATCGAGCTGCTGCTGATCGACGGCGCACCCGAGCACGCCAATGCGGGACGGATCTCGCGCAACACGCTCACCCCGATCTGGGAGTGGATCTGCCGCGACCTGCTGCCGACCATGGCGCGCGACTACATCAAAGCGATCAATGATCAGGTCGCGGCCAACAATCCCAAGGAAGTGCTGAAGGTCGCATCGACCTTCCAGACCAAGGTGGTGAAGGTTCTCGAGAACATCCTGGCCTCGCCCGACGGCGCCGAGCAGGCGCGAAGCAAGCTCGCACAATACACGGCATCGCGCACCGCGTTCGACGACGTGGCGAAGATACTGCACGTGCTGCGCGCCGGCGATGCGCTGCGGAAGTTCAACGACAAGCTGCTCGAGACCATCGCGAAATTCGACGATGGCCAGGTCGCCCAGATCACCGCACAGCTCGACGCCTTCAAGAAATCCCACCCGCAGGCGCTGCCCTTTGCGCTGGCGCTGCTGGCGAGGCGCCTGAAGACATCCTGGCAATTGGTGCGCCTCGCCACCAAGCCCGCGGCCAGCAAGAGCGCCGCCGACGTCGCCGCCACGCCGTATGCTTGCGTCGTGCCGATGGTGCTGGACCGGCTCGACGACAAGCGCCTCGCGCTTCGCGTCGCACTTCGCAACAACCGCGTCCTCGTTGCGCGCGACCTCCTCGCCGAGATCTACGATACCGAATATGCGCTCAAGGTCCGCATCGACGGCCTCGACCAGTCCGAATGGGGCATCCGGCTCCAGCACTTGATGGACGCGATCGCGGCGCTGGTGTCCGCAGAAGTCAGCCGCTTCCCCTCCAATGTCGGCCACATTCTCGGCTCGCGCCGTCTGCGCAGTCACGACACGCTCGGCGGCAAGCTGAGCTATCTGGCTTGGAAGGGCCGCGACGCGATTGAGGATGGCGCAGCGGCGTTTCGCAAACTGATCGGGCAAAGCTGACGGCCGCCGACGCTAGCGCGGCGGGCGGGGCAAGCTGAGGAAGCGGTCGAGAAACCGCCCCGACAGCACGAACCTGAACCACCACAATATCATACGTCGCGTCGTCATTGCCGCGATCCTCGCCAGCCCCCGGCTGCACCGACACTATTAGCGCAGGTGCAGCAATGCCGATGTGAGGTGCTTCACATTTCGCTTCGGCGGGGGGACCGGGGGGTGGATGGAACCGCCGTGCCGCTTTGGAAGTTTTTTCGTCAAAACAACTTCATCAGCAGCCGGGGCGCCGCAGGATCAAAAGGCTTCGTCATGTCCCTGTCCCAGGTCGACCCCGTTTCGCTGCCAGACGGCGAGCATCAGCTGCAACTGCGCCGCGCCGTGATTGCCTCCACCATCGGCACGGCGATCGAGTGGTACGATTTCTTTCTTTATTCGACCGTCACCGGCCTCGTTTTCGCAAAGCTCTTTTTTCCGCATTCCGACCCTCGGGTCGGCACGCTGGAAGCGTTTGCGATCTATGCCGTCGGCTTTGTTGCGCGCCCGGTAGGCGCCGCCATTTTCGGCCACTATGGCGACCGCATCGGGCGCAAATCGACGCTGATCGCCACGCTGCTTCTGATGGGCCTCGCGACTTTCGCGGTGGCGCTGGTCCCAACCTATGAACGCATCGGCATCTGGGGCGCGGTGATCCTGACGGTGCTGCGCTTCACTCAAGGCGTCGGCGTTGGCGGCGAATGGGGCGGCTCGGTGCTGATGTCGATGGAATGGGCCCGCAACGATCATTCGCGCGGGCTGATTGCCTCATGGCCCCAATTCGGCGTGCCCTGCGGTCTGTTTCTCGCAAACCTCGCGGTGCTGGCCTTCAGCCAGATGTCCGGCGAACAGTTCCTGTCATGGGGCTGGCGCATCCCGTTCGTGCTAAGCCTCATTCTGGTCGGCGTCGGCCTTTACATCCGGCTCGGCATTCTGGAGACGCCGGTGTTCGCCCGGCTGATCGCGGAGCGCAAGGTCGAGCGCACGCCGATGCTCCAGGTGATGAAGGAGCACCCGAAGGAGATCCTGCTCTCGGCCTTTGCCCGCATGGCCGAGCAGGCGCCGTTCTACATCTTCACGGCGTTCATCTTCTCCTATGGCATCGGCACGCTGCACGTGTCGCGCGACTTCCTGCTCACCGCGGTGCTCTCGGCGTCCGTGCTGTCCTTCGTCTCGATCCCCGTGTTCGGCCATCTGTCCGACCGCATCGGACGCAAGAACATGTACTTGATCGGCGCCGTCGTGACCGGCGTGTTCGGCTTCATCTATTTCCGCATGCTCGATACCGGCTCGCACCCGATCATCTTCTTCGCCATCGTCCTGTCACTGATCCCGCATGACATGATGTACGGACCGCAGGCCGCACTGATCGCGGAGAGCTTCACCGGGCGGCTTCGCTACAGCGGCGCTTCGCTCGGCTATCAGCTCGCCTCCGTGATTGCCGGCGGTCCGGCGCCCCTGATCGCGGCATGGCTGTTCGGCACTTTCCATTCGGCGACGGCAATAGCAGCCTATGTCGCGCTCTGCGCTGTGATCTCCGTGGTCGCGACCGCCGCGATGACCGATTACACCGGCAAGAACATTTCGGGCGAATACAGAACGGACTGATACGGCAACAAAGAAGAGATAAGTCCCGCCATCCTTTGAGGGCCTCCGCTGCGCTCAGGGCACATCAGGGGTGACGATGGTCGATTGGTACTTGCGGATCAAGAGCACCGGATGGACTGGTGAAAAAGGGAGTTCGCTGATGCGATCGGGCAGACGAATGTTGACGGTGCTTGCGCTGGTCGCGGCAGCGCTGACGCTGACGGCAGCGACGATGGCCGCGCCGCCACCGGGCAACGCCGCACCGACGGCGGACAATGCCGTTCTACTCACCGTGTTCTTCAAGCACGATCAGTCGCGACCGCTGAATGAGCTGAACGTGCAACTGGAGAAGCAAGGCTACTATAAATCCTTCCCGCCGCCCGGCGTGGAGGTCGTGAGCTGGTACGTGATGATGGGCATCGGTCAGGTGATCACGCTGCGCCTGCCGGCGTCGCGGCTGCGCGAGGTCAACCGCATCATCGAGGACACCGCCTGGGGTCCCTACCGCACTGAGTTCTATCCGACCTACGACTACAAAGCGGTCGGCATGGCCCAGCACGACAAGGCCACCGGCAAGTGATACCGGCGTTATTGAATTGGGCAAAACGCGCGCGGCTTCGTCCAATTGCAGGACATCGGCTGCGCTCATGCATGCCCCTCGTCCTGCCGGAAATCGTAGAGATTGCCGCGCCGCTGCACGCAAAACGCCGACAAGTGTGAAGCCTTCCTCAAGAATATCCGGACAATTTTACACATGATGGGGGCTTTAACGTTACCCGAATAATTCAACAATCGACTGAAGCTCTCCATATTTGAAACCGTTCACGTCTGTAACACCAGCGTCACGGAACGGGAGTTGTGTGAGATGGACGATGGGATTGTTGAACTCGCTGCACGAAGGACCGTCACCTTCGGACGGCGAAAGGTGACGCCGCGCGCCTGCGTCGCCGACGGCAAGCGCCATCTGCGCGCGTTTCTCGCCGAGGTGCTCGAGGATCTCGGCTTCATCACCACCGAATGCGGCAGCGCGGATGAGCTGCAGGCGGTGCTGACAAACGAACTGCCGGACCTGATCCTGCTCGGCATTGCCCCCGACGGCATCGAGCCCGGGAAGTTTCTGGAGACGCTGGTGCGCGAAGCATTTGACGGCAAGGTTCTGGCCGTCGGCGCCCGCGAATCGATCATCGTCAAGGCCGTGCAGCAGGTCGGCGAGGAATATGGGCTTGCGATGCTGCCGCCGCTCACCACGCCCTTCGCCGCCGAGACACTGCGCGAGCGTGTCACGATGCTGCTGCCGGAGGAGCCGGCGCCGAGCCCGGCCGTGCATGTCGGCGAGGCCCTGCATGCGGGCTGGCTCGAACTCTGGTATCAGTCCAAGATCGATGCGCGCACGCTGGTCCGCTGCGGCGCGGAGGCGCTGGTGCGGATGCGGCATCCGACCTGGGGCGTGGTGCCGCCCGCCTATTTCATCCCCGAGCCGCACGACCCGCACTTCCGCGACCTGTCGGAGTTCGTCATCGAGCGCGCCGTGCAGGACTGGCACTACCTGCTGGAGCGGCAGAGCCCGGTCGATCTCTCGATCAATCTTCCCGCGCCTTACCTGAAGGAGCCGCAGGCCGTGCGCGAGCTCTGCCGCCGCGTGCCGACGCACCCGGCTTTCGGCGGACTGACGATCGAGATCGCCAGCGAGGAGGCGATCCGCGACCTCGAATTTCTCACCGAGGCCGCACGCGAAATGCGCTTCCACAATATCGGCCTGTCGATCGACAACCTCGGCGCCAACTGGCCGGAGCTGATGGGTCTGGACAAAATTCCGTTTATGAAGCTGAAGGCTGACCGGCAATTCGTCACCGGCTGCGGCGATGACCGCCTCAAGCGAACGGTGTGCCGCCACATCGTCGAGCTCGCCCAGAGCTACGGCGTGCTCACCATTGCCGAGGGCGTCGAGAGCCGCGCCGACCTCGTGTCGGCGAACGAGCTCGGCTTCGACCTCGTGCAGGGCTTTCTGTTCGGCAAGCCGATGCCGCTGAAGAAATTTGCGAGGAGCACGCTGACGCGGACGGTAATCGAGTGATGTCGTTCGCAGGCCGTAAGTTACGCTGTTGCCGCGCGCACATCCATCGTCGACCGCATGGAGCTCGCCTCACCACCCGGGCTGCGTGCCTCGGCCTGCTCGGCGTGGAGCGCGAAACCGCTCGCGCCGGAATCCTCAAGCCCCGCGCGGAGCTGCATGCTCGGAATCAGGTAATCGCCGCTATTTTGGCGTCGATAAGGAATGGGCGGGGTCGTCGCAAGCGTTCTCATCCTCCCGCGCAAACGTTCCGCAATCGCCTGGAAACCGGCTTCGTCGAGTTTGTCGGCCTTATAGGCTACGAACGGCGGAAGGACGTCATATCCCGGATAATAAAGAGTGCCGTGATTGATCGGGAACAGCAGGTCGTCGATCGGCCCGTTGACTCCGCGGGCCGAATAATGCTCCTGCCAGCCGCCGGCCGTCACGATCAGCATCGCGCGCTTGCCGGCTAGCGTGCCCTCGCCGTAACGGTCGCCCCACCGCTTGTCGCTGTGCTCGCCGACGCCATACGCGAAGCCGTAGGCGAACACGCGGTCGACCCAGCCCTTGAGGATCGCCGGCATGCTGAACCACCACAACGGGAATTGCAGGATCAGGACGTCCGCCCACAGCAGCTTCTCGATCTCAGCCTTGACGTCATCGGTCAGCGTACCGGACTCGAACGCCTGCTTGGAGGCAGCGGCGGGTGCAAGCCGCGCCTCCGTCGGCAGCGACGGGAAGTCGGCGTGGTCGACGTCCGATTTCCAACCCTGCGCGTAAAGGTCTGACACCCGCACCTCGTGGCCCTGGGCCTCGAGCGCTCTGACGGCAACATCGCGGAGCGAGCCGTTGAGGGAGCGCGGTTCGGGATGAGCAGAGACGATCAACACTTTCATATCAGCACCATGGGTTTGATGATTTCCCGGACCAGGTAGCGCGCCCCATCGCAATTCGGTAGATGTGGACAATGGATAGGATCGTGCCGGAAAATGGATAGATCGAACGTGACGCTCGAACGCATGCGCAGCTTCGTGCGGGTCGCCGAGCGGGGCAGCCTGTCCGCGGTCGCACGCGAGCTTGGTCTCGGCCAATCGACGGTGACGCGGCACATTCGGGAGCTGGAGCAAGCCGTCGGCGTGCCGCTGCTCACGCGGACCACGCGCAGTGTGAGAATGACGGAGGAGGGGCGCCGCTTCTACGCAGATTGCATGCAGATCCTGCGCCTGGTCGAGCAGGCGGGCGACGAGGCGCGCAACACGCGCGGCGCGCCTGCCGGAACGGTGCGCGTCTCCTGCACCGCGGCCTTCGGCGTGCTCCACGTCAGCCGTTTCATCTTCGCCTTCCAGGACCGTTATCCGGACGTGGCGGTGGATCTCAGCCTGACGGACGAGCGGATCGACCTTGTGCGGGAAGGTGTCGACGTTGCCCTGCGTCTGGGACCGCTCACCGATAGTTCGATGAAGCTCAAGCGGCTTGGTCAGTCGCGTAGGGTGCTTGTGGCCGCACCGGACTATCTGGCCTCGCGCGGCAGGCCCACGCGCCCGCAGGACCTCGCCGGTCACGAGGGAGTCAGGATGTCCAACGTCGCCGGCAGCGACGTGCTCGTGCTGCATGGGCGCCGCGGCGGCCGCCATGTGGTCCCGCTCGCAGGGCGATTGCGCGTGGATCACGGGCTTGCCGCACGAGAGGCACTCGCTGCCGGTCGCGGTATTGCGCCCACCCACCTATGGCTCGTCGGAGATCTTCTTGCCGCCGGCAGACTCGCGCTCGTGCTTCCAGACTATTCGCCGCCTGCCATTCCGCTCAACATGCTGATTGTGCCGGAGCGGTCCGGCATCGCGCGGGTGCGGCTGCTGGTCGATTTTCTCGCCAAGGAGATCGCGCGGCTGCCGGGGATCGAGAAGCCGCCGCCGGGCAGGAAGTAAGGCCACATGAAACTTGCCCTCACGCAAACCGCCGCGCGACGACGACGCAGACCACCACAAGCGCGGTCGCGGCGATCATGCTCCATGCGATCGGCTCGTGCAGAACCAAGCCGGCGAGCGCCAGACCGAAGAACGGCTGCAGCTGTTGCAACTGACCCACGCGCGCGATGCCGCCGGTCGCGAGCCCGCGGTACCAGAAGATGAAGCCGACGAACATGCTGAAGATCGAGACGTAGGCGAGCCCGATCCAGGCAGGGACGCTGACGCCGGCCCAGGTCGAAGGCCAGGTCCAAACCGCGACCGGCACCATCAACGGCAGCGCCAGCAACAGCGCCCAGGAGATCACCTGCCAGCCGCCGAGGCGACGCGACAGCGCGGCGCCTTCGGCATAGCCGAGTCCGCACTGCACGATCGCGGCCACCATCAGCAGGTCACCGGTGACTGACGCGGTGCCGTCGTTGGTCAGCGCGAAGCCGGCCACCGTGGCGCTGCCGAGAACCGCGAACAGCCAGAACGGCGGCTGCGGCCGCTCGCCCCCACGCAACACCCCGAACACCGCGGTCGACAGCGGCAGCAGGCCGATGAAGACGATCGAATGCGCGGACGTGATGTGCTGGAGCGCGAGCGCCGTCAGCAAGGGAAAGCCGATGACGACCCCGAGCGAGACGATGGCAAGCGACGCAAGATCGTTGCGCTCGGGCCGCGCCTGACGGAGCAGGCCGAGCACAGCCGCTCCTAGCAGCGCGGCGATGACGGCGCGGGCCGAGGTCAGGAACAGCGCGGAGAAGCCGCCGACCGCGACACGCGTTGCCGGCAGCGAGCCGCTGAAGATGATGACGCCCAAAAGGCCATTCGGGAGCCCGTTACCCCAACCACCGCCCGCGGATTGCATATCGCCTCGCTATTTTCGGGCGGCGATCCTCGCCCCGAACCGGTGGCGAAACCAGCGACAATCCAGTACAATCTGGCAAAATTGTACTGGTACGGAAGGCAATACAGCTTGGACGGCGAGGCGCTAACGAAGGGGCGGGGCGGAACGCGGACCATCGACGTGATCAGCGCGATCCGCGCCAAGATCGCGGGCCGCGCACTCAGTGCCGGCGACCGCCTGCCGTCGATCCGCAGCCTTGCTGCGAGCATGAGCGTTTCGCCCTCCACCGTGGTGGAAGCCTATGACCGCCTCGCCGCCGAAGGCCTGATCCGCGCCCGTCGCGGCGCGGGCTTCTATGTGTCGCCGACGGTCATGCCGCCGCTCGCGCTTGCGGAGGTCGAGCCGCGCCGCGACCGGGCGGTCGATCCGTTCTGGGTGTCGCGGCAGTCGCTCGATGCCGACGACGCGGTGCCAAAGCCCGGCTGCGGCTGGCTGCCGCCGGACTGGATGCCCGAGGCGGCATTGCGCCGGGCCGTGCTCGCGCACGCCGATGCGAGCTTGCTGACCGACTATGGCAGCACGCGCGGTGCGCCTGCGCTGCGCCGGCTGCTGCTCGCGCGCCTCGCCGAAGACGCGATCGAGGCGTCGATCGACCAACTCATGCTGACGGGCTCGGGCACGCAGGCCACCGATCTCGTTTGCCGCTTCCTGCTTCGCCCCGGCGATACGGTGCTGGTCGACGATCCCTGCTATTTCAATTTTCGCGCGCTGCTGCGGGCGCATCAGGTGAAAATCCTCGGCGTGCCCTACACGCTGTCAGGCCCGGACGTCGCGCGCTTCGAAGCGATCCTCGCCAGCGAACGTCCCAGGCTCTACATCACCAATTCAGCGCTGCACAATCCGACCGGCGCGACGCTGTCGCTTCCGACCGCGCACCGGCTTTTGACTGCCGCCGCCGCGCACGACCTCACCATCATCGAGGACGATATCTTCGGCGATTTCGAGCCGGAGCGCTCGCCGCGTCTTGCCGCGCTAGACGGGCTAGCCCGCGTGATCCGCATCGGCAGTTTCTCCAAGACGCTGTCGGCCTCGGTGCGCTGCGGCTATATCGCCGCGCGCGCCGACTGGATCGAGCACCTCGTCGACCTCCAGGTCGCAACCAGTTTTGGTGGCCCGAGCCCGGTCGCGACCGCAATCATCGCAGGCGTCCTGGCCGGCGGCAGCTATCGCAAGCACATGGACGAGCTCAGGCAAAGGCTCGCGCGGGCGCGGCGCGAGGTCGCGCGCAAGCTTCAGGGCTTGGGACTCGAGCCCTGGCTGATGCCGCGCGGCGGGTTCTTTCTCTGGTGCCGTCTTCCCGGCGAACGGGATGCCACGCAGGTCGCGCGGGCCGCGCTCGAAGAGGATGTCGTGCTGGCGCCTGGCAACGTGTTCAGCGTGTCGGAGACGGCAACGAGCTTCCTGCGCTTCAACGTGGCGCAATCGAACGATCCGCGGATGTGGGACGTGATGCGGCGGGCGTTGAAGGCGCGGGCCGAATGATCCCGCCGCTAATACCAGGGCTCCTCATAGACCGGCTGGCCATCGAGCAGCAGCCGCTTGATGGCGGCGCGCCCGGACGGCAGCACCGAGGCGACCACCCGCAGCTTTTGCTGATTGCGGGCTTGCTCGAGCTTCTTGCCCTCGCCTTCAGGCACAAAATAGCTTTCCAGACCGTAGCGGATCGTCAGCTTGTCGCAGAAGGCGCGCCCGGCCGCGCCACAGGACGTGCCGTGCGCGAGGCGGCCGCGGATCAGCACTTCGGGAGCCGTCACCGGCACGGGTTCGGCATGCACCGAGATTGCCTCGTAGAGACCGCCGGCATTGGGCGCGAGCTTGACGAACATGACGGGATTGCGTTCGGCGGCCGGCTGGCCGGCGAGCGCGCCTGCCGGCAGTTGCGAGATGTCGTAGCGGAGCACGACATAGTCGCCGCGCAGGAGATCGCGGGGATCGACCGGCTGCGTCTGCAAGGTCACCTCAAGGCCGCCGCGCAGGATCTGCATGCGATCGGCGACCATCAGGATCAGCAGCGCGCATTGAATCAGGATGGCGACACCGAACAGCACGGCTTTCGGGATGCGCTGCCAGAGCGCGATAAGGGGCGCGGCGGCCTTGATCATTTGTCGGCCCTCGGCAGCGCGCGATTGAGCGCGGTCGCAACCGCAACGGTGACGATTCCGGCCGCCGCAAGGAAGGCCGAGCGGCGCAGCAGCGAGCCCTTCACCGCCCAGGTGATGCCCGCGATGACGCCGGCGATCCCGAGCCAGCCGGCGACGACCCGCGGACGCTCCTCGTCAAGCATGCCGGAGACGACAAGGCACAGCATCGCGCCAAGCAGGGCCGCGTAAGCGAGCCAGGGCTCGCCCGCCTGAGACGCCGGCCAGATCGGCGCCGCGACCAGGACGAGCCCGATCGCACATCCTGCAACGGCTTCCCCGACCCGGTTGGTGATCTTGGCGGACGCAAACGCGAGGATCGCGCCCGCAGCCCCGCACAGGATCGCCCAAAGCGGCTGGGTTGGAGCCGAGCCATCCCGGATGCGGATGATCTCGTCGACCGTCGTCACTTCCAGGCCGGCGACAACGGCCAGCGCAAACGCGCCGTAGATCGACAGGACGGTCCCCAGGCGGCGCGCGCTCGGCAAGGGCGCTGCGGCGATCGCGAGCCCGCCGCCGAACAGCAAGGCCGCGCCGTTCGCAAGCACGAAGGCTGGCTGAACACCGCCGGATTCGAAACGAAGCGACGAGGCGATCCACCACGGCAACACCGCGAGCGCGACGAGGTGAGCGGCCACGCGCGAATTCCACGCGAACGCGAGAGCGGCGGCGACGAGCCAGACCGCCGCGAACGGAAGGTGCAGGACATTCGGCGCGTCGTAGCTGCGCATGCAGGTCCAGATGCAGGCCGCCACCAGCCCGACCGCAAGCGCACCGCGCGAGCCGGTCAGCAACGCCGCAGCAAACGCGCCGATCGACCACAGCAGCATGCCACCGGCAAAGTCCTCGCCGAGATGATACATCTGGCCGACCAGCGCGATGCCAGCGCCAAAGACGATCGCGCCGATGCTGGCGCAGAGATCGGCAAGAACGGTGCGGCCCGTAGCCGCGAACCACGCTCCGAGGCCGCCGGCGACGACCATGCCGGCAATCAGCATCGCCAGCCGCAGCAACCGCGCGATCTCGGTCCAGTGCGCCGCGACGAAGGCGAGGAAGGCGGCCGCGATCAAGAGGCCGCCGACGATCGCGACGACCACCGCGATGTTGATGCCGGGCGAGAGCGGCGGCAGCACATTGCGGATGCCGGCTGCGGCCGCCGGCGCGATCACGCCATCGGCCTCCCATTGCGCAAGATCAGCTTCGAGGCGCTGCCTGTAAGTTCGGTCGAACATCGTCGTGGATCACCTGTCTCCCTGCCGGCCGGCGGGATGTTGTTGGTCGGAGCGCGACGGTAGCAGGTTCAACCTGTCACCGCTCTGCGGGGGCCTTCCGCGACCGGACAACAAAAGTGTCGAAAACAACCCCATGCACAGTAGGCGGCGGCTGCAAGATCAATGACTTACGCGGGGGCCGGAGTCGTCTGACTCGTCGGGCGAAATTCCGAGAGCAACGCGGGCCGGATGGTGGTGGGGCCGATCGGCGCTGATGTACGCTATTGCCGACACCGCAGCTTGTTTCCGGTCACGCTTCCGGAGGTCGGCTGAGATAAGCGGCGATCGTAGTGCCGCGCGTTGGGATGACGTCGTGCGCAAAACAGGGGCAGGATGTCATCATTGCAAAGCACCTGATCGGCACGGACGGTGCTTAGCCCATCGAATGGCGCCGCTAACTTGTCCAACCTTCTTTTTCAATCAGGTCGGCGACTCCGCAATAATCGATATTTTGTGCGTCACAGACGTCGGGAATTCGCTCCTTGCCGGGATATTCTTCGGTCACGACCCACATCTGCGGATTCGTGCTGGCCGCCAGCGCCATCACGAAAGGGTCGGCGCCAGACCTGCCCTTGGTGGTGTCTACTAGCTTGGGGTGGGCGGCCATGATCTTCGCGACCATCGCCTGCGTTGGCTCGTCTATCTCGACGAAGATCGACCCCTTGCGTTCTTTACACCACGCGAATAGTTCGTCGTCTTTCTTCTGAAGCTCGTTATAGACTTCGATCGAGGACTTGAGACGGCCTTCTTCAATCAGCTTGTCTAGGCCATCCCATACGAATCCAAAATTCTTTGGACGATATATCCGGTGCCAAGCATGGATGAGCGCGCTGCTGTCGATGCTGTAGACCAACTTGGCCATGCGCTACCTGAGTCCTGCCGCCTTCGCCAATTTCGGGATGTGCTTGACCTTCAGTCCGAGATAACCCGATACGGCGCTCAGCGTCATTCGGTCTTGCCAGTAATTGTTCAAGAGCATCCGAATCAACGGCTTGCCGAAGTGGCTCACGGTCTCTTGCGGCATATTACGCCTGATATCCTTCACCTGCTCCCGCTGGCGGGCTCGCTGTGCCTGATGCTCCGCAATGTATTGGCCACGCTTGCGCGTGTAGAATGCATTCGTTGTTCGGTCGAACGTCAACAGTCGCCGCAAGATCGCCTCACGGCTGACATTAAAGCGGCGCGCCAAATCGCCGATTTGCGCATCAGTCCATGCTTCGGAGCGCATACCCTGCTGTGCCACGCCGGGCTCGGCGAGCAGGGTATCCTTCGGCATCAGTGCCGCTGCGGCGACTTGATTGCAAAAGACTTCGATGGCTTGATCTTCTGGCGGACGCTTTGCGTCGGTCTCAAGATCAGACACGCCGCTGACGTGAATCATCAGATGTGCGAATTCGTGCAGCAAACTGAAGGTTCGGCGCGTGAGCGCGTCTTTGCGATTCACAGAGATGACAGGCGATGTGTCGTGAAAGATAGCGAAACCGGATGCTTCTTCGCTATCGATCGCCGCCGATTGAAACACAAGCGTGCCGGTGGCTTCGATCCTGCTACGCCATGCATTGAAGCCGGTCCTACCGTCAGCATCGCGCCAATTCCTTTGCAGGTCGTCGGTTACTCCAAGTGCCGCGCGGATACGGTGCCCGACCGACTCGGCGTCCTCTTTCAATTCGGCTTTCAGGCTGAACTTAGGAATCTCTTCGTCAAGCTCCGCGGCTAGATCAAGCGCGAGTTCGCGCCTTTCAGCCGCTGCGCGAATCTCCATCTGCAACGCGGGCGAATAGTGACGGAAACCCGTGCCGGGAAGCCTGCGCAGGTCGCGCATTACCTGAAACTTGGTCGGTGGTTCGGGGAGATAGAAGATCGCTAGTGGACGCTTGAAGAGTCCGGCCAGCTTGCGCAGTTGCGGAATGGATGGTGCCGCGTCGCCGTCGTTCGGGTCTTCCCAAGCCGTCAGCGTCGCCGTGTCAATATCGAGCTTGTCGGCCGCTTCAGCGATCGAAAAGCCAGCCGTATCCCGTGCCCACGTGATGAGGGCGGGGGTAATCAGGGCTTTTACGCGTGCTGCCATCGATCTGCCTTTGGGCCGGACCACTATCATATAATGGTAAATGAGATGGCGACTAGGTATCGAGCATGTCCCAATCGTCGCCGAGAACCCATCGAAGCGCTGAGAGCTTGCCGTTCAACATGCCCCATTCAAAATCGTTATGGTAGTAGTTCCGAAGCTTCTTTTTTCCGTACTTCTTTTCCGTGCGCTTCATCGCCTTTAGCATCCCTTCGTAGATGCCGGACTCGATGGTTTCAGAGCCCTCTTTTAAGTTCGCTAGCAAGACCAACTTCCGGTCGTACCAAATTACATCGGCGAACTCGCCAGCCGCGTCGGCGACGGCGTTGTCATTGCGCCGAAGGATCATCGGCCATTCCTCGCCCGGATTTTCGTCATCGGGTAGCCATTCGACCTTATCGCCTTCTTTGGTATATCCGACTCGATAGCCGTTGGGTCCGACCTCGCTAGTTGCAGAAGGAACAGTCGGCGGCGCCTTCGACTTTGATTTGCCGAATAGCGCTTCGCGGAAGTCATTATAGATTTCTGGCGTGATGTTGTGCGTCTTGTGCGCGACCATCAACTCCGTGAGCTTCATCGCTTCGTCGATTTTCGGCATCCGTCGCCGCGGTGGTTTCGCAAGGCTCATCTGTCGGACTTGCGCGAGCAAATTGCGACTGACGGTAGCTTTCGAATCGTCGGGGGACGTGAACGAACCTACCAATGCATTCTTGTAGGTAGCAGCTTGAAAAGCTTTCAGCCGCTTGTGCTGCCTTAGGTCGATTTTGTTTGGATCAATTGGCCTGTGAGAAAAATATAGGAGTGCGGGTTTCCCCTGCGCGACAAACTGATCTATTTCTTCGACAGTGCCTGACTCGGCGGCGCCAGTGGAAGTGCCGAGCTTTGTCCAAAACATTCCGATCAAAATGTCGGCCGACTCAGTAAGCTGCTCGTTAATCGCCGCTTGCGGTCGAACGCCGGAGCGTGGGACCGAATGTGTTTCCCACGCGACGGACAGCAAGACGACCGACTCGGCCAAGGCGTGTTGAGCATTCCATTCGTAGACGGCCTCAATTGCGGCCTTTCTTTCCTCCGGAAGGTCAGACGGTGATGCAATGAGGACGCGGATAGCATTCGCGGTGAACGACATAGGTCTCTGCTGTGTTCGGGCTTCTGCGCCTGTTTCGCGCGGCGGCGGCGCTGTGCAAGTTCTCGCAACGACTGCGGTTCGTCGATGCCATCGATGTTCTCCGGTACGGGTAGGAGCCGACCACCGCGTATCTTCCGGATGACCCCTGCTGCGGCACAGATTGCGAGCAGCACTAGGAGTCCGATGTTGACGCTCAACATGGTGTCTTCCCCGCCCGCTTAGAATGTAAGGCGCGGACTCTTCAATTGAAAGCGAAACCGTCCTTAAGCAGACGCCTTGCTATGCGCCGCACGCTAGTTCGCCGAGCGAAGTTGGTTCAACCCTGCCCGACGACCTTGATGCGAGCCATGAGCGCACAGCGGCGCCCATTTGATCGGCAGACGAGAAGAGCTTCACGCCGTGCTACTGTGGCTTCAGCGTGACGGATGAGGAACAAAAGGGCACGCTTCGAGCGCTCCGCCCGACCCGGCCTTCGAGCGCGTCGCTGCCGCCTTGATCCAATGCGGCAACTGACAATAACGCCATTCCGCTGAAACAGGACGCTGGGCACGCAGCGTGCCGCGTCTGTGGACTGGCTTGCCCGTCGCGCCTTTGCAGCGGCCGAATGGACGGCCTCCTACAGGCTTCCCTAGCACCCCTCCAAGCCGGGTAGGCTTACAGAGTTTACGCCAAATTTCTTACTAAGATCGATGGTTCGTGGCGGAGAGGGAGGGATTCGAACCCCCGATAGGCTTGCACCTATGCCGCATTTCGAGTGCGGTGCATTCAACCACTCTGCCACCTCTCCTTGAAGTGCCGATGAGGGGCAGGAACCCCTGTGGTCGGGGCGTGTAATAGGCGAGGACGGCGAGTGAGACAAGGCGCGAAAGGCGAAAATCCGCAGCCACCCCTGCCCTTCGCCCGGAAGGAACTGCCATGGAGCATCTGACCATCAAGGCCAATGGCGCCAGCTTCCACCTCGCCCGCTGCGGGCGGGGCAAACCGCTGCTTTTGCTGCATGGTTGGCCGGAATTCTGGCTGACCTGGGAGCCGGTGATGGCACGGCTGGCGGACCGGTACATGCTGATCGCGCCCGATCTGCGCGGCTTTGGCGACAGCGACAAGCCGGACGGGCCTTACGGATCGGACGGTCACGCCGCGGACATGCTGGCGCTGATGCAGGGGCTCGGCATCAGCCGATTCGGCGTCGTCGGCCATGATGTCGGCGGCGCCGTGATGCAGCCTTTGGCGCGCCAGGCGCCGGAGCGGCTTGCCGGGCTGTTCCTGTTCGATTTCGTCTATCCCGGCATCGGGCCGCGGATGGCGGCGCCCGACCGGCTCAACCACATCTGGTACCAGTCCTTCCACCAGCTGGAGATGGCCGAGCGGCTCGTCGGCGCGAGCCGCGAGAGCTGCCGGCTTTATATCGGCCACTTCCTCAAGGGCTGGGCGCATCGCAAGAACGCCTTCGACGACGTTCTCGACGAGTTCGCCGACAATTTCCTCAAGGACGGCAACCTCGCCGACGGATTTGCGTATTATCGCGCCGCGCATGCCGGGCGTATCGCGATGATGAAGGGCGAAGCGCCGCCATTGCCGCCAATCACAACGCCGACCTGCGTGCGCTGGGCCGAGCACGATCCGCTGTTTCCCTATGCCTGGACCGACCGGCTCAAGGAGACTTTCAGCGAGCTCGATCTTGCGATGTTTCCCGGCGTCGGCCACTTCCCGCATCGCGAGGATCCGGATCGCGCGGCAACGGAGATCGCCGCGTTCTTTGGGAGAATTGGCTGGAGCTGAAGCCCCCGGGGAATCCAAAGGGCTATCGCAGATGGTGTGCATGATGCTTCGGCATCGGCACTGAACTCCCTCTCCCGCTTGCGGGGGAGGGCCGGGGTGGGGGTGTCTCCGCGTCGGGATTGCCAGGGATTGCGGAAGACATCCCAGCGCGGCGAGAACCCTCACCCGCCGCGCTCTGGACGATGCTTCGCATCGCCCGGGGCGCGTCGGCCTCTCCCGCAAGCGGGAGAGGCGGAGCAAGCCCGCGGACTATCTTCGTGAAATCTATATATATATATACGATAGCCCTGCGGGGAATCCGAAGATGGGGTGGGACCGCCAGACGCGGTAAACACTGGCGGTCCCGTGCCGCTCATTGCAATACTGGCTGGGAAGGGCGGCTTCGCCGGCCAGGTGAGGCGACAATTCGACCCTAGCGTGCGTCTGCCATCCCGCAACGCAATCCGTCCCTTAACCTAACCAGTCAAGGTTACTCTGGAGCGATTCCGTTCCGATGAATCCGGAACGGAATGGCTCCAGATTCTCGTTTTGCCGCGTTTTCTTGACGCGAACCGGGATCCACTTCGCTCGAAAACGCTGGCTAGTCGCCTTTGCTCTTTTTCTTGCCGTTCTCCGTAGAGTCCCGGTCTTTGCCGTTGCCGCCGTCCTTGCGGCGGTTGGTGAAGCGCGCGTTGCCAAGTCCGGTGCCGATGGTCAGCACACCCCAGCGCTCGACGTCCTGCATGAACGGAATCTCGGAAAGGCCCTGCACCACGCCGTCATTGTGCATCACGATCGCGGTGTCGTGCTCGCCGATCTGCGGGATGCCCTCGGCCAGACTCGCCGGCAGGTTGAACTTGCTGCTCTCCCAATTGCCCGGCAGGTTTTGGGCGCCCTTCTCGATCGAGCCGTCCTCGTTGATCACGCCGGGACAGGCGATGCCGATGAACGGCGCCAGCTTGAAGCCCTCATTTTCGGCTTCCGCGATCAGTCCCTTCAGCATTTTCGCGAGCCGTTTCACCGCCGCTTCGCGAGTCGGCTCGTCGTCAGCATGACGCCACAGCTCGGATTTCCAGATCGAGGCCTTCGAGAGATCCTTCGCCTTTTTCCAGCTGGATTCCACCACGCCACAGCGGATGTTGGTGCCGCCGATATCAACGGCGAGGATGCTGTCATAGGCCTCGAAGATCCAGGTTGGCGCCAGATGCAGCGCCCCGATCAGGCCAGCCTCGTCCGGATGATGGCGGATCGGCTGCAAGTCGATCTTGGAGTTCTCGGACTTCAGGATGATCTCGGCGCGCGCGATCGCGAGTTCGCCGAGCCTGGAATCGCGAAAACCGCCCCCGACCACGATGCGCTCGGTCTTGGCCCAGGCCTTGGACTTGAGGAAGCGGCGCGTGACATAAGCAAGCTCCTGGGCGAAATCCTCGATCGCGCTGTGCACTACGGCCGAGGCCTCGGTGTCATCGCCGACCAGGATGTCGTCCAGCGTCTTCTTGCTGATCTCCTCCGACGGCTCGCTGCCGAACGGATCCTCGCCGGTCTTGCGCAGCGGCTTGCGCCAGCGCTCGAGAATGTCGCGGAACGCGCCCTTGCTGGCGCGGTCGCCGAGAAAACCGTCCTCGTCCTTCATCTCGATATTGAAGCTGTCGATGTCCACCGACGGCAGCCGCGCCGCGCCGTGGGTGGCGATCCCTGTCGTCTTGACCAGTTCGTCTGTTGCCATGGAAAGCCCTTGCCCGCGCGCGAAATTTCGCGTGAACAACGGCGGGGGAACCTGTTTGGTTGCAGCCGGACCCGAGAAACGATTTCCGGACGGGGAAGCGGCCCAAATCCTTCAGATCCGGGCCTTTTCCGGCGGTTTTCCTTGACTCTCGGCGTTCGCCGGCTATAAGTCCCGCAACCGGCGCGGGGCGTTTCTCGCGCCGCCTGTTTTTGCGTGGGTTTTCAAACGGATAATTCCCACCCGCGCAAAACTCGCAAAACCCATAGCGACTGACAAAAAGCCGGCCCGGACATCCTGTCGCGAGGCCGGGATTGAACACGAAGGAAGAAAACGATGTTCGCAGTCATCAAAACCGGCGGCCGGCAGTACCGCGTCGTTCCGGATGATGTCCTGGAAGTAGGCAAGATCGCCGGCGAAGTCGGCACGATCGTGCAGCTGAATGAAGTCCTGGTGGTCGGCGGCGACACGCCGGTGCTGGGCCTGCCGACGGTGGCAGGCGCGTCCGTCGCGGCCGAGGTGCTCGACCACAAGCGCGGGCCGAAGGTGATCGCGTTCAAGAAGCGCCGCCGCAAGAACTCGCGCCGCAAGCGCGGCTACCGCGACGAGATCACGGTGCTGCGCATCACCGAGATCCTGACCAACGACGCCAAGCCTTCGATCGGACCGCGCCCGAAGCGCGAAAAGGTCGCCAAGGAAGCGGCGAAGGAAGAAGAAGCCGCATAAATTGATCACGCCAATTCACGAATTGATGCGTGAGAAAATGTGAAATGATTCCGTCAAGGAATTGATCTAGAACTAAGCAGGATTTCGGAGACGAGCCATGGCTCACAAAAAAGCAGGCGGTTCATCGCGCAACGGTCGCGATTCAAAGGGCAAGCGCCTTGGCATCAAGGCGTTCGGCGGGGAAGTCGTCATTCCCGGCAACATCATTGCGCGTCAGCGCGGCACCACCTGGCATCCCGGCCTTAATGTCGGCATGGGCACGGACCACACTTTGTTCGCCAAGATCGAGGGTCGCGTTACGTTCCAGGCCAAAGCCAACGGCCGCACCTTCGTATCGGTGCTCCCGCTCGCTGAGGCGGCTGAATAGACGGTGGATCAATTTGGAGTCCGCCGGGTCCTACCAAACCGGCGGAGTCCTTCAGATCAAAAAGATCAGGGCTCCAGGGGAGGCGGGAAACCGGCCTCCCCTTTCGTTTGACTTGCTCACTTTTAACTTAGTGACTTCGACGGAGCCGGACATGTTGCAGGATTTTTCGAGCGTGACCTTGCAGGAGGCGAGACCGAGCGTCGTCTCCACCGAGCGGCTGACGTTGCGCCGACCGACGCTCGCCGACGTCGGGACCATCGCCAAGCTCGCCAACGACCGCCGCATCGCGGAAAACACCCGCCGCCTGCCGCATCCCTATTCGCAAGACGATGCCGTCGCATTCATCCGCGCCACCGCGGCGATCGGCAGCGAGACCGTGTTCCTGATCGAGCACGACAGCGGGCCGGTCGGCATGGTCGGCATCGACTGCTCGACGCCGGACAATGCGGAACTCGGCTACTGGCTCGGCGTCGAGCACTGGGGCCAGGGCTTCGCCACCGAGGCCGCGCGCGGCGCGATCGACTTCTTCTTCGAGGAGTTCGACGACGATCATCTCTACGCGGGCGCGCGCGTCACCAACCCGGCCTCGCGCAACGTGCTGGAGAAGTGCGGCTTCCAGTGGAGCGGCGTTCAGCTGCACCGCTTCCTGGCGCTGGGCTCCTCCACGCCCGTCGACTGCTTCCGCCTCTCGCGCGGCGTGTGGGCGTCGCTGAAGAGCTGGAGTAGTGCAAGAAGGGTGCGGTAGGCGGGAGCGGCGTCATTCTTGACTGAGGTAGTCAGAAGCGCGGCCTCAAACACAGCCGTCGTCCCGGCGAAAGCCGGGACCCATAACCACGAATGCTGGTGGCGCGAAGATTCCCACTCCGAGTCTTCGCAAAACCACTTCCTGTGGGTATGGGTCCCGGATCAGCGCTCCGCTTCGCTGCGCTTGTCCGGGACGACGACAAAACTATTCGGCTGCACCTCACGCCGGCGGATTAACGTCCACAGCCCCACGCCCGAGATCGCGCTCGCGCAGATAGATGTAGAACCCCGCAGCGATGATGATGGCGGCACCGACGAGGGTGGCGAGCTGCGGCACGTCGCCGAACACCACGAAGCCGAAGATCACGGCCCAGACGATCATCGAATATTGATAGGGCACCACGACGCTGGCCGGCGCGAGCTTGAGCGAGCGGTTGACGCAGAACAGCGCCGTGACCGAGACACATCCCGCCAGCGCGAAGATCACGAGGCTGCCGGGGCTCGGCGGCACCCAGTGGAACGCCGACAGCACGGCGCCGAGCAGGAACGTTCCGACGAATTGCGAGGACGCCATCACGATGTCGGGCGTCTTGCGCAGGCTGCGCGTGATCAGCATCAGCGTTGCAAACGACAGGCTGCCGCCGAGCGCGATCAGCGCCGGCAGGCTGACCGTCTGCGCCGACGGCCGCAGTGCAATCAGCACGCCGCAGAAGCCGATCAGGATCGCGGTCCAGCGCCGCCAGCCGACGCGCTCCCCAAGAAAGACCGCCGACATTGCGGTGACGAAGATGGGGCCCGCGAGATAATAGGTGATGACGTCGGCGAGCGGCAGATAGACGGTCGCAAGGAAGAACGCGGCGACTTCCAGCGTCGACAGCGTGACGCGAAACAGCTGCAGCCACGGGCGCTCCAGGTGCAGGAAATCATGACGCTGCCGCCAGATCATCGGCGACAGCAGCAGCAGCGCCGCGCAGGCGCGCAGGAACAGAAGCTGGCCCACCGAATAAGTCCCGACCAGGAACTTGCCCATGGCATCGCCGAACGAGAACATGAAGATCGACAGCAGCATCAGCCCAATGCCGGCCAGTCGCGCCGAGCGCTCGTCATAGGCGGAGAGGGTTTTGAACAGGGGCATGAACAAGTCTGAGTGAGAGAGATCGTCATTGCGAGCCAACGGGTCCGCGCAAAGCGCGGCCCGATGACAGGCTCCGCGAAGCAATCCAGTCTGTCATCGCGAAAACAGTCTGGATTGCTTCGTCGCAAGGGCTCCTCGCAATGACGGGCGGAGGGAGCGTCAGGAACCGGCGACAAGACTCGCTTGTGACTGTTTTAATGACGTGAGCAACAGCGACAAGCCCGCCACCTCAAATTGAGCGGATTGTCGCACTCCCCTGATCCGCCGGCGGCCGACGGATTAAGGCAAAAATCGCAAAGATTGGGCCGATTCGCGGGCCAATTCGGGTTGCCGCGCGGGACCGGCTGGCCTACCTATGGCCCATGAAATTCCTTGACGAAGCAAAGGTCTATATCCGCTCCGGTGACGGCGGAAACGGCTGCGTGGCGTTCCGCCGCGAGAAGTTCATCGAATTCGGCGGTCCTTCCGGCGGCAATGGCGGCCGCGGCGGCAATGTCGTCATCGAGGTCGCCGACGGGCTGAACACGCTGATCGACTATCGCTACCAACAGCACTTCAAGGCCCAGAAGGGCGAAAACGGCAGCGGCTCGGACCGCCACGGCGCCAACGGCAAGAACATCGTGCTGAAGGTCCCCGTGGGCACGCAGATCTACGACGAAGACCGCGAGACGCTGATCCACGACTTCACCAATGTCGGCGAGAAGTTCGTGCTCGCCGAGGGCGGCAATGGCGGCTTCGGCAATGCGCATTTCAAGACCTCGACCAACCGCGCGCCGCGCAACGCCAATCCCGGCCAGGTGGGCGAGGAACGCTGGATCTGGCTGCGGCTGAAGCTGATCGCGGACGCCGGCCTGGTCGGCCTGCCCAACGCCGGCAAGTCGACCTTCCTTTCCAAAGTCAGCGCGGCCAAGCCGAAGATCGCCGACTATCCCTTCACGACGCTGCATCCGCAGCTCGGCGTCGTGAACTCCGACGGCCGCGAATTCGTGCTGGCCGACATTCCCGGGCTGATCGAGGGCGCGCATGAAGGCGCGGGCCTCGGCGATCGTTTTCTCGGCCATGTCGAGCGCTGCCGTGTGCTGCTGCATCTCGTCGATGCGACCTGCGAACATGCCGGCAAGGCTTACAAGACCGTGCGTACGGAACTCGATGCCTATGGCGGCCTGCTCACCGACAAGATCGAGATCGTGGCGCTGAACAAGATCGACGCGGTCGAGCCGGACGAGCTGAAGAAGCAGAAGGACCGGCTGAAGCGCGCCGCCAAGAAGACGCCGCTGCTGCTCGCCGGCGCCACCGGCCAGGGCGTCCAGGAAGCGCTGCGCGCACTCGTCGAGGTGATCGGCGAGAACCCCGTATCCGCCAAGGCGAAGAGCGCGGCTGAAGCGGAGCCCTGGTCGGCCTAAAGAGAAGCAACGGCACTCTCTCTCCAGAGTCGTCCCGGCGAAGGCCGGGACCCATAACCCCAGGACGTAGTTTGGCGAAGACTGGTCGGTCGGTACTACGACCACCCGCAACCGACAGATCACGCGGTATGGGTCCCGGCCTTCGCCGGGACGACGCTGGAATGTTGGGCGGCGGGCACGCCCGTCACTAGCAGGTTGCTATCGCGCCATCGATCGCGCAGCATCACACAATCAAGAAACGGCAGGGATGACGCATGGCGCGCGCGAAGAACGTTCTCTGGATCATGTGCGACCAGCTCCGCTACGACTATCTCGGCTGCACCGGCCATCCCACGCTGAAGACGCCCAACATCGACGCCATGGCGAAGCGCGGCGTGCTCTTCACCAAGGCTTACGTGCAGTCGCCGATCTGCGGGCCGTCGCGGATGTCGTTCTACACCGGCCGCTACATGCGCTCGCACGGCTCGCACTGGAACGGCTGGCCGCTGCGGGTCGGCGAACCCACGCTCGGCGATCACCTGAAGTCAATCGGCGTGCGCAACGTGCTGGTCGGCAAGACGCACATGGCGCCCGACCTCGAGGGCATGAAGCGGCTCGGCATCCCACCGGAATCCCTCATCGGCGTGCATGTCGCCGAATGCGGCTTCGAGCCTTATGAGCGTGACGACGGCCTGCATCCGACCGGACGGCCGCGTCCGAAATACGACGACTATCTGCGCCAGCAAGGTTTCGAGGCGACGAACCCCTGGGAGCACTGGGCCAATTCCGGCGCCGCCGACGACGGCAGCTTGCAGAACGGCTGGTTGCTGACGCATGCCGACAAGGCCGCACGCGTGCCGGAAGAACACTCCGAGACGCCTTACATGACGCGGCGCGCGATGGACTTCATCGCCGAGGCCGAGACCGACGGCAAGCCATGGTGCCTGCATCTGTCCTACATCAAACCGCACTGGCCCTATATCGCGCCCGAGCCCTATGCCAGCATGTATTCGACATCGGACATGCTGCCGGTGATGCGCTCCGAGCGCGAGCGGCAAAATCCGCATCCGGTGTTCGGCGCCTATATGGACATGCGCTACTCCCGCAACATGGCGCGCGACGATGCCCGGGAGAAAGTGATCCCGACCTATATGGGCCTGATCACCCAGATCGACGACCAGATGGGCGTGCTGATGAAGTTTCTAAGGGAGCACGCCCTCCTGGAAACCACCATGATCGTGTTCACCTCTGATCATGGCGACTATCTCGGCGATCACTGGATGGGCGAGAAGGACCTGTTCCACGAACAGTCGGCGAAGATCCCGCTGATCGTCATCGATCCATCGACGGACGCGGATGCGACGCGCGGCACGCGATGCGACGCACTGGTCGAAGGCATCGATCTCGCGCCGACTTTCGTCGATTATTTCGGCGGCAAGGTGCCGGGACACATCCTCGAAGGACGCTCGCTGCTGCCGCTGCTGCGCGGGCCGACGCCGTCCGACTGGCGCAAGGTGGCATTCTCCGAATACGACTACGCCATGCAGGACGTCCGGCTGAAATTGAATCAGCCGATCGAGCGCTGCCGCCTGTTCATGGTGTTCGACGGCCGCTGGAAGTACATCCACGCCTCGGGCTTCCGTCCGATGCTGTATGATCTCGAGACCGATCCGGAAGAGTTTTTGGATCGCGGCGACGACCCTGATTGCGCAGGCATCATCGCGCGGTTGCAGGCCGAGCTGTTCGACTGGGCGCTGCATCCAAACGACCACATCACCACGCCTCGCGAGAAGATCGCGAACTATGCGGATAACCAGCTCCAGATGAAGGGCGGGATTTTGATCGGCGTGTGGGATGAAGCCGAGCTAGCGTCGATCAAGGACGGCATGGCGCAGCGCGCGAAGATGTAGACCCTCATGGTGAGGAGGCGCGTAAGCGCCGACTCGAACCATGCAGGCCCGGCTCTCGCACCTCGACCTGCATCCTTCGAGACGCGCGCCAGGAGCGCGCTCCTCAGGACGAGAGGATGGAGTGAGTCGCGAGGCTCTCTCGGCTCGTCATGCCCGGGCTCGTCCCGGGCATCCACGTCTCGCCTCAATCGCGGATGCGCGTGGATGGCCGAGACAGGCCCGACCCTGACGACGGCCTGTGTGGCGCCATCGGAGACTAATTCTCGATCTTGTACCCCGTCGCGCCGAACGACGTCTTGTCCGGGTGCGCCTTCAGCCAGGCCGCGAACGATTTGAAATCCGGCGGTGGCGCCGTTTACCCCCTGACCGCCTTGCGCCGGCCATCGTCCTGCTGCAAAAGCAGGCTTCACCGGCGCCGCCCTTCGCTCCGCCGTTTCCTAGTGCAGAGCAACTCGACCCCCGCGCCATGGCCAGCCCCGAACTCAGTCAATTCCGCCGCATCGTGGTCAAGGTCGGCTCCGCGCTGCTGGTCGATTCCGACAGGGGCGAGGTGCGTGCATCCTGGCTGGCCGCGCTCGCCGACGACATGGCCAAGCTGCACCACGAGGGTCGCGACGTCCTCGTGGTCTCCTCAGGCTCGATTGCGCTCGGCCGCAGCCGGCTCAAGCTGCCGCGCGGCCCGCTGAAGCTTGAGGAGAGCCAGGCCGCCGCCGCCGTCGGTCAGATCGCGCTGGCGCGGATCTGGTCGGAGGTGCTCGGGGCGCACGGCATCGGCGCCGGCCAGATTCTGGTGACGCTCCAGGATACCGAAGAGCGCCGCCGCTATCTCAATGCGCGCTCGACCATCGGCAAGCTGCTGGAATGGCGCGCGATCCCCGTGATCAACGAGAACGATACCGTCGCCACCAACGAGATCCGCTACGGCGACAATGACCGCCTCGCCGCGCGCGTCGCCACCATGGCGAGCGCCGACCTCTTGGTGCTGCTGTCCGACATCGACGGGCTCTACGACGCCCCGCCGAAGACCAATCCGAACGCCAAGCTCATACCCGTGGTCGATAGCATCTCCTCGGAGATCGAGGCTGTGGCGGGCGATGCCGAGTCCGAACTGTCGCGCGGCGGCATGCGCACCAAGGTCGAGGCCGCCAAGATCGCCACGACAGGCGGCACGCATATGCTGATTGCGTCCGGCAAGATCGAGCACCCCCTGCAGGCAATCGCCGACGGCGGCCGCTGCACCTGGTTCCTGACGCCGGCCAACCCCATCACCTCGCGAAAGCGCTGGATCGCGGGCTCGCTGGAGCCGAAGGGCACGCTGACGATCGATGCCGGCGCGGTCACAGCGCTACGCGCGGGTGCCAGCCTGCTGCCGGCGGGCGTCATCAAGGTCGAGGGCCAGTTCGCCCGCGGCGATGCCGTGATCGTGCGCGGCCCCGACACCAGCGAGATCGGCCGCGGCCTGATCGCCTACGACGCCGAGGATGCCGAACGGATCAAGGGCCGCTCCTCCCCCGATGTGATGGCGATCCTCGGCATCAGAGGCCGCGCCGAGATAATCCACCGCGACGATCTGGTGGTGGGCGGGTAGGGCCGAGCCGGCGCTCGGCTATTGCATGTCGTCGGGATCGATGTCCTGCCGGCCGTGCATCACCCGAATGATCTCGACGCCGTCGGGCAACGGAAAATAGAAGATCACGTAGTTGCCGGCTGGAAAGCTGCGGAGGCCCGCACGCAATTCCCGTCGCTCCCGTCCGGCCAGTGGGTTGTCCACGAGCATTTCGAAAATCTCGCCGATGCGCGCCATCTGGTGGTCGGCGGCACGAACGCTGTCCGCAGCGATGAAGTCCCAGATCGAATCGAGATCGTGGTCTGCTTGTGGGGCTTTGCGAAATCTATTCGCCACGTTTGCGCGCGGCTAACCGTTGCCGTCCCCGCGCTCTGATGTCGTTCATCCAATCGTGGAGATCGACCTCCTCCATTGGCCCGCTGTCAACGCCCTTCTGGATTTCGGCCCGCAGCGCTTCCAGCTTGGCCTTGCGTCGCTCTTCGCGCTCCTCGATCAGGCGAAGACCCTCGCGCATCACCTCGCTCGCAGTGGCATATCGGCCGCTCTCGACTAGGTTGTCGATCAGGTCCTCGAAATGCTTGCCAATGCTGTAGCTGCTCGCCATGGAAAAGGCTCCGTTATCAGTATATGATATTTATTGATATTCGGGCCGCCCGCAAGGATTCGTCTGGCCTCCGGTACAACGAGGCCATTGGCCGACCCGCCGGCGCGAACCGGGCCCCGGCCATGCTCTCGCCGGCCTTCGCAATTACCGGATTTCCGTGCTAGGACACCGCCTTAGCAGAAGGTTCAAACCGCTATGGCCGCTCCCCTCAAAGCCCTCGACGGCAATGCCGATCTCCAGGCGCTGATGACCGATCTTGGCACCCGTGCTCGTGCTGCGGCGCGGGTGCTGGCGCTGGCGCCGCCGGAGCAGAAGGACCGGGCGATCGAGGCCATGGAGCGGGCGATCCGCAACAATGCATCCGGCATTCTCGCCGCCAATGCCGAGGACGTCGCTGAGGCCCGCGCATCCGGCGGCGCCACCTCCGCCTTCATCGACCGCCTGACACTGACGCCCGCGCGCGTCGAGGCAACGGCCGAAGGCATCGGCATCGTGCGCGGCATTGCCGATCCGATCGGAATCGTCACCGAGAGCTGGCAGCGGCCGAACGGCATGACCATCGAACGCGTGCGTGTGCCGCTCGGCGTCGTCGGCGTGATCTTCGAGAGCCGGCCCAACGTTGCGGCCGACGCCGGCGTGCTGTGCCTGAAGGCGGGCAATGCCGTGATCCTGCGCGGCGGCTCCGACAGTTTCCGCTCCTGCCGCGCGATCCATCAATGCCTGGTGCAAGGCCTGCGCGAAGCGGGGCTGCCGGAAGCTGCAATCACACTGGTGCCGACGCGCGACCGCACGGCGGTCGGCATGATGCTGTCCGGACTGAATGGCGCCATCGACGTGATCGTGCCGCGCGGGGGAAAAAGCCTCGTCGCCCGGGTCGAGGCTGAAGCGCGCGTGCCGGTGTTCGCGCATCTCGAAGGCATCAACCACGTCTATATCGACGGCAGCGCCGACCTTACCATGGCGAAATCGATCGTCCTCAACGCCAAGATGCGCCGCACCGGCGTCTGCGGCGCGGCCGAGACGCTGCTGGTCGACCGCGCCGGCGCCGCAAAGAGCCTGAAGCCACTGATCGAGATGCTGATCGAAGCCGGCTGCGAAGTGCGCGGCGACGAAACGGTGCAAGGAACGGATGCGCGCGTGAAACCCGCGAGCAAGGACGATTGGGACACCGAATACCTCGATGCGATCATCGCGGCAAAGGTGGTCGACGGCGTCGACGGCGCGATCGCGCACATCCAGAACCACGGCTCGCACCACACCGATGCCATCGTGAGCCAGGATGAGGCCGCCGCGAAGAAATTTCTGAGCGAGGTCGATTCCGCGATCGTGCTGCACAACGCCTCGACGCAGTTCGCCGATGGCGGCGAGTTCGGCTTCGGCGCCGAGATCGGCATCGCCACCGGCCGATTCCACGCTCGCGGCCCGGTCGGGGCCGAGCAGTTGACGAGCTTCAAATATCGCGTCCACGGCACAGGGCAGACGCGGCCGTAACGTCGCAAGGCGCGGGGCATTGAGCAACGATTTCGTCGCGCCACGCTTCGTGGCGCAGGCCATACCACCCTACACCCAGGGCATGCGCATCGGCTTGCTCGGCGGCTCGTTCAATCCGCCGCATCAGGCTCATCGCGCCATCAGTCAGTTCGCGCTGAAGCGCCTTCAGCTCGACCGCGTGTGGTGGCTGGTGACGCCGGGCAATCCGCTCAAGGAAAACGGCTCGCTGCATGAGCTCGGCGCGCGCATGCAGGCGGCGCGCGACGTCGCTGGCGATCCCAGGATCGAGGTGAGCTGTCTCGAATCCGTCATCCGTACGCGCTACACTATCGACACGATCAACACCTTGCGCCGCCGCCTCCCCGGCCTGCGCTTTGTCTGGATCATGGGCGCCGACAATCTCGCTCAATTCCACCGTTGGCAGGACTGGCGCCGGATCGCCGGCCAGGTGCCGATTGCAATCATCGATCGCCCGCCACAGAGTTTTCGCGCCCTTGCCTCGCCCGCCGCCCAGGCGCTCGCGCGCTATCGCCTGCCCGAGAGGGAGGCGGCGCTGCTTGCGGACCGGCCAGCGCCGGCCTGGGTCTTCCTGACAGGATTGAAGCTGAATCTGTCCTCGACCGGCCTGCGGAACCCGGACGGGAGCTGGAAAGGTACGAAGTGAGACGGACTTATGCGGACGGAGTATGGGGCTTTGGGCTCTCTGGCATATTGAAACCCTTAACCCCACATGATGTAGTGTAACCAGTGAGCGCCGGATTCGGCCCTCGCGATACAGTGAAAGGAATGGTCCCTGACCACGTCTGTATTGTCCAAGTCTGTTTTACCCAAGGTAGCTAAACCGGCGCGTAAAACATCGACCAAAGCTGCGGCCTTGAAGGCGCAACCCGACGCCGACAAGACGCTGAACCTGATCCTCTCCCGCCTCGACGATATGAAGGCGGAAGAGACGGTCACCATCGACCTTCGCGGCAAATCGGCGTATTCCGACTACATGATCGTCACCACGGGCCGGGCCAACCGGCACGTTGGCGCGATCGCGGAGAACGTCACGAAGAGCCTCAAGGAAACCGGCATCAAGACCATCCATGTCGAGGGCTTGCCCAATTGCGACTGGGTGCTGATTGATTCCGGCGATGTGATCGTGCACGTGTTCAGACCCGAGGTCCGTGAGTTCTACAATCTTGAGAGATTGTATACGCAGGGCCCAGGGGCGGCGAAGGCGATCTAGACTTAGAGAGCCGATTTCGAATCGGCTGGCGCGCATGCTAGCGTCGTGCGCGCGCATGATGTGCGCGGTCTGGAAAACGCGACCCTGAAGACGTGGTCCTAGAGACGTCATGCGTGTTGCCGTCATTGCGGTGGGCCGGCTGAAGCAGGGCCCCGAGCGTGAGCTTGCCGATCGCTATTTCGCGCGGTTCGACGAGGTCGGCCGCAAACTTGGATTCCGCGAGCTCACTGTCCATGAAATTCCCGAGAGCCGGGCGCGCGACGCCGCGACCCGCATGGCCGAGGAAGCCGCGGCGATCGGCGCGCATGTTCCCGACAAGTCGGTCCTGGTGGCGCTGGACGAGCGCGGACAAAGTCTGGATTCCACCGTATTCGCACGGAATCTCGGCCGCTGGCGCGACGAGGGCGCCGGACATACTATCTTCGTGATCGGAGGGGCGGACGGACTTTCGCCCGAATTGCGCCGTAAGGCCAAGCTCGCGATCGCGTTCGGCTCTGCGACCTGGCCGCACCAAATGGTTCGCATCATGCTTCTGGAACAGCTTTATCGGGCCGCAACCATCCTGGCCGGCCATCCCTATCATCGCGCGTGATGCGCGCCACACGAGCACCTTTGCCGAAACGATGCGAGCGCCGATTCTCAACCTGTTGCTGATCGCAATGCTCGCCGGCGCAAGCCTCGCGCAAGCTCAGACGGCAGCGCCGGCACCGCAGACCGCGGCGATCTCGCCTGACGCGATCAAGCAGCGCGAGCAGGAGCTGGAAGCCGCTCGCGCAAGGCAGAAGAGTGCGGAGGAAGCCCAGGCCAAGCTCAAGGCCGAGATCACCTCGCTCGGTCAGGACCGCACCCAGCTCAATCAGCAGTTGATCGATACCGCGGCGAACGTGCGCGCCGTCGAGACCAAGATCGACGAAGCCGAAGCGCGGCTGCGCACGCTGAACGGCCGCGAGCAGGCGATGCGCAGCTCGCTCGATTCGCGCCGCGCCGACATCGTCGAGGTGCTGGCGGCCTTGCAGCGCGCCGGCCGGCGATCGCCGCCTGCACTACTGGTGCGGCCGGAAGATGCGCTGCAATCGCTGCGCACCGCCATGTTGCTCGGCGCCGTGGTGCCGGAATTGCGCACCCGTGCCGAGAAGATCGCAGGCGAGCTCGGCGAGCTCGTGGCCTTGCGCAAGAGCATCGCCACCGAGCGCGACCAGCTCGCCGCCGATCGCGACAAGGTCCGCAATGACCAGACCCGGCTCACCGCCCTGGTCGACGAGCGGCAGCGCCAACAGGCGTCGCGCGAAAAGGACCTCGACGCCGAGAATTCGCGCGCGATCGCGCTATCCCGGCAAGTCGGCGATCTCCAAGGATTGATCGCCAAGATGGAGCAGGACCTGCAAAGCGCTGCCAAGGCTGCTGAGAAGGCGGCCGAGGCCGCAAAGCAGGCCGAGGCAACGGCGGCAGCCAACGCCAGCGCCAAGCCCGGCCCGGGCGCTTTCAAGGACCGATCCCGGACCACCCCGGCAATCGCTTTCGCGTCGGCCAAGGGCCTCCTGCCTCTTCCGGTTAACGGTAACAAGATCAGGGATTTTGGCGGTTCCGACGGCGTCGGCGGGGTCCAGAAGGGCATTTCCCTGGCGAGTCGGTCTGGCGCCCAGGTCACGACGCCGTGTGATGGCTGGGTGGTCTATGCCGGCCCGTTCCGCAGCTATGGACAACTCTTGATCCTCAATGCCGGTGGCGGGTATCATGTCTTAATCGCCGGGATGGAGCGCATTTCGGTAAACATCGGCCAGTTTGTGCTCACGGGGGAGCCGGTCGCGACCATGGGGTCGACTTCTCAAGTCGCCTCCATTCTCGCCACGAACGCGAGTCAACCTGTGCTCTATGTCGAGTTCCGCAAAGACGGCACTCCAATCGATCCAGGCCCATGGTGGGCCGCAAATGAAGGCGAGAAGGTTCGCGGATGATGCGCAAGACTTCAGTTATCCTCCTCAGCGCGGCCACCGGTGCGGCGCTGACGCTGTTCGTGACCCAGCCGCGCGCGGTGTTCATGGGTTCGAGCGCACGGGCCGCCACCGCGGACACCTATCGCCAGCTCAATCTGTTCGGCGACGTGTTCGAGCGCGTGCGCTCCGATTATGTCGAGAAGCCCGATGACACCAAGCTGATCGAATCAGCCATCAGCGGCATGCTCACCGGTCTCGACCCGCATTCGAGCTACATGGACGCCAAGAGCTTCCGTGACATGCAGGTGCAGACCCGCGGCGAGTTCGGCGGCCTCGGCATCGAGGTCACGATGGAAGACGGCCTGATCAAAGTCGTGTCGCCGATCGACGACACGCCGGCCTCGCGCGCCGGCATCATGGCCAACGACATCATCACCAATCTCGACGAAGAAGCCGTGCAGGGCCTGACCCTGAACCAGGCGGTCGAGAAGATGCGCGGTCCGGTCAACACCAAGATCAAGCTCAAGATCATCCGCAAGGGCCAGGACAATCCGATCGACGTCACGCTGGTGCGCGACAATATCCGCGTCCGCTCGGTGCGCGCGCGCATCGAAGCCGACGACATCGGCTATATCCGTATCACCACCTTCAACGAGCAGACCACCGAAGGCCTGAAACGTGAGGTCGCCAGCCTTTCGAACCAGATCGGCGACAAGCTCAAGGGCTACATCATCGACCTGCGCAACAATCCGGGCGGCCTGCTCGAGGAAGCGGTCACCGTCTCCGACTCCTTCCTGGAAAAGGGCGAGATCGTGTCGACCCGCGGCCGCAATGCCGAGGAGACCCAGCGCCGCACCGCCCATGCGGGCGACCTCACCAAGGGCAAGCCGGTCATCGTACTGGTCAACGGCGGCTCGGCCTCGGCGTCGGAAATCGTCGCGGGCGCGCTCCAGGACCACAAGCGTGCGACCATCGTCGGCACGCGTTCGTTCGGCAAGGGCTCGGTGCAGACCATCATTCCGCTCGGCTCGGGCAACGGCGCGCTGCGGCTGACCACGGCGCGCTACTACACGCCGTCGGGCAAGTCGATCCAGGCCAAGGGCATCGTGCCCGACATCGAGGTGCTCCAGGACGTGCCGGACGAGCTGAAGTCGCGCACCGACACCAAGGGCGAGGCTTCGCTGCGCGGCCATCTCAAGAACGACGGCGACGAGAAGACCGGCTCGCAGTCTTACATCCCGCCGGACGCCAAGGACGACAAGGCCCTGAAGATGGCCGACGACCTGCTTCACGGCATCAAGAACAGCGCCTCCGCAGCGCCGACGCCGGGCAGCGACAACAAGGGCGCGACCGACAAGCCCAAAGCGGCAAACTAAGTCGTCGCATCACGCGATCTCTCGAAAAGGGCGGCTCCTGGAGCCGCCCTTTTTGCTTGCAGCGCCTGCCAACTCTTGCCGCCCCCGGCCTATCCCGGCCTGCCGCCCCTTGACCTCGGCGTGGTATCGTCGGCACCAGTGATTCGGGATCGCGCATGACTGAAACGGCCGATGATCTGAGCGCCCCGCTCGGACAGGACAAGCCGCGCCGGAAACGCCGGCTGCGGCTGCCGTTCACGGCCATGCAGATGCTGGCCGTGCTGCTCGGCCTGTTCCTGGTCACCTTTGCCGGCTTCGCCATCTTCAACAAGGACCCGCTCGGCGGCGAGCCGATGACCCGGCTCGCGATCGGCGAGCCCAAAGCGACGGACAAGGCCACGGAGCAGAAGCCAGCCGCTTCCGACCATGGCCAGGAAGGCAAGCAGGAGACCAAGGAGGCGCCGAAACCGGCCGCCTCCGGCGAGCACAAGACCGTCACCATCATCGACGGCTCCTCCGGTGCACGCCACGACGTGGTGATCGGCGGCGACGCCGCCGACAAGAGCGAGGCGGCCTCCATGGCACCGCCCGTCATGACGGGGGTCGACCAGAAGCTGCTCGAGAAGTCGCGCTACGGGATGATTCCCGTGGTCGCGGGCGGGCTGAAGCCGTTCACCGTCTATGCCGCAGACGCCGACCGCGCCAAGACCGCCAAGATGCCGGTGGTCGCGATCGTGATCGGTGGCCTCGGCGTCGGCGCCGCCAAGACCACCGACGCAATCATGAAGCTGCCGCCCGCGGTGACGCTGGCCTTCACGCCCTACGGCTCCGATCCCGGAAAGCTCGCCGAGCGGGCTCGCGCCCAGCGCCACGAGATCTTCCTCCAGATCCCGATGGAGCCCTACGACTTCCCCGACAACGATCCGGGGCCGCAAACGCTGCTGACGTCGCTGAGCGCCGACCAGAACATGGACCGCCTGTACTGGCATCTGAGCCGGATGCAGGGCTACGCCGGCATCACCAATTTCATGGGCGCCCGCTTCGTGGCGACGGAGACGGCGATGCAGCCGATCATCCGCGAGGCGGCCAAGCGCGGGCTTGGCTTCTTCGACGACGGCTCCTCGCCGCGCAGCATCGCGCCCCAGGCCGCCGCGAGCCTGGCGATGCCGTTCGGCAAGGGCGACATCGCGATCGACGTCGTGCCGACCCCGGCCGAGATCGACCGCGCCCTGAACAAGCTCGAGGCAGCGGCCCGCGAGCGCGGCGTGGCGGTCGGAACCGCCTCCGCCCTGCCGGTCTCGATCGAGCGGATCGGCACCTGGACCAAGACATTGAGCGACCGGGGCATCCTTTTGGTGCCATTGACAACCGCGATGCTGAAATCAAAATCCAGCTAAATCAACGGATTGGTATGGTACGGGTCCTGCGGGGCCGACGTGCCTGCGGTCAGCATGCGAAAGGTTCGGCGGAATGGCGCGTTACGAGGATCTGCCCTACCGAACCTGCGTCGGCGTGATGTTGCTCAACAAGGACGGACTGGTGTTCATCGGACGCCGCGCCGGCGGCATCGAGCACGTCGACGACGCCCATGTCTGGCAGATGCCGCAAGGCGGCGTCGACCCCGGCGAAGACACCTGGGAAGCCGCCAAGCGCGAGCTCTATGAGGAGACCAGCGTGCGCTCGGTCGAGCGGCTCGGCGAGGTTCCGGAATGGCTCACCTACGACATTCCCCGCACGGTCGCCGGCCGCACCTGGAAGGGCCGCTACCGCGGCCAGCGCCAAAAGTGGTTCGCGGTGCGCTTCACCGGCAAGGACAGCGAGATCAATGTCGAGAAGCCGGGCGGCGGCCACAAGTCCGAGTTCGTGAGCTGGCGCTGGGAGCCGATGAAGAACCTGACCGGCCTGATCATTCCCTTCAAGCGCCCGGTCTATGAGCGGGTGGTGAAGGAATTTGCCGCGCTCGCGGAGCAGTGATTGCATCGTCAATCCGGGGCATGCGAAGCAGGTCCCATGGTGCGCGATTGCACACCTGAGAATGACGAAGAAGGTGGTCCGTGATCGAGCAAAAGCCCTACCGTCCCAATGTCGGGATCGCGCTATTCAACGCCGATGGCCGCGTGCTGATCGGGCACCGCTTCAAGGGCGATGGACCCGAGATCATCCTGCCGGGCCTCGATTGGCAGATGCCGCAAGGCGGCGTCGACGAAGGCGAGGATTTGCGCGATGCGGCGCTGCGCGAGCTCTGGGAGGAGACCAGCGTCAAGAGTGCGGCCTATCTCGGCGAGACCGACTGGCTGACTTACGAATTCCCGCCTTATGACGGACCGCAGTCACACCGGCTGGCGAAGTTTCGCGGCCAGCGCCAAAAATGGTTCGCACTGCGCTTCACTGGACAGGACGGCGAGATCGATCCGCTGACGCCGCGCAACGGACAGCCGGCGGAATTCGATGCGTGGCGCTGGGAGAAACTCGATCGTGTCGCCGAGTTGGTCGTGCCTTTCCGCCGCGAGGTTTATCGGGCTGTGGCGCAAGGGTTCGCAGCGTTCGCAAACTAAAACAGCGAAAACAACCCCATGCACAGTAGCCGGCCACCGTCGGCGCATTGCCCTGCGGTCGCAGCGAAGCCACTGACATTTCAGAAAGAATCGGGGGGCATGGCGCAATCGCCGCAAGACCGGTCGACAGTGCGCCATCAACTCGCCATGACCAACGCGCAGTCGCTAATGCTCTGAATTTAATTACGGACATGGCTGGACCTGCCACTCGTTCGCCCCTGTAGCGAATGACCCTTACAGGACCGCAATTGGCAGCGCGGAAACTAAGCCAGTCCCAAGCCGCCATCGACGGCGAGAACCTGGCCCGTCAGCCATTGCGAGGCGGGGCCCGCAAGCTGGACAATCCATTCCGCGATGTCGTCGGGAACGCCGCGCCGACCGAGCGGAATCCGTGCGCGCTCGTCTTCCTTGACCGCTTCTGCCTGTTCCGCAGATAGCCCCATCATCCCGGTCAAGGCGCCGGATTCCGTGGGTCCGGCCGCGACCGCATTCACCCTTATTCCGAGCGGCGCGAGTTCGAGCGCCCAGCAGCGGGTCAGGTGTTCCAACGCCGCCTTGCTGGCGGCGTAGTGGGATAGTCCCGCCGCCGGCCGGTGACCGAAGGTCGAGGAGACGTTGATGATGGTGCCCTGCGTCGCCTTCAGGTGAGGAAGGGCGGCGCGGGCCAGCAGGCTCGGACCGAGCACGTTGACGGAAAAGATGTCTGTGATCCGATCGGCTGTCGCATCCGATAACGGAAGGATGGCGCCCGCGCCGGCGTTGTTGACGAGCGCATCCACTCGGCCCCAGTTGTCGACCGCCGTGGCGATGGTCCGCCTGGCGTCTTCAGCAGAGGCGGTATTCGCAACGATGCCCGCGATATTCTTATGCTCCGCTACCGTTTGCTCGACGGGGCCGGCGCGGCGGCCGGTGATGAGCACCTTGTCGCCCTGATTGGCGAAACGGAGCGCGGCGGCCCGACCGATGCCGGAGCTGCCGCCCGTTATGATCACGACTTTTTCGTTCTGCATGTTCGTTCGACTCATCTGTAAAGTTGGAAGTTGGTCAAAGCGGGCATTAAGCGACCACTTCGGTTTCAGCGGCTCAGTGGTTGCGAGGTATTTGAACCAGGGCGCGAATTCATACGCGCTCTGGTTCGGCCTTAACCCAACAAGCGGTTAGTAGTCCCAGATGGCCGGAACCCAACGAAAGGCGTCGCCGGCGACGGCCACATGGCCGATGGACGGGAACGGCATGTGAGTGGCCACCAGCAGCCCGCCGGTCGCCGCCAACTCCCGCAAAAGATTGATACGAACGCGGGCCGCCTCCTCGGGGTCGTGTTCGAAGCCGTTGTACCATTCGGGATGTTCGAACCCGACCTGGAACACGAGGTCCCCGGCGAACGTCAGCCGGTCGCCGCCGGACGTCACGCGCACAACGCTATGCCCGGGGGTGTGGCCGCCGGTGCGAGTGACGACCACTCCCGGCGCCACCTCGTACTCCTCCTCGAACGTCCGCAACTGGCTGCGGTACTCCTTCACGAACCGCTTGGCGGTCGAGCGAAGCGCGTCCGGGAATCCAGGCGGCATGGAGACGCGGGAGAAGTCGGGCGCTTCCCAGAACTTGACCTCGGCGGCCGCCACGTGGATCCGCAGATCCGGACGCAGTCGCTCCTTCACCCCGTCGATGAGCAGCCCACCAACATGGTCCATGTGCATGTGGGTCAGCACCACGTCGGTCACGGATGCGAGATCGATTCCGGCGGCCTCGAGCCGATGGATCACATGCCCGGATCGCTCCAGGTCCGGAAACTCCGTCCCCATCCCGGCGTCGATGAGGATGGTCCGGTCGCCGCTACGCACCACGACCACGTTCAGCGCCCAATCGAAAGCGTCCGGCGGTAGGAAGTTTTCTTTCAGCCAGGCCGCCCGGACGGCCGGTTCGGCGTTGTGGGCTAACATCGCGCCCGGCAGCAACAGCACACCATCGCTGACCACCAACACTTCAATGTCCCCGACCCGCACCGCGTAGCGCGACGGAACTAATTCGTCGGGGCCCCGTGTAGGGGAGTGTGAGGTGTTGTCGAGGCTCATGTTTGTCTCATGCTTCATGGTTTTTGTCTCCTGCTTCATGGTGAAAGGTCCTGGCTGGTCTTGGTTGAACAGGCCGCGCAGTTAGGGGAGCGCGGCCGCCATCGCTGGGGCTTCTAGACGTTGGTCACGCGCTCCGGATCGGCCGATGCGAGCGCCGCGGCGCGCTCGGCCCGGGGCGGGTAGATCCAGACAGTATTGATCTCCTGCTTGGTCTTCTTGGCGACGTCGCCGACCATCTCGACCTTGCGCTCCCAGCCGCGCGTGAACAGCGCGCCGGCCTCGCCGAGATCGAGACAGGTGACGTAGGCCTTCTGGTGGTAGGGCTTGGTACGAATGCCCAGCAGTTCGGCCGCGGCATTGTTGCCGGCAAAGGCGCCCATCCGCGTGGCGTGCTGGCACGACATCAGCGCGTAGTTGCCGATATCGTCGCATGCCGCGCGTGCGGCATCGCCGGTGGCAAAGACGCCGGGCACCGACGGCACGCGCAGATCGCGGTCGACCAGCAGGCGGCCGAAACTGTCGCGCTCGGCGGGGATCTGCGCCGTCAACGGAGCGGCACGCATACCGGCCGCCCAGATCACGGTCTCGGCTTCGATGCGTTCGCCGTCCGAAAGGGTGACGCCAGATTTGTCGAGCGAGGCGACGCGAGCCCCGAGCCGGGTCTCTACGCCGAGCTTGCGCAACGCTTCCTCGATCACTGGGCGAGGGCCTTCGCCCATATCGGGTGCGATTGCGCTGTTGCGGTCGACGATGATCACGCGCGTCTTGGCGTCCTTGCCAAGGATTTCGCGCAAGCGCGCAGGCAGCTCGGTTGCTGCCTCGATGCCGGTGAAGCCGCCGCCGGCGACGACGACCGTATCGCGCCCGTTGATGGCCGGCCGGTCGGCCAGGCTGTGTAGGTGCTTGTCGAGCGCGATTGCGTCATCGAGCGAGTCAACACTGAAGCCGTGCTCGGTAAGGCCCGGAATGTTGGGGCGGAAGAGGCGGCTGCCGGTGGCCACCACGAGACGGTCGTAGGACAGAGTCCTTCGCGGGCCGTTTGGAGTCGTGATCTGCACCGTTCGAGCATCGGTGTTGATCGTCTCGGCGCTGCCCTGGATGTAGTCGACGTCGATCGCCTTGAGGACGTCAAGCAGCGGCGCGGTCAGGGTTTCCGGCTTCGGCTCATAGAGCCGCGGGCGGACCACCAGCGTCGGCTCCGGTGCGATCAGTGCGATTTCGAGATCGTCAGGCGAAACGCCCTGAATGTCGCGCAGCCGGGCGGAGGAAAGGGCGGCGTACATGCCGGCGAAGCCGGAGCCGATAATGACTAGTCGCATGGATTTTCTCCTTGGTTTGCACTTGTCGAAAGTCTGTGCGCTATCGCCGCTGCTCCGTTGAGGGCAGCGTTCGGCGGCGCTTCGAGAGGTGAAGTGAATGCTGGTCTTAAGGCGCGATGCAGCGTGACGGCGAGCTCAGCGGCCAGCCGTATCGAAAAGCAGCCGGTGCAGACCTCTTCGGACTCCGGTCCTGGTAGGGAAGGCCGGACCCAGCCCCGGTCATCATCGAAACCGGCGGGTGCGGCGTTTGCATGAAGTGCGGCGCGACTTCCACCTCCTCGCCCGCCGCGGAAGTGAAGCGAACGGCCAGAGAGAGGCTGTAGAAGACGGCAGGGGCAACGACCCTACGTCGCGATTCGATTGCAAGTGGGCTGGCGAGGCTCTTCCAGGTCATATTTGTCTCCCGCTGTTCCTGATCGGCGCCGACTAGGCCGAGATGAAGGAGAGAATGTCGGCGTTGATGAAGTCGGCATGTGTCGTGCACAGGCCGTGCGGCAGACGATCGTAGATTTTTAGTGTGCTGTGCTTCAGTAGCTTCGCCGACAGGGGCGCGGAGTCGTCGACGGGTACGATCTGATCGTCACCGCCATGCAGGACGAGCGTGGGCTGGGTGATGCTTTTCAGGTCCTCGCTGAAGTCCGTTTCCGAGAAAGCCTTGATGCCATCATAGTGGGCCTTGGCGCTGCCCATCATGCTTTGGCGCCACCAATTCCAGATGACGGCCTGCGATGCTTCTGCGCCCGGGCGGTTATAGCCATAGAATGGACCGCTCGCGAAGTCTCTGTAGAACTGCGCCCTGTTGGCGGAGAGCTGCTGGCGTAAGCCGTCGAACACTTCGATGGGCAAGCCACCCGGATTGGTCTCCGTCTTCAACATCAGCGGCGGCACCGCACCGATCAGGACCAGCTTCGCCACGCGATTTCTGCCATGGCGTGCAACGTAACGCGTGGCCTCGCCGCCGCCCGTGGAATGGCCGATGTGAATGGCATTCCGAAGATCAAGGTGCTCTACGACGGCCGCGACATCGGCTGCGTAGTGATCCATATCGTGGCCGTCACTCACCTGCATCGAACGACCATGACCCCGGCGATCATGGGCGATGACACGGTAACCCTTGCTGACGAAGAAGAGCATCTGGTTATCCCAGTCGTCGGCGGTCAGTGGCCAGCCGTGGTGAAAAACGATCGGTTGGGCTGATTTCGGCCCCCAGTCCTTATAGAAAATCTGGACGCCATCGTTGGTGGTGACGGAGATCATAGGATTGGTCCCTTGAGTTCGTGTGTCGCTCTCTCAGCGTGGGCACGACGATCTCTAGCGAACCTGGCGTGCCGCTGCCCCAGAGCGATTGCCGTCGCTATAGAGCGATTGCTGCTAACGCCTGCGCCTCCGCCAATCGCTCGGGGCATAGCGGACCTCGCAAGCCGCCCGTCCGGCAGATTTATGGGTTCACGGCCTAATTAACCGGCCCCACCGTGAACGGGCCGATCCCGATGACGTGGCAATCGCTGTCGCGCCGGGCGCAATCGGCCAGCGCCGAATTGACGGCGGTCTGCTCGTCGGCGGCCTTCAGGCCGAGACCGGGGCGGCCTGCGGTGCCGACAGCGACCGCATTCCAGCCGGTGGCGTCAGCGAGCTTGCGCACGACCTCGTCGCGTGCATCCGCCAGAATCGAGGCGTTGCTGGCGGCATGAAAGAAGCCGGTGATCTTGAGCAAGGTCGGGATCGGCACCACGAAATTATCATCGACCGCCACGATCATGCAGGCCACGCCGGCAAGTGCACCGCAGGATTCGAGCGAGCGCCGCGTCGAGTCGTCGGCCGACGGCGCCCCCATCACCATGAAATATTGTCCGCCCGGGCTCAGCGCGACCGAGCGCGATTTCGCAGCCGGAACATACATGTTCTCGAGGCGAAGCTTGGCGGGATCGCGCACCATCGGAAAGTCCTTCGAGGCGAAGCGACGCTCGGTCACGGTGTCATGCCGGACCCAGGGCTGCGGCGGCATCGGCGGCCTGCCGTGGGCGTAGACCACGGCGTTGCCGACCGCATAGAGCTCGCAGCGCCGCGGCGATTGCGAGGCATCGGCGCGCTTCTGGCACTGCTCGAGCGCAGCGTTGCGCGCGGCTTCCTCATTCGGCTGGTTCAGTGCCGAACCAGTGAAGCCGCCGATGTTGAGCGCAAAGGCCTTGTAGTCGCCGGCGGTGGAATACTCATTGGAAAGATAGGCGCGTACACGCTCGCCGATGAACGGCACCATGTCAGCCGGGAATTTGCCGCCTGAGGCCGCGGGCGGCGAAGGGACCGGCGCCGGATTCGCCGCGGCCATGGTCGGCGTCGGGCCGGGTGCTGCGGCAGCCGCCGTACTGGCGGCCGGGCTTGACGCCGCAGCCGGCGCTGCCCCGGCGCTTGCCGGTGCCTTGGCGGTTTCGAGCTTGGTGAAATAGAGGAAGCCGCCAACGCCAATGGCGACGATGGAGACGATGCCGACGACCAGCGGCCACATCCAGTTCGGCGCGGACGCGGCCTTGCCCGAGACCTTCTTCACCTGCGGCGTGTTGTAGCTGCCGTCCTCGCGCCGCATCGCCACCATGTAGGCATGCACGGGCGTCGGGATATTCTTGACCTCTTGCGCGCCGATATCGGCGAACTGCACCGACAGCTTGTTGGCGACCTGCTCGTGCACGGCGCGGGAGACGCAAATGCCGCCGACCTCGGCGAGACCTTCCAGCCGCGCTGCGATGTTGACGCCATCGCCGAGCAGATCGCCGTCGCGCTCGACCACGTCACCGATGGTGATGCCGATACGAAACGACATCTGGCGGCTCGGCGGATAGGCCATGTTGCGGGTCCGCAGCGACTCCTGGATGTCGATCGCACAGCGCACCGCATCAACTGCGCTGGGAAATTCCGCGAGCACGGCATCGCCGGCGGTATTGAAGATTCGTCCGCCCGCTTTCGCAATGAAGTCGTCGACGACCTCGCGGTAGGAGGCCAGACGCCGCAGCGTCTCCTCCTCATCTTCCGCGACAAGTCTCGAATACCCGGCAATATCGGCTGCGAAGATCGCCGCAATCTTGCGTTTCATCTGCTACCGGCCCCGGAACAAATTTCCGCGGATCAGAATGCCGCTATCGGCGGCGCGGTGCAACAAAGTTTCAGCGCCCGCCACGGCCGTGACGAGCGCTGAATGTAGCCAGAAATCTTGTGTTCGAGCCCCGGAGCGGTGCCCCGGGGCTTAGTGCATAGCCGTGGAGTTGAGCTGCTGCTGGATGCTCTTGAAGTGGTCGAGCCGTTCGATGGCGCGATCGAGCTCGCCGCCCTCGTGCTCCTTGAGATTCTCTTCCATCTCCGAGATGGTCTCGGCGAACCGGGCACGGTCGAGTTCGGCCAGCGACGTCGCGACGTCGGCGAGCACGGTGAGGCCCTTCTCGGAGATTTCGGCAAGGCCGCCGAGCACGATGATCTTCTCGTGCTTGCCGCTGGTGGTAACGGTGAGAATGCCGGGCCGGATCGCAGCCACGACCGGCGCATGTCCGGCCAGCACACCGAAGTCACCCTCGACGCCGGGGACGTCGACCTGGTCGACCTCGCCCGAGAATGCGAGCTTTTCCGGAGAGACGAGATCGAAGTGGAAGGTGGCCATGGACTATCCGTTGTTTTCTGCTTGTCACCCGCGGGCTCGACCCGCGGGTCCATCCATCAAGATTCTCTGTCGATGGATCGCCGGATCAAGTCCGGCGATGACGAGATGAGAAAGCTTAAGCGGCCTCGGCCGCCAGCTTCTTGCCCTTCTCGACCGCCTCTTCGATGGTGCCGACCATGTAGAAGGCAGCTTCCGGCAGGTGGTCATACTTGCCTTCGCAGAGGCCGCGGAAGCCCTTGATGGTGTCCGCGAGGTCGACGAACTTGCCGGGCGAGCCGGTGAAGATTTCGGCGACGTGGAACGGCTGCGACAGGAAGCGCTCGATCTTGCGGGCGCGCGCCACCGTCAGCTTGTCCTCTTCCGAAAGCTCGTCCATGCCGAGAATGGCGATGATGTCCTGGAGCGACTTGTAGCGCTGCAGCACCTGCTGGACCTGGCGCGCGGTGTCGTAGTGCTCCTGGCCGACGACGAGCGGCGAGAGCATGCGCGAGGTCGAATCGAGCGGGTCCACCGCGGGGTAGATGCCTTTTTCCGAGATCGCGCGGTTCAACACCGTGGTCGCGTCCAGATGCGCGAACGAGGTCGCGGGCGCCGGGTCGGTCAAGTCGTCGGCCGGCACGTAAATGGCCTGCACCGAGGTGATCGAGCCCTTGTGCGTGGTGGTGATGCGCTCCTGCAGCGCGCCCATGTCGGTGGCGAGCGTCGGCTGATAACCCACGGCGCTCGGAATACGACCGAGCAGCGCCGACACTTCCGAACCGGCTTGCGTGAAGCGGAAGATATTATCGACGAAGAACAGCACGTCCTGGCCCTGGTCGCGGAAATGCTCGGCGACGGTCAGACCGGTGAGGCCGACGCGGGCGCGCGCGCCCGGAGGCTCGTTCATCTGGCCGAACACCAGCGCGCACTTCGACTTCACGCTCGGATCCGGATCGTGCGGATCGGCGTTGACCTTGGATTCGATGAACTCGTGATAGAGGTCGTTGCCCTCGCGGGTACGCTCGCCGACACCGGCGAACACGGAGTAACCGCCGTGCGCCTTGGCGACGTTGTTGATCAGCTCCTGGATCAGCACGGTCTTGCCGACGCCGGCGCCGCCGAACAGGCCGATCTTGCCGCCCTTCGCGTACGGAGCAAGAAGATCGACGACCTTGATGCCGGTGACAAGAATTTCAGCTTCGGTCGACTGGTCGGTATAGGTCGGCGCTTCCTGGTGGATGGCGCGCTTGCCTTCGAACTGGATCGGGCCGGCTTCGTCGATCGGCTCGCCGATCACGTTCATGATGCGGCCAAGCGTGCCCGCGCCCACCGGAACCGCGATCGGCTGACCGGTGTCGGTCACTTCCTGGCCGCGCACCAAACCTTCGGTCACGTCCATCGCGATCGTGCGCACGGTGGACTCGCCGAGATGCTGGGCGACTTCCAGCACCAGGCGGATGTTGCCGTTCTTGGTTTCCAGCGAATTGAGAATGGCCGGCAGGTGGCCCTCGAACTGCACGTCGACGACTGCGCCCATGACCTGGGTGACGCGACCGACCTGGTTAGCTGCTGTGGCCATGAATTGCTCTCCTTCGGAATTCTGTACTTGAACGACCGTCGTTTGGTTCGTGCCTCAGATCGCTTCGGCGCCGGAGATGATCTCGATCAGCTCCTTGGTGATCTGGGCCTGACGGGTTCGGTTGTAGATCTGGGTTTGCTTGCGAATCATCTCCCCCGCGTTGCGGGTGGCGTTGTCCATCGAGCTCATCTGCGCGCCGTAGAACGAGGCGTTGTTCTCCAGCAGCGCGCGGAAGATCTGCACCGCGATATTGCGCGGCAACAGGCCGGACAGGAGTTCGTCCTCCTCCGGCTCATATTCGTAGGAGGTCGACGGTGCGTTCGCCGCCTTTTCTTCCACGATCAGCGGAATGATCTGCTGCGCGGTCGGGATTTGCGCAATCACCGACTTGAACTGCGCATAGAACAGCGTGCAAACGTCGAACTCGCCGGCGTCGAAACGGGCCAGCAGCTTCTTGGCAATGTCCTCGGCGTTGACGAAGCCGAGCTGGCGAACGCCGCGCAGGTCGAGATGCTCGACGATCTGCTTGTCGTACAGGCGGCGGAGCTGCTCATAGCCCTTGCGGCCAACGCAGAAGAATTTCACTTCCTTGCCCTGCGCAATCAGCGTCTGCGCGCGCTCGCGCGCCAGGCGCACGATCGAGGAGTTGAAGGCGCCGGACAGGCCGCGCTCGCCAGTGCAGACCAGCAGCATGTGAACCTGATCCCTGCCGGTGCCGGCGAGCAGCGCCGGCGCACCGGGCGAGCCCGCAGCAGCGCCGGCGATATTGGAGATCACCGCGCTCATCTTGTCGGCATAGGGCCGCGCCGCCTCGGCCGCTTGCTGGGCGCGGCGCAATCTGGACGCTGCGACCATCTGCATGGCCTTGGTGATCTTCTGCGTCGCCTTGGTGGAGGCGATGCGGACCCGCATGTCTTTAAGTGACGCCATTCTTCGTTCACCCCGGCGATCAGCCTGTGGCTGGACCGCGACCCTATCTTATCGTCATGCCCGGGCTTGTCCCGGGCATCCACGTCTTCGTCTCCACGCGGTGATGCGTGGATGGCCGGGACTTCAGTTGCGAAGATGTGCTTCGCACTTTCGCCCGGCCGGAGCGTGTCTCTTAAGCAAAGCTCTTGGAGTAACCTTCGACCAGCGACTTCAGCTTGGCGGCGGTATCGTCTGACAGATCGCGGCTGTCGCGGATCGCGTTGAGGATCTCGGCGTTCTTGCCGCGCAGCAGCGACAACAGACCGTCTTCGAACGCGCGCACTTTGCTGACCGGGAGCGGATCAAGATAGCCGTTGGTGCCGGCCCAGATCACGCAGACCTGCTCTTCCATCTTCAGCGGCGCGAACTGCGGCTGCTTCAACAGCTCGGTCAGGCGCGAGCCGCGGTTGAGCAGGCGCTGGGTCGAGGCGTCGAGGTCGGAGCCGAACTGCGCGAACGCCGCCATTTCGCGGTATTGCGCCAGCTCGCCCTTGATCTTGCCGGCGACCTTCTTGGTGGCCTTGGTCTGCGCCGAAGAGCCGACGCGCGACACCGACAGACCTACGTTCACCGCGGGACGGATGCCCTGGAAGAACAGGTCGGTTTCCAGGAAGATCTGGCCGTCGGTGATCGAGATGACGTTGGTCGGAATGTAGGCCGACACGTCGTTGGCCTGGGTTTCGATGACCGGCAGCGCCGTCAGCGAGCCCGAACCCTGATCCTTGTTGAGCTTCGCCGCGCGCTCGAGCAGGCGGGAGTGCAGATAGAACACGTCGCCCGGATAGGCTTCGCGGCCCGGCGGGCGGCGCAGCAGCAGCGACATCTGGCGGTAGGCGACGGCCTGCTTGGACAGATCGTCATAGATGATGACGGCGTGCATACCGTTGTCGCGGAAATACTCGCCCATGGTGCAGCCGGTGAACGGCGCGATGTACTGCATCGGCGCCGGATCGGATGCGGTCGCGGCGACGATGATCGAATATTCAAGCGCGCCCTGCTCTTCCAGCACCTTGACGAACTGGGCGACGGTCGAACGCTTCTGGCCGATCGCGACGTAGACGCAATACAGCTTGATGTTCTCGTCCGGCTGCGCGTTGAGCGGCTTCTGGTTGAGGATGGTGTCGAGCGCGATCGCGGTCTTGCCGGTCTGGCGGTCGCCGATGATGAGCTCGCGCTGGCCGCGGCCGATCGGGATCAGGGCATCGATCGCCTTGAGGCCGGTCGCCATCGGCTCGCTCACCGACTTGCGCGGAATGATGCCGGGCGCCTTGACGTCGACGCGCATGCGCTTGTCGGCCTGGATCGGGCCCTTGCCGTCGATCGGGTTGCCGAGCGCGTCGACGACGCGGCCGAGCAGGCCCTTGCCGACCGGCGCGTCCACGATGGCGCGGGTGCGCTTGACGGTCTGGCCTTCCTTGATCTCACGGTCGGCGCCGAAAATAACGATACCGACGTTGTCGGTTTCGAGGTTCAGCGCCATGCCGCGGGTGCCGTTCTCGAACTCGACCATTTCGCCGGCCTGGACGTTGTCCAGACCGTAGACGCGGGCGATACCGTCGCCGACGGACAGCACCTGTCCGACTTCGGAGACTTCAGCTTCCTGGCCGAAATTCTTGATCTGGTCCTTGAGGATCGCGGAAATTTCCGCGGCGCGGATGTCCATCAGCCTGCCTCTTTCATCGCGTGCTTGATCGAATTGAGTTTGGTGCGAAGCGAACTATCGATCATGCGGCTGCCAAGCTTGACCACGAGGCCACCGATGATGGAGGGATCGACTTTCACGTTCAGCGCGACGTCCTTGCCGGTCACCGATTTCAGGGCGACCTTGAGAGCGTCGAGATTCTTGTCAGAGAGCGCCTCCGCCACGGTGACGTCCGCAGTCGCCTCGCCCTTGAACTTGGCGACCAGGGCGCGGTAGGCGCGGATGACGTCGGCCACCGCGAACAGCCGGCGGTTGGCGGTCAGGACTTTGAGGAAATTGGCGGAAATGCCGGCGATCCCGGCCTTGTCCAGCACTGCGCTGAGCGCCCTGGACTGGGCCTCGGCCGCGAACACGGGGCTGCGGACGAGGCGCTTCAGATCAGCGCTTTCGTTCAGCAGGCCCTCGAACCGCTCGAGATCGGCCTTGACCTCGTCGACCACTTTCTGGTCGCGGGCCAATTCAAACAAGGCCGTTGCATAACGGCCCGACACACCGGAAACGGACGTATCTTCAGCAGCCACAGACGCGCTCTTTTAGCTGTCAAATTCGCAAGGGAAAAACCGTCGCCACGAAGCGGCGCCTAGCGATCCAAGCCCTTGGAATTCAAGCGGGACTTCGATTTCCGACCGACACAGGGAAGTGCCGGGCTCGTTAAAATCGCGGCTTTGCTAACATAGCAGGCGCGCACGTGCAACATGACGCCAAGTTAAAGACCCGCGTTCTGACGCCAGTTCGTCGCACCCCGCGCTGCGTCGGCGACCACCTGCCAGGCGACGGAATTGACACCGGAGGCGCGGCGGCTTCTCGCCCATTCGTTCCTGCCCTCAGCGCATAGCGGCCATGAACACGGCTCGCTGAGGCGTGAATTCGGCGCGGCCGTTCCACTCGGCGAATACTTACCCAATTCTAAACTCCGAGGGCGATGACTTCGGATTACAGTATTCATAAGTATTGATGAAGTTAATAAATAGTTAAAGCAGAATATTGCGGAACTTCCCTGGAATACCGGCTCGAGTAACAAGATGTTTCAACCGCACACATACTGGAACTACTGCCCAATTCATGCCGCATTGCGCAACGAAACGCCATCCCGCTCACAACTTGATAGGGGCTCCATTAGCCACAGATGTGGCAATACTAGCGTAGGGACCATTAAATGCTGTCATTTAAGGCGCTGGGGTACATCACCCGGCCTCGCACGGCGCTCGCTTTCGTCGCCGCAACCCTTCTGATCGGTGGAACTGCCACCGAGGCATCAGCCAAGTCGAGGCACCACCGGCACCATCACCGCCACCACGCCCAGACCGAGACCAATTCGGATTGGCGCAATGCCAACGCGGCAATGACGCCGTCGACCGGCACGGGCCGCAGCTTCTCCGGCATGGCCTCCTTCTACGGCAACGAGTCCGGCAGCAAGACCGCGTCGGGCCAGCGCTTCAACCAGAACGCCATGACCGCGGCGCACCGTTCGCTGCCGTTCGGCACCAAGCTGCGTGTGACCCATGGCGGCTCGAGCGTCATCGTCACCATCAATGATCGGGGCCCGTTCATTCGCGGCCGCGTCCTCGACCTCTCCACGGGCGCTGCCCGCGCCATCGGCCTCACCGGCGCCGGCGTCGGCCGCGTCACCGCAGAGGTCGTCTCTTAAGACCCTCGACGCGCCGCGCAGCACAGCATGAGCAGCTTGCCGCGCGCGTGAAACAAGCCCGCCGTCTTGGGGGACGGCGGGCTTTTTGTTTGCCGCCGTCATTGCGAGGCACGCAACGAGGATGGAGGCGCGCACTGCTCCCACACCGTCATTGCGAGCGCAGCGAAGCAATCCAGAATCTTTCCGCGGAGAGACTCTGGATTGATTCGTCGCAAAAGCTCCTCGCAATGACGTGGAGAGAGGGTGCACAGCCGCTACAAAAAGCTCTGCGGATCGACGTCGACCTCGAGCTTCTGGTTGCCCTTCGGCTTCGGGCTGACGGCGAGCCAGTTGCGCAAATAATCTGACAGGTCGAAGCCGCGCGCCGCCTTCACAAGGATGCGGAAGCGGTAACGGCCCTTGATCACCGCGAGCGGCGCTTCCGCGGGCCCCAGCACCTGCACGCACTCGTCGCGCGGCGCCAACGCAACCAGCCTGCGGCCAAATCCTTCCGCGCTCGGGCGATCGCCCGCGGAGATGATCAGGCTCGCAAGCCGACCGAACGGCGGATAAAGCGTGCGCTCGCGCAAATCGATCTCGCTGTCGTAGAACGCCTCGCGGTCGCAGGCGATCAGCGCCTTCATCACCGGATGATCGGGCTGATGAGTCTGGAGATAGCCGACGCCGCGGCCCTGCTCGCGCCCGGCGCGGCCGATCACCTGGTTGAGCAATTGCCAGGTGCGTTCCGCCGCGCGCGGGTCGCCATTGGAGAGGCCCAGATCCGCGTCGACCACGCCGACCAGATTGAGCCGCGGGAAATTGTGCCCCTTGGCGACGAGTTGCGTGCCGATGATGATGTCGACACGGCCTTCGGCGATGTCGTTCAGCTCCGAGCGCATCGCCTCGATCGAGGTGATGAGATCGCTCGACAGCACCATGGTGCGCGCCTCCGGAAACAGCGCGGCCGCCTCCTCCTGCAAGCGCTCGACGCCGGGCCCGACCGCCACCAGCGATTCCTCCGCCGCGCAATGCGGGCAGGCCTGCGGGCGCGGCATCGAGAAGCCGCAATGATGACAGACCAGCCGCTGGCGGAAGCGATGATCGACCAGCCAGGCGTCGCAGATGGTGCAGGCGAAGCGATGGCCGCAGGCGCGGCACAGCGTCAGCGGCGCATAGCCGCGGCGATTGAGGAACAATAGCGCCTGCTCGCGCCGCTCGATCGCGCTTCTGATCTCGGACGCCAGGCGCGGCGAGATGAAGCGGCCGCGCGCAGCCGGCTCGCGGCGCAGGTCGATCGCCTCGATATGCGGCATGTGCTGACCGCCGAAGCGCGAGGGCAGCGCGATGCGTTGATAGCGGTTCTTGCGGGCGTTGACTTCGGACTCGACCGACGGCGTCGCGGACGCCAGCACGATCGGAATCTTTGCGATATGCGCCCGCACCACCGCCATGTCGCGGGCGTGATAATGCACGCCATCGTCCTGCTTGTAGGCCTGGTCGTGCTCTTCATCGACCACGATGAGTCCGAGATTGGCATAGGGCAAAAACAGCGCCGAGCGCGCGCCGACCACGACCGGCGCGCTGCCGTCGCAGATCGCAGCCCAGTTGCGTGCGCGGGTGCGCGGGGTCAGCTCCGAATGCCACTCCAGCGGCCGCACGCCGAAGCGCTGCGCGAAGCGGTCGAGGAACTGGCCGGTGAGCGCGATCTCCGGCATCAAGATCAGCGATTGCTTGCCGCGGCGGATGGCCTCGGCGATGGCCTCGAAATAGACCTCGGTCTTGCCCGAGCCGGTGACGCCGTCGAGCAGGGCAACGTGAAAGGTGCCGTTGGCCGCGAGCGCACGCATGGTGTCGACCGCAGAAAGCTGGAGCTGTGTGAAATCCGGCCGGCCAAAGCCGGGATCGGGCGCCGGCGGCGGCGGAGGCGGCGGCAGCGGCTCGACCGCGAGCGTGCCTTCGTCGACCAGGCCGTCGATCACGCCGGCCGATACGCCGGCTTCTTTCACCACGTCCGACTTGCCGTGCAGCAGCCGGTCCGACAGCGCCTCGAGCACGCGCTGCCGCGCCGGCGTCAGCCGCCGCGGCGGATCGCCGACCAGGCGCACGCCGGCGCGCACCCTCTCCGGGCCGAGGTTGTCGCCCATCCGTAGGCACATGCGCAGCACCATGCCGCGCGGGCTCAGTGTGTAGTTGGCGACCCAGTCGACCACCGAGCGCAGCTCGCCCTTCAGGGGCGGAAGATCGAGCTTCTCGCTGACGTCCTTCAGGCGGTTGTGCAGGCGCGGATCGGGATTGGTATTATCCGCCCAGACCACGGCAAGCACCTCGCGCGGGCCGAGCGGCACACTGACGAGATCGCCCGCCTTGAGCTCCATGCCGCGCGGCACGCGGTAGGAATAGGCATGGTCAAGCGCAACCGGCACCAGCACGTCGACCATGCGGGTCGCGTTGGCGGAGGCGGTGCTGCTGCGCGGTGATTGATCCATGAATGGTCTTTGGGCGAAGAATCGGAACCGGGGCCTTCAATGCTAGCGACGCGAGGCCGCCTTAGCGAACAGTAAACGAGTGTGATGCGATATACTGAGCGGAATCACCACGTCCAGAGCGCATGAGCAGAGCGGCCGCCCCACAAATCGAGCTCGCCAGCGCCAATCCTGACATCGCGCAGGAGATGGCGCGCTGGCTGTCGCATCTCGGCACTGAGCGGCGGCTGTCGCCGAAGACGCTGGAGGCCTATGCCCGCGACTTGCGGCAATGTCTCGATTTTCTCTGCACCCATTGGGGCGAGCGCGTAACGCTTCAGCGCTTCGCCGCGCTCGAGGCCACCGACATCCGCGCCTTCATGGCGATGCGGCGCGCCGACGATATTGGCGGCCGCTCGCTGATGCGCGCACTCGCAGGCATGCGCTCGTTCGGACGCTTCCTCGAGCGCGAAGGCAAGGGCAAGGTCGGCGCGCTCTCGGCGATCCGCGCGCCGAAGGTCGCAAAAAGCCTGCCGAAGCCGCTGCCGATGGCATCGGCAAAACGCCTTGCGGACGCCGACGAGCGCGCCGGCGAAGAGCGCGAGAGCTGGATCCTGGCCCGCGACGCCGCGGTGATGGCGCTGCTGTACGGCTCGGGCCTGCGCATCTCCGAAGCGCTCGGCCTGAAACGCCGCGAAGTGCCGCGGCCCGGCGAAGGCGACGTGCTCGTCGTCACCGGCAAGGGCAACAAGACCCGCATGGTGCCGGTGCTGCAAAACGTGCTCGCGCTCGTTCAAGAGTATGCCGCGATGTGCCCGCATCCGCTGCCTGCCGAGGGCCCGATGTTCCTCGGCGCGCGCGGCGGCCCGCTCAGCCCGCGCATCATTCAGCTCGCGATGGAGCGGCTGCGCGGTGCGCTCGGCCTGCCCGACAGTGCGACGCCGCACGCGCTGCGGCATTCTTTCGCCACGCACCTGTTGTCGCGCGGTGGCGATTTGCGCGCGATCCAGGAATTGCTTGGCCATTCCTCGCTCTCGACCACGCAGATCTATACCGGCATCGATTCCGAGCGGCTGCTGGAAGTCTATGCCAGCGCGCATCCGCGGCGGTGACACACTGACGTCATAACTTGCTTGCCTCTTGCGCGTCGCCCGCGGTTCGGTCAATCGTGGGGAACCGAGGCAGGAGGGACATCATGAGCGCACATGAAAGCATGGAGCACGCCGAGCACGCCGAGCACGCGTCCGGCTCGAACAAGAACATCGCCCTGCTGATCGCCGTGCTGGCGCTGTTCCTGGCGATCTCCGAGACGCTCGGCAAGGGCGCACAGACCGAATCGATCAGCAAGAACGTCGAGGCGTCCAACCTCTGGGCCTTCTTCCAGGCCAAGAGCATCCGCCGCACCGTGGTGCAGACCGCAGCGGACCAGGGCAAATTGACGCTGGGCGCGGCGACCGACGACGCCATCAAGGCGGCGGCGCAGAAGCAGATCGAGGACTGGCAGAAGACCGCGGCACGCTACCGCTCCGAGCCGGAGACCGGCGAAGGCACCGAACAGCTGGCCGAGAAGGCCAAACACGCCGAGCACGAGCGTGACGAGGCGACCGCGAAGTATCATCATTTCGAGCTTGCGTCCGCCGCCTTCCAGATCGGCATCGTGCTGGCATCGGCCACCATCATCACCGGCATGCTGGCGCTGGCCTATGTCAGCGGCCTCCTCAGTGTCGCCGGCATCGTCATGACCGCGCTCGGCCTGTGGTGGCCGCATCTGCTGCATTTGCATTGAGTGAGGTGAGTTCAACAACGTTGCATTAATTCCGTCACCCTGAGGCGCGAGGGGCGCAGTGCGCTCGCACTGCGTTCCGAGCCTCGAAGGATGAACGGCCCGGATGCAGCCGGGCCGCCGCCCTTCGAGGGCCGCTGAAGAAGCGGCCACCTCAGGGTGACGGTGATAGATGGAGTTGCAGCACTCACCGCGCTTCGTGCACGCTCTTGCGGAAGCGCTGGATCAGGCGGAGCGTGCGCGAGGACCAGCCTTCGCCGTTGCCGGCAACGAGCTCCCTGATGCGCTGCTTGACGGGATCGACCAGCTCGGCCGCCTTGACGCGCAGCTTCAGCACCAGGACATAGAGCCGCTCGAACCAGGCCATCTCCATCAGCTTGTCGCGCGTCACATCGAACACGAAGGCGGTGACGCCGACGCCGAGCATCTTGGCGAACACGATCGTGAAGACCGCGCTGGTCCAGTATTCATGCGTGAGCAGCCACAGCCCGACCAGCTTGAGCGGAAACAGCGGGATGATGGGGACCGCGAACACGATCAGCGTCATGGCCGGCGACAGCGTATCGACACGCTCAGTCAGCCACTGCTTGAACCGCGCGAGCGGGATCGCTGCGACCACCCGCGCGACGATCGGCTCGAGATGGTCCCACAGCCAGGCTTCGATCAGGAAGACGATCGCAAGCAGAATCCAGACCGGTTGAAGAAGGCGGCGCAGCATGTGTTGTCCCGCCCGATTCGGCTCGCGGCGTCCCTTACATATGGATGGCCCGCTTGCCGACCGCAAGCGCGGCCTCCTTGATGGCCTCGGAGCGGGTCGGATGCGCATGGCAGGTCCGGGCGAGATCCTCTGCACTGCCGCCGAACTCCATGAGAACGGCCGCTTCGTGGATCATTTCGCCGGCTTCGCGGCCGATAATGTGGACGCCGAGCACGCGATCGGTCTTCGCATCTGCGAGAACCTTCACGAAGCCGTCAGTGGTCTGGTTGACCTTGGAACGGCCATTGGCGGTAAAGGGAAACTTCCCGACGGTATAAGCCACGCCGTCCTGCTTCAGCTCTTCCTCGGTCTTGCCGACGCAGGACACTTCGGGCGTGGTATACACGACGCCTGGGATAACGTCGTAGTTCACGTGGCCGGCTTGGCCCGCGATGATCTCCGCGACCGCAACGCCTTCATCCTCGGCCTTGTGCGCGAGCATCGGACCCGCGACGACGTCGCCGATGGCATAGACGCCCTTGAGGCTGGTGGCGAAATGCGGATCGATCTGCACGCGGCCGCGATTGTCGAGCGCAACGCCGGCTTCCTTCAGGCCGAGGCCATCGGTGTAGGGCACGCGGCCGATGCAGACGAGAATGACGTCGGCTTCGAGCGTCTCCGCCGCGCCGCCTGCAGCCGGCTCGACCTTGGCGAGCAATGCCTTGCTGTTCGCTTCGACACCCGTGACCTTCGAGCCCAGCTTGAAGGCAAAACCCTGCTTTTCCAGGATGCGCTGGAATTGCTTGGCGATCTCGCCGTCCATTCCGGGCAGGATGCGGTCGAGGAATTCGACGACGATGACTTCGGCGCCGAGGCGTTGCCAGACCGAGCCGAGCTCGAGGCCGATCACGCCGGCGCCGACGATCAGCAGCTTGCCGGGCACCTTGTCCAGCGACAGCGCGCCGGTCGAGGACACGATGCGCTTCTCGTCGATCTCGATGCCCTTCAGCCGCGCGATGTCGGAGCCGGTGGCGATGACGATGTTCTTGGTCTCGACCAGCTGCGACTTGCCGTCGGCGGACACTTCCACCTTGCCGGTGCCGAGGATCTTGCCGGTACCCTTGAGCACGTCGATCTTGTTCTTCTTCATCAGGAACTCGACGCCCTTGACGTTGCCGTCGATGCCCTGCTGCTTGAAGTTCATCATCGCCGGCAGCTCGAGCTTCGGCGCCGAGACCGACACGCCCATCTTGGCGAAGGAATGCGCGGCTTCCTCGAACATTTCGGACGCGTGCAGCAGCGCCTTCGACGGCATGCAGCCGACATTGAGGCAGGTGCCGCCGAGCGTGGCGTTCTTTTCCACCACGGCCACTTTCATTCCGAGCTGCGCGGCGCGTACCGCGCAGACATAACCGCCCGGTCCGGTGCCGATGACGACGAGATCGTAGGTAGCCATGAGAGGAAGTCCCGTAAGTTTAGCGTGAATGGATGTGTCAGCGTCCGCCGGACACATCGAGAATGGCTGAGGTGACGTAGGAGGCATCGTCCGACATCAGCCAGACGATGGCGTTGGCAATTTCCTCGGCGGTGCCGACGCGCTTCATTGGCACCATATGGGCCAGACGATGGGCGCGGTCGGGCTCGCCGCCGGCGGCATGGATTTCGGTGTCGATCAGGCCGGGGCGGATGCCCGCGACGCGAATGCCCTCGCCCGCGACCTCGTGGCCGAGGCCGACGGTGAAGGAATCGATCGCGCCCTTGGACGCGGCATAATCGACATAGGTGTTGGGCGCACCTAACCTGGCAGCGACCGATGACAGATTGACGATGACGCCGCCCTGGCCGCCGTGCTTGGTCGACATCCGCTTCACGGCTTCGCGGGCGCAGAGGATGGAGCCGGTGACGTTGACCGCCATGACGCGCTGGATGCGCTCGGCCGACATCTCGTCGACGCGCACGCCGCTGGTCCCGACGATGCCGCCATTGTTGACGAGCGCACCTAACGTGCCGAACTGATCGGCGGCCTCGAACAGCTTCAAGATGTCGCTTTCCTCGGCGACATCGCATTTCACCGCGATGGCCTTGCCGTTGCTGGCCTCGATCTGGCTGACCACCTCGTCGGCGGCCGTCTTGTTGCTGACGTAGCCGACGACGACGCGGAAGCCGCGCGCAGCCGCCGCGATCGCAGTCGCGCGGCCGATGCCGCGGCTGCCGCCGGTGATGATCGCAACCTTATCCGTCACGCTCGCCTCCATGGTTCAACACGCGCCGTCGCGTCACGCGACGGCGCTCGCCAGGCATCAGGGATCAGAGGTCCAGCACCAGCCGCGCCGGGTCTTCCAGGCTCTCCATGACGCGAACCAGGAAGGTGACGGCTTCCTTGCCGTCGATCACGCGGTGATCATATGACAGCGCCAGGTACATCATCGGGCGCACTTCGATCTTGCCGCCGATCACCATCGGCCGCTCCTGGATCTTGTGCATGCCCAGGATGCCGGACTGCGGCGCGTTCAGGATCGGGGTCGACATCAGCGAGCCGTAGATGCCGCCATTGGTGATGGTGAAGGTGCCGCCCTGCATCTCGTCGATCTTGAGCTGGCCGTCGCGGGCACGGCGGCCGAAATCGGCGATGCCCTTCTCGATGTCGGCGATCGACTTGTGGTCGCAGTCGCGCACGACGGGGACGACAAGGCCCTTGTCGGTGCCGACGGCGACGCCGATGTGGTAGTAATCCTTGTAGATCAGGTCGGTGCCGTCGATCTCGGCATTGACGGCCGGGATGTCCTTCAGCGCCTGCACGACCGCCTTGGTGAAGAAACCCATGAAGCCGAGCTTGCTGCCGTGCTTCTTCTCGAATGCGTCCTTGTAGTGTGCGCGCAGCGCCATGACGTTGGTCATGTCGACCTCGTTGAAGGTCGTCAGCATCGCCGCGGTGTTCTGCACATCCTTGAGGCGGCGCGCGATGGTCTGGCGCAGCCGGGTCATCTTGACGCGCTCTTCGCGGGCGGCGTCATCGGCCGGCGACGGCGCGCGCACCTGAACGGCGGCGGCGGGCTGGTTGATCGGGGTCGGCGCGGAAGCCGCACGCTCGATCGCGGCGAGCATGTCGCCCTTGGTGACACGGCCGTCCTTGCCGGAGCCGGGAACGGTCGAGGCGTCGATGCCGGTCTCGGCGGAGAGTTTTCGCACGGAAGGCGCGAGCGGCGCATCGGCCGGCGGGGCCGCCTTCGCGGCCGCAGCCGGCGCGGCCGCAGCGGCGGCGGGCGCAGCGGCAGCGGCGGGCTTGGCGGGCGCGGCGGCCGGCTTGGCGGCGCCGGCTGCCCCTTCGGTGATCTGACCGAGCAGCGCACCGACAGCAACGGTCGCACCATCGGCGGCGACGATCTCGCTCAGCGTGCCGGCGGACGGGGCCGGGACTTCGATGGTGACCTTGTCGGTCTCGAGCTCCACCAGGGGCTCGTCGACGGCGACGGGATCGCCGGCCTTCTTGAACCAGCGGCCGATGGTGGCCTCGGTGACGGATTCGCCGAGCGTCGGCACACGAATTTCAGTCATGGTCTTTTCCTTAAGGGATCGCCAATGCGGTCATAAGTGCGGATGTCATCGCCCGCCTTGTGCGCTTGCGCACCGGGCGGGCGATCCAGTACGCCGTGACGGTCGTGATAACGACGGCGGCGCGGGATACTTGATGCCCCGCCCCCGTGCGCAATTGCGCACAAGGCGGGGCATGACGAGGTGTAAAAACTTCTCAGCTCAATGCTTCGTCCAGGAACGCCTTCAGCTGCGCCTGATGCTTGGACATCAGACCAGTGGCGGTCGCGGCGGAAGCGGCGCGGCCGACATAGCGCGGACGCCGGCTCGCGCCGCTGACCTGGTTCAGCACCCATTCCAGATAGGGCTCGATGAAGTGCCACGCACCCATGTTGCGCGGCTCTTCCTGGCACCAGATCACCTCGGCCTTCTTGAAGCGCGACAGCTCGGCGACCAGCGCCTTCAGCGGCACCGGATAGAGCTGCTCGACGCGCATCAGATAGATGTCGTCGATGCCGCGCTTCTCGCGCTCCTCGTAGAGGTCGTAATAGACCTTGCCGGAGCACAGCACGATGCGACGGATCTTCTCGTCCGGAACGAGCTTTGTCGCCTCGCTCGGCTGCATCTGGGCATCATCATAGAGGATGCGGTGGAACGTGGTGCCCCTGGCGAGCTCCTCCAGACGCGACACCGCGCGCTTGTGACGCAGCAGCGATTTCGGCGTCATCACGATCAGCGGCTTGCGGATCTCACGATGGAGTTGGCGCCGCAGCGCGTGGAAGTAATTCGCCGGCGTGGTCGGGTAGACCACCTGCATGTTGTCTTCGGCGCACATCTGCAAGTAACGCTCAAGACGCGCCGAGGAGTGTTCCGGTCCCTGCCCCTCATAGCCGTGCGGCAGGAGGCAGACGAGGCCGGACATGCGCAGCCATTTGCGCTCACCCGAGGAGATGAACTGGTCAAACACGACCTGGGCGCCGTTGGCGAAGTCGCCGAACTGGGCTTCCCAAAGCGTCAGCGTGTTCGGCTCCGCGAGCGAATAGCCGTACTCGAAGCCAAGCACCGCCTCTTCCGACAGCAGCGAGTTGATGACTTCGTAATGGCCCTGCTCGTGGCCGAGATGGTTGAACGGCGTGTAGCGGCTCTCGTCTTCCTGGTCGATCAGGACCGAATGACGCTGCGAGAACGTGCCGCGCTCGGAATCCTGGCCCGACAGGCGAACGTGGTGGTTCTCGTTGAGCAGCGTGCAGAACGCCAACGCCTCGCCAGTCGCCCAGTCGATGCCGACGCCGGTGTCGATCGCCTTGGCGCGGTTGTCGAGGAAACGCTGGATGGTACGATGGACGCGAAAACCGTCCGGCACTTTGGTGATCTTGCGGCCGATTTCCTTCAGAGCAGCAGTGTCGACGCCGGTGACGCCGCGCCGCGCATCCTCTTCCTGGTCAGCGATCTTGAAGCCCGCCCACTTGCCGTCGAGCCAGTCGGCCTTGTTCGGCTTGTAACTGGTGCCTGCCTCGAACTCGGCATCGAGCCGCGCGCGCCAGTCGGCCTTCAGCTTGTCGACCTCACCCTCGGTGACCACGCCTTCGGCGATCAGGCGCTTGGAGTAGAGCGTGAGTGTCGAGGGATGGGCCGCAATCCGCTTGTACATCACCGGCTGGGTGAAGGCCGGTTCGTCGCCCTCATTGTGGCCGTAGCGGCGATAGCACCACATGTCGATGACGACGGGCTTGTGGAACTTCTGCCGGAACTCGGTCGCGACCTTGGCCGCGAACACCACGGCTTCCGGATCGTCGCCGTTCACGTGGAAGATCGGCGCGTCGATCATCTTCGCCACATCCGACGGATAGGGCGAGGAGCGCGAGTAGCGCGGATAGGTGGTGAAGCCGATCTGGTTGTTGACGATGAAGTGGACGGAGCCGCCGGTGCGGTAGCCCTTCAGGTCCGACAGGCCGAAGCATTCGGCGACAACACCCTGGCCGGCGAAGGCTGCGTCGCCGTGCATCAAGAGCGGCATCACCGAAATGCGCATGTCGGGCGGATCGCCGTGCTGGTCCTGCTTGGCGCGGACCTTGCCGAGCACCACGGGATCGACGATCTCCAGATGCGAGGGGTTCGCGGTCAGCGACAGATGGATGCGGTTGCCGTCGAACTCGCGGTCCGAGGATGCGCCGAGGTGATACTTGACGTCGCCCGAGCCTTCCACCGCGTCCGGGTTGGCCGAGCCGCCCTTGAACTCGTGGAACAGGGCGCGATGCGCCTTACCCATCACCTGCGTTAGCACGTTGAGGCGGCCGCGATGCGGCATGCCGACCACGACTTCCTTCACCCCGAGATTGCCGCCGCGCTTGATGATCTGCTCCAGCGCCGGGATCAGCGACTCGCCGCCGTCGAGGCCGAAGCGCTTGGTGCCGGTGAATTTGGTGTCGCAGAATTTCTCGAAGCCCTCGGCCTCGACCAGCTTCATGAGGATCGCGCGCCGGCCTTCGCGGGTGAACGAGATTTCCTTGTCCGGCCCTTCGATGCGCTCCTGGATCCAGGCCTTCTGCGCAGCGTTGCTGATGTGCATGAACTCGACGCCGAGCGTCTGGCAATAGGTGCGCTCGCAGATCGCGGTGATCTCGCGCAGCGTCGCATATTCGAGGCCGAGCACGTGATCGAGGAAGATCTTGCGGTCGAAATCGGCTTCGCTGAAGCCGTAGGTGCGCGGATCGAGCTCTTCGCGGTTGCGTTGGGCTTCGATGCCGAGCGGATCGAGCTTGGCATGGAAGTGACCGCGCATGCGGTAGGAGCGGATCAGCATCAGCGCCCGGACCGAGTCGCGCGTGGCCTGGAGCACTTCTGCAGACGAAATGCCGGCGCCCTTGTCGCCAGCCTTGGCTTGCGCCCTAGCAGCGATCTTGCTGCCGACCGCCTTCTCGACTTCCGCCCAATTGCCGTCGAGGGCGGAGGTCAGGTCGTCCTGCGGCGTCAGCGGCCAGTTGGCGCGCTCCCAGGACGGGCCCTGGGCGTTGCGGCGGACGTCGTCCGGCTGGTCCTTCAGGCTCTTGAAGAAGTCCTGCCACTCGGCGTCGACCGAGGACGGATCGTTCTCGTAGCGGGCGTAGATTTCATCGATGTAGGTGGCGTTGGTGCCCTGCAAAAAAGAGGAGAGGGCAAAGGCTGCGTTCGCGTCTTGGCGAGACATACTTGAGTTCCTGGCGATTTCGGTTCGCGCATAACAAACGGCGCTGGCGCCGAGCTCCCCGGCAGAGGCTCGGCGCGACAGGCACCATTTATCCTATTTGCTACGAAACTTCGCCCGGAAAAGTGCGAAGAAGTGAACTAAGCCTTCAACTTTTCGGCAAGCGTATGTCCGAGGCGGGCGGGAGACGGCGAGACTGTAATTCCTGCCGATTTCATCGCGTCGGTCTTGGAGCCGGCGTCGCCCTTGCCGCCTGAGATGATCGCGCCGGCATGGCCCATGCGGCGGCCGGGAGGTGCGGTGAGGCCGGCGATGAAGCCAACCATCGGCTTCTTACGGCCCCGCTTGGCCTCGTCCTTGAGGAACTGAGCCGCGTCCTCCTCGGCGGAGCCGCCGATCTCGCCGATCATGATGATCGACTCGGTCTTGGGGTCGGCCAGCAGCATTTCCAGCACGTCGATGAACTCGGTTCCCTTGACAGGGTCGCCGCCGATGCCGACCGCAGTGGTCTGGCCGAGGCCCTCCTGGGAGGTCTGGAACACGGCTTCATAGGTCAGCGTTCCCGAGCGCGAGACGATGCCGACGCTGCCGGTCTTGAAGATGTTGGCCGGCATGATGCCGATCTTGCACTCGCCGGCGGTCATGACGCCCGGGCAGTTCGGCCCGATCAGGCGCGACTTGGAGCCGGCCAGAGACCGCTTCACCCGTACCATGTCGAGGACCGGGATGCCTTCCGTGATGCAGACGATCAGCGGGGTCTCGGCGTCGATGGCTTCGCAGATCGCATCGGCCGCACCCGGCGGCGGCACGTAGATCACCGATGCATCAGCGCCGGTCTTCTCGCGCGCCTCGCGCACGGTGTCGAACACCGGCAAGCCCAGATGCGTCGAGCCGCCTTTGCCCGGCGAGGTGCCGCCGACCATCTTGGTGCCGTAGGCAAGCGCGGCCTCCGAATGGAAGGTGCCGTTCTTGCCGGTAAAGCCCTGGCAGATGACCTTGGTGTTCTTGTCGATCAGGATGGACATGAGGTCTGCTTTCGCGAACTAACAGTGAGAGGTCAGTGGATGCGGCGGTAGACGCCGGTGAGCACGTCGGCCCAGCCTTCCGCGTCCGGCGAGAACTGGATCTTCAACGAATAGGAATTGTCGTCGATGATCTCGTAGACGTGGCGCGCATTGCCGCGCAGCGAGCCGCGCACCAGCGTCAGTGTCTTGCCGACCCAGCCGCCGGAGGCGGGCGAGGGCGGCGTGTAGCCGAGCGAATCGTACCAGAACAATTTGTAGGTCCGGTCCTCGCGGTCGAAGGTGAAGATGCCGTGGGTGGCGAAGACCTGCTTGCCGTCGCGCATCTGGACCGAGTCCTGGATCAGGTAGAACCCATTGAGATCCATACGCGCCACGGTGTGCGAGGTGGCCGGCCCGCCGGCGGTCCAGCGCGACGGAAAGACCACCTCTTCGCCATTCCATTCACCGGCGAACGCGGCAAGGCGCGCGTGCTCCGGCAGCGGGGATGATGCGGCGAGATGGTCTTGGGTCATGGCCTTAGCCTCCCTTGACGGCCTTCACGATCTTCTGCGCGGCGTCGTCGAGATTGTCCGCCGGCACCACGTTCAGGCCGGATTCACGGATGATCTTCTTGCCCAGTTCGACATTGGTGCCTTCGAGACGGACCACCAGCGGTACGCTGAGGCCGACCTCGCGCACCGCGGCCGTGACGCCCTCGGCGATGACGTCGCACTTCATGATACCACCGAAAATGTTGACCAGGATGCCCTTCACGTTGGGATCGGCGGTGATGATCTTGAAGGCGGCCGCGACCTTGTCCTTGCTGGCGCTGCCGCCGACGTCGAGGAAGTTGGCCGGCGCCATGCCGTAGAGCTTGATGATGTCCATCGTCGCCATGGCGAGACCGGCGCCGTTGACCATGCAGCCGATGTTGCCGTCGAGGGTGACGTAGTTGAGGTCGTGTTTGGACGCCTCGATTTCCTTGGCGTCCTCCTCGGTCTCGTCGCGCAGCGCGAGCACCTCGGGGTGGCGGAACAGCGCATTGTCGTCAAAGGAGACCTTAGCGTCGAGCACACGGAGCTGGCCCTGCTTGGTCACGACCAGCGGGTTGATCTCCAGCATCGACATGTCCTTGGCGACGAAGGCAGCGTAGAGCTGTGCGGTGAGCTTCTCGGCCTGCTTGGCGAGATCGCCGGAGAGTTTCAGCGCGTTCGCAACAGTGCGGCCGTGATGGCCCATGATGCCGGTGGCGGGATCGATCGAGAAGGTGACGATCTTCTCAGGGCTGTTGTGCGCGACGTCCTCGATATTGACGCCGCCCTCGGTCGACACCACGAAGGAAACGCGCGAGGTCTCGCGGTCGACCAGGATCGAGAGATAGAATTCCTTGTCGATGTCGGAGCCGTCCTCGATGTAGAGGCGGTTGACCTGCTTGCCGGCCGGGCCGGTCTGGATCGTCACCAGCGTGGCACCGAGCATCTGTTTGGCGAATTCGGTGACCTCGGCGGCGGACTTGGCGATGCGAACACCGCCCTTGTCGCCGGCCGAGGCTTCCTTAAACTTGCCCTTGCCGCGGCCGCCGGCATGGATCTGGCTCTTCACCACCCAGACCGGGCCGGGCAATGCCTTGGCCGCACCCTCGGCGTCAGCCGCCTTCAGGACCGGAACGCCCTTGGAGATCGGCACGCCGAACTCGTTCAGCAGCGCTTTGGCCTGATATTCATGGATATTCATAATATGGTCGCTCCCTGAACCCGCGGGCGGTGACCTCGGAGGCCCACCTCAGTCTTGTGGCTGGCATACCATATACCACAGGAACTGCAACCCGGATTCTTTGACATCGATTTCTGGACGCATCCGGAACCCGCCAGCCTTCAACAAGTGGTGCAGCCGGGCTCCGGAAATGAAAAACCGCCGAAGACCGGGTTTCGATCTTCGGCGGGGATTGTTGCTCTTAGCGGCCGAGCAGGTCGGGCGCGATCTTCTTGCAGGCGTCGATGAGACCCTGCACCGCGCCGACCGACTTGTCGAAGGCTTCGCGGTCCTTGCCGGTAAGCTCGATCTCGACAACGCGCTCGACACCCTTGGAGCCGATCACGACGGGCACGCCGACATACATGTCCTTGACGCCGTATTCGCCGTTGAGGTAGGCGGCGCTGGCCAGCACGCGCTTCTTGTCACGCAGATAGCTCTCGGCCATCGCGATCGCGGAGGCCGCCGGCGCATAGAAGGCCGAGCCGGTTTTGAGCAAATTGACGATCTCGGCGCCGCCGTTGCGGGTGCGGTCGACGATCTCGTCGAGCCGCGCCTGCGAGGTCCAGCCCATCTTGACGAGGTCGGGCAGCGGAATACCGGCAACCGTGGAGTACTTCACCAGCGGCACCATGGTGTCGCCATGGCCGCCGAGCACGAATGCGGTGACATCCTCGACCGAGACGTTGAACTCGTCGGCCAGGAAATAGCGGAAGCGCGACGAATCCAGCACGCCGGCCATGCCGACGACCTTCTTGTGCGGCAGACCCGAGGCCTTCTGGAGTGCCCAGACCATGGCGTCGAGCGGATTGGTGATGCAGATGACGAAGGCGTCGGGGGCGTATTTCTTGATGCCGGCGCCGACCTGCTCCATGACCTTGAGGTTGATGGAGAGGAGGTCGTCGCGGCTCATGCCGGGCTTGCGCGGCACGCCGGCGGTGACGATGCAGACCTTGGCGTTGTCGAGCGCCTCGTAGGAATTGGCGCCGGTGTAGTGCGCGTCAAAACCGTCGACCGGCGAGGACTGCGCGATGTCGAGCGCCTTGCCCTGCGGCACGCCCTCGGCGATGTCAAACATCACGACGTCGCCCAACTCTTTCAGGCCGATGAGATGAGCCAGCGTTCCGCCGATCTGACCGGAGCCAATCAAAGCAATCTTGTCGCGCGCCATGTGAACCTGTCCTTTAGACACGTAAGGAGGGGAAAACTGACAGGGTGGTTATCCCTTTCGCCTCCCCCGTTCAAGTCGCCGGATGCCCAATTGTCGGGCTTGCCGAGATAGCAGCCAACACACCCAGTCCGTCATTTCCGGGATGCGCCGACAGGCGCAGGCCCGGAATCCATCGGGCAGCAGAGTTGCTGGCGCGATGGATTCCGGGCTCGCGACTTTGTCGCGCCCCGGAATGACAGCTGAGAAAATGGTGAAATAGGACTTAAGTCTCCACCAGGCCCTTGGTCGAGCCGCTGGCGGTGGAATCCTTGCGGCCGTGGGCCAGCGCCAGATAGGATTCCGAACTCATCTCGATCAGACGCGACGAGGTCCGCTTGAACTCGTTGGCCTCGTTGCCCTCGTCGGCGAGATAGAGCGACACCGGATTGGCCTCGGCCGAGGCCATCAGCTTTACGGCATTGTCATAGAGCGTATCGATCAGCGTGATGAAGCGCTTGGCAGCATTGCGTCGAGACAGGTCCATCACTGGAATATGGTCGACCAGGATGGTGTGATAGTCGTGCGCGAGCCTGAGATAGTCGGATGCCCCGAGCGGACTCTCGCAGAGATCGGCGAAACTGAACCGCGCCACGCCATGGGCCGAGCACGGCACGTGCAGGATGCGGCCCTTGATCGAAATATCGCGCGACTTGCATTTGGCGCTGCCGGTCATCTTCGACCAGGCGCGGTCGAGCGCCGTGTCCGCGTCGGCATCCGCCGGCGTCAGCCACATCGGCACACCCTGGAGCTTTTCGAGCCGGAAGTCTGTGCGCGCGTCGAGCCGCAGCACGTCCATGTGGTCGATAATCTGCTTGATGAAGGGCAGGAACAGTGAGCGGTTCAATCCGCCCTTGTAGAGATCGTCGGGCGCGACGTTGGAGGTCGCGACCACGACGGTGCCGAGCTCGAACAATTTGGCGAACAGACGCCCCAGAATCATCGCGTCCGCGATGTCGGTGACGTGGAATTCGTCGAAGCAGAGCAGCCAGCTCTCCTCGAAGATCGCATGCGCGGTCAGCGCGATGACATCGCCATCGGCGATCTCGCCGCGCGCGATGTTCTGGCGATAGCCATAGATGCGCTCGTGCACCTCGGCCATGAACTCGTGGAAATGCGCGCGCCGCTTGTGCTCGACGGAGGAGTGCTGGAAGAACAGATCCATCAGCATGGTCTTGCCGCGCCCGACCTCGCCATGGACGTAGAGTCCGCGCGGCGCCTCGTCTTTGTCGCCGCCGTTGAACAAACGGCTGAGCAGGCCCTGCTTGCGCGGCGGCTTGTAGTTTGCGAGCCGTTGGTCGAGCGCCGCATAAGCCTCGGCGACTTCGGCCTGCGCAGCGTCGGGCTCGATCGCGCCGGACGCGATCTGGGCCTGATAGGCCCCGCGGAATGAGGAACTGGGGGTCGAGAGCATGGCCCTTTACCGCCAGAGACGGCGGCAAATTGCAACCCGTGAATGGGGGGAAGGGGTATGCATTTGGTGTCCCGGACGCGCTGCAGCGCCCTTGCGCTGCTGCGCAGAGCCGGGACCCACTATTTCGTTCATTCACTGCGGAGCGATGGGCCCCGGCTCTGCGGCCGGGGCACGAGAGCCGTATCACGCACACAGCTCATAGGCATCCTCGACTACATACGGTCCGCCGCCGGTCGACGCGCGGGACGAGAACAGCACAAAGCGCTCGGCCAGAAACGCCTTGCTCGGGAAGTAGCCGCGCAGCGAAAGATAGTCGGCCACGTCCTGGTCGGAGGCATCGTGCAGCCGGGCCAGCGTGACATGCGGGATGAATTTGCGGCCTTCCGGATCGAGGCCGATCCGCTGCATCATGCGTTCGAGCTCGGCCTGCAATTCGATCAGCGGCTTGCTCGGCGCAATCGTCGCGACCACCGCACGCGGCTTGCGTCCGCCGAAACTCGTGAGGCCCTGCACCTTGACCTCGAACGGCTTGCGGTTGACGCGAAACAGCATCGAGGCAATCTCGTTGGCGGAGATCCCGTCGATATCGCCGATGAAGCGCAGGGTGACGTGATAATTTTCGGGATCGATCCAGCGGGCGCCCGGAAGGCCGCCCCGCAAATTGGAAAGCGTCTGGCCGATCTCGGCCGGAATTTCCAGACCAGTGAACAAACGCGGCATCGTTTCGCACTCCCGATGCTTGGGCATGATCCCTGAGAAGGATCATATCCAAATTTTAGAGCCGGCGACGAATCACCGGTAGCCTGATTCCTATCGCAGTTGTGTGACTCTGCGAAGCATCGCGCGAGCCACCCCGGTAAAACCCTGGGTATTAGGGTTAGCGCTGCCTGCTTTTCAACGCCGTTGCTCGCTTATGTTGCGCAAGAATGCCTCCACTGTGGGCATGATGTTGCCGACGATGATGTCGACGCCGGCCGCGGTCGGATGAATGCCGTCGGCCTGGTTGAGCTTGGCGTCGGCCGCGACCCCGTCGAGGAAGAACGGATAGAGCGGCACATCGAATTTTTTCGCCAGATCCGGATAAATCGAATTAAAGCGCGCGGCATAATCGGCGCCGTAATTCGGCGGCGCCAGCATGCCGCAGAGCATCACCGCGATCTTGCGCGCCTGCAGCCGCGTGACGATGTCGGTCAGCGCGGCGCGTGTCAGGTCGGGATCGATGCCGCGCAGCGCGTCGTTGGCGCCGAGTTCGACGATCACGCCCTCGGTTCCCTCCGGCACCGACCAGTCGAGCCGGTCGCGGCCGCCGGAGGTGGTGTCACCCGACACCCCGGCATTGACCATATCAACCGCCATGCTTTTGTCCTGCAAGGCTTTTTTAAGTTTCGCAGGAAACGCCTCCTGGCCGGCAAGCCCGAGACCGGCGCTCAAGGAATCGCCGAGGACCACCAGCTTGATCGGTTTCGCCGGAGGCTGCGTCTGGGCCGAGGCCGCATTCGCGACCGTCATCAAAGCGAACATCAACACGGCTATGTGCATGAACAATCCGTAACGCCTCTCGACCGCGCCAGCGGAGTTGCCATATGACCGGACCATGGACACTCGCATCGAATCCTCTTCGCTCGCCGGCACTGCGCCGGACACCATCGCCATCTCCAACGTCAATCTCTCATTGGGTACGGGGGCGGCACGCGTTCACATCCTCAAGGATATCAGCCTGCGGGTCGGCCGGAGCGAGACGATCGGCCTGATCGGCCCGTCAGGCTCGGGCAAATCCACGCTGCTGATGGTGATGGCGGGGCTGGAGCGTCCTGATAGCGGAGAGGTGGTGGTCAATGGCACGCCTTTCAATGCCCTCGACGAGGATGCGCTCGCCCGCTTCCGCGGCCGCCAGGTCGGCATCGTCTTCCAATCCTTCCACTTGATCCCAACCATGACGGCGCTGGAAAACGTCGCGGTGCCGCTCGAGCTCGCCGGCAATCCGGATGCTGCCAAACGCGCCGCGCAGGAGCTGCAATCGGTCGGGCTCGGCGACCGTCTGCATCATTATCCAACGCAACTCTCCGGCGGCGAGCAGCAGCGCGTCGCGCTGGCCCGCGCGCTGGCGCCCGATCCCGCCATCCTCGTCGCCGACGAGCCGACCGGCAATCTCGACGAGGCGACCGGCAAGCAGATCGTCGATCTCTTGTTCGGCAAGCATGACGAGCGCGGCATGACCCTGGTGCTGGTCACGCACGACGCCTCGCTCGCGCATCGCTGCGATCGGGTGATCCGGCTGCGTTCGGGGCGCATCGATACGCAGTCCCTGCCCGCATGAGCGCCGCAGCCGAACCGTTTGCGCGCCCCAACGGCGCCGCGCTGTCGCTGCGCTACGCTACGCGCGAATTGCGCGGAGGCCTGCGCGGCTTCTACGTTTTCATCGCCTGCATCGCGCTCGGCGTGATGGCGATCGCCGGGGTCGGCTCGGTGTCGGCGAGCCTCAGCGACGGTCTTGCACGCGAGGGCCGCACGTTGCTCGGCGGCGACGTGTCGTTCGTCTTGTTTCAGCGCGAGGCCAAACCGGAGGAAGTCGCCTTCCTGCGTTCGCGCGGCACCGTCTCGGTCGCAGCGACCCTGCGCGGCATGGCGCGTTCGACCGAAGGCAAGCTGGCGCTGGTCGAGATGAAAGCTGTCGATGGCAGCTATCCGATGCTGGGACAGTTGACGCTGGCGCCGCAGATGCCGCTGTCGGACCTGCTCGCGGAGCGCGACGGCGCATTCGGCGCCGGCGCCGATCCGACACTGCTGGCGCGGCTCTCGCTGAAGACCGGCGACCGCGTCACCATCGGGTCCGCGACCTTCCAGATTCGCAGCACCGTCGAAGCCGAGCCGGACAAGCTCGCCGGCGGCATCGGCTTCGGCCCGCGCTTCCTGATCAGCGAGGCCGGCCTGCATGCCACCGGGCTTATCCAGCCCGGCAGTCTGGTGCGCTGGGTCTACCGGGTCAAGCTGCCGGAGATCGCCAACAGCGACCGCGCCACTGACGCCTTCATCGCCGATGCGCGCAACGCCGCGCCGCAGGCCGGCTGGGAGATCCGCAGCCGCTCCAATGCCTCGCCGCAGCTCGAGCGCAATATCAGCCGCTTTACGCAGTTCCTGACGCTGGTCGGCCTCGCCGCGCTGCTGGTCGGCGGCGTCGGCGTCGCCAATGCCGTGAAGAGCCACATCGACCGCAAGCTCGAGGTGATCGCGGCCTTGAAGGCGGTCGGCGCCACCGGTCGCGACGTGTTCGGCATCTATCTCGCGCAAGTCCTGCTGCTGGCCGCAATCGGCTCGGCGATCGGGCTGGCGCTCGGTGCCGCGATGCCCTTTGCCATCGTCGGCCTGTTCGGAAAGCTGCTGCCGCTGCCGGTCATCCCGGCGGTGCATGCTGACGAGCTCGCACTGTCCTTCGTCTATGGCCTGCTGACCGCGCTCGCCTTCGGCCTGTGGCCGCTCGGGCGGGTGCATGACGTGCCAGTCGCCGCCCTGTTCCGCGACACCATCAGCAACGAATGGCACCGGCCGCGCTGGCGCTATCTCGCCTTCATGGGCGTCGTCGTCGCCCTGCTCGTCACCGTCGTGATCGGGCTGTCGTTCGACAAACGCATCGCCGCGGTGTTCGTGGTCTCTTCCATCGTCGTTTTCGCGCTGCTCCGGGGCGTCGCCGCCGTACTGATGACGATCGCGCGCCGGTTGCCGCGCACGCGGCTGCCGATGCTGCGGCTCGCGATCGCCAACATCCACCGGCCGGGCGCGCTGACGCCCTCGGTGGTGCTGTCGCTCGGCCTCGGGCTCGCGGTGCTCGTCACCATCACCCAGATCGATGGCAATCTGCGCCGGCAGTTTCTGGCAGCGCTCCCGGATCACGCGCCGTCCTTCTACTTCATCGACATCCCGAGCACCCAGGCCGCCGAGTTCGACCACTATCTGCGCGGAATCGTGCCGGATGCGAAGGTTGAGGACGTGCCGATGCTGCGCGGGCGCATCGTCGCCGCGCGCGGCGTCCGTGCCGAAGACCTGAAGCCGTCGACCGATTCCGAATGGGTCCTGCAAAGCGACCGCGGCCTGACCTACACCGGCGAGCTGCCGAAAGGCTCAGAGGTCATCGACGGCGAGTGGTGGGGCGCCGATTATTCCGGCCCGCCCCTGGTCTCGATGGAGAAGAAGATCGCCGACGGGCTCGGTCTCAAGATCGGCGACGAGGTCGTGGTCAACGTGCTCGGCCGCGACATCCCGGCGAAGATCAGCAATTTGCGCAAGATCGACTGGCAGGGGCTCGGCATCAATTTCGTCCTGGTGTTCTCGCCCAACGCCTTCAAGGGCGCGCCGCACACCCATATCGCGACGCTGACGCAAGCCGGCGGAGACGCCGCCGGCGACGGCAGGATCATCACAGAGGTCGCCGACGCCTATCCGATGGTCACGAGCGTGCGCGTGCGCGAGGTGATGGAGACGGTCGGCTCGGTCGTGACCAATCTCGCGCTGGCGATCCGCGGTGCCAGCGCCGTGACCCTGATCTCGGCGATTCTTGTACTGGGCGGGGCGCTTGCCGCCGGCCACCGCCACCGGGTCTACGATGCAGTGATCCTGAAGACGCTAGGGGCGACCCGGCTGCGGCTGCTCGGCGCCTACGCCCTCGAATACCTCCTGATCGGGCTGGCCACCGCTGTGTTCGGCGTGATCGCCGGCAGCATCGCGGCCTGGACCATCGTTACACGGGTGATGACGCTCACTTTCGTCTGGCAGGCGCCAAGCGCTGCCGGCGTGGTCGCGGCCGCCCTGATCGTCACTGTCGGGCTCGGGCTCGCCGGTACGCTGCTGGCGTTGAACAAAAAGCCCGCCACGGTGTTGCGGAATTTGTGACAAAATGTAGCGGGTGGCCGCGCGGGAGCGGAATCGCACGATTCCTGCGATTAACCACGTCCGCTCGCCAGGATTGTGGCTAAGGGCGACATTCAGCCGCGCGTGGACGGTTGCAGCGGATGTGTTAGTTTCCCACATATCGAATGGGTTCGGAGCCCCGATTGTGAGCCAAAATTTACTCGGCAGGCATCGGTATCCGAGATAGAGTTTGACGAACCGGCGGCATGGCGACCCTCATGCCGGACCGGCCAACCAACGGGAATTCGACCATGTCGGACCTAGACCGTAACTACGCTTCTCCTTTCGGCAGGGCCGCCGGGCGTGTTGACGCCGCGACGGTCGATGCCGGCCTGCGCGCATACATGCTGCGCATCTACAATTACATGAGCATTGGCCTCGCCATCACCGGCCTGGCCGCGCTCGGCGTCTACATGGCCGCCGTAACCGACGTTCCGACGGCGGAAGCCGTTCGCGTCGGCAAGCTGTTCCTGACGCCGTTCGGCTACGCGATGTTCGTCAGCCCGCTGAAATGGCTGTTCATGCTGGCACCGCTCGCCATGGTGTTCGTGATCTCGGCGGGTATCAACCGTCTCGCCCCCTCGACCGCCCAGATCCTGTTCTGGGTATTCTCGGCGCTGATGGGCATCTCGCTGTCATCGATCTTCCTGGTGTTCACGCACACCTCCATCGTGCGGGTGTTCTTCATCACTGCTGCCACGTTCGGTGCGCTCAGCTTCTACGGCTACACCACCAAGCGTGACATGAGCGGAATGGGCTCGTTCCTGTTCATGGGTCTGATCGGCATCATCATCGCGAGCCTGGTCAACCTGTTCCTGGCGAGCACGATGCTGCAGTTCATCGTGTCGGTGGTCGGTGTGCTGGTGTTCGCGGGCCTCACCGCCTGGGACACCCAGCGGCTGAAGAACGACTACATCTACGGCTACGCTTCGGCCGGCGGTGACATCGCAGAGCGTGCGGCCATCACCGGCGCGCTGTCGCTGTACCTGAACTTCATCAACCTGTTCACGCTGCTGTTGCAGCTCCTCGGCCAGCGCGACTAAGCGCCCGGCTCAGAGTGGACGACACGAGCCCCGGCCGAAAGGCCGGGGTTTTTGTTTGGGCATGCTCCACCCACAAGCACCGTCATTGCGAGTTGGGAC